>CAKUFS010000025.1 GCA_934648845.1 uncultured Eggerthellaceae bacterium
TATTTCCGCAGGCCGGATGGCAGATTGGGCGGCATGCGGCGCGCCGTCGGCCGCGAATTAATCAGCGTTTCCCTAGGCGCTGGTCTTCCTCAAAGCCGATGTGCGTGAGCAGCACGGTAAAGTCGATGTCGGTGGCGTTATAGGCGTTGCAAATGCGACCCACGTCAACGGCAGCCTCTTCGATGTCCAAAAACGTTCCTACCATGGTGTCAGATTTTGCCGCAGCCAGCACTTCTTCGGTGATGATGCCGATGAACAGGATTTTCATGCCATCGATTTCGATGATGGTTTCGGGCATGAACAAGCGACGTCCGTTCGTGGAGATGTGCAAGTTCGCATTTACAATGGGAAACGTAGAGCATTTTTCCAAAAACAGCAGGTGGGACACGCCGTAATCGATTTCGTGATTGCCAATGGTCGCCACATCGGGACCCAGCAGGTTCATGATTTCAATGGTGCTGATGCCCTTGAATTCGCTGTCAATGACCGACCCGCGGAACATGTCGCCGGCAATGGCGTAAATGACGTTCTTCTCTTCGGTGCGCACTTTATCCAGGTAGCCGGAAAGATACGAAACGCCCCCCACCAGCTTCTCGTCAATCTCTTCGGCCAGGAAGTCGCCGTGAAGGTCGTTCGAGTGCAGCAGCGTGAGCTTCTTGAGGTTCTTTCCCGTGGTTGCGGAGCCTGTGTTTGTGGTATTTGCGCAGGTCGTCATGATATGCCTCCTCATAAACGCAAAGGGTCGTGCAGAGTTCTTCATGCTGCCATTGTGGCAGAGCCGCACTGCCGCGCCCATTGCCTGGTGTCTCATTTATTGTCGAGTTCTGCGCCTTGTGTCCCGTTTCTTGTTGACAAAAGGTGGGGTAATTTGACAACATTGCCGCAACGGGGCAGGGCAAGAAAAGCGAAGGGAAGCATCATGGGAGCATTTGCGGAAGAACGGCAGCAACTCTACGAGAACATCCAGGCGTTCGTTCCGGCAAATGAGCAGGAAGCGGTCGATAAAGAAGTCATCCTACGTGCCCTTCGCGACGTTCCCAACGTGTTCGATCGTAGCGCACAAGCCCATATGGCGTGTTCGATTTGGGTGGTTGACCCCACGTTCACCCAAACGCTTATGATCTACCACAACATTTATAACTCCTGGTCATGGATTGGCGGGCATGCCGATGGCGAAGCAGATCTTGCTGCAGTGGCGTTGCGCGAGCTTCAAGAAGAGACGGACGTGGCGGATGCGAAGTTGCTGCTTGACGGCCGGGTTTTCTCGGTTGAGGTGCTTACGGTTGCGGGCCATGAGAAGCGTGGCGCGTATGTGAGCTCGCATTTGCACTTGAACGTGACATATTTGGCGCAGGCCGATCCCGCTGTGAGTAATCTGCGCATAAAGCCCGATGAGAACAGCGGCGTAAAGTGGGTCCCTATCAATGAAGCTTGTGCGCTCTCCACCGAGCCGTGGATTCGCGACCGCATCTATCAAAAACTCATTGCCAAAACCGCGCACGTGAAAAAGTGACGGGGTCTTTTTAACTTTCTCGCGAGGCTTCGCGGACGCGCAGCGTTGCAGGCATGAAGAAGGGGCTCCGACATCATGCCGAAGCCCCCGCTCGCTCAACGCTTGATGGGGGAATCATCTACAACTTCCCAATCAAGCAGGTTCCTAACGCGAAGTTATTCCTTCACCGATGCATAGAATGTTGCCGCGCCGAACAATCCGCGGATGGCGCCACCCTTCCAAATGGGCAGGTCCATGAACTCCGAAACGGTGGGAACAAGGGGAGAACAGTCAACGTAGTGACCCTTCTCGTTCAAGGTTTTGGTGTCTTGCGCGCGCCAATAAATATCGTTGGCGTCGGTCAAATAGAGGAGCTCTTCTCCAATTTCCATGTAGGCGGAGTGGTTTGCGCGCAGGTAGTTGGGCAGCTCCTCAAGAGTTATCTCCAGCGCCTCATCTGCTTTCTTTCCCATGATCGTTTCCTTTCTATGCGTTGCGCTTAAACGGCCGAGTTTCGCTTAAGCTTTCGATTCCTTATAAGCTTCAATCAGTTTTGCCTGTACGTCAACAGGTGCCTGTTCATAATCTTTCATTTCCAACGTGTACGTGCCGCAGCCACGCGTGATGGAGCGCAGGTCCTTCGTGTACGTAATGACGCTTGCGTACGGAACGCGCGCGATGATGATGGTGTCGCCGTCGTCGTTGGAGTCGGTGCCGATAATGCGGCCGCGGCGCGTGGAAATGTCGCTCATAATGGCGCCCGCGAACTCTTCGGGCGTGTTCACGGAAATCTCGGCGATGGGCTCAAGAATCACCGGATTCGCTTTTTCGCATGCGGCGTGGAAGCCAATGCGCGCTGCGGTGCGGAAGGCCATTTCGTTGGAGTCAACGGAGTGATAGCTGCCGTCGTAGCACGTGCACTTGATGTCTACCAGGGGGTATCCTGCCAAGTAGCCCGCAGCCATGGTTTCTTGCACGCCCTTGTCAACAGCAGGAATCAAGCCGTTGGGAATAGCGCCGCCGTGGATGTCGTCCACGAACTCGTAACCCATGCCGGGGTTGGGCTCAAGACGCAGCCAGCAGTCGCCGAACTGGCCGGAACCGCCGGTTTGCTTCTTGTGGCGGCCTTGCGCTTCTGCCGTTTTGCGGATGGTTTCGCGATAGGGAATGCGCACGGGTACGGTGTGAACGCCAATGCCCACCTGCGACTGCAGGCGCGAAATCAACAGCGCGGCCATGGTATCGCCCATGCAGCGCACCACGCTTTGGCGCGTTTCTTCGTTGCGATCGATGATAAGCGTGGGGTCGTTTTCCGCCGCGCGGGAAAGGAATGTGCCCAGCTTGTCTTCGTTCTTCTTGTCGTCCGCTTCGATGACTATGGGGTAGTACGGAACGGGCATCGGTGCCATTTCGACAGAAATTTCGCCGGTCTGCGAAAGCGTGTCGCCCGTGATGGTTTCGCCCAGCTTGGGAACAACAATGATGTCGCCCGCCTTCGCGCGCTTGACGTCTTTCGTTTCCTTGCCCATCATCAGGTACAAGTGGCCCAGACGCTCTTTCTTGCCGTTGCGGCTGTTGAGCAGTTCCATGCCCGGCTCAAGCGTGCCGGCAATAACTTTCAAGAAGCTCAAACGGCCCGCGTAGGGGTCAAGCAGCGTTTTGAAAACGTAGGCGGCGGGGCGCTTCTCTTCGCTCACGCGAATAGTTTCGCCACTTGCCAAGCGGAACCTGCCGTGGGCGGTGGGGCTGGGGAAGTACGTGCAAATGTCTTCGATAAGACCCTTAACACCTTGCTTGATCAGGGTGGATCCAACGAAAACAGGAATGAACAGCTCTTGAAGGATGGCTTTATCGAACAGGCTTTCCAGCTCTTCTTGCGTCAGTTGCTCTTCGCCATCGAGGTACTTCATCATAAGGTCCTCGTCGGCTTCGGCAACCAGGTCGCACAGCTTTTCGCGTGCGGTTTCCGCGGCATCCAAATAATCGGCGGGGATGTCTTCGACCAGCTCTTCATCGCTGTCGGTGAAGTAGCGCGCCTTCATGCGCAGCACGTCAACAACGCCTTTGAAGTCGGGGCCTTCGCCAATGGGGATAGTCACGGCGCCAAGGCGAGAACCGAAACGCGCGTGAAGCGTTGCCATGGCGGCGTTGAAGTTTGCGTTTTCGCAGTCAATGTGGTTGATGAACACGGCGCGGGAAAGGCGCATGTTGTCTGCTTCTTTCCACAGACGCGTGCTCATGGGCTGCGGGCCGGTTACGGCATCGAAAACAAAAAGCGCCGTCTCGCATACCTGCATGGAGAGCAGCGCTTCGCCAATGAAATCGGGTTGTCCGGAAGTATCAAGAACATTGATTTTGTAGTCGCGGTAATTAACCGGAGCAAGGGAAGTGGCAATGGTGAATCGACGTTTGATTTCTTCGGGATCTACGTCAAGATTGGATTTTCCGTCGTGTGTGGTTCCCATACGAGAAGTGCGTCCAGACACGAACAGCATGGCTTCCGCCAGTGATGTTTTGCCCGCGCCGTCCTGCCCGACCAGGGCGACGTTGCGGACATGCTCGGTTTCGGGAGCTGCCATTGTGACCACCTGCCTTTCTTGGCGGTCTAACCTCCATCTGTGACGGAGGCGATCGACCGACCGATCAAGTTACCAACCATCAAGAGAAGTGTTTCCACTTTTCGACAGTGTAGCGGTAAGTTTTATAGGAAAACAGAGTTGACTTTTATTGTTTTCAAAGGATGGAAAATGATACGCCCGGATAAGTGTACCGTTATTTACTTATTTTGCATATCGGGTGGTCATCGAAAAAAATAGGAACACACGGTTGCGTGTGTTTCTATTTGATACCAAAAGGGAGAATAACGACATTTTATTGTTTTATGCCGAAATTACTCTGGTGTGCGTCGGGGTTGATTGTTTACTGAACGATTCACTTTGTCGGAAATTGAAGGCAAATGCGCAAAATATGACGGTACGGGGTAGGTCGGGGGTGTGGAAACGGACTACCAGACTCGTTTTAAGCTTCTTTTCGACAAGCAAGAACACGTTTGCTCAGGTCGCAAGATTCCCTTATCCCAAGTTGTCAAGTGCAACCTACCCCGTACCGTCATATTTTGCGCATTGGAGGCGTTTTTTCGACAACATGGCTTGCGGAGCACCGTTTCAGCGTTGAGCTGGCGGTGGCAGAAGAGTTCCGGGTGCCGTCGAGGGGACTTCGATGGCGTCCGAGGAACGTTTCGATTGTTTTATTGGACGGCGCTATCGTTGAGCGCCATCGAAGGGGTTTCGGCAGCATCTAAGGGGGTCGGCATCACGTGAGGTGTTCTCTTGGGTGGCGCTGCTGTTGAGCGGTTGAGCGCCGAAATTAGTAGCTGCAGTGCTCGCGGCACGGGTGCTCCATGAGTTCCATCAGCTTATCAAGGTCGTGCTGCGTGATGGTTGCGCCGTACGTCATGGTCTCAAACGGAACGCCTTCGAAGATAAGATTCAATCCTGTCTGCTCAAATCCGTTTCGTTGATAAAAGCGCAGGCGGCGCTGGCGCTGCTCGGGATTTTCTGCGTTGGGGTCGTTGACGACCTCCATGTCCAGCATTACGGGCTGCGCGCAATTTTGCTTTATAGCGTCAAGAACGCGGCTACCCACGCCGCCGCCCTGGCATTTTTCGGATACGCCTAAAAAGTTCAGGTAGGCAAAGGGAAGTTCGGGGAAGTCCCAGATAAACGACATGGCTGCAACAGCATTGTTTTCCAGGTAAGCGCAAAGCTTGACGCAAGTGCAGGCATCAATGAGCGCAAGCAGGTCATCGTCGGAAATACGCTCGTATTCAGGGAAAACGCTGTGGTAAATCTCCAGAGTGTCATTGAGATGGGCTGAATTCCTGTTTACGTCGATTACTTCCATTTTTTGTCCTTTCTTTGCTGTCGCGCTCGAACGTGGTTCCAATACGATGATTGAGCGCGGCGGTCACGTGCAGTGGTCCCAGGGTATCATGAGAGTATCTGCGCCAAGAAGCCCCTTTGGGCGGCGTTACCGAGTGGTCACCGAGCTGGGCGTACGCGGTTACCGTCGCTGGGGGTCAGGGGATGTCGCGCCGTCAGCGGCGACGCTTGGAGCCGGGGTATGGCACGAAGGGGCGGCATGAAAAGAGATGTGGCGTGAACAGGGTGGCATCTGCGGCCCCTGTGACGTTGCGTCTTTAGCGTTATCGCTGGGGGTCAGGGGCTGCTGCGTTTTCGGCGCTGTCAACTGCAACGACGGAAAGCGTTTCCCAATCAACGGTGAAAGACACGTCCAAGCCAGCGTAGGCAAGGTGATAAATGCGGGTAGGCTCGTGTTTGCTTCCCGCGCGGCGCGGATCTTGGCGCAGCACCTCAACAAGTCCTGCCTGTTTTTCTGCAGGAACTTTTTCGCGCAAGTTATCGGGGAAAGCGACATCCAGCTCGTTCCAAGGTGTTTCGTCGATGAAGCCGCCTGTTGCTTCGGGGTGACAATCGGCAAAGGGAATATAGGGTTTGATGTCGAAGATGGGCGTGTTATCGCGCAGGTCAGCTCCCAAAATGTGGATGATAGGACCGTTCTCGGTGTGCTCGACGCGGTCGAGCTTTACGCAAGTAAGCCCCAGCGGATTTGGGCGGAAGGGGCTGCGTGTTGCAAAGACGCCCACGCGCTCCACGCCGCCCAGTCGCGGCGGGCGCACCGTGGGAGACCAGGGCGTATTGTGTTGTTTCTGCTGGTCGGAGGCCTGTGCGGGTGCTTCTGCTTTGTCGTGCGCACCTGCTTCGCTCACGATATCCGCCGCTCGTGCGGGTGCGTTGCATACCGCTGCGCCCGACGCCGCGTCCGACGTGTTGTTGCCGCCGCCCACCGCGCCCGCGGCCGACACCTTCGCCGTGCCTTCCATCTGCGCCTTGTCGCGCGCACTTGCGTCCAGCTCGATGTCGCTCGCCGTGCCGCCGGGCAACCCGTTTTCGAACTGCCAGATCAGCCAAAGGTGCGAGAATCCTTCGAGTCCCGTAACGGCTGCATTCAGCGCAAACTCCGGCTCGAAAATAATCCGACCTTGCAGGTGCGGCGCCAGAAAGCTGTTGCGCGGAATGCCGAATTTCTGCGGCAGGTCAGTGCGTATATGTGCGATTGGTTTCATGTTCATGCGGGCGATTGTACCGCATTGTGGGCGCAACTTCGCGGTGAAGCGCTGTGCGGGCGTGCGTAGTCTGCTAAAATGTCCGTTTGGAATAAACCAAGGAAGGCATGTATGACTGTTTATTACGTTGATTACGAGAACGTGCACGCGGGCGTGGATGGCATTGACAAGCTGACTGCGAATGACACCGTGCGCATTTTTTATAGTCCCAAGGCCGACACGATGCGCATTGCGTTTGTTGAGCAGGCGTTGCGCGCGCAGGCGAAAATCGAGCTTATCAGCGTTGACGTGGGAACGCCGAACGCGCTGGACTTCCATTTAGTGGCGTGGCTGTATAGCGAGCTTCCGCAGGCAACGGAAGAGCACGTGATTGTGAGCAACGATCATGGCTACGATGCTGCGGATCGTATGGGCGTGCGTCTTGGATTGCCCCAGGTCAGGCGCGTTTCGAGTATTGCGGAAGACCTGGGGCTTCCTCCTACGCCGCTTGCGGAGACGGCGGGGAAGCGTCGTTCGTCGTCGCGTCGCGGGGGGAAGGGCCGTCGCGGCTCGGGTGCCGATGCGCTTGCTGCCGAGGCTCCGGCGGTTGATGCTCCGGCAGAAACTGCCGAAGCCGTGGAGACCGCACCTGCGGGAAGCGCCGCTGCGGAAGGTGCTGCTGGCGGTGACGCGCCGGTCGCTGCGCCCGTTGATACCGCCAAGACGAAGGCGAGCGAAGGCTCTGAAGCGGCCGAAGCCGTTACCGCTGTTCAGGGCGCAGAAAGCGTCACCGATGCCGCCGCTTCCGTAGCGGGAGAATCCGCGCTGACAGCGCCGACCGCTGCATCCGAAGGCGTAAAGAACGGAGAATCTGCTGCGCGCGCGAGCAAGTGTAACGGGAAATCGCGCCGGAAGAAGAAGTCCGAAAAGAACGATAAGGGCGACAAGGTCGAAAAAGCGGGCGAAGAGCCAGCTGAAAAAACAACCGAGCAGCCTGCAGAGAAGGCGAGCGAAGCATCGACTGCCGAGGAAATGTCTACCGCCGTGAAAGCATCGGCTGCTGCAGAAGCACCGGCGGTTGCTGCGGAGATATCGGCTGCTGCAGAAGCGGCGGCGGTCGTAGAACCTGCGGACACCGCAGCGAACGCGGAGCCTGCTGCCAAACCCGCTGGTAGCGGTGAAGCGGAAGTGCGGGTCGCAGCTGAGCCAGCCACTCAGCCCGCCGCTGAACCCGCTGCTGAGCATGCAGCCGAGCCTGCAGCTGAAGTGGCGCCGCAGGTCGCAGCCATCGAGCCCTCTGCCGAAGCGGAACCGCAGGTCGTCGCCGTCGAACCCGCAATTGAGCCTGCGTCTGAACCTGCCGCAACCGAGCCCGCACCCGAAAGCGCCCCGAAACAAACACGCAGCCGCAGGCGTCGTCGTTCCGCAAAGGCCGATGCAGCGAGAGCGGACGCCGTATCGAAAATCACCGCGCTTCTGACGGAGCATGAAGTGGTATTGCTTGAAGATCAGCTAAACGTTGTAGTGAAAGCAGCGCAGGCGGCAACTACGAAGCAGGAATTCTATCGCGGCATCATCCAGAAACTGGGTCAAAAGCAGGGACTTGTTGTATATGGCCAGGTCAAGCAGCTGTTCAAAGAAATCTCCGCAGCTGTTGCGGTTGATACCCCCGAAAGCTGATGTTGACAAAAGGTGGGGTAATTTGTCAACAAATGAGTGAACCGAAAGAGGAAACTTCGCATGAATGCAACAGAAAACGTTATTGCTGCCGGATGCGCGGAAGTCACGAGAGCCGCAGAAACCACTCCTGAAACGGCAACCGAGGCGCCGAAGGGAACGCTCTACGGCGTAAGCGTGGGCCCAGGTGACCCCGAACTGCTCACATTGAAGGCGGTGCGCGTCCTTCGCGCGGCTGATGTGGTGGCTGTCCCCAACATTGGACATGGCCGCCAAACGGCCTACGGCATCATTGAAGAACACATTCAGGGTAAGCCGCTCATCGATTGCTCCACGCCCATGCTGCGCGATCGCACGAAAGTCATTGAGGCGTACCGCGGCGTTGCGACTGAAATTGCCGCCGCGCTTGACGAAGGCAAGGACGTTGCGTATGCCGCCATTGGCGATATTGGAGTGTATTCCACGTACTACTACATTCACGAAATGCTAGTTGAGCAGGGGTATCGTGCTGAAGTCATCCCCGGTGTCACCTCGTTTTGCGCCTCCGCCGCGCGTCTGGGCATTCCCTTGTGCGAAGGCCCCGAAGCGCTCACGATCGTTCCCGTTATGGCGGGCGATGCGAAAGATGCCGCCATGGCGGTTCCTGGCACGAAAGTCTTCATGAAGAGCGGTCGCGAGTTGGATGCCGTGCGCGAAATTGTAGAGCAGGCCGGCATACTGGATACCACGTCGCTCGTGGCGAATTGCGGCTTGGAAGACGAAGCGCTCTACCCGCATCTTGCCGATGTTCCTGCCGATATGTCCGACTACTTCACGCTGGTCATTGCGAAGGAAAAATAAGCGCGGCGAACTTTGTAATCGCAGGTGCGTTTGCAAATAAGGGGAGAATAAGGGGAGAACGTGGATACGTTTGCAGCGAAACTCAAACACAGCTTGGGCGAAATCGACGTGCGCTGGCCGTCAGTTAAGTTTTTGAGCCTGGGTTTTTACAGCGCGTGGATTTTGCTCATGATGAACGGCTCAAGCATTGTTGCCATGCCGACGCATCTTGCAACGGGCGCGTCGCACAATGTCCTGTATCTTGCTTCGGGCGTCCCCTTGTGCGTAACGCTTCTTATTTTAGGAGCGGCGCATCGCAGCGTGCATCGCTATATCACGCGCGGTCCGCTTGTTCCCTGCATGGGGCTGCTTGCTTCGTTTTGCACCGCGATTATTTTGGGCGCGTTTGGCGGCAATTTTGGAACAGAGATTTTTGTGCTGGTCAGCGCGGGTACGGGCATTGGAACGGCGTTTGTGTGCGTGCGTATTGGCGACATGTATTCGTATCTGAATGGTAATCGCATTTTCTTCACGGTGTTTTATACGGCGGTTATCTCCAATCTCATATACTTCATGTGCGCTGCTATTGCGCGACCGCTTGCGCTTATTGTTTTGTCGTCGCTTCCGTTCTTGGCGGTGCTGTTTTGTTTCATCCGAGGCGAAGAAGGGGCCGCGCACGATGCCGATGCGATTCCCATCGAAATGCTGCCTCGAGGGTTTTTCTTCCGTTGTGTTGCGGTGGTGTTCGTTTTCGCGCTGGCGGTGGGTGTTTTCAAGGGAATTGCAACGCTGGAACTTCCTATGGAAATCGTGCGCGATGAATCAATTGCTTCGGTGTTTGCCAGCCTGAACGTGAAGTTGGCGCTGCTGGTGGGTTGCGCGCTCTACCTGGGTGCTCATTCTTTCGACATTGGGAAAATCTATTATCCGATCGCAACTATCGCATGCTTGGTGATTCTTGTTTCGCCGCTGCTGGGTGAAACGTTCCGTTTTGTGCAGCTGGTTATCGTTGATGTTTCGTACAATGTTTTCATTCTTGCTGTTTGGTGTATTTTGGCAAGCATCGCCTCGCAGACGACGCTTTCCTCAACGTATGTCTTCGGTCTTGGCCGCGGTGCTTCTGCGGTAGGCACGACGCTTGGGCAGTTCGTGGCGGGCTTTTCTGTGGCGGCGCTCCCGGCTTTTCACGACGGCGCGCTTATCGCTGCAATTGTATGCGCCGTGATAGTGCTGCTTTGTCTGCAATTCGTCATGGGAGAGCACACGGTCACCGAAGCGTTGGAAAAGACGTTCAGCGAAGGTGTTATTGTTGTTCCTGCATCCGATTCCGACAAGGGCATGCAAACTGCACCCCATGAAGTGCCCCTGGAGCACTGGGATGTTTTGTGCGAAGCGCTTGCCGCCGAGAAGGGGCTCACCGCGCGCGAGTCCGAGATTTTGGGTCTACTGAGCCGCGGTCGCACGGCGGCATACATTTCCGAAGAGCTGTGCATTTCGTACAACACGGCGAAGGGTCACATTCGCAACCTTTATGCGAAATGCGACGTTCATTCTCGTCAGGAATTAATCAATATGGTAGAAGCAAAGAAGGCATCGAAGTAGTTTCACCGTGTGGCTCATCGCCGACTTTTGATTCTTTTGCTGAGAAGGAGTACCTGCGTTTCTGCTTGTCTCGCATGCGATCCATCGCTCAGCGCTGAAGTGTGCAAAATTATCGTCAACCCGTGCTTTTCCTTGCAAAATGCCTGTTCATACCCATGTAACCCAAAAAGGGTTGGTGAGCCGTTCACCGGAAACAACCCTTTTTGGAAGGTCTCTTCTTCCGAAAAACCTCCCTTTCGAGTCTTATGCGCGTCCTTGAAAATCTCCTATGCTTCCCGGCGTTGAAAGCTGCACACGAAATTGAAAAAGCAACGTGTGCGGATGCAAGCAAGTGAGCCTGAAGTAAAGAGGAGGAGACATGCTTGATGCAAAGCAGCCATACGTTTTAGAAGAAAGCGATGGCGTAATGAAGGTGCGCACCTGCGCTTGGTCGCCGCCGGGAGACCACCCCGTAGGATGGGGCGTTATCGTTACCGTTAAGGATAACAAGATCCTGAAAGTGGAAGGCGACCCCGATCATCCCATCACGCAAGGACGTTTGGATGTTCGCAACCTTACCCTTGATGAAGTGGTATACAGCGATGAACGTTTGACCAGCCCTATGGTGCGTGATCGTGCGGATCGTGGTAAAGATGCGTGGCGCAAGGTTTCTTGGGATGAAGCGTACGATCTGATTGAGAAGAACATTCGCGGCATCTGGGAGAAGTGGGGTGCCGAGACCATCTTCACGCTTACGGGTACCGGCCGCGAGTCAACGCTGTATGCTCCGGTGTATGGCCCCGCTATCTGCAACACGCCGAACGGCGCTTCCACGTACGCATTCTCCGGCGAAGCGTGCTACGGCCCGCGTGCTACCATCACCAACTACTTGCTGGGCGCCGGCGTTCCGGAAATCGACTCCGCTCAGTACTGGGAGGATCGCTACGATCATCCGGGCTACGTTGTTCCGAAATACATCATGGTCTGGGGCAAAGACCCGCTGTATTCCAGCCCCGATGGCTTCTTTGGCCCCTGCATTATCGACCTGATTAAGCGCGGCTCGAAGATTATCGTTATCGATCCGCGTGTCACGTGGCTTGCTGCCCATGCGGAGTTCCATTTGCAGCTTCGTCCTGGTACCGATGCCGCTGTTGGCCTGGGCTTTTTGAATGTCATTATCAGCGAAGGCCTGTATGATCACGAGTTCGTTGAGTGCTGGACGTATGGTTTCGAGCAGCTGGCCGAGGCCTGCAAGGAATGGACGCCCGAGCGTGTGCAAGAAGTTGCCTGGGTTGATCCCGAACAGCTGGTTGGCGCCGCGCGTGCCTTCGCAACGAATGCTCCCTCCACTGCTACCTGGGGTGTTGCGCTTGACCAGTCCAAGGCCTCCACGCAAGCAGCTCAGTGCTTCTTGGCCATTTGCGCCATTTGCGGCTACATTGATGTTCCCGGCGGCATTACCATCACGAAGCCTACGAGTTTCATTGGCCAGTGGCGCTACGACATGATGGACGTTCTTGACCCCGAAATGGCGGCAAAGCACATTATTGATCCCGATGGCAAATACGCCCTGTTCAACGCAGGTGCTGCTATGGGCGGTGTTCAGGGCGACACGCTGCTGAACTGGCTTGAAGGCAAATGGGCCGATATGGAAGGCTACTACAAGCTGCGCATGTGCTGGATTATTGGCAACAATCCGCTGGCTTGCATGGCTGACCAGCCTAAACGTTGGTATGAAGCTATGAAGGACCTTGAATTTGTGGTTGCAAACGACATCTTCATGACCCCCACCATTATGGCGCTGTGCGATGTTGTGTTGCCGCTTTCCACCTACGTTGAGCATGAGGGCTTGGTAACGCCGAATTACGGCCGCAACCAGCACTTCATTGGTGCCATGAACCAGATCATCGACAATCCCAACACCAAGTCTGACCTGGAGATTCTTATTGATATGGGTCGCCGTATGCGTCCCGAGCTGTGGGAAGGCATGGAAACGCCCGATAAGTTCTTCGATGCCAAGCTGCGCGAGAACTACGGTTACGGTCTGGACGAAGTAAAGGCTGTTCCGGCAAAGATGGCGGGCTACGAATACAAGAAGTACGAGAAGGGTCTGCTGCGCGCCGACGGCAACCTTGGCTTCGAGACAAGGTCTGGCCGCATTGAGCTGTGGTCGCCGGTTCTTGCCGCTTACGGCGAACAGCCGCTGCCGTACTTCGAAGAGCCCGAGTTCTCCCACGAGTCGAAACCCGAGCTCAAGGCCGAGTATCCGCTGTATTACACCACGGGTGGTCGTCACATTTCCATGTTCCACTCCGAGCATCGCCAAAAGGATCTCACGTGCCGCAAGCTGCATCCTTGGCCGCTGGTGACCATCAACCCCAAGACTGCCGCTGAATACGGTATTGCCCAAGGCGATTGGGTTGAGGTTGAAAGCCCGCAGGGCCGCATGGTGCAGAAAGCGAACCTGACGAACGAAGTCAACGAGAAGTTCGTCCACGTTGAGCACGCTTGGTGGTATCCGGAGCAAAGCGGCGAGGGCGAAAACCCCTATGGCGTGTTCACCTCTAACGCGAACAATCTGATTCCGCATGAAAGCGTTTCGGTCACCGGTTACGGCGCGCCCTACAAGAACGGTATCTGCCATATTCGCAAAGCGGAATGCCCTGTTGACGAGAGCCTTTTTGCAACTCCCGCTCAGCTGGCCGCTCTTCAGAAATAACGGCAGGGAAGGAGGCATACTATGAAAAACGCAATGCTTATCAACTACGGGCTTTGCTTTGGCTGCGATTCCTGCACCGTTTCTTGCATGAAAGAGAAGGGTCTTTCCTTCGAAGAGCAGGGCATTGTCATCAAGCAGCACGGTCCGGTGAAAGTCAACGGCTCGTGGGAGTGGGATTATATCCCCGTACCGACCGACTTGTGCGACTTATGCGAAGAGCGTGTGAGCCAGGGCAAGCTTGCTGCCTGCCAGCAGCATTGCTTGGCGCAGGTCATCGAGGTTTTGCCCGCTGATCAAGTAGCAGCTCGCATGATTGAGCTGGGCGGCAAGAAGGTTTCCGTCTTCATGCCGTAAGCGTTCACGCTGAAAAGGTTCCCTTAGGGAATCACGCTTTAGGAGCATGGTGGCGCTGCCAGCTGCCACTTCTTTCGCCCCGTTATGTTTACTCTTGCACCCATCGCAAGGGGTGACCCCTTCAGAAGAGTCCGTTCGTCTTCTCTTCTTGCCTCTTGCGATGTGGCGCTTTCCCCTCCAAAGGAGAAAACAAATGCTTCCACAGCAGAAAAAAGGATGGACAACGGTTGTCGATCTTGAGGAATACAAGAAGATGACCTGGTCTTATTTGACGAATGTCAAGCAGACTTGGCAATACGATGGCATCGCATATATCTTTCGCAAGCGCGGCATTCATCTGTATGGCAGGGACTGCGGTTCGCTGAAGATGAACCATCCTATTCTGACCATTGGCATTCCGCAGCACAAAGACAAGAATTACGGCGTTGATCTGTATGTTCCGGTTGAGAAGAAAGCGCAGGCGCTTTCCCTTATCAAGGACTGGGATCGCATTCGAGAATACGCCGAGCTTGAACAGCAAGAGGGTAAGGCTGCTCATAAAGCTTTCGAGGCGGCAGCAACCGAAGCTAAGCAACGAAATGCCGAGAAGAAGCGTGCGGCGCGACATGAGAAGTTCGGCAGAATGCGCGCGCAGCTGTTTTCCTAAAGCTTGATCATAGAAAACTATATCAAAACGTTTCAAAAGGAGTTCACGATGCTTCAAACCATTGAAGACACCACCCCGAAGAAAAGCGGAGGTCTGCATTACGCATTCATCATCTGCTTGGGCGGCTTTCTGACGCAGTTTATTGTTTTGAGCGCTCAGCGTCTTCCTGCTCTGACCTTGGAATCCATCCGTCAGTCCCTGGGCGTTAACTACGCTGAAATTGGCTTGATCACCTCCATCTACATGGTGTTTTACGCCGGCCTTTCGTTCGCATGGGGCATGGCTGCCGATAAGTTCGGCACGCGCAAGGCAATCGTTGTTGCATGCGCTCTAGCTGCTGTAGGTGCCATCCTGTTCGGCTTTTTGGCGCCCCTGGGTCTTGTCCCCGCAATCGTGACCTGGTCCATTACTGGTTGCGGTACTGCTGGTCTGCTTATGGCCATTCTTCCGAAGATCGTTTCCCGCTGGTTTGCCCCGAACAAGCGCGGCATGGGCATGAGCCTTATCACCCCGGGCGCGAACTTCTCCGCCATCATCTTGGGCATTGTTACTCCTCTTATCATTGCTGCTATGGGCTGGGAAATGTCCTACGTTATCTTTGGTTGTATCTATGCTGCTATTGCAGTGTTCATCGCCATCTTCTTCCGCGAAGGTCCTGAGGAGAAGGGTCTTGCTCCCTACGGTGCTCCCGAAGGCGTTCAGGCTGCTCCTGCTCCTAAGATGGAAGAAGTAGCAGAGGTCAAGGACGTGAAGGGCAACGGCCAATCTGCTATCGCTCGCGTTCTGCGCATGCCTATCACCTGGCATTTCGGTCTGTTCTACATCATTTACCAAGTTGGTTACATGGCTGCTTCCCAGTACTACGTTGCATCCATTCAGTCCGTTGGTTTCGATTTGGCTCAGGCGTCTTTGGGTATTACGTGGGCTGGCGTTCTGACCATTTTGACCGAGCTTGTTTTGGGCCAGCTGTCTGACCGCATGGAGCGTAAGAACATCATGGCATTCATGGTTGGCCTGAATGCGGTCTTCGGTTTCGGTTACTACTTCTACTTGACTAGCGGTGCTGCTCCGTCTCTGATCGTGTGCTACATCTTTGTTGCCGTTATCACGGCTTCCACGGGTGTTATTACGGTTATCATGACTGCTGCTGGTGAGTATTACGACGACGATATCCGCGCAACGGGCACGGGCGTTGTAGGCACTATCAACATTGTGGGCCGCTATCTTGGTCCCTGGTTGGCTGGTATCATCATCGACCAGACCGGCGTCGTGGGCGATTCCTTCCTGATTGTTGGTATCGCCATGGCAATCGCTGCCGTTATCGCGGTGCTCATGCCGCGTAAGCGCGCAAAGCGCGCGTAGCGATTTCGGTCGAACAGGAAAGGGCGGCGCGTTGTGGCGTGTATGTTTTGCACTCGCTGCGGAGGCTGCGAATTGGGAAAGGTGAGCGGCCTGCCCGAAAAAGGGAAATGCCTTTTGTGCGGCACTGATCTTCCGTCCGATGCGCGCATCTGCCCCGTGTGTGGAGCGCCTGCCTTGCAGCCGTCTGCCCTGCGACCTCCCGCTGCTCCCGTCTCGCGCGAGGAGCGGTAAGCGCGACGAAAGCGCGACTCTTAGATTCATCCTCTCTTTCAGATGCGGTGCCACGTGGTGCCGCATCTTTTTTTGCGCTTGCCATCCAGGGTGCTCCGTAGAATCTTTTTTCATGGGCTTGCCTTGTGGCTTCGTGCAACCTGGTGCGCGATTATTGACAAGTTTTCGAAGCTTTTGGAAGCAAAGATGGCCTGAGATCGGTGTTGTTGTTGACAAATTACCCCACCTTTTGTCAACAAAAAATCCGAGGTGCTGTTTGCCCTTGGATTTTTTATTGGCAGCGTTGTTGGAGGAAAATTTGGCGCTAAGTCTGTAAGACGAAGAAGACCCCATCGCGCTTTAACCAAGAGGGAAGAGCGCGAAAATGTTGACAAAAGGTGGGGTAATTTGTCAATAAGGAAACTCCAGCTATTGCATTTTAGCGTTTCCCCAGGTCGAAGAATTTGATTGCACGTTTTGCCGTCTCTTCGCGCGATTTTCGTCCCAAAAGTTTCGGAAACTTGTCATTTTTCGCGGTTTGCGCTGCACGACATCTGATTCGTCGCCCGACGCTTGGTTCCTGGTTCTTCGCCCGTCGTTTGCGCCTGCTGTTGCCTGCGCCCGTGACGTTGGCTGAAGCGCTTCGCTTACATTGCCGTCCGCAGCGGCCGTAAAGGTGGTAAACTGGCAAGATGTAAAAATCGCGAAACTGTCCCTTGGGACAGCCGGCTGAATAGGGTGAGAATCCCTGCGAGTAGGTCACTGTGATGCGTTGTTAGCGTTTGCCGGCAACGATAAGTCAGATCGCCGCGCGATATCGTGAGCACCTGCCACTACCGGGGAGCATCGCAGCAAGACGCTTCGCCATCGTCTTTCGCGTCCTCTTTGTAAAAGCAGTTGCTTGTGGAGATCAACGAAGGAGGACTGGTAAAAAAGATGAAGCGTTCACGTTTACGTTCAATCCTGAACAGCCTGCTTTCTCTTGTTCTGGTGCTGGGGCTTATGCCGCTGCCCGCTTATGCGGACGAAGCCGCGCCCGAGCAGCTGAGCGACGGGCAATCAAACGCATCTGCGCTTACGCTTTCGGGAAGCGGAACCGCAGACGATCCTTATCAAATTGCAATGGCGCAGGATTTGGCGGATTTCCGCGACGCCGTTAACGCAGGGAATAATGGGATTTGCGCTCAGCTGACCGACGACATTACGCTGTCGGGGGAGTGGGCACCCATTGGCACGAACGATTTCTATTATACGGGCACGTTTGATGGCGCGAACCATACGGTATCGGGGCTGTCGGTTACGCAGGCACCGGATGATAGCGGATTCTTTGCCGACCTGGGCGATGGCTGCGTTGTGAAGAATCTGAAAGTCGAAGGGACCGTAAGCACGACTAAGCAGTACGCGGGTGGTATCGCTGGTTTTGCTCAGAAAGTAACCATCAGTAATTGCTCGTTTGCGGGTTCTGTTTCTTCAACGAGCGGCAAGGGGCGTGTTGCCGGCATTGTTGGCGGCGCAACGTCCGATTCAGTTAACTTTGATGGCTGTACGAACAAGGCATCCGTCTCGGGTCGCAATGCGGGTGGCATCCTTGGCTTCAGCAACAAGTCATGCTCGTTTACGAATTGCTACAATGCGGGCGCAATCACGAGCACGTCGCGCGCAGGCGGCATTGCTGGTCAGACGGGCAAATCGGGCGTCATCGACAATTTCACCAACTGCTTCAACGTGGGTGAGATTTCCGAAACGGCTGAAAACCATGCGGGCATTGCGGCGTGGTATAACGGAACGTTTTCCGAAGCTTCTTCCGCAAGCTGCTATTACACGCTGCCCGCAAACTCATACGTGAATTACAACGGTGCGGGCACGCCGGTAGGCACGAAAGTTGACACTATGGTAGGCAAGGCCGCCGATTTAGGCGCTGCTTTCGTAGAGGGCGACAATTATCCCACGCTGGCCTGGGAAAACGTAGTGGCAACACCGAAGGCGACGGTTGTTTTCAGCATCACTCCCGAAGATGCGCAACTTACCATTAATGGCAAAGTTTCTTCTGCCACGTCCAAGCGCGACGCGGGCACGTATTCGTACGAAGTGTCCAAGGCGGGCTACGTTGCGGCAACAGGCGAATTCACCGTTACTGCAGAACAAGCTGCCGCTTCGCAGACCGTATCGCTTGCGGTTGAGCTGCAGGCAAAAGAGCTCACGAGCATCACGGTGGCGGGTGCTGCCGCGCAGTATTACGTGGGCGATGAGCAGCCCGCGCTGACCGTTACCGCGCATTATGCGGACGGAACCAGCGAAGAAGTCACCGGCTTCACGACTGACTGGGATTCTTCCGCAGAAGCTACGGGCAAGACCGTGACTGTAACGTTCAATGGCAAGACCGCAACGTTTACCTGCGACTTCGTGGTCAAGCCGGGCCCGACCGCTGCTTTGAACGGCAAAGCCGACGTGAACTTGAAAGACGGCTCTTACGGCTTCGAAGAAGTGGATCTTGACGGCAACACTGTTCTTGCGTCCACGAACAAGGGCAAGAGCGGCTCGTCTTCGACCATGACCATCACTATGAAAACGCCGGGCGTGCTTTCCTTCGATTGGAAAGTAAGCTCCGAGGCGGGCTATGACTGGCTGGACATCAAGGTGAATGGCAGCTCCACAACCACGAATAAATCAAGCCGCTCTGGTGTCATTGACTGGACGGCGTTCAACACGCTGGTTTCCGCGGGTGACGTTGTTTCCATCAACTATACGAAGGACTCCAGCGGTGACAAGAACGACGATACCGCATGGGTGAAAAACTTTGCCGTTGCTCCGGCGTATATGATCACTCTGACTACCGTTCCTGCAGATGCATCGCTTATCCTTAAGAACGTCGCAGGTCAGGAGCTTACCGCTAAGAACGGTGCATATACCGTTACGGCGGGCACTTATTCATACGAAGCTTCCGCCTTCGGTTATGAAACGGCAACGGGCACGATTGACGTCACCGATGCCGATGTGGCGCGCGAGATCGCATTGACCGCGCTGCCCCGACAGACGGTGAGCTTCAACGTGACGGCCCCTGAAGGCCTTTCCGCAGCAGACGCCACCATCGTGGTGAAAACGGGCAAGCAGACGCTTGATCCGCAAGCCGATGGCACGTACAGCCTGCCCGCAGGCGAGTACACGTACACGGTAACGCATCCGAACTGCGATGATGTGAGTGGAACGTTCACAGTTTCCGACAGCGCCGTAACGGTTCCGGTGACGCTTGAGCGCAAGTGGGTTATTGGCGACTATTTCACGGCTGCAGGTGTTGCGGTGACTGCTGAAAATGGCGGCTACGGTTTCGTGCTTGATGGCAGCGACTCCAGCTTGCTGAAGAGTGAAAACAAAGAAAAGGGCTCGAGCAGCGCGGTTTTGACGCTTACTGCGCAGCAAGCAGGTCAGCTCTCGTTCAGCTACAAGGTAAGCACCGAGGCAAACTACGATAAATTTAACGTTACGGTGAATGGAAACTCGCTGGTCAAGAACGCAAGCGGTTTGGTTGACTGGACCACGACAAGCGCCATTGTGGCAGCGGGCGACAAAGTGCTGTTCACGTACTCGAAGGATTACTCGGGTAACGGCAACGATGACACCGTTTGGCTGAAGGGCTTCAGCTTGGCGCCGGCGTATAATGTGACGCTTACCGCGACTCCCGTCGATGCGTCCCTTGTTCTGCGCAATTCAGCGGGCGAAACCATCACGGGCAACGCGGGCGTATTCACGGTCATTCCGGGCGAATATAGCTACGAAGTGTCTGCCTTCGGTTACGAAACCAAGACCGGCACAATCACAGTGACAGATCAAGATGTTGCCCAAACGGTTGCGTTGGACACCCTGCCCACGCAGGCCGTTACGTTTACTACCACGCTTCCCGAAGGCATGTCGTGCACGCCGTCCGTTACGGTGAAAAGCGCCGACGGCGTCGATCGCGCCTATGCCTCTGGTTTGCCGGCGGGCGAGTACACCTACGTTGCTACCGCTGAAGGCTGCGATACGGTGGAGGGCGCCTTCACGGTAACCGACAGCGCGGTTACTATCCCTGTTGCGTTTGTGCGCACGCTTACCATGACCGACTTCGTGGATTCCGAGCTGGCCACGCTTGCAAACGACAGCATTCGTCCGTTCAAGGGCATCTACGACGAGGCGGGCAATTACTTGTACTCCAGCTTGTCGAGTTACGAAACGGCAAAGCTTGCCCTTACCGCAAAGGCAAACGTGCGCGTTTCTTTCGATTATGACGCCGACAACGATTGCACGTATTCGTACGGCTTCTTGATTGAAAAGGGCGATGTTACGCTCAAGAACACGCAGGGAACAAACGATTGGCAAACGTTTACCGCCGATCTTTCTGCGGGCGACATTCTGTACCTGAATCACTACATTGGTTACAACAGGACAGGCACCGTTAAGGTGAAGAACTTTGTGCTCACGCCGCTGCACACAGTTACTACGTCCATTCCGAGCGGCGCTACTATTGAGCTTTACGATAACGGTGAACTCATTGCATCGGATTCTTCGGGATCGTACGTTGTGCCTGATGGCACGTACACCTATACCGTTTCCCAGTTTGGCTACACCAGCCAGCAAGGCCAGGTTACGGTTGCCGGTGCCGACACCGCGATCACCGTTGACGCGCTGGTGCCCGTTGAGTCAAAGACCATCACGTTCGATGTTCCTGAAGGCGTTACGGTTACGGTGAGCCACGCTACGGCTGGTCAGATGACCGCCCAGGAGAACGGCACGTATGTTTTGCCGGTGGGTGCATCGTTTACGTACGTGGTTTCGAAGGACAACTACCTTCCCCAGAGCGGAAGCTTTACGGTATCCGATGATGCGACCATTTCCGTTACGCTGGAATTTGCCGGCGAAGCATGGGATGGCACTACGAAGACTGAGCCTTCTCTGGCAGAGGGCGTGTATCAGATTTCCAACGCGGCCGAGCTTGCTTGGTTTGCTGATAAAGTTTCCGAAGACAACACAGTAAACGCCGCGTTGACCGGCCAAATCAACCTGGGCGGCAAGACGTGGACAAGCATGGGCAAGCTCAATGAAACAAGCTATCTGAACGAATTTGCAGGAACGTTTGACGGCGCGGGTCATACCGTTTCCGGCTTGAAGGCGAGCAACGGTTTGTTCGCGGCGACTTCCGCAACGGCTGTCGTGAAAAATTTGTCAGTGTCCGGCGAAATTCAGGGCAGCACCAACATGGGCGGCATTGTAGGAACAAACGCCGGTCTTATTGAGAACTGCCTGTTCAAGGGTTCGATAAAGAACGGAAGCTCGCTTAGCACGGGTGGCATTGCCGGCCGCTGCTCGCAGGGTACGGGCATTATCCGCAACTGCGTGAACGAAGGTGAGATTTCGTACACGGGCAACCTTTACAGCATGACATCTGTCAACTTGGGCGGCATTGTGGGTTACACGTACGGCGAAGTTTCCAACTGCTACAACGTTGGTTCGCTGTCGGCACATGCTACCTATGCTAAGGGTGTGGGCGGCATTGTTGGCTCGCTGCGCAGCTCCACGTTGAGCGGCAGCGGCTCCGTCGTGAACTGCTACAACGCGGGCGCAATGTCGAAATACGCTGATGCGGGCGCCGTTGTGGGCGTGCTGGATGGCATGGCTTCTGCGTCGAACAGCTACTATCTGAACAGCTGCGGTGCAACCGATGAGCGCGCTCAGGCGAAAACCGCTGACGAGATGAAGGCACACGCGTTTGTCGGCGCGCTGAACGGTTCGGATGGCGCGGCATGGCGCATTGACTCCGACACCATCAATAACGGCTTCCCCGTGCTTGCATGGCAGGGTGGCCAGGAATACAACAATCAGGATGCGAAAGATGTTGCAGCAGCGGTTGTGGCGCTCAAGCTTCAGGCGGTAGCCAAGGGCGAAACCATCGATCTGACCGCTGGCACCACAGGCACGTATTCTTTGGAGCCCGATCAGGCAACGGCACTTGTTCTTCCGGCTGCAGGCGCGCAAGATACGGCTATCAGCTGGGCAATCACGGCTGCAGGCGAGGCAAACGAAAGCGCGATTGCGGCTGATGGCGCTCTTACGTACCCCACGACGGGCACCGCAACGTATACGCTTACGGCAACTATCACGAAGGGCGATGCGTCGGCTACTACTTCCTTCACCGTGGAGTTGCTTTCTGCTGCACAGGTGAACGAGAATGCGCTTTCTGCCCTTTGTACGAAGATGCAGGGTCGTTCGATCTGGGCATTCCAGGTGAACAACCCCGATACAGTCACGGCTCGCGATGCCGTGGTTGATTACCTGACCAGCCAAGGCATTGACCTTGACCAGGAAGGCATTACGCTTACGTTCGTGAATCCGGGAACGAAGGCGTTCCCCGGAACGGATACCGTCAATCTTGCCGATGATGGCACCATTTCGTACTTCCAGGGCATCGAGGGCAATGCGTCCGCGAAATACGCCCAGTACGACAACGTGACGTTCAGCATTGAGCGCGGCGGCGTAACGAAGCAATTCGGCGTGCGCTTGTTCATTGGCTGGGAGCGCGCAACCGTGCAGGACATCCTGAACACGGCTGCTTTGAGCGTGACCTGGGATTCCATTAAGCCTGAAGGTGTGAACAACCAGGTTGAATACGAAGATGCAAACGGCGAAGCCGTACCGGGTGAGCCGGTATTCCCGTTGTGGACGCTTGCCTGCGACGGCACCGACTTGGAGACGGGCGAAGCGAATGCTGCAAATGTTGCCGTTCCCGATAAGACGGTGCTCATGCTGCCCGCAACGGTGGGAACCGCTAGTGTTGCGTGGGAAGCAACGTATGATGAAAACGCAGGTCAGCTGGTTACTTTTGAAGACGTTTACGTTGACGGCAAGTATATGTGCAAAGCTACGCTCAATGGCAGCGCGTACGGCGAATACGAGGTGTCGCTTGATGCTACGTTCACGTACAACCTGTTCAACGACGGCGAGGGCATGGATACAAGCTACATTTATCAGGAGAACCCCGACACGCATGTGAGCGAGCCGGTTCTTGATGAAGACGGCAACCCTATTACCATTGATGTGCCGCTAGTAACCACGTATGCCGGCATTAGCTTTGTGCTGGCGCAGGGCGAAAAGACCCCCATTGATGCCACGCAGACGCAAAGCGATTTGGAGAGCAAGTACGAAGGTTTGATCAGGGACTTTGTTGACAAAGACAAGAAGCCCGATCTTGCCAACGTAACCGATGACCTGCAAATGCCCACGCCTTCTACGTTGGAGCAGTCTGGCATCTTCCAGGATCGTGATTTCGAGAAAGTCACCATGACCTCGGGCGATACGGAGCATCTGACGTTCTACGGTTACCATGCTCAGGTTTACCGTCCGCTGCCGGGCGAAGAAGCGGTTACCGTTCCGTACACGGTGACTATCACCGACCGCATCACCGAAGAAGTGTATGCGGAAAAGACATTTACGCTGACGGTAACTCCGTTCGAGCAAAAAGAGCTGGATGACGCGCTTGCCCTGATGGCGCGCGTGGCCACGAACGATGTGTACTGGAACGGCCTGGCGTATGAGGGCGCCGACAAGAACAATATCACGCAAAGCTTGAAGCCCTTCAGCGAGATTGTGGCCGATATGGAAGGCAACCTTACCTACATTCGCGGCGCGCAGAACATCACGTTTGACGGTATTGAGCTGGACGATTTGCCGGGTTACGACCCCATGATTTACGGCCAGAGCTGGCGTGAGATTCGTTCGAGCAACGAAAACGTGATTGCCAGCGAGACGCTGCGCTTTACGCAGCCGGAATACAACACCGATGTCACGCTGGACTCCGTGATGTCGTACACGAAGTACGCGAAGTACTGGGAGAAGTTCGGCATTGGTGATGAAGCCACTGAGGATTCTGCTTTGAAGTATGAAGCGTTCAAGGGCTTCTACAAGGTGCCCGTGAACACCACGGTCAAGGTTGCAGGCACGAAGGGCGATGCGCCCACCGAGCCAGCACCCGATGTGAACGTAACGGTAACGGTCAGCTTGGCAGGCGTTTTAGGCACCACCGCTCAAAACGCTGTGGCAGCAGCGCTTCCCGTTGCGGCCAAGGACCTGAACGTTGATGGCAAGGTCACGTACGATGAGGCCATGGTTGCCGCGCATCAAGCATACGCCAAGAACGGCGCCGATGACTTCGCCATTACGGCATCGGGCTGGGTCAGCAAGCTGTGGGGCGTTTCCACGGAAAGCTCGGGCTTCCTGCGCAATGGCGCGGCTACGCCCGATGTGATTTCTCGCATTACGGTTGAGCCGAATGATACGCTCTATGTGTATACGTATAAGGATTCGGCGAACTACTCCGACCTGGTCACGTCGTTTAATCTGACGTCTCAAAGCGTAAGCGCGAACCAGGCGTTCGACATCACGCTGAACTACAGCGGCTACGATAGCAACTTCCACGCTATCACCGGTACGGTTTCCGGCGCACAAATCGGTTACGCCACGCCGGAAGGCTTTGTGCCGCTGGAAGGTTGCGTGACCGCCGCGGGCGGCAAGGCAAGTGTGACGTTCGCGAAACCGGGCACCTATGTGCTTACCGCGCAAAGTGACAGCAAGATTATGACGGCGCCGTACTGCATTGTGACCGTTGAGTACACGCCAAGCTTCACGGTGGGAAGCCAGCCGTTCGCAGGCGACTACGTGAAGGTTACGCTGGGCGCTGGTTTCGATGAAGCCACCACTCCCGTTGCGGCGGGCGTGAGCTTCCTGAAGCTTGCCGATGGTACGTATGCAGCACTTATGACCGCCAATGAAGCTGCTGCTCTTACGGCAGACTCCTTCACGTTTGTGGAAGGCGCTGCTGCAAGCGTGGGCGAGCTGGGCGACGTGAATAATTCGGGTCGCATGAACATTGTTGACGCGCAAATTGCCTACGACTTGGGTAACAACAAGCACGCCGACTTCAGCGCGCTGCCCATGGCGTGCTGGTTTGCGGCGGATATGAACGCCGATGGCGTGGTAGACGCAACCGATGCGTTTGCCATCCAATACGCTGTCCACTACGGACGCGCATAACGTACGTTTGACGTGCGCAAACGTGCCCGTTTGCGGAAACGCACGCGTAGGGGATTGCATTGTGCGTGCAAGCGGGCAATGCAATGAGTAGCAAGTTGGCTGCTCCCGCGTGCATTATGAAAGGGTGCGGTGCCGTTTTTGGTGCCGCACCTTTTTTGCGTCCCATCTGCCGGCTGCTACCCACGATGCGTCGCTCGTTGTCGCCGCTTTGATTCGCCTTCGCCGTAGCATGCGAAGGGACCCGAAAGCGCTTCGACACCGCCAAGGGGAGATTCCCTGTTGCTTTCGTGTACTCAGGGAGTGCTTTTGATACAATGTCCAAGGCAAAGACGCAACATCAATCACAGCAATGAAAGTGTAGAACATGGCACAAGCATCTGCCGCATACGGCAACGACAGCATTCGACAACTGAAAGACGAGCAGCGCGTACGTCTGCGACCTGCGGTTATTTTCGGCTCGGATGGCCTTGACGGCTGCGAGCACGCAGTATTCGAAATCCTTTCCAACTCGGTTGACGAGGCGCGCCAAGGATATGGCCATCTTATCACGCTGACCGTTTTCAAGGATAAATCCATTCAAGTGGAAGATAACGGCCGCGGCTGCCCGCTTGACTGGAACTCGGTGGAAAAGCGCTTCAACTGGGAACTTGTCTTCTGCGAGCTGTATGCCGGCGGCAAATACGACAACAACCAAGGCGGCGACTACGATTACTCCCTGGGCACGAACGGCCTGGGTTCGTGCGCAACGCAGTATGCTTCTGAATATATGGACGTTACCGTGTGGCGTGAAGGTAACAAATATCAGCTGCATTTTCAGAAAGGCAAAGTGGTGGGTGCCAAGAAAAAGGCGCTTACCGTGGAGCCCACGGACGAAACGCGCACGGGTACTACGATTAAATGGCGTCCTGACCTGGAAGTATTTACGTCTATTGACATTCCTATCGAGTGGTTTCAAGAAACGCTGCGCCGTCAGGCGGTTGTGAATGCGAACGTGACATTTCGCTTGCTCGTGGAAGGCGATGAAGGATTCACCCAAGAAGAATTCTGCTACCCCAAGGGCATCGAGGACTACATTCTAGAGAAAATCGGTCATGATTATCTGACCGAGCCGTACTTCATCCAGGCCGACCGTCGTGGCCGCGATCGCGACGACTTACCCGATTACAGCGTGAAAATCACGGCGTGCTTCTGCTTCTCGCGCGGCCTGCAGATGCAGGAATACTACCACAATTCCAGCTGGCTGGAAAACGGCGGTTCGCCCGAAAAAGCGGCGCGCAGCGCGTTTACCAGCGCAATTGATGCGTATATCAAGCAGCAGGGCAAATACACGAAAAACGAAACGCCCATCAAATGGCAAGACGTGCAAGATTGTCTGGTGCTGGTCACGAACTGCTTCTCCACGCAAACAAGCTACGAGAACCAAACGAAAAAAGCCATCAACAACAAGTTCATCCAGCAGGCTATGACCGCGTTCATCAAAGAGCGCATGGAAACATACCTGATTGAGAACAAGGCTGCGGCCGACAAAATCATGGAGCAGGTGCTCATCAACAAGCGCTCGCGTGAAAACGCCGAGAAAACGCGCCAGAGCATCAAGACGAACTTGCAGCAGAAAACCGACATGTCGAATCGCGTGCAGAAGTTCATTGACTGCCGCTCGAAAGACAGGGATCGTCGCGAAGTCTACATTGTAGAGGGCGACTCTGCAGCGGGTGCCTGCCGCCAGTCGCGCGATGCGGAGTTCCAGGGCATTATGCCTGTTCGCGGTAAGATTCTGAACTGCTTGAAGGAAGATTACCCGCGCATCTTCAAGTCCGAAATCATCATGGACTTGCTGCGCGTTTTAGGTTGCGGCGTAGAGGTCAAAGACAAGCGCCTGAAGAATTTGGGTACGTTCGATTTGGACAACCTGAACTGGAACAAAGTCATCATCTGCACCGATGCCGACGTTGACGGCTACCACATTCGCACGCTTATTCTGACCATGCTCTACCGCCTGGTGCCCACGCTTATCAACGAGGGCTACGTATATATCGCCGAATCGCCGCTCTATGAAATCAACTGCAAAGAGAAGACGTACTTCGCTTACACGGAAGCGGAGAAAGCGGGCATTCTGGAAGAGATTGACGGCCAGAAATGCTCCATCAACCGCTCCAAAGGTTTGGGTGAGAACGACCCCGACATGATGTGGCTGACCACCATGAATCCTGAGACACGCCGTTTGATCAAGGTGCTGCCCGAAGACGTGGTGCACATGGAAACCATGTTCAACTTGCTGCTGGGCACCGATGACGAGGGCCGCAAGCGGCACATTGCCGAACACGGCAAAGAGTATCTGGATCAGTTGGACTTGCAGTAGGTTGGATGAGCCATGGCAAAAAGAACATCAAAAAAAGAAACCGCGAAGCGTCGCGTTGATAACCCGAACGTAATTGGCCTGCACTCCGAAGTGCTTGAGCAGCCCATCACGCAAACGCTTGAAGTGAATTACATGCCGTACGCCATGAGCACGAACGTGTCTCGTGCGTTCCCGGAAATCGATGGTTTCAAGCCGTCGCATCGCAAGCTGCTCTACACCATGTATAAGATGGGCCTGCTCACAGGCGCGCGTCAGAAAAGCGCGAACATCGTGGGCCAGACCATGAAGCTGAACCCTCATGGTGATGCCGCCATTTACGAGACCATGGTGCGCTTGGCCACGGGAAACGAGGCGCTGCTTACGCCGTTCGTGGATTCCAAGGGCAACTTCGGCAAGTATTACTCTGGCGATATGAGCTACGCGGCGAGCCGCTACACAGAGGCAAAGCTTTCGCCCATTTGCGCAGAAGTGTTCAAGGACATCGATAAAGATCCAGTGGATTTCGTTGACAGCTACGACGGCGCTATGCAAGAGCCGCGCCTGCTGCCTACTGCTTTCCCGAATGTGCTGGTCAGCGCGAATAAAGGCATTGGCGTTGCCATGGCATCCGATATTTGCGGCTTCAACTTGAACGAAGTGTGCGAAACCACCATGCGTTTTCTGAAGGACCCGGAATGTGACTTGTTTGAAACGTTGCCAGCGCCGGATTTCTCCACGGGCGGCGAGATTGTGTACCGCCGCTCCGAGCTGGAGCGCGTGTACGAAACGGGCACGGGTGGCTTCCAGATTCGCTCGCGTTGGCGCTACCTGCCCGAAGAGCGCATCATTGAGGTGTATGAAATTCCGTACACCACGAAAACCGACGTGATCATCGACCGCATTGTGAAGCTTTCCAAGGAAGGCAAAGTGCGCGAGATTGTGGACATCCGCGATGAAACGGACTTGTCGGGTCTGCGCATTGCCATTGACATCAAGCGCGGCGTTGATCCCGAACAGCTTATGGCGAAGCTCTTCCAAATGACCACGCTGCAAGACACGTTTTCGTGTAATTTCAACGTGCTGGTCGATGGCTACCCGCGTGTGATGGGCGTGCGCCAGATCTTAAGCGAGTGGGTAGCGTGGCGTGTGGAAAGCACGCGCCGCCGCGTAACGTTCGACCTGAACAAGAAGTCCGAGCGTCTGCATTTGCTGCACGGCTTGGAAGCCATTTTGCTGGACATCGATAAAGCGGTCGAAATCATTCGCCATACGAAGCTTGAAGCCGACGTTGTGCCGAACTTGATGGAAGGTTTCGGCATTGACCGTACGCAGGCAGAGTTTGTGGCGGATATTAAGCTCCGCAACATCAACGAAGAATACATTCTGAATCGCACGAATGACATTGCGAAGTTGGAAGAGGATATTGCCGAGCTGAATAAGATTTTAAGCAGCGAAAAGAACATCAAGCAAGTCATCTATAAAGAGCTGGCTGCCATCAATAAAAAGTACGTAACGCCGCGCAAGACCGGCATGGTTGAGCCCAGCGAGATTGTGGAAGTGCCCACCGAGCCCGAGGTCGAGGAATATCCTGTGACCATCCGCGTGTCGCGCGCGGGGTACTTGAAGAAGCTCACCGAGCGCGTGTTGCGCACGAACGCCGACCACAAATACAAAGACGGCGATACGCCATGGCTTGAGTTCGAGTCGAACAACACGCATGAACTGCTGGTATTCACCGATAAGGGGCAGTGCTACAAGTGCAAAGTGGCGGCGTTTGAAGATACGAAATCGGCGCAGCTGGGCACGTTTTTACCCACGGAGCTAGAACTTGAGCAGGGCGAAAACATTGTGTGGGTGCTTGATCCCGGCGAGTACAAGTACAGCGTGCTGTTCTGCTTCGAAAACGGTCGCGCGGCGCGCGTGGCGCTTTCGGGCTACGCCACGAAACAAAACCGCAAGAAGCTGAAAAACGCCCTGTATACGGGCAGCCCGCTTTTGCAGGCAATTATTCTCACGGAAGACCGCGAGCTGGCGTTGTGTTCCAGCGACAATCGCGTGGTGATGTTCGACACCGCGCTTTTGCGCACGAAGACCACGAACAACACGCAAGGCGTGCAGGCGTTTACCATCAAGGGCGCGCGCCACGTGATTGCGGTGGGCAGCCTTGAGGAATTCGTGGGCGTAGCGGCTGATCCCGAGCGTTTCCGCGCGGCATCGCTACCGTCAACGGGATATCCCATTCGTGAGCAGGATCAAAAATCGCTGTTTGAGTAGGCGATTCTTTCGCCTTCGCCATTTTCCAAAAGGAACGATTCTGTGTCGGTTGTTTTCTGCCGTGTGGCGGTGTTTTATACTACTGCTAACAGAAAGCGCGCTCGGGGAACGATTTTTTTGGCGGGGCGCACGAATTGTTATTGCGGGGTACGATATGGCTAAACTGCATTTGAAAAACAAGCAAGAAAATCAAACAACAGCGGAAGAACAAGCAGCTGAGCAGGCAATAAGCCCTGAAGAGCTTATTGATGTGCGTGCTCTTACGGAACGACTGGTGCAAGACCACGACCTTTCCGATTCCGATGTTGATGAGATTTTGGAGGCAACGCGTCTTCGTCAGAAGCAGCAAGTGCTCACTGTTGCCGAGCTGAATGAGATCATGGAAGCCGCGCGCGGTGGCACGCGTACGAAAACATTTGACAAGATTCCGATTCCGGTGCGCATTTTCGCCATTGGATTTATCATCGTGGGTGTTTTGGCACTGGTGCCGGCGCTGCTCATTGTGCTCTCTGCGTTCAACATGGACCTTTCCGACGTGCTGGGTCGCGCGAATTTGATGCAATACACCGTTACGACGATGGTTGTTGCCGTTATCGATGCTGTGGCGTTTGTGGTGCATGCGTCGTTGAACGTCGTCATCGGCATTCGCCTTTTGCGCGGGCACCGTGCGAAAGCGGGCGCGTTGCTGTGGAGTGCGGTTGCCGTTGGTGTTGTTGCGTTTGTGTGCGACGTGATGCTCACGGGTACGCACGCCTCCGTTCTTTCCGAGCTTATCAGCGTTGTGTTGCTTATCGGCTTCTCCGTGTATCTGAACCCGGCTATCGAGCGCGGGGAGCGTTTGCGTCGCGGTTTGCGCGATATCGATTTGGAAACGCACGCCGAATCGGGCACGCTTGGCCTTGCCGATAAAGGCCAGGGCTTCATTCGCCTGGATTTCTTCAACGTGTTCTGGACATTTGTAGTGTGCTGCATTTTGGGCGATGTGGTTGAGGTGGCGTTTCACATGATCGCCGTTGATCCCGGCGTGTACCAGGATCGCGCGGGCCTGCTTCACGGACCGTTCAGTCCCATTTACGGTGTGGGTGCGGTGCTCATGACGATCGCGCTCAATCGCTTCAAAGATAAAAACGTGCTGCTTATTTTTGTTATTTGCACGATTATCGGTGGCGCGTTCGAGTACTTCGTAAGCTGGTTCATGGAAATCGGCTTTGGCGCTGTGGCATGGAATTACGACGATCAGTGGCTTGGCTGGCTGTTCGGAGGGCGCACGTGTCCGCTGTATGCATCGATGTTTGGCCTGTTGGGCGTGGTGTGGATTAAGGTAATGCTGCCGTGGCTGCTGAAGCTGATCAACCGTATTCCTTGGAATAAGCGTGTCGTTGTCACCACGATCTGCGGCATTCTTATGGCGGTGAACTGCGTTATGACGCTGCAGGCGCTTGACAACTGGTATTCGCGCAGCGCCGGCATAGAGCCTATAACGCCCATCGAGCAATTCTATGCGGAGCATTATCCGAACGACTTCATGGAGAATCGCTTCCAGAGCATGACGATTCATCCTGAGCAGGCGGCGCGCAGCTAACGGTTGGGGCATCTGGTGGGTGTACTGGCGCGGGTGCTTGGTGCGCTTGCGGCTGTCCGCGCGGGTGTTCGACGGGTTTCCGACGGGTGTTGGGCGCCTTGCGGGTGTCCGGGAGCGTGTTCGGTGGGCACCAGGCGAGCGCGTCCAGCGGGCACCAGGCGTCCTGGCAGGCGTTAGGTGTCTTGCGGGTGTTCGGGCGCGGGTGCCTGGTGGGTATTTGGCGAGCGCGAAGGGTTGCGCAATATGACAAATGAGAACAACGAAGAAATAGCGCGCTACTTGCGCGATAATACTGCGTTGCGCGATGCACTGGGGTTTGGTGCGGATGCGTGTTTGAAGGTTGAGCCGCTGGGAAAAGGCGAGCATAACGAGAATTACGTGTTCGGCGAAGAAGGCGCGCTGCAGCGCTTCGTGTTGCGCGTGAACCGTGTAGCCCAGCCGTTCCACACGAAGCAAGTTGCGTATGAGTATGCTGCGTTGCGCGCGCTTGAGCAAAGCGGATGCACGCCGCGCCCGCTGTATTGCGATGCGAGCGCTGTCGCTCCTGGCAATGGTGTGCTAGTGGAGAGCTTTTGCCCTGGTAGCGAGCTTGATTTCGACAATCTGAAACCAGGCGATTTGCAAAAAGTTGCGCATCTTATGGCAAGCGTCCATGCTGTTCCCGCCCATGAATCGTGCGGGTTGTATCGACCTGATGACCCTCTGAAGCAGCTTTTCGGCGAATGCGTCGATCGCTTCTCGGTGTATAAGGGCACGGCGTTGGAGGACGCGCGTTTCACGCGCTGGATTGAGCGCTTTTTCGCGGAAACGCAGAAAAAGATCGAGGCAAGCCCTGGTCCCGACGAGAATCGTCGCATCATCAATACCGAAACGCTGCCGTCGCATTTCCTGCTGCTGCATGGCGGCGGGGAAGGGGAGGGCACCTCGGCGCCTTCGGGCGCTGCTGCTGCGTCGAGTTCGGGCGTATCGAGCGGGTGCGTTGCGACTGTGGGCGCGGGCGCGGGCGCGTCGGCACCTTCGGATGGTTCGGGAACATTCGTTGATTGGGAGCGCCCCATTTTAGGCGAAGTGGCGCAGGACCTGGCGTTTTTCGTGGCGCCATCCACCACGTTTTGGGACAGCACGTACCTCTTCCCTCATAAGGATATCCAGCCGTTCTTGGACGAGTATTGGCGCGCTGTTGACGGCCGCTTCGACAAGGGTGCCTTCGAGGCCCGTTTCGATGCATACCTGGCTGTGTCTGTTTTGCGTAGTCAGACTTGGTTTTGCAAGAACGCCGCGCGCTACGCTCAAGGTGCGGGCGCCCATACCGTCCAGCGCACGTTCGATAAATGGGACATCTATACGTCCGATGAATTCAACGAAATGCTCCTGCGTGAATGCTTCTAGCTTCGCTTCGCGCCTGTATCTGCGTTCGCGCAGCCGGTTAACAATGCCAGTGCCGCGTCAGCAGCTGTGGAACGTTCTGCATCTGCAATCGAAGGGTCTGGTGCCGTCCTTTCTTGACGTCCCTGCATGTTTGTTCCATCTGTTCGGCCGGCAATCCTCTTCCTTTTCAAAGGCAGTTCTGGGCTGATCGGCTTCGGAGTCGCTTTCGTATCATCGGTAAAGGTAGGGCGTGCGTACTCGGGTTTGTCGGTGGCATGTTGTCGTTTTTTCCGTGCAAATGCGCAAAATATTCCTGTTCGGGGTAGGTGGGAGGTGCGCGGATTCTCATGTAATCGTCGATTGTGATTCGCGACCTGGTCTTTTGCACATCGGCGCCATCTAAAACGGTTCTAAGCGAGCTGCAGACACGTTCTGATCTACCCCAAACAGGAATATTTTGCACATCGGCGCCTATTTTCCGGCAAGATGGCTGGCGGCTTGGCGAATCGAGGAAGTTGTGAAGGGGCGGTCGGCGCGAACGGTTCTACGGGGCCGTTCGTGCCGGCCAAAGGCAGCCTCGAACCGTGGATTCTCACGCGAATTGTTGACAAAAGGTGGGGTAATTTGTCAACAAGGTGGGACATGCGGCTCAAGATCGGGGGTCTAGGTTGGACACGTGTCCCAATCTTTCCGCCGCGCTCGATGCGGGGCGGTAACGGCCTGTATACTGCATGGTGTGGTATCAGAGACGTTTCCCGAAAGAGGTGGCCCATGAAAAGACAAGCTTCTGGTTTGCGGAGAACCGCGAACGTCCTTCTGTCGGCCGCGTTGGCGCTGGGGCTTTCCC
>CAKUFS010000026.1 GCA_934648845.1 uncultured Eggerthellaceae bacterium
GCGGACATGGCTCAGCTGGTAGAGCACCACCTTGCCAAGGTGGGGGTCGCGGGTTCGAACCCCGTTGTCCGCTCCACGATAATCCTGCAACCTGGAAGTAGCTTCCAGGTTGTTTTTGTATTGCAGCGTGGTTAAACGGGGTTCGAACCGATGAGGTGGAATTCCGTCAAGAAAACGTGCCGGTGGCACGTTTTTAGGAATTCGCCCGACCGAGCTTGCGAGGGAGGGGTCGGGGTTCGCGCAGCGAACGCCGGAACCCCGTTGTCCGCTCCAAACTCTTCGGCCGTTCTGACGAACGGCCGTTTTCGTTTTACGCTGCAAAGCGCCTAGGCTGGCACAAAGGCTCTTGACGCTTTGCTCGCGCGACAACATCGCGTATCGGGATACGCTCGGTCGCGCGCCGGGCCTTTCTGCTCAGCCGATGCGCTTTTCGCTTTCAACAAGCAATTAAATTGTTATTGCGGCAACGCTAAACGGGGTTCGAACCGATGAGGTGGAATTCCCAAAATAAAACCGCCGCGAACCCTGCGTCTGCAGCGGGTTGCGGCGGTGCTAAGAGCTTCTAGGGGGCTTTCTGGCGCTTAGATGCTATTAAACCTTCTCTTTACCTTCTCCTTATAATCGTCCCGTGCAAAACGAGTCTTAATTCGTCATCCTAATGCCAACGTAGATTGCCGTATCGGGCATTCCTTTAATAGAATACGCATCGTTGAACTTCACGGCGGACACGCGCCAGAAATATGTTTCGTCGTCAATGTCGATTGTCCCGCTCTTGAAAGTGTTTCCCGACTCGTCAACGCCTTCTTTCGTCATTTCGCAGCCTTCGCCATCGAACCCCTGGTTGTGAACAGCATTCAGAATTGCTTCTTCAATGGTTGTTGCTTGGAAATCGGCGTAGCGGATGCGGAAGTCTTGGTAGTTCGTAAGGTCCATGGTAACGCGCCATCCGCCGTTGAGCACTTTAGAGGCTGCAAGGATGTCCATAGAGCCAATACCGTTTTTCAGGGCGACGGTGCCTTCTTCGGCGCTTACATCATCGGGCAGTTTGAATGCGTCAAACACGCTATCGGTTACATCGTCTACACCCAGTTGCACCAGCGTGTAGTGCTCGGCAAGCTCGTTGTAGACGTCTTGTGCGTTACTCCACGTAATATAATCCTTCATATAAGGGAAATCATACGTTGCTGTGCGCGCCATGTTTTGTTCGATCTGCGTTGACTTTCTTACTTCGGAAAAGTAAATGCCATCAGCTGCTTTCAATACGAAATTGACGGCAAGCACCGCAGCAAGCACCACAATAACGCCTGCAACGATAATCGACTTTCCCCTGATGGATTGGGGTCTTAGCAGTTTTTCGGCGTTCGGATACACCACGTTTCCTTCGATATGCGTATCGTTGGTATCGGCAGGATTGTGACCGCTCATCTTTTCTCCTGGTCTCCTGGTTGACTTGTCTGATTAACTTGTTTTCTGGAATTATAGCATTGCTCCCCAGGGGTGCTTTTGCTAATATGGTCGCACTGCGAGGGAGTAGTTAGCATTCCATAAATGCGATGCGTCAACAATCCTGCTTGCCAAACATCGGGCAAGCTGGCGTATCTTAATAAACGAGACTCACGGTGCCGTTGGGCGCCGTGAGTTTTTTTGTGGGTGAAAACGGCTTGATGGCCGGTTTGCGAAGCAAGCGGGCAGGACAAGCGAACAGCGATACAAACGAGCAGCGAAGCAGACGAAATAAACGATAAGCAAGACGTAGCCGAAACGAAAGATAGAGAGAAAAGAAAGGTAACACATGGATTTGTCGATTTTTGCAACACCCGAGGCATGGATTAGCCTGGTGACGCTCATTTTCCTGGAGATCATCTTGGGTGTGGACAACATCGTATTCATTACTATCACAACCGATCGACTCAAGGAAAGCCAGCAGCATATCGGTAGAAAGCTTGGTCTGGCGGGCGCGTTGCTGATGCGCATAATCTTTTTGTGCTTCGCATCGTATTTGGTGCATATGACAACGGCGCTGTTCACCGTTGACCTGGGCATTTACCGCCACGGATTCTCTGTGCGCGACCTGGTGCTTTTGCTGGGCGGTATCTATCTGCTGTATAAGGGCATCGAAGAGCTGACTTCCGTGGTGAAAGTAACCGACCTGCGCGATGAGCACGATGCAAAGCACAGTAAAGATACGTCGAAGGGTCGCATTATCGGTTTGCCGCAGGCCATTGCTACTATTATGGTTATGGACGTTGTTTTTTCTATCGACTCGGTTATCACCGCTGTTGGTCTGGCCGATCACTTGATCATCATGATCATTGCGGTTATCACGGCCGTTCTGCTTATGATGGTGTTCATCGATGCTGTTTCCGATTTTATCAACAAGCATGCTGAAATGAAGATCCTCGCGCTGTGCTTTATTACGGTCATTGGCATTTTGCTGATTGTTGATGGCGCTGGTTTCCACACAGGCATTGAGCTTTTGGGCATGGGTCTTGAGAAGCTGCTGGTCTACTTTGCCATGGTGTTCTCGGCAATTGTTGTATTCATTCAGCTGGCGTACAAGAAAAACTACGAGCAATTCGTGGAGGAAACGAAGAATTGCGCCGCGTGCGATGCGGCTGACGACGAAGACGAGTAACCGCGTGACAAATTACCCCACCTTTTGTCAACATTTCGAGCATTTGAAAACCCGAGGCGCCCTGCGTGCCTCGGGTTTGCGTTCTGCAGCGGTATATAGTTTGGGTCGAGATGTTTTCTGCCGCGATGCCGCCTAGAGATGTGGCGTCGATAAAAACGACCCACTTTTCGGTGGATTTTCTTCTATGCTGCTATCGGAAATCAGCGTTTCCCCAGGTCGCGAAAAAGTAAGTCTTGGCTAACCAACAGAAAAATGGTGCATTTTTCTCATGTTGTTGAAAAAACAGGTTGTAATTCGAAGTTGTGATAGGTTGGAAGTAGGTCGCTCTCTCGCTTTTGCGATAAACTTTAATGTAAACAAAAAAGAATAATTATGAACTGGTGCTTTACCGATGGTCATCTCGCACGAGTATCGTGTTTACCAGAAAACACCCTGATTTTCACTCTTGACCTACTTCCAACCTGCATCAACCTCGAATTTCGGCCCCAAAATCCAACAGCATGAATCCCACGAAGTAGTAAATCGCTAGAAAGATTGAAAATGTTGACAAAAGGTGGGGTAACTTGTCAACAAAGGGGCGCAGGGTAAAGCGATAGAGAGTGATGCGCGGCACGGAATCGTAACGCAAAATTGCACCAGCGAATGTTTGGGGGTTGACCCCCCCCCTGCTCGAGGGCGATACTGGATGCACGCAACCGAATATTGAACTGCGCCGTTGGGTTCTTGGGAAGGAAGTGAGCCTTTCCAAGTTGGATGAATGGGGTGAGAAGCCCCGCGAGTCGGTCACCGTGATGCTGCACCTTTCCTTTGAATGCGGGGAGGGGAGCGGATAAGTCGGACCTCCGTTACCGCCGGCGTAGGCGAGAACCGCCAGCACCGGGGACCCGCCAGCGTACCAACCATCACGCGTGAGCAATTTAAGCGAAGCGGCAAAGCTGCAAAACCGCGAATTCGTGCGAAGCGAACGTGATTTCGAAGAAACGCCAGCGATCCCATTTTAGGGCTGCTGGCGTTTTCCGTTTCTTTTCGGTGTGGGGAACGCGCACAACGCAACAATGTCGCTCGCGCGGAAGCGCGCGCTGCATAAGCGGGGTGCGCAAAGGTGTGCGGCTCATACCGGGCACGCACAAAGGACGCGCACCGCACAGGCGGGGCGCAAGAAAGCAAGAGACAAGGAAACGAAAGGAAGGGAAATGCAGAAAGAGAAGAAACGCATGCGCGGCGCGCTGAACGTCTTCCTGTCGCTCGTGCTTGCAGCGGGCCTGCTGCCGGTGTTGCCGGCCGCGGCCGCGGCCGACGAGCCTGCGACGGCGGAGCTGGGAAGCGTGCACGTGACCGTGGAGAACACCACGTTCACCGCGCCGGTTGACGACGAGGCGCCCGCCTGGACGGGCAAGCTCGTGGACACCACCGTTGCGCTTGCCGCCGACTCCACCATGATGAGCTGCGTGCAAGCCGCCATCACGTCTGCCGGCAAGACCTACGAGATGAAGAACTCCACTTACATGAAAAGCATCGCGGGTTTGGGCGAGTTCGACGGCGGCGATCAATCCGGCTGGATGGGCACGCTGAACGACTGGTTTACGAATCAGACCTTCGATGCATTCACCGTGGCCAACGGAAAGCTTGCCGCCGGCGACGAGATCCGCGTGATGTACACGTGCACCGGATACGGTGCCGATCTGGGCGGGGACTTTCTCAGCACGGACAAGTCGCTCAAATCAATCGAGTTCTCCGCTGGCACGCTGGACAAGGATTTCAGCACATCCGAGCACGCTTACACGCTGACCGTGCCACAGGGCACCGCATCGGTGAAAGTGCTGCCCACGGCCGCCAACAAGAACTATCAGGTGCGCACGTTTGTGGGCGATACCCAGTATAAGCGCACGGCGGACGTTCCGGTGACCGACGGCGCGACCATTACCGTGAAGAGCGGCTATGCGAACATGGATGCCGCGAACGATGCAGCGGATACAATCACCTATACGTTTGCCGTGAAGGTGGGCGGCGAAGCCCCCGAACCTGCGGCAAAAGTCATTGACAGCGGCACGCTGAATAACGCCACGTGGACGGTGTACGATAACGGCGTTTTGAAGCTGGGCAAGATTGACGGCACCGATGGCAAGATGCGCGACAGCAGCCAATGGAGCACACCGGCCTATTCCAAAAAGTACGGCAAGTCCATTACCTCTATTGTTATTGACGAAGGCATTACGTATCTGGGCGATTACGTGCTTGCCCAGCTGACCTCGGCTACGTCTATTTCCTTCCCTGTCAGTTTGACCGATATGGGAGAAAACGCCCTGTACGGCTGCAGCAGCGTTACGGAATACCATTGCGCCGAGGGCGGTAGCCTTGTGATTGACGGCAACTACTTGCTGAAGGATAACGGCGCAACGCTTTTGAAAATTCTTGATCCAACGCTTGTTACGGGCGCGGTTACGCTGCCGGCAACGGTAACGGCCATTGGCGATCAGTTCAGTGGCATTACTGCCATGACGAGCATTGAGCTTCCTGCCGGTCTGAAGTCAATGGGCGCGTATGCGTTCGCTAGATGCACGGGTTTGACCGAGGTTACCGTTCCTTGCAATTTGACCGATGATGATTATGCATTTTCGGGATGCAAAAATCTAACTACTATTACTTTTTCGGAAGGCGTTACGAGCGTTATTAATGGCGGCATTGGCTATCTGAAGAATCTGACCACCATCAACTTCCCTTCGACGCTGACCGAGCTTAGTGGCGGCGCCATCAGCAAAAGCGTGACCACCATCACGTTCGCTGAAGGTTGTGCTTATTCGTTTGAAAATGGTGTTATCACCAAAACTACCGATGCTGGTAAAGAAATCGTCAAAGTGCTTTCGAGCGCCTCAGTTGTCGATGAAAACGGCGTGCTCACCATCCCCGAAGGCGTTACCGCTATCGGAGCGAGCGCATATGAACGCCGCAGCGACATTAAATCCATCGTGTTTCCCAGCACGTTGAAGACCATTGGTGATAGTGCGTTTGCGAGCTGCGCGAATCTTACGGGCGAGCTCGTTATCCCCGAAGGCGTGACTACGCTCGATCGGTTTGCTTTTGGCAGCACGGGTATTACGAAGGCCGTGATTCCCGGGGGCGTGACCGAAATTGGCAATCAGCTGTTCGATTTTTGCGAGAGCTTGAAAGAGCTGGTTGTGGGCAGCAATGTGAGCGATTCGATCTGCAATTCTTGCCCTGCTCTTGAAACTATCACGGTGACCGAGGGCGTTACCGCTATTACGAATAATGCTTTCAGGACGTCGGAGGCAGAGGACCATAAGGCGTTGACCACGCTCAATCTCCCTGCCAGTCTTCAGCAGCTTGAAGCCTCGGCTCTGAAGAACAATATGGCGTTGACCACCATCAACTGCGCGGAAGGCGGCAATTTCGCATTTGCGGACAATCTTTTGACGAAACCTGCTGACCATGCTCTTGTGTATGCGCTGCCCTTGATCAGCGGCGCGTTTTCGGTTCCCGAAGGAACAACAGAGATTGGCAGCAGCGCTTTTATCAACTGCGCAGACATCACGTCGGTTTCTTTCCCCGAGGGCTTGAAGACCATTGGCGCGAAGGCGTTCGAAGAAGGTCGTGATGGGAACCTTGCTGGCGAGCTGGTTATCCCCAGCACGGTTACGTTTATCGGCGATTATGCGTTCTCTAATTGCACGGGTTTGACTAAGGTGAATTGCCTTGATCCGGCGACACCTACCGATATCACTTATGGTGCGCGCGTGTTCCAATCTTGTACGGGTGTGACCGAAGTTCACCTGCCCCAGGGATTGACAGCATACGATGGACTTTTCTATAGCGCAACGAAGGTAACCGTGCTTGATATCCCCGAAACGGCAACTTCGCTTGGCGGCAACGGGCAGAATTTCCGCGGCATGACGGCGCTGCGCAGCGTGTCTATGCCGGGCGTGACTGCACTGGGGTATATGGATTTTTACGGAAACAAGAACCTGGAAACCATTGATTTGTCGGGCGCTGCTTCTATTGGTGACACGTCTTTCAACAATATGGGCGTGAACATGAAAGAGCTGTACCTGGGTAAGCAATTGACATCGTTCGGCAATAACACCATGACGTATCCGACGTTCATCTATTATGCCGGCTCCCAGGAGGATTGGGGTAAAATCGAGTTCGGCAGCAAAGTTGCCGAGCGCATCGAGCAATACGGCACAACGGTCGTATACAACTACAAGGCGGCTTCTGAGCCTTTGACCGTGGTATCCCAGCCCGCGAACATTTCTGCGTACAAGGGCCTGGTGTCCCAAGAGGCAACGTTTGAGGTTGCTATTCCCGAAGGCGCCACCGCGTATTATTACTGGTACGATGCCAGCGGCGCATGTGTGAGCGCGGGCACCAGCGCAAGCTTCACCACGGCATCTTCCTCGTTGGGTGACTTCACGTACTACTGCGTTGCCAAGGCTATTGCCGCCGATGGCACCGTGAGCACCGTTAAAAGCGCGCCGTTTACCCTGACGGTATCTGAGCTTACGGGCATTTTCCAGGGCTCCGGCACCGAAGAGGATCCCTACTTGCTGAAAACCGCTCAGGATTTGGCATATCTTTCTTCTATCGTGAACAGCGGCGAGTCCTACGAGGGCAGCGTGTTCAAGATGGCGGCCGATATTGAGCTCCCTGCCGGCTGGACGCCTATTGGCGCCACGAAGGACGGCTCGGACGATATTCAGCGCGGCAAGAACCTGAACGCGTTCCGTGGCACGTTCGATGGCGATGGCCACTTGCTGACCGTTCCCGCTGGTGAGAAACCCCTGTTCAATTACGTATGGGGCGCTACCATCAAGAACCTGAACATTTACGGTTCGCAGATCAACGGCTTCGGTCTGATTGACAAATGGGTAGGCATTGGCCTGTCCGGCACGGGCGTAACCATCAGCGGCGTGACCTTGAAGACAGGCACGAGCACCTTGAAGTCCGGCCTGCTGGGCGGCGTGATCACCACGAACCCTTATGGCGGTGTGCCTGCTGTGTATGTGGCAAGCATCAGCGACTGCACCATTGAAGAGGGTGTGACTATTGGTTACACCGGCACGGAAGATATGATTGGCTCCTTCGCCGGCCGTTTCCAGGGCACCATGGAGAACTGCGTGAGCCACGCTACCGTGAAGGGCACGAACTTTGTGGGCGGCATCATTGGCACGCGCGACAACGCGCTGGGTACGTGCTCGGTGAGCGGCTGCACGTTCGACGGTACCGTTGAAGCCAGCGGCAAGAACGCTGGCGGCATTGTGGGCGGCGGCTACGAGAACTCCACCGCTCCGAACGGCATTCACGTGTCAGTAAATGATTGCATTTCTTCCGGCACGATTTCCGGCAAAGAGAACGTGGGCGGCATCCTGGGCGGCGACGAGTACATCGCGCAGGCATGGAACGGCTACACGTTCAAGAACAACACGTTTAACGGCACAGTTTCCGGCCAGACGAACGTGGGCGCCATTATTGGCTTCTACGACTCGCTGAACAAGTGGGATGACATTTCCGGCAACACGTTCACGCACGGCTGCGGCGCCGACAAGGGCTTTGGCAAGGTGTGGATCGTGGATACGAATTGTGCGAACCCCACGGCTATCGAGGGCGTGAAGTACGTGAACACCGAGACCAGCGTTGCGGGCTGCCCCGAGGTTACCGGCTGCGCTTGGAAGACGGGCTTCAACCGCACCGACGATCCGCTGGGCGCCGATGCCGATGCGCTGTGCAAGATGCAGACGTACTTCGAGGTGTCCACCGCCGTCGCAGCTGACGGCTCCGGCGCTGTTCCTGCCGCTGTGCGCGTGGGCGACACTGTGACGGTGGACGTGTCCGTGTCTGCGAACGACGGCGTTGCGGCGCTGTCCGGCACGCTGGACTTCGACCCGGCCGTGTTCGAGCTCGTGAGCGTTGTCAAGGGCGCGGGTCTGTCCGAGGGCGCGTCGTTCCTGCCGGCAGAGGGCGCGGCGGAAGCTGCGTTCAGCTTCTACGGCAACGAGGCCGCGGCCGACGCGCAGGGCGGCATCGTGGTTGCCACTGCCACGCTGCGCGCGCTGAAAGCGGCCGACGCCGCGACCATCGGCGTGAAGGACGCCACCGCGGCCATCGCGGGCGACGCCCTTGACTACGCCGCGTCCGTGGGCGGCGTAGTCACGCTCGACGTGCTGGCGGATGCTCTGATGGGCGACGCGAATGGCAACGGCCGCGTGAACATCGTGGACGCCCAGGTGGTCTACGACATGGCGACCGGCGCCTACGGCGCGGATTACGCCGCGCTGGCGCTTCCCGCCGGCTGGACGCGCGCGACCCTGTTGTGGGCAGCCAACGTCAACGGCGACGACGCCATCGACGCGGTCGACGCCTTCGCCATCCAGCGCTTCGTGCACTACGGAGCCTGGGCATAAGGCAATCCCTTCGTGTTGTTGACAAATTACCCCACCTTTTGTCAACAAAAAATCCGAGGGAATGGGGGACGGAGGTTTGTTCCATCCGTCCCCTGGTCGGCAATCCTTCCTTTCTGCAAGGCGACCCTGTTGTTGACAAATTACCCCACCTTTTGTCAACAAAAAATCCGAGGTGCTGTTTGCCCTCGGATTTTTCTTGTGCTTTTGTTTCTTTGCCGTAAGCCCTTGCCAGCCAGTGTGTCGAATCGCCGCGAATTGTTGACAAAAGGTGGGGTAATTTGTCAACAGGTGGCGCTGCCGTAAAGCTTGAGCGCTTCGGGGGAAACTATGAACCGTGCAGCACGGGGAAGGACGCGCGCAACGAACGGCTCGGTGCTGTCAAGCGGCTCGCCATCGAATTCGATAGGTAAACCAGGGTATGCTTCCACTTTCACCTGGCGCGCCCGATGAACTTCCACGTTAGAGGATCTGCCGGGGAATTCGCCGTTTCTGTCAAGCAGTGCCGCACCGAGCGCGGGAAGCAGGCCCAATGCGTTGGCTGTTTTCAAAACGGCAACGTCAAGCATGCCATCGCGTGGGTCGGTGTCGTGCGCAACGGGAATGTCGAACTGGATCTTTGAATGATTGATAAGCACAACGCCCACGCCATCGCTTTCAATCACCTTGTTATCAAGCGTGAGTTTCATATGCGCGACTTTTGGCGTGATATTTGTGGCCGCCGCAGCGAAATAAGCAACCTGACCCAGTTTTTGCTTGGATGCAGCGGCATTTTTCATGATGGTGGCATCGTATCCTGCGCCCGCCATGATGTTGAAACCGTAGCGTTTGCCGGCTACTTCAATTTCCGCCACATCGAAATCGAGCGTTTTCCCGGCGCGCACCATTTCCGCCATCGCGTGGGGCTCGTTGGGCTGCGCAAGATTCGCGCACAGCAAGTTCGCGGTACCGGCGGGGAAGGGCACCAGCGGAATGCCCGTGTTGGCAAGTTCGTGGCTTACCGTTGCAATAGAGCCATCGCCGCCGCTAATGACAACAGCGTCGAAATTGCTTGCATCGTGCAAAAACGCGCGTAAATCAGTACGACCATCCGTTGCGCGCAGCACGATTTCGTCGTTATCTTGTGAAAAAGCACGAATAAAATCGTAAATCGCGCCTTCTTGGTAGCCAGATGCCAAGTTATTGATTATCAGAAGTTTCACAGAACGCCTTTCTCTTGTTAGAATAGACGCTACCATATTTTTACGAATTCAGCTCAAAGGGTTGCTTAAGTGTTTATATCAAATCGAGAAAGCTTTCGAGCTTTTATTGAACGTGCGTCTTCCTCTTCTTTTTTAGCGATTGATACCGAGTTTCTGCGTGAGAAAACGTATTACGCGAAACTGTGCCTTTTGCAGATTGCTACTGAAAACGAAGTTGCAATCATCGATCCTTTTAAGGTGGGATCGCTCACGCCGCTGGCCGCTCTTTTCGAAGACGAGGCGATTGTCAAAGTTTTCCATGCATGCGATCAAGATATCGAGATTCTGTACCACGAGATTGGCGTTGCGCCCAAGCCGTTGTTCGACACGCAAGTTGCTGCGGCGTTGTTGGGGCACCCCAAGCAAGTGGGCTACGGCGCGCTGGTGCACAGTATTTGCGGCGTAACGCTGAAAAAGGCCGATTCGTTTACCGATTGGTCGGTGCGCCCCCTGACCGATTCTCAGATTAAATATGCGGCCGATGACGTGATTTACCTAGCGAAGATGTACGGCCCCATTGTTGAGAAGCTGGAAAAAGCGGGTCGTTTATCCTGGTTGAAGCATGACTTTGACGAGCTGTGCAATCCTGAGCGCTTTACCGTTGATCCGCGCAAGCGGTTTCGCCACCTGAAGCGCGGTAACCAGCTTACCCGCAAGCAGCTTTCTGCGGCGCGTGAGCTGGCGGCATGGCGCGAGCAGCGGGCGGAAAGCCGAAACATTCCACGTAAATGGGTTATGACCGACGAGCAGATTGTTGAGATTTGCAAGCGGGAATCCCGCAACATTGATGATTTGTTCCTGGTGCGTGGCGTGCGCGAGAAGCTTTCAACGCGCGATGCGCGCGAGGTAGTGGCGCTTTTGTGCGAGGGCATGGATCTGCCGGAAGGCGAATGGCCCACAACGGGGCGCAGCGATCGCAGCGAGCGCAACGTTGATGTTGAAGTGGGGCTTATGGGCGCGCTTTTGCACTTGCGCGCGCGCGAAGCGGGCGTTGCTCCGCAAGCGATTGCGTCTACAAGCGATCTTGCGGCTCTGGCGCGCGGCCACAAAGAAGACAACGAGCTTTTGCGCGGCTGGAAATACGAACTGGTGGGCAAGGAGTTCGAACAGCTGTTGGGCGGCAAGATTGCCTTAAGCTTTAATAAAGGAAAGCTTGTTGTAACGCTTCTGAACGCGTAATTTTCACCTTCTGCGTCACGCTTTGTTCTCGCTTCGGTAACAAAACCTTCCTATGTTTTTCGCCTTGGGGGCACTATGCAATAATCAACAGAAATGTAGGAAATGGAAAGGAAAAAGAAATGAGCTATGCCTTTCTGGTCATTGTTACTTTGTTGATTGGCTGTGTTGTTACGTGGGATGTCAACCACCAGCTGAAAAAATATGCGCGCGTGCCTGCCTCGAATGGTTTGACGGGCGCTCAGGCCGCAAACACCATGCTTCATCATTACGGCATCTACAACGTAACGGTAAGGATGGGGAGCGAAGGCCAAGACCATTTCGACCCGCGCAATAACTCTATTTCGCTTTCGCCTTCGGTGTATAACGGTAGAAGCATTACAGCGGCGGCAACCGCGTGCCATGAGGCGGGCCATGCGTGCCAATACGCGGAAGATTACACTCCCATGAAGATTCGCGGCTCTTTAGTTCCCGTTGCAAGCCTTGCGTCGAATGCCTGGATTTTCTTGCTGCTTGCAGGCATGTTTTTGCAGGCAAGCGGCCTGGTTACAGCGGCTATTATCATGTACGCTTGCGTGGTTTTGTTCGAGCTGGTTACGCTCCCCGTTGAATTCAACGCATCGAACCGTGCGAAGAGCTACATGCAGCTTGCGGGGTATCAGGGTGCGGATATTTCCGGCTCAAGCGCTGTTTTGCGTTCCTGCGCCATGACGTATGTGGCTGCAGCGCTTACCTCTATCCTGCAGTTGCTGTGGCTGGTTAGCCAGAACCGCGATTAGCGCGGTTGCGCACGGTGCGGTTTTGAAATGCGGGAAATGGAGAGTTAGAAGCGTTTATGGCGGGAAAATCTCAAACTACGCGTGACGCGCTTTCGGTCTCTGCGGCAATTCGCCTGGTCAAAGAAGAGCTTGACGCATTGCCGCTTTGCATTGAAGGCGAAGTGTCACAGGTTTCCAACAAGCCGGGCTACAAAGCGGTTTATTTCACCATCAAGGATAAAAGTTCGGCGCTGCCGTGCATGATGTGGGTAAACCGTTACGCGCAGGCAAACGTTGAGCTGAAAGTGGGCGCGCTGGTACGCGTAACGGGCAAGCTTTCCATTTATGCGGCGAAAGGCACTATGAACTTCGAGGTGTCGTCGCTCAAGTTGGCGGGCGAGGGCGACATTCGCCTGAAAATTGCCCAACTTGCGGAAAAGCTCACGAAAGAAGGCTTGACCGACGTGCACCGTAAGCGCGCAATTCCCGCGCTGCCGGAAAAGATTGGCCTGGTCACTTCGCCGCGCGGTGCGGCTGTGCACGACGTGCTTAGAACGCTGCGTCGTCGTTATCCGTTTGCGCAGGTGCTGCTTGCAGGCGTTCCCGTTGAGGGCGCCGATGCCCCGCGGTATCTTGTGACAGGCATGAAGACCGTGGTGGATGCCGGTGCCGAACTGGTGCTGGTGGTGCGTGGCGGCGGATCATTCGAGGATTTGATGCCGTTCAACGATGAGCGCCTGGCGCGCACGATTGCCGCATGTCCCGTGCCAGTAGTAACCGGTATTGGTCACGAGCCCGATACGACCATCGCCGATCTAGTGGCGGATTTGCGCTGCTCAACGCCAACTGCTGCGGCAGAAGCGGTAAGTCCTGAAGATGGGTATCTTGAGAATGCGCTGACTCAAAGCGCCGCTAAGATGAAAAGCTGCGTTGAGCGGAAGCTTCACTTGGAAACATTGCGGCTCGATGGTCAGGTGCGCCGTTCCTTGTTCCGCGATTCCCAAGCACTTTTGTCTCAGGAATGGATGGGGCTTGATTACAGCGCGGAAAGGCTGTCGCGCGCCATTCCCCTGAACATCATGCGCGATAAAAGCAGTTTGGATGCTGCTCAAGCAAGCTTGAGGAAGCTTTCCACCACGCTTGTCGCCGCCGATAAGCAACGTGTTGCCGATACGTCTCAGCGGGTGAGCAAGGCCGTTGCGGTAAATCTTGATCGTTTTGGCGCGCAGCTTTCCCTTGCGGCAGCGCAGGTGAACTCGCTTTCGCCGTTGGCGGTTTTAGGTAGGGGATATTCCATTGTCTTTAATGGAGAAGGCGGCGTTGTACATAATGCAGGCGCGGTGCATGTGGGCGACGACGTTCACGTTCGCCTTGGCAAAGGCTCGCTTTCTTGCACGGTGAATGAGGTTGATGTGGAAAACCATGCTCATGATAAGGAGAAACAATAATGGAGAATATGCAGGAAAACGTGGCAGCGCAGGCTGCCGGCAGTGTGGATGAGCTCACGTTTCGCCAGGCTATGGCCGAGCTTGAGCAGATTGTCGATCAGCTTGAGAGCAACACGCTTGAGCTTGAGGACAGCTTGCAAAAATACGAGCGCGGTGTGGCGTTGATCGTTTCGCTGAAGGGTCGTTTGAACCAGGCTCAGCAGAAAGTAGATGTGCTGATGGGCGAGCTTTCCGGCGCAACCGACGACACTACGCAGGACACCACGCTTTCGTAGACGCCGACCGCGAGCAACTCTTTGCGGGCGCGTGCGCCGTATGCGGCGATTTTTCATGCCTTTGTCATTTTTTCCTTGACGAATGGTGTGAACTGGTAAGTTTTTGGCGTGCGCCCTTTCCTGACAAGGATGTTCAATTTACAATAGGATAGTTCAAGCACTATAGCGGTAAATAACAGAGAGGAAGCATTGATGAACGTTTTGGTATTGAACGCCGGCTCATCATCGGTGAAGTATCAGCTGCTGCACGTTGAAACGAAGGAAGTTTTGACTAAGGGTGCCTGCGAGCGCATTGGCGCCGACGATGGTATTTTCACCCATGGCATGAAGCCGAACGAGGTAAAAGAAATCGTTCCTATGCACAACCATGAGGAAGCGATTGCCCGCGTTCTGAAGTGCCTGGTAGAAGGCGAGACCGCTGTTCTTGAGAACCTTGACCAGATTGACGCTGTTGGTCACCGCATTGTTCAGGGTGGTAAATACTTCAAGGGTTCCACCATTGTTGACGATGACGTTATTGCCAAGATCGACGAACTTGCCGAACTTGCTCCCTTGCACAATAAGCCCGCGCTGCAGGGCATTTACGCGTGCCAGAAGCTTATGCCGGGCACGCCGATGGTCACCGTGTACGACTCCGCCTTCTTCTTCACTATGCCTCAGAAAGCTTATATGTACCCGATTCCCTACGAGTACTACGAGAAATACGGCATCCGTAAGTATGGCGCCCATGGCACGTCCCATAAGTACGTTTCTCATCGCGCCGCTGAATTCTTGGGTAAGCCGCTTGAAGAGCTGAAGCTGATTACGTGCCACCTGGGCAATGGCTGCTCTATTTCTGCCATCAAGGACGGCGTTGCGGTTGATACCTCAATGGGTCTGACCCCGCTTGACGGCATTATGATGGGCACGCGTTCCGGCTCCATTGACCCCACCGTTGTTACGTTCATTGAAGATCATGAGCATATGACGCCTGCAGAAACGAACACGATGCTGAACAAGAAGTCCGGCTTGCTGGGCATCTCTGGTGTTTCAAACGACGCCCGTGATATTGAACAAGCGTGCGAAGAAGGCAACGAGCGTGCGAAGCTTGCTTACGATATGTATGCATACTCCGTTCAGAAGTGCATCGGTCAGTACATTGCCGTTTTGGGCGGCGTCGATGCTGTTGTTCTGACTGCTGGCCTGGGCGAGAACAGCTCCACGGTGCGCGAGCTTATCTTCAAGGATCTTGAGCCCATGGGCATGAAGATTGATCCCGAGCTCAACGAAGTGCGCGGTCCCGAGCGTGAGATTTCTGCTGCGGGTTCCAAGGTGAAAATTTTGGTTATCCCCACGAACGAAGAGCTTGCTATTGCGCAGGACACCTACGATTTGGTTACTGCCGCTCGCAACGCGTAATACGCCGCAGGAAATCGCGCTTTGCGGCGCGATTGACGCAAACGACTCGCGGTCGGAAAGCGTAAAAAAGAAAAAATGGGAAAGAGGGCTTCGGTCCTCTTTCTTTTTTGGGACATGAGGTGCATGTGGCGGGTGTGTCGTTTTGCTACACTGGTGCCAAGCTGACAAAAGGAGGTTCCTATGAGGAAATTCATTATCGACACCGACACCGCGTCCGACGATGCCGCCGCCTTGATGCTGGCAGCACTTTCTCCCGATGTTGAGATTCTGGGCGTGACTACGCTCACCGGAAACGTGGATATTGAGCAATCGACGCGTAATGCGCTGGCAACGCTCGAGGCGTGTGGCAGCAACGTTCCCGTTTACAAGGGCGCGCTTCGTCCGCTGTTCCGCGAACGTGAGGAAACCATAAGCATCCACGGTGCTGATGGTATGGGCGATTGCGACTTGATTCATCCTAAAGGCGCCGCTCAGAATAAACGGGCGGTTGATTTCATCTTGGAAACCGTCGCCGCGCATCCGGATGAAATTGAGCTGATTGTTTTGGGTCCTGCCACAAACATTGCTCTGGCAATTCTGCAAGATCGGGAAACCATGAGCAAGTTAAAGCGTATTTGGTCCATGGGCACGCCCGGCTTCGGTGCGGGAAACGCTTCTCCTGTTGCGGAGTTCAACGTGTTCATTGATGCGGAAGCGTATAAGATTATGCTGGACAGCGGTCTTCCTGTGACAATTTTGGGCTTCGATATGTGTTTGGGTGAGAGTTGCTTTACTTCCAGTGAAGTTGACCAGATTACCTCAAAGCAAGGCACGCCGGGAGAATTCCTCATGAAGGGTGCCGCGAAGCTCATTGAGTTCAACATTGCAACGCGCGGCAAGCGTCAAGCCGATTTCTGCGATTCGGTTGCCATGGCTGTTGCTGTGTGGGATGACTGCCTTGAAGAAGCGGTGAACTGTTACGGCTACACGTGCACGATTGACGGCCCGCTCTACGGTCAGGTAGTGTTCTATCGCGAAGGCGCAACATATGAGTCCAGCCCGCATGTTCCGTATTACAACGTGCGTGTGGTAACGAAAGTGAACACCGAGCTGTATAAAAGCCGTTTCATGGAGTTGTTGGCGCGCGAGTGCGTAAAGTAAGGGGCTTCGTTTGGCTTTTTGCCGCCAGCGATGCCGTTCAACCGTGCGGTGCGCGCAACGTGCGGCACCTGCAATAAAAGTGCTCCCAGCGATTATCGTTGGGAGCACTTCTTCATTCGCGTATTTGCCTGCTGTATCAAACAGCCGGCGCGGCGTATAGCCTTATTTCGCTTGAGCCTGAACGGCGGTGATGGCAATAACGCCGTAAATGTCCTCGGCGGAGCAGCCACGGGAAAGGTCGTTGACCGGAGCAGCCAGACCCTGGGTGATGGGGCCGTATGCCTCGGCTTTTGCCAGGCGCTGAACCAGCTTGTAGCCAATGTTGCCCGCGTCGATGTCGGGGAATACCAAGACGTTTGCCTTGCCGGCAACAGGGGAACCCGGAGCCTTGGAGGCGCCCACGGAAGGAACGATGGCGGCGTCGAGCTGCAGTTCGCCATCAAGCAGCACGCTCGGGTCGGTTTCTTTTGCGATCTTCACGGCTTCAGCAACTTTTGCCTGATCAGCGTTCTTTGCGGAACCGTAAGAAGAATGGCACAGGTATGCCACGGCGGGCTCGCCGCCCGTAATGCTCTTGAAGGACGCGGCGGCATCAAGACCAATGTATGCCAGTTCTTCGGCGGTGGGCTGAACATTCAGGCCGCAGTCAGAGAACACGAACGTGCCGTTGTAGCCAAACTCGCAGTCGGGCACAACCATTACGAAGAAGGAGCTGACCAGCTTAGCGGTAGGAGCCGTCTTGATGATTTGCAGGCTGGGGCGCAGCGTGTCGGCGGTGGAGTGGCATGCACCGGAAACCATGCCATCGGCACGGCCGGTCTTGACCATCATAACGCCAAAGAACGTTTCGTCTTTAATGGTTTCGCGCGCTTGCTCGGGGGTAACGCCCTTTTTCTTGCGCAGCTCGTAGAACAGGTCGGTGAATTCGTCTTCGAATTCGGAATTCTTGGGATCGATAATCTGCGCGCCGTCCAGCTTGTGGCCGCTTGCTTTGATGGCTTCAACATCACCCAGAATAATCAGGTTGGCCAAGCCATCTGCCAAAGCTTTTTCTGCGGCCTTCAGCGTGCGCTCGTCGTTGCCTTCCGGCAAAACGATGGTTTTCTTTTCTTGCTTTGCTTGAGCGATCATCGAATCAAGAAATGCGCTCATACTTCCTCCTTTTGTGTGTTTCTTCCCAGTGAAGAATTGCGCATGCGTAATTCTTTCGTTGCGTATTTTACAACGTTATACGCTTTGAGTTGTTCTGTTCTTGTGGTGATGCCGTTTGAAACGTTCCCCCTTGGTAAAATGGTGACGCAAGAATGCGAGTGGTAAAGAACAAACGCCGCTCTGGCTCTGAAAGGATGAAGCATATATGGGTGTTGCTTACGCCGAATTCGCGGATATCGCGATAAGCGATTACGATGCCGTTGTTGTAGGCTGTGGGTTTGCGGGTGCGGTTTGCGCTCGACAGCTGGCTGAGCAAGGGGGAAAGCGCGTTCTGATTATTGAGAAGCGCGCGCAGATTGCCGGCAATATGTACGATGAATACGACGATGCGGGCATTTTAGTTCATCGCTATGGTCCGCACATCTTCCATACGAACAATACGCGTGTCTTCAATTATCTGCGCCTGTTCTCGGGATTTATTGGCTACAAGCACAAAGTGCTTTCGAACTGGTATGGCACGTATATCCCCGTGCCCTTCAACTTGACGTCGCTTGAGATGTGCTTTGGCGAAGAGCGCGCCGCACAGCTGCAAGAAAAGCTGATTGATACATTCGGTGCTGGTTCGCGCGTGACCATCAACGAGCTGCGTGAGCAAAAAGACCCCGATTTGGCGGAAATCGCCGATTTCGTGTATAAGAACGTGTTTTTGTACTACACGCAGAAGCAGTGGGGCCTTTCGCCCGATGAAGTTGATCCTTCTGTTACGGCGCGCGTTCCTGTGCTGCTTTCGTATGAGGATGGTTACTTCCAAGATTCGTGTCAGGGCATGCCGATTTTCGGTTATACGAAGCTGTTCGAAGAAATGCTTGATCATGAGAACATCACGGTTTGCCTGAATACCGAAGCGGAAAGCGTTTTCGACCTGCATTTTGCTTCGCTTGACGAAGATGCGCCGCTCTCTGACATCTACATTAAGGAAAAACCATTCAAGGGTCCCATTATCTACACCGGTCCGTTGGACGAGATGTTCCTGTCCCGTTTCGGCCGCCTTCCGTATCGTACGCTGCGCTTTGAGTACGAAACGCTTGACCAGGAGTATTTCCAGCCGTGCGGCACGGTGAATTACACCGTTACGGAAGACTTCACGCGCATCACGGAGTTTAAGTACCTTACGGGTCAGCGCGCGCCGAAGACCACCATCATGCGCGAGTATTCGCTGGCTTACGAAGACCCCAAGAACCAGATTCCGTATTACGCCATTATCAACGATGAGAACCGTGCGCATTACGAGCGCTATCTGAAACTCACGGAAACGCTGCCTAATTTCTACCCCTTGGGCCGTTTGGCGGAGTATCGCTACTACAATATGGACGTTATTGTGGAGCGCGCTTTGGATTTGTGCGACAGGATTTTGAGCGAATAATCCACAAGGATTCGTTCGACTGGGTAAACGAGTGATTGAGTGACCATGACTGAAATGAAAACCATTACTTTTGCAGTTCCGTGCTATAACTCCGCCGCGTATATGGACAAATGCATTGAATCGCTTTTGGCGTGCGGTGATGACATTGAAATCCTTATCGTGAACGATGGCTCCACGAAAGACAACACGCGCGAGAAGGCTGATGAGTGGCAAAGCCGCTACCCGAACATCATCAAGGCAATCCACAAGGAAAACGGCGGCCACGGTTCGGGCGTGAATACCGGTATCCGCGAAGCGGCTGGCCGCTACTTCAAGGTTGTTGACTCCGACGACTGGCTTGATGCCGATGCCATGAAGGAAATCATGGCGTATTTGCGTCGCCAAGTGGAGCTTGCCGAACCCACCGATATGGTGATTGGCAATTACGTGTACGAGAAGGTGCACGAAGGTACCCAGAAGGTCATGAGGTATCGCAACGTGTTCCCGCAGGGTCGTGAATTCGGCTGGTCTGAGATTGGCCGTTTCTCCCAGAGTCAGTATTTGCTTATGCATTCGGTGATTTACCGTACGGAGCTTTTGCGCGATATTCATTTGGAGCTTCCCGAGCATTGTTTCTATGTTGACAACATTTTCGTGTACGTGCCGCTGCCGTACGTGAAGACCATGTATTACCTGGACGTTGACATGTATCGCTACTTCATTGGCCGCGAGGACCAAAGCGTGAACGAGAGCGTTATGATGGGTCGCATTGACCAGCAGCTGCGCATCACGCGTGTTATGATTGATGCATGCGATATCGAAAACGATGTGCACGAGAAGAAGCTCGCACGTTATATGCGTAATTACCTTGCCATGATGATGTGCATCTGCTCTATTTTCCTGCGCATGATAAACGATGGCGATTCGGAAGAGAAACGTGCTTCTATCTGGGAATACCTAAAGGAGAAGCGCCCCGCAACGTATGAGCGCCTGCATCGTGCTCCCATTGACTTCTTGGTGAACTTGCCGGGCGAAAACGGCCGCAAGATCGGTATTGCGGGCTATCGTTTGGCTCAGCGCATCTTCAAGTTCAATTAATTTGTGCGTGCGCACCTTGCGTTTGCGGTGTGCCTGTATGTGCCGCAGGCGGGTCGCTCTTGCAACCAGAACAACGAAGGGGAAGTGTCGCGATTGCGGCGCTTCCCCTTTTGATTCTCGCAGATTGGGCGTTGCGGGCGGTGGTTGCCGGCGATGGTGGTGCGCTTGCTCGCTTCGAATGCTCGCTTTTGACGGGCTGCTACCGCATGGCGGCAGCTACTGCTCCAAGATAATGTGGCGCAGCGCTTCAACAAGTTTTTCGTTTTCTTCGCGCGTGCGAACGGAAACGCAGAAGTAGCGACCTTTTTCCAAGCCGCGAATGTCATCGAGCTTGCGAATAAGAAAGCCGTGCATACGCAGCTTGTCTTCAAGCTCTTCTACGCTGCTTGCACCTAAATCCATGCCTTGTGGCACAAGATACGAGCACATAACGTAGTTGCCCTCTGCGGGGAAAATGTCGATGCCGGGAATCAGACTGAGCATGCATTGCAGCCAGGGAATCTCGCTTTCCAGGAACTCGCGTGCTTTCTCCAGATTGTTGTGTTCTATCAAAAGGGGTGATATGACCTCGGCGAAGAGCGAAACAGAGCTGCTGTCGTAGAAGCTTTCTATCTGCTCAACGGTGCTTGGGTGCGCCACGAGATAGCTCATGGGGATGCCCGGTAGCGCCATTGATACCGAGATCGAGCGGATGATGATCAGGTTTTTGTATTGCTGCGTGAGTGAAGTGTAACTTTCGCCCGCAAGCGTGAGCTCGATTGAGCTTTCATCAACAATGACCCACGAACACGTTTCCAGGTAGCTGATGAGCGTTGATTTATGCAGCAAGCGGCTCGTGGGATAGCTGGGATTGCCTAAAAGCGCTGCATCGAATGTGATGCCTTGCGCGCGGCTCAGCGACGGCTCGGGTGCTAAAAAGCCCGCGCGACCCGCGATATCCACCACAGTGTGTCCCGCGTTTCCTATTGCCAGCGCATAACCAACTTCGCTGGGCGTGGTAATGCCCACCGAACAGGGCTGATACGTTTGTGCAACGGCGCGGATAAGGTCTTTCGTGGATGAACCAATGATGAAAGAGCCGGTGGGAAGGTTGTGAAACGTGCTTAAGCTGCTCTTCAGGGAATATCCTTCGCGGTCGGCCGCAAAATTTGCAGCACCGCAGGCGAGTGCCTGATTCATGGCGTCAATAAGGGGCGTGGGCGTGCCAAGCGGATTCGAGATGCTCGAATGATCTGTAAACGGTGCGCACGTGCGCATTTCATAAGGAGGCATGAGCGAAAGAGCAGGAAGGGGCGTGACCAGGTTGCGCACGGGAAGCGTATCGGCTTCAAGTGTGGTTTGAGTCGTGTTTGCCATTGGTGTCATCCCCTGTCAGGTTGGTGCCGTGCGTACTTCGGTGCGTTGTAGCTCATGCAAGATTATTGCTGTGCTGCTTTCTGCGTTGTCAGCGTTTTAGCGTTTTCGGCGTAGGAAGCGCAATCTTTGCAAGGTGAGTTTTACGCATGTGCTCACCATGATAAACTGTTTTTCATGATTACTGCTGATGAAACATGGATTAAATCCTCGCTCGACCACAAATGGGAAGGGAAAGCTATCCTTCTGGTTGATCTTGACGCGTTTTTTGCCTCGGTCGAGCAGCTTGACCACCCCGAATGGCGCGGGAAACCGGTTATTGTGGGCGGCCCTTCGTCGATACGCGGTGTGGTGTCAACGGCATCGTACGAAGCGCGTACGTACGGCGTGCGCAGCGCCATGGCGTCATCGATGGCGGAGCGTCTTTGTCCCGAAGGTGTTTGGACTATGCCGCGCATGGGGCGCTACAAGGAGCTGTCCGACCAGGTTATGGGCTTCTTGCATGACGAAACGCCGTATGTTCAACAAGTAAGCATCGATGAAGCGTTTCTGGACGTAACGCCTTCGCGCGTGAATACTGAGCATCCTGTTTCCGTGGCGCAACGCATTCAAACGCGCGTGGCCGAGTTGGGAATTAGTTGCTCTATTGGTGTTGCTACTTCGAAAACGGTTGCAAAGATAGCTTCTGAACAGGGTAAACCAAAGGGTTTGACGGTGGTTTACCCTGGTATGGAGGCGCAGTTTCTGCAGGATTTGCCCGTACGCGAAATGAGCGGCATTGGTGCGGCATCTGTTGAAACGCTTCATAAGTATGGTGTGAAGACGCTGGGGCAGCTGGCATACGCCGATCCGGCCATTTTGAAGAAAGTGTTCGGCAAGAATGCTGAAATGTTCCGTTTACGCGCATTAGGGCAGGAAGCATCTGAAATCGAAGTGACGCGCGCGGTAAAGTCGGTTTCGCACGAGACGAGCTTTCCGCAAGATATCTCTACCGAAAAGGAGCTGCGTGATGCACTTTTCGTGCTGTCCGAGAAAGTGGGCAAGCGGCTGCGCAAGAAAAACCTGATGGGCACCACAGTCACGGTGAAAATTCGATTTGCAAATCGGAAAATACATACTGCGCAGGAAAAGCTTGAGCTTCCCACCAACAATGAACTTGTGTTTTGGCCTCATGCTGTTTCGCTTCTGAAAACGCTATGGACGCCAGGCACTCCCGTGCGGCTTATCGGCGTTTCGATGAGCGGCTTACAAGAGCTTGAACAGGGAGAAGACGTTCCTTTTGTGGTGGAAAATCCGCAAGGTTCGCTCTTCGACGATGTTGCGCTTTTTCCGGAAGAGCTGCATTCGTGTAGTAATTCGGGTGCGGGCGGCGTCAACGGCAAGGACTGCGCGAACGCAGACGACGATACGCCGCCTACGCTTTCTGCGCAGAAGCGTAAAAAGCTGCAGAGTTTAGCGAATCTATCTGACCAGGTAAACGGAAAATTTGGCGACGGCGCACTGCAATATGGTCGCACGAAACAATCGCGTTGAACTCCCCTTTGAGGAGCAAAAGGGGCAAAAACGAACACGCCCCTTGGTTGCGAATGAACCAAGGGGCGCGTGTTTTTGAATGCTTTGGAAGCGCTTGAGCAACGTAACAGTTAGGCGCGCGACTTGCACGGATAGCAAAGAACAACCAGGCCAGGGCCAGTGTGTGAACCGATAACCGGATCAAGAAGCTCCACCATAAAGTTCTTGACGCCAAATTTTTCGGCGATTTCGTTACGTACCCATTCGGCATCTTCTGCGCAGTCGCCATGCTCGATGCACACCACGTAGTCGTCGTTGATTTCGCTGTGAGTTTCTTCGAAATGCTTTACCAGTGCTTGCAAGCTCTTTTTGCGTCCGCGAACTTTTTCGATGGGGGTCAGCACGCCATCGGTTCCAACCGTCATGACGGGCTTGACATTAAGTACGGTGCCAACCGTCGCGCTTGTTTTGGATACGCGACCGCCACGCAGCAAGTATTTTAGATCCTCTACGGTAAACCAGTGGTCAACGTTGAACTTGTTGTCGTTTACCCACTGCGCCACTTCTTCAATGCTGGCGCCTTTTTGCTTCATGCGCGAAGCGTAATACACCAAAAGACCCTCGGCACCCACAGCGGCAAGCGTGTCGATGTGGATAAGTTTCCGATCAGGGTATTCTTCGGCCAAGCGATCCATGATTGCGCTTACCGCTTCGCAGGTGCCCGAAAGAGCGCTGTCAAAACCGATGTAGATCAGGTCGTTTTCCTCTTCGAGAAGCTTCACCAGAGCATCGTGCGAGTCGGATTGGTTGGGCAGCGAAGTGGTGTATACCACGCCGTTGCGCATGTTGTTGTAGAAAGCAACCAGGTCAAAATTTTCGTCGAATACGTTAATGGGGGTCTGGATGCCCGTGGCCGTATCCATGTAGGACAGCGGAAGAATGGTCAAGTCGAATTCTTTGATGAGCTCAAGAGGCAGCGTAGCGCTTGAGTCGGTCACAATTTTATATGTCACGGTAATTCCTTCGTATCGAAATGTTACACAAACGGCTACATTGTAACAAGTATTTCCCGAAATCGTGAGATATGTATGGTTTCAACAAACAAATCTCTCATTTGCCCTTGTGATGCCCTTGCAAGGTGTGACAAAAAAAACCGACTACCCGACAGGTTCACCTTCCTATGTGATAAGTTCCAATTCTTTTTATCGGAGTGTTGCATTTTCCCCTATAATTGCAAGGATTGTGTCTAGATAGTCCGCGAAAAGGGGATTGAACCATATGGCAAGTTACAAGAAGACCATGAATATGTTCCAGGCCTCATTCCCAATGAAGGCCGATTTGCCCATCAACGAGCCGAAACGCTTGCAGAAATGGGAAGATATGGAGTTGTATTGGAAGGTGCTCGAGAAGAACAAAGACGGTAAGCCGTTCGTTCTTCATGACGGCCCTCCGTATGCAAACGGTCCGATTCACGTGGGGCATGCGTTCAACAAAATCCTGAAAGACTTCGTTGTGAAGTCTCACGCGCAGCGCGGCTATTATACCCCGTACGTTCCCGGTTGGGACTGCCATGGCCAGCCCATTGAGCACATGGTGGAAACGACGCTCGGCAAAGAGAAGATGGCGCAGATCAGCCAACCCGAGCTGCGTAAACTCTGCCATGATTGGGCTACGAAGTATGTGGGAATCCAGCGCGATGGCTTTAAGCGCTTGGGCGTGAATGCCGATTGGGAGCATCCGTACCTGACGTATCATCACAATTTTGAGACGGCCGACGTTGAGATTTTCAAGGAAATGTACCTGAACGGCAGCGTGTATCGTGGTCGCAAGCCCATCCATTGGTGCTCGAACTGCCACACCGCGCTTGCTGAAGCGGAAATCGAATACGGCGACGAAGTGTCTCCTTCTATTTACGTGAAGTTCTATTTCCAGGAAATGCCCGAAGCGTTTAAGGCTGCAGCCGTTGCTGCAGGTCTGGGCGATGCTCCTAATGCCGTGGTGATTTGGACCACCACGCCGTGGACGCTTCCCGCGAACCAGGCAGTTAGCTTGGCGCCGGATGCAACGTATGTTGTTGCTATCGTAAACGGCGAGCTTCTGGTTATGGCCGAAGAGCTGGCCGAAGCCGTTATTGCCGTTGCTGGTTGGGAAAACGTCGAGTTCCTGCAGGATGGTGGCGAAAAACTCACGTTCCCGGGCACCGCATTGAACGGCTGCGTTTACGTTCACCCGGTGTGTGACGGCGAAACAGGCGTTATCATCTGCGGCAATCATGTCACGCTGGATACTGGTACCGGTGCCGTTCACACTGCTCCCGGTCATGGCGTTGACGACTACAAGGTATGCCAATTCAACGGCATTAAAGACATTAAGATGCCCGTTGATGACGAAGGTCGCTTCTACGCCGGCACGTGCCGTTGGGAAGGCATGACTACCGATGAAGCAAATCCCAAGATTATTGAATGGCTGAAAGAACAAGGTTCGCTGGTGGCGCATGTGGATATCAATCACAGCTACCCGCATTGCTGGCGTTGCCATAAGCCGGTTATCTTCCGCGCCACTACGCAGTGGTTCGTTTCCATGGATGACACCGGTCTGCGCGATAAGGCAGTTGACGCCATCGAGAATCAAGTGACCTGGATTCCGGAATGGTCTCACAACCGCATTGGCGCTATGGTTTCCGAGCGCCCCGACTGGTGCATTTCGCGTCAGCGCAGCTGGGGTGTGCCTATCCCGGTGTTCTCGTGCGCGGATTGCGGCGAGATTGTTGCAAACGAGGAATCTTTCGATGCCGTTATCGATCTGTTCGATAAGGAGGGCGCCGATGCGTGGTTCATTCGCAAGCCTTCTGAGTACTTGCCCGAAAGCGTTTGCTGCCCGAAATGCGGCAGCCACAATTTGCAGCCCGAAAAGGACATTTTGGACGTGTGGTGGGAGTCTGGCGTTTCTCACGTGGGCGTGCTCAAGCATCGTGCTAACGAGGGTTTGACCTGGCCAGCCGATATGTATCTGGAAGGTTCGGACCAGCATCGTGGCTGGTTCCAAAGCTCGCTTTTGACCAGCGTGGGTGCTTACGGCAAGCCGCCGTACAAGAGCGTTATGCACTGCGGCTTTGTGGTGGACGAAAACGGCGAGAAGATGTCGAAGTCCAAGGGTAATGGCGTTGATCCGGCCGATATCTGCAACAAGTTTGGTGCTGACGTTTTACGTTTATGGGTTGCAAGCGTTGACTTCAGCCACGATGTGCGTTTGGGCGACAACATTATCAAGCAGGTTTCCGATGCGTATCGTAAGTTCCGCAACTCGCTGCGCTTCATGCTGAGCAACGTAGTTGATTTCGACGAAGCAAACGATGCCGTGACCAGCTGGGATGACCTTGATCCCATCGACCAGTACATGATGGTCAAGACCGCCCGCTTGGTTGATGACGTTACCGCTGCTTACGACGAATATGCTTTCAACGGCGTGTATCGTTTGGCGTACGACTTCATCAACGACGTTTCCGCTGTTTACATGGATGTTATCAAGGATCGTCTGTATTCCGAGGCGCAAAATTCGGTGCGCCGTCGCGCTGCGCAGACCGTTCTTATGAACGTTATTGAAGTACTTGTCCGCATTCTTTCCCCGATTCTGGCGTTTACCACCGATGAGGCATGGGAGAGCTATCCTGCCGCCGCCTTGGCGCGCGAAGGTCGCCCCGAAAGCGTTCAGTTGGCTGGTTGGCCTACGCGCGAGGATTTCGTTCCTGCGCTGCCTGAAGACGCACAGGCTTTTGCCGACAAGTTCGAGAAGCTGTTCGAAGTGCGCGACGTGGTTACGAAGGAACTTGAGAACGCACGCGTTACAAAGACCATCAACAAGAGCCAGGAAGCCGCTATTGCGATTATTGCTCCTGCCGAGGATTTCGAGCAGCTGAAGGCGTTTGATCAAGACGTGCTGACCGAGCTGTTCATTGTGTCGTCGGTGAGCTTTGAGCAGGGCGATGGTCTGGCCGTTACCGTGTCTGTTGCCCCGGGTGAGAAGTGCCCGCGCTGCTGGAACGTTACCGAGCTGGGTGGCAACGAGAAGTATCCGCACGTTTGCAAACGTTGCGGTGACGTGCTCGAAGAGCTGGGATACGTCGAGGAATAGGCGGTTGCTCTTGAGTTCTTCCAATACGAACAAAAAAGAGTCTCAGCTGCTTGCTGCAATCAAGAGTCGTCGCGCTGCGGCGGCTCTGTTTGCTTGTGTTGCGCTTGCGTGGCTTGTTTTCGATATTGCCACGAAAGCGTATTTCAACAGCGGTGCGTTTTCCGTGGGCCAGTACATTGCAGGTCCGTTCCTTGGTCTATTCGAGTTCCTGCTTGTGCATAACACGGGTGCTGCTTGGGGGATGTTTGGCAATGCGACGTTTGGCCTGGGTATTTTCTCGGTGCTGATGTGCGTTGCTATTGCCGTGTTGTTTGCGTATTTGAGCAAAGACATTTCTATCCCCGAGACGATTGGTATCGCTTTGGTTTTTTCGGGCGGCGTTGGCAACGCCATTGACCGCTTTACGCTGGGCTACGTTGTTGATTTCATCAATCTGAGCTTTATGGATTTCCCCGTATTCAATATTGCCGACATTGGCGTGACCTGCGGTATTGTGATATTCCTTCTGTTTTTCTTCCTGCATGGGTGCGCCGATGAAGCGGCAAGTAAAGAAGGCGATACCCATGAGTAAGTCGTTTTCTTTCCGCGCCGATGTAAGCGATGCTGGTCAACGTCTTGATTCTGCGTTGGCTAACCGTGATGCCTATGCCAGCAGGAGTGCTGCCGCCAAGGCGTGCGAGAGCGGTAGCGTGCTGGTAAACGGCAGCGCTGCAGCTAAGAAGTACGTGCTCAAAGCGGGTGATTTCGTTTATTACGAAGTTGAAGAGGCGCTTGAGCATATTGTGGCTGGCCAGGATATTCCGCTTGATGTACGTTTTGAAGACGATCACCTGTTGGTCATTTCCAAGCAAGCGGGGTTGGTGTGCCATCCGTCGGTTGACCATTACGACGGAACGTTAGTGAACGCGCTTATCAGCCATTGCGGATACGATCATTTATGCAACGTGCAGGGTGACGATGACCGTTTGGGTATTGTGCATCGTTTGGACATGGACACGAGCGGCTTAATGCTTGCCGCTAAGACGAACGAGGCTGGTCAGGCGCTTATGGAAAGCATTCAAGCGCGCGAAGTTGACCGTCATTATCTGGCGCTTGTCCATGGGCGCATTGCGCATGATAGCGGTATGGTGGATGCTCCCATCGCACGCCATGCAACCGAGCGTTTGCGTATGGCGATTCGCGATGTCGATTCGGCTCGTGACGCTTTGACCACGTTTCGCGTGCTCGAGCGTTTCGAAGCGGACCGAAACGATGATGGCTACACGCTTATCGATTGCAAGCTTTTCACGGGCCGCACGCATCAGATTCGCGTGCATATGGAATATACGCGTCATCCACTTGTGGGCGATCCGTTGTATACGGCTCATGCGCCGCGCCATGCAAGTGCGTCGTTGGGGCTTGAGCGGCAATTCCTTCATTCGTTCCACCTTGCTTTCGGCCATCCTGTTACCCAGGAGCATCTTGATTTCGACGATCGTCTGCCAGCAGATTTGCAGGCGGTTCTTGACAGTCTTGCCGAGAGAAGTGCTGGTCGTACGGAAGCGGGACGCGAATTGTTTGAGCGCCTTGCTTCCGCTCCGATGCCTTGTCTTGAAACGTTTTGGGGATGATATGCCATGAGAAGAAAGTCCGAAGATGTTCCGATCAAGCGGAAAACGGGCGTCGTTTTAGTCGGCTATGGTGAGCCGATAGATGCCTCTTCAAGGGCAGTGCGTCGTTTTTGCAAGAGCATTTTGCTGGATCACCATTGTAGAAGAGGGAACCGTTTTCTTTGGTGGGTAAAGGTTCGTTTCGGCTTGCTTCGTCGTGTGGCGCGACAAAGCGTTGCTTCGTTTCAGGCGATTTGGCCGCAAGGAAATTTTCCCGAAGGACAAGCGCTGCTTGCTTTGAGCAGCCAGCTTCAACAGCGCCTTGATGACGACGGCTCTTTGGTTGTATGTGCTGCAACGCTGTATGGCGCTCAGAGCATTGAAAAAGCGTTTTCCCATTTGAAAGATAATAATTGCAATCGAATAATAATATTTCCGCTCTTTCCGCAGGGCTCTTTTTCAACCGATAAAACGTTGCGTGGCCACGTTAAAGACGCGCAACTGCGCACCCATGTGAAAGCTCGTGTTACGTACCTTGATAGCTATTACAATAACGAGATGTATGCGCGTGCGCTGGCTGCTTCGATTGAACATGCGGGATTTAATGCGACTGCGGGTGACCGTTTGTTGGTGGCGTATAACTCTATCCCGGTGGCCGATATCGAACGCGGCGATGATTACGAGCTGCAAACGGGAGCGACAAGCCTTGCGGTTGCGGGCGAGCTCGGGCTGCCGCGAAATGCTTGGACCATGGCATATTTCGATTTACTGTACAAGCCTGGCGAGCACCTTGATCCCAAGGTGAGCGATGTTGTTGAACGTTGGGGAAGATTTTGCGAAGGTCGCATGTTCGTGGTGTGTCCCGGATACGCATGCGAGGGCATTCAAACGCAGTATTATGTGAATCGGAAATTGCGTCGCGCGTTCAACGTTTGTCGTAACGAAGAGAATTCCGGCGGCATACATTCGTTGGTAGCCGATGGCGATAATTTTGTTTACGTGCCCGCTTTGGGTAAAACGCGGGCTCACTTGAAGGTTCTGTCCAGTATTCTGGCGCTCTACCTTAAGGAGGACTAAATGGATATCTCAAGGGAATCGACTCAAAAAACGGTTCTTGTGGGTGTTACCGGCTGCATTGCCGTTTATAAAGCGTGTGAGTTGGTGCGCGCGCTTCAGAAAAAAGGGTATCGCGTGAAGGTTGTCATGACAAAAAACGCCACGCATTTTGTGGATCCCACAACGTTTCGTGCGCTGACGAACGGACCGGTTGCCGTTGATTTATTTGCGGGTGCGGCGGACCCTATCTATCATATTTCTCTTGCGGCCGAGGCGGATCTGTTCATTATCGCGCCATGCACGGCGAATGTTGCTGCAAAAATAGCTTGCGGCATTGCGGATGATTTGCTTACCACAACGGCTCTTGCTACGCAGGCACCGCTGGTTGTTGCCCCTGCAATGAACGTTCACATGTACGAAAACGTAGCAACGCAGCAGAACTTGAAGACACTTGCATCGCGTGGAATTACCATTGTGGAAGCAGATGAAGGTTATCTTGCATGCGGCGAAGTGGGGAAGGGCCGCATGCCCGATCCCGAATACCTTGCTTGCGTTGTCGATGACATGCTGCGCGGTTCGAAGGATGTAAATGATGAGGCATTGGGGTCGGCTCGCGCTGCCAAAAAAGACCTTGCAGGCAAGAAAGTCATGATTACGGCCGGTCCTACGGTTGAGCCTATTGATCCAGTGCGCTTTATTTCGAATCCTTCATCGGGGAAAATGGGATATGCCCTGGCGTGCGCGGCGCGCGATCGCGGTGCGGATGTTGTTTTGGTTTCAGGCCCAGTTTCTCTTGAGCCGCCCGCAGGCGTTGAGCTTGTCCCGGTAAAGACCGCATGCGACATGATGTCCGCTTGCGAAAAAGCATTCCCGGATTGCGACATAGCCATTTTCAGCGCTGCGGTTTCCGATATGCGCCCTGCTTGCGTTTCGGATGTGAAGCTCAAGAAAGGCACCGATGATGCAGCGTTGTCTTCGATTTCCCTGGTAGAGAACCCTGATATCCTGAAGACATGCGGGCATGCGAAAAAACCTGGTCAGGTTGTCATCGGTTTCGCTGCCGAAACGAACGACGTGGTGGACAACGCTCGCAAGAAACTTGCATCGAAGGGCGCGCACGCTATTGTTGCAAACGATGTTTCTGCTGGTAAGGGCTTTGGTGTTGACGACGACGAGGCGCTTTTCGTTACCGATGAGTCCGTAAAGCCGTTTGGCTTAAAATCGAAGCAGGATTTAGCGCAGGCTATTCTTGACGAAGCGGTTGCATTACTGGCGAAAGCGTCGCTTTCGTAAGTTCGTTCGTGGATTTTCAGGCCAGCGCTGGTAAAAAACCGATGGTAATGCGTCATACTGGTAAATGAGTGAACATAATCGCGTCGAAAAGAAAGAGGTGCCCTCATGTATAAAATTCTTTGCTTGAACAACATTTCTCAGGTTGGATTGAGTCATTTGACTGATGAATTCGAGCTGACCGATGACATTGCTCAGGCCGATGCCATTTTAGTGCGCAGCGCCGATATGCTGTCGATGGACATTCCCGATAATGTGAAAGTGATTGCACGCGCCGGTGCGGGCTACAACAATATTCCCACCGCCGCATTGGCAGAGCGTGGTATTCCCGTTTTCAATACGCCGGGTGCAAATGCCAATGGCGTGAAAGAGCTTGTTTTGTGCGGCATGCTGCTTGCGGCGCGTGATGTTTTGGGCGGCATTGAATGGTGCAAGGAAAATGCCGATGATCCCGCAATCGGGAAGAGCGCCGAGAAAGCGAAGAAAGCTTTTGCGGGCGGCGAAATCATGGGCAAGACGCTGGGCGTAATTGGCTTGGGCGCCATTGGCAAGCTGGTCGTTCGCAGTGCCGAGGCTTTGGGTATGAAGACGATTGGCTACGATCCGTATCTTCCGGCGGAGGCAGCTACAGCGATTTCTCCCGATATGACGTTTACCGCCGAGCTGGCGGATATCTACCAGCATTGCGACTACATTACCATTCATGTGCCTGCCATGGAGGGCACCATCGGCATGATCGATGCTGCTGCGTGCGAGCAAATGAAGCCCGGATGCGTTTTCTTGAATTTCTCGCGTGATACGTTGGTTGATGCAGAAGCTATGACGCAGGCGCTTGCTTCTGGTAAAGTGCGCAAATATGTGACCGATTTTGCGACTCCCGCTGTTATGGCAATGGAAAACGCTATTGTGCTGCCGCATTTGGGCGCTTCCACGGCCGAATCGGAAGATAATTGTGCCATTATGGCGGTTAAGGACGTTATGACATACCTGAAAACGGGCGAGCGCAATCACTGCGTGAACATGAAATAACGATTTGATTGATGTTCGAGCGCGCATGTGGAGCTTTTCTTTGATGCGTAGCGAAAGAAAAAGTCAAACTTTTTCAAAAATGAGCTTGATTTATTTCTGAGCAATGCGTATTATAAACAAGCTGTTTT
>CAKUFS010000027.1 GCA_934648845.1 uncultured Eggerthellaceae bacterium
GGCCGCCATCGCCGAAAGTACTGCGGGGGAAGCCCGTGGGAGGATAGGACGTCGCGCTCATGAAGGGCGTTTCGCGCCCCTGGGGACTTCCCGGGGGCGGCGCGCCGGAAGGGGGGGGGTCGCATCGCTGCGGCCCCCTCTTCTTTTTACAGTCATTTGCCTTCATCTTCTTCAAATACCTTCTGTTATATGCGATAATATTAAGTTGCATGTGCTTCAAGGCACTCATGTTTGTGTATAAGATTGCAGTGTGCAATTAAGTAAGTAATGATGGAGGATTTTCGTGGAAACAAAAGTAGAATCGCTCGAAGATAATCGTGCAAAGATTACGGTTACCGTTGAAGCTTCTGAGATTGACGCGCGTATTAATCGTGCTTATAAGGAAGTTGCTAAGAAGAACACCTTCCCGGGCTTTCGTAAGGGCAAGGCTCCGCGCGCCGTTATCGATGCCGCGTTTGGCGCTGGCTACATTGCAGCAACCGTTACTGAAGACGTTGTCAACGATATAATGCCTTTGGCAATCGACGGTGCAGATTTGTTCCCTGTTGGTCAGGCTCAGTTTGACGAAATCGCTTCCGTTGTGGCTGGCGAAGATTTCACGTTCTCGTTCTCCATTGGTCTGCGCACTGAAATCGAGCTTTCCAGCTATGAGCCCGTTGCCATTGAAATGCCTGCAGCTGAGGTTACTGATGCTGAAATCGATATGCAGTACGATGCCATCATCGATCAGTATGCTCAGTTTGAGGTTGCTGCTGAAGGCGCAAAGGCTGCTGAAGGCGATCGTTTGGTCATGGCTATGCAGGCCGCTGATGATAAGGCTGAGAAGATTGATCAGCTTACTTCCGATGAATTCCAGTACACCATTGGCTCCGGCTTGATGCCTGCTGAGTTTGACGAGAAGCTTGTTGGCGCTGCTGCAGGCGATAAGCTTGAGTTCTCCGTGCCGGTTTCTGAAGGCACTGCCGCTTATCTGAAGGAGCTTGTTGGTAAGACGGAGTCTGTTTCCTTTACGATTGAGGTCAAGGAACTCAAGACCAAGGTTGCTCCGACGGTCGACGACGCCTGGGTTGCTGATAACTTTGGCTTTGAGACGGTTGCAGAGCTGCGCGAGCGTATTTCCGAGTCTCTTACTCAGCAAAAAGCCGATTTCTTGCCCCGTCTGAAGCAGGATCGTGTTCTTTATGCTCTGCTTGAGCGCGTGACCGATGAAGCCCCCGAGGCAATGGTCGAAGAGCAGGAGCAGGACCTTCTCCAGGAATTCTTCCAGCAGCTGCAGCGTTCTGGTCAGACCTATGATGCGTACCTGAAAGCGAACAACCTTACTGCTGCCCAGGTCAAGGATGACATTAAGCAGCAGGCTGCCGAGGTTGTTAAGCAGAACCTTGCTCTGGATGCATGGGCTCGTCACTTCGAGATTGCATGTGAAGATTGCGACGTTCAGGCTGAGTTCATCAAGGCAAGCGTCGATGAATGGGAGAGCCTGTACAACAGCTGGAAGCAGGCTGGCCGTCTGCATCTGGTTCGCGAAGGCGTTTTGCGCTCCAAGGCAATGAATGCCGCTGTTGAGGGCGCCGTTGTTACCGAGATTCCCTTCGGTGAAACCGCTGACGCTGAATAGTAAAAACGCGGCTTCGTTTTACAAAGTTGCAAATTGTTTTCAATCGTAGCGCATCATTTCTGCTTTCAGTATGATGGGCATCGTTATTGAACCGATTATGACGGCCGCCTTTGTGCGGCCGTCGAAAGTGAGGTAGGTATGGCACTGAATGCCCAGGGATCTTTGATTCCTTATGTTGTGGAGCAGTCTCCTCGAGGCGAGCGCAGCTACGATATCTATTCTCGTTTGCTCAATGAGCGCATTGTGTTCTTGGGCGAAGAGATCAACGATGCTGTAGCAAATACCGTTGTTGCTCAGCTTCTTCACCTGGAAAGCGTTGATCCTGATAAGGATATTTCCCTTTACATCAATTCTCCGGGAGGATCGGTAACGGCCGGCCTGGCAATTTTGGACACCATGAACTTCATCAAGTGCGATGTTTCCACCGTTTGCATTGGTTGCTGCGCTTCTATGGCTGCTGTGTTGCTGTCTTCCGGCGCAAAGGGCAAGCGCTACTGCCTGCCCAATTCCATGGTTTTGATCCATCAACCTTCTGGCGGCGCGCAGGGTCAGCAGACCGAAATCGCAATTGTTGCCGACTTCATGTTGAAGACGCGCAAGCGTTTGAATGAGATTCTTGCCGATAATACGGGTCAAGATGTTGAGACGATTCAGCGTGATACCGAGCGCGACAATTACATGACGGCCGAGGAAGCCCTGGCATATGGCCTGGTTGACAAGATTGCAACCACTCACGGACAGACTTCCGAAGAGGACGAATAAGGAATATGGCGACTAACCGTAACAATACGAATGAGCCTTGCTGCACGTTCTGCGGCAAGCCCGCATCTATGGCAAATGCCATGGTTTCCGGGCCTGATGGCATCAATATCTGCGATGAATGCGTTTCCATTTGCGCTGGAGCCATTGTTGCTCAGGGCGGCAAGATGGATTTCATGGGAAATGGCGAGTATGATTTCTACGATGCGAACGAAGAGGAGCATCGGAGGGAAGAGTATGCCGAAGAGACTTCTCTGGAGAACCTTCCTACACCGCAGGAGCTTTATCGTCGCTTGTCCGAGCACGTGGTGGGGCAGGAAGATGCGAAAAAGGCGCTTTCCGTTGCCGTGTACAACCACTACAAGCGCATTGGCATGGAAGAGATTGCCAACGAAGACGACGTAGAGCTGGCAAAAAGCAATATCTTGCTGCTGGGTCCCACCGGTTCGGGTAAGACGCTTTTGGCCGAAACGCTTGCGCGTACGCTGAAGGTGCCCTTCGCGATTGCCGATGCTACCACGCTGACCGAAGCGGGTTATGTCGGCGAAGACGTTGAGAATATCCTGCTGAAGCTCATTGCGGCTGCGGATTTCGATATTCCCAGTGCTGAGATTGGCATTATCTACATCGATGAGATCGATAAGATTGCGAAGAAGGCCGAGAATCTTTCTATCACCCGCGACGTTTCGGGCGAAGGCGTGCAGCAAGCGCTGTTGAAGATTGTCGAAGGGACCGATGCTTCCGTTCCCCCGCAAGGTGGACGCAAACATCCTCAGCAGGAGCTTATCCATATCAACACGAATAACATCCTGTTCATTTTGGGCGGTGCGTTCGTGGGCCTTTCCGATATCGTCGCTCAGCGCGTGGGTAAGAGTAGCCTGGGCTTCAACGCTGAGCTGCCTGAAAGCAAGAAACAGGAAGAAGCGGAGCTTTTGGCCCAGGTCCTTCCCGAGGACTTGCATAAGTTTGGCATGATTCCCGAATTCGTTGGTCGTATTCCAGTGGTGACTGCTCTGAAGGAGCTGTCGGAAGACGATTTGGTGCGCATTTTGACAGAACCGAAGAACGCGCTGGTCAAGCAATACAAGAAGATGTTCAGCTTTGAGAATTCCCAGCTGGAGTTCGAAGAAGAAGCGCTTCGCGCCATTGCGCATGAAGCGGTAGAGCGCGCAACCGGTGCGCGCGGTCTTCGCTCTATCTGCGAGCGTATTCTTATGGATGTCATGTATGAGCTGCCAGAATACCAGGAAGCCTCGCGCGTTGTTATCCGCGCTACCGATGTGACGGGTGAAACAAAGCCGGAAATCGTTGCGCTGTAGCGTGGTGGGAAACGTTGATTTTGCCCGTCTTTTCAAGGCGGGCACTGGCGTATTGAGGGCCGTATAAGCCGTGAAAAAGAAGGATTCGAAAATGGCTGAGAATAAGAAAAACGAAGAGGGACAGGCAAAGAAGGTCGATTACGACTTCGCTGCCCATGAAACTCCTATTTTTAATGAGTGGGTGAAAGAAGGCTATTTTCGCCGCAGCAAAGGCCAGGGCGAGCACGCCGATGACACATTTACCATTGTTGTTCCGCCTCCCAATATCACGGGCGTTTTGCACATGGGTCACGCCCTGAATGAAACCATCCAGGATACCTGCATTCGCCGTGCGCGCATGAGGGGCTATCAGACGCGTTGGATCATTGGTACCGACCATGCTGGCATTGCAACGCAGACAAAGGTTGACAAGAAGCTTGCTGACCAGGGTATCTCTCGTTTGGAAATTGGTCGCGAGAAGTTTATCGAGGCATGCTACGACTGGCGCCGCGAATACGGCACCACTATCGTAAACCAGATTAAGGGCATGGGCTGCTCGGGCGACTTCGAAGACGAGCATTTCACGCTTGATCCTGATTACGTTTTGGCTGTTCGCAAGGTGTTTACCGACTGGTATCACCAGGGTTTGATCTATAAGGGCAAGCGCATTGTGAACTGGTGCCCGCACTGCACGACCGCCATTGCCGACGACGAAGCGGAATACGTAGAGGATGCAAGCCATTTGTGGTATTTGCGCTATCCGCTGACCGAACCCGTTGACGGCATGGAGTACTTGGTTGTTGCCACCACGCGTCCGGAAACCATGCTGGGCGATACAGGCGTTGCCGTGAATCCCAAGGATGAGCGTTTTGCGAAACTGGTGGGCAAAACCGTTACGTTGCCTATTGTCGGCCGCAAGATTCCCATTTTCTCCGACTGGCATGTTGATACGGAGTTCGGTACGGGCTGCGTTAAAGTTACGCCGTCGCACGACCCGAATGACTGGGCCATGGGTGAGGCTCATGACCTGGAGAAAATCAATATTTTCGATGAGACCGCCCATGTGGTGGAAGGATATGGCAAGTTCAGCGGCATGGATCGCGACGAAGCGCGTCAGGCTATCGTAGAGGAATTCGAGTCCTTGGGTCTGCTGGACCACATTGAGGATTTGAATCACTCCGTTATGACGTGCTATCGCTGCCACACCAAGTTGGAGCCGTGGGAGTCGGAGCAGTGGTTTGTTGCCGTTGACGAGCTCAAGAAAGATGCAGCGCGCGTTGTTGAAGACGGCGAGATTCAGTTCCATCCTGCACGTTGGAAGCAAGTGTATCTTGACTGGCTTGCCAACTTGAAGGACTGGTGCATTTCTCGTCAGCTGTGGTGGGGCCATCGTATTCCCATGTTCTACTGCGACGAGTGCGGCTGGCAAGACGCTTCCGTGGAGGATATCGACACCTGCCCGACGTGCGGTCATGCATTGCGCCAGGAAGAAGACGTTCTTGACACCTGGTTCTCTTCTCAGCTGTGGCCCTTTGCTACCATGGGTTGGGCAACTGAAGGTATGGATGCGCCTGAGCTGAAGCTGGCGTACCCGACGCAGGTTCTTTCCACGGCGCGTGACATTATGGGCTTGTGGGTTGCTCGCATGGTCATGTCTTCGCTGTATTTCACGAAGCAGATTCCGTTTGAACACGTAATTATTCATCCCACGGTTATGGGTGCCGACGGCAAGCCGATGAGCAAATCGCGCGGCAACGGTGTTGATCCTTTGAAGCTGCTTCAGGATTACGGTTCCGATGGCATGCGTTTTGGTCTTTTGCTGCAGGTGACGGGCGCTCAGGATTTGAAGTTCGACGAGCAGAAGCTGGTGAGCAGCCGTAACTTCGCGAACAAGATTAGAAACGCCGCTCGTTTTGTGGGCATGAATCTTGATGGATACGTTCCGGGCGAGCCTAACCCCACCACGTCGGCCGACAAGTGGATTTTCACGCGTTTGGCGCAGCTTGTTGAAAGCATTGATGCTGCTTTTGAAGAGTTCGAGTTTGGCGAAATTACCCGTCAGCTCTATTCGTTCTTCTGGAATGAATTCTGCGACTGGTACATTGAGTTCTCCAAGAGCCGCTTGAGCAAAGATGCCGACCCGCAAGACAGGTTGGATTGCCAGCGCAATCTTGTCTTCGTGCTTGATCAGGCAATTCGCTTGCTGCATCCCATTATGCCGTTTGTAACCGAAGAAATTTACCAGGAGCTTCCGGGCGAAAAGCAGGCAAAGCACCTGATTGTTGCTTCGTGGCCTCAGGCTGCTGCTTTGAAGCAATATTGCGACGAAGATGCTGCAGCCGCCATTGGCATGGTGTGCGATGCGGTATCGGCTATTCGCAGCACGCGCGCTCGTTATGGTATTTCGCCTAAGTCTGCGCTTGATGTTGTTATCAAGGCAAAGGAAAGCGCCGATTTGCTGGAGCAGCAGGCAAGCCTGATTTTGTCTTTGGCAAATGTGTCTTCGCTGACTATTTCCGCGGATGCGGAGAAGCCAGCAGGATCGAGCGTATCCCTGACGGGAAGCCTGGAAGTATATGTTGCTCTTTCGGGATTAGTTGATTTTGACGCGGAGCGCGCTCGTTTGCAGTCCGAACGTGATAAAGTTTCTAAAGATGCTGCAAAGCTTGAAAAGAAGCTGTCCAACCAAGGCTTCCTTGCAAAAGCGGCTCCCGAGATCATCGAGAAGGATCGCGCTCATTTTGCCGAGCTTACCGATAAGCTTGCTCGCATTGATGAGCAGCTTGCCGCTCTCGCATAAAGCGAAGTGGGCGACGAAAGGATAAAATATGGCTGATTTGTTGTCTTCGCTTATCACTGAAGAGATGCGCATGGCGCTTGTCGTTGTGTGCGTTATGATTGCCGCGCTGTACGTGCTCTCTATTGCTTGGGTTGTGCGTGATGCGCACCTGCGCGGCACGAACTGGGTTGTTTGGGGCATTGTTTCCATCATTCCCATTGTTGGTTTGGTGGCGTATTGCCTTCTTCGTCCGTCGCTGTTGCAGATCGACCGTGATGAGCAGGAGCTTGAAATCGCCTATAAGCAGCGCGCTTTGCAGAAATACGGAAATTGTGCTGTTTGTGGATGTCCCGTGGAAGATGATTTCATCGTGTGCCCCTCGTGCCACACGCCTTTGAAGAATCAGTGCGCCCGTTGCGGCAAGCCATTGGATCCCACGTGGTCCATGTGCCCGTATTGCGCCACGCCCGTCAATGGTGCGGCACCGCGTCGTCGTCCGCCTCGCGGACAGGAGCGTCCTGCGCGCAATGCATCTGCAGCAGCCGATAGCAATCATACGGTTGCTATGGACATGCCTCAAGAGCATGCACGTCGTCGCCGTATGCCAGCTGAATAAATTGAAATACTGAGCGATTGTTGCTTATTGTCGCGCTTTGATGCCTTACCCCTTGTCTGAAGGGGTAAGGCGTTATTCATTTATTGTTGTTGAAGGCGTAAGCACAAGATACAATTAAAAAGTTATAAAAGTTGCCTTGCTGCGATATGCGGCCAATTGAATGAGGTGAAAATCCTCGCGAGTGGGTCACCGTGATGCTTTTCTTGGGGGAAAGAGAAAAGATGAGTCGGGTCATTGGGCAACGGGGGAAGCGTTCTGCCTTTACCAGGAGCTTCGCAGATGCAATGCACTGCCGTTCCTGCGCAAGGTTATGTTGGAATTGAATGGCGCAGGGGAGGAAAGTGCTTATGGATAAAAGAGATGCATTCTCTGATTACCATCCAGCGGTGTGCTTTGCCTTTTTCGTGATTGCCGTTGTCTTTTGCATGTTTTTGCGTCACCCCGCTTTCACGGCGGCGGCGCTTATCTTTTCTTTTTTGTATGCCGTTACTATTCAAGGTGTGCGTGCCTGTAAGTTTTTGCTGGCCATGGTGCCTATTTTAGTAATCATTTCGGTGATTAATCCGCTGTTCAATACGCTGGGCGAAACTGTTCTTTTCACCTACTTTAATGGTCGCCCTTACACTTTTGAGGCGCTTGCATATGGTGCTTGCACCGCGTGCATGTTCGTGGCGATGTTCGTTTGGTTTTCTTCGTACAATCGCGTTATGACCAGCGATAAGTTCACGTTTTTGTTTGGTGGTCTGGCGCCGGCAATTACGCTGACGCTCACTATGGCGCTTCGTTTGGTGCCCTCGTATTTAGACAAACTGAAGCAATTCGCCCAATGCCGTTCCAGTCTGGGAAAATCTCCCCAGGAAGGGGATTTCTCTCAACGCGTGGAGCATGGTTCCGACCTGCTGTCGCAGCTGACGAGCTGGGCGTTCGAAAGCTCCGTTCAAACGGCTGATTCCATGAAAAGCAGAGGATATGGCGTGGGTCGTCGTTCTCAATTCGCGTTATACCGTTTTACGGCGCGCGATGCCGTTTGCGCTGGCGCCATGTTGGTGCTGTGCGCGCTCACGTTGGTGGGTGTGGCTTTTGGAAGCCAAGATATCGAGTTTTATCCTGCAATTGTTGCGCCGCAACCAGGTGCTGCGTTTGCGATTTCCCTTACCGCTTATTGCGTGTTGCTGTTTTTGCCTACGTTTATCAATGCTAAGGAGATTTTGGTATGGCGCAGTTCGCTTTCGAGAATGTAACGTTTCATTATCCGGGGTGCGACACGCCCGCGCTGGATACTGTTTCTTTCGAGATAGAGGCGGGAAGCTACGTTACGCTTTGCGGCAAGAGCGGTTGCGGTAAAACGACGCTTTTGCGCCACTTGAAGTCGGTTCTTGCGCCCCATGGTAAGCGTACCGGTCAGGTGCTTTTCGAAGGCGTACCGCTTGAGCAGGTTTCGCAGCGCGACCAATCCGCGAAGATTGGCTACGTTATGCAAAATCCCGATGCGCAAGTCGTGACCGATAAAGTATGGCATGAGCTGGCATTTGGTCTGGAAAGCTTGGGTTGCGATCAGCGCACCATGCGTTTGCGCGTAGCGGAGATGGCAAGCTATTTCGGTATTCAGGGTTGGTTTCACAAGGACGTAAAAGAGCTGTCGGGCGGCCAAAAACAGCTGCTGAATTTGGCATCGATTATGGCCATGCAGCCAAGCGTTCTGGTTTTAGACGAGCCAACAAGCCAGCTTGATCCCATTGCTGCCGCTGATTTTCTGAATACGGTGCGTAAAATCAATTTGGAGCTGGGTACTACCATCATTTTGTCGGAGCATCGCCTGGAAGAAACGTTCTCGGCGGCTGATCGCGTTCTTGTCATGAAACAGGGTCGCATTTTGGCCGATGGCGAGCCACATGAAGTGGGCCAGCGCCTTATTGTTGCCAACGATGAAATGGCAGCCGCCCTACCTGCGCCGATGCGTATTTTCTACGGCGTGAATTCTGGCGCGAAATCCGCTCAGGTCGAGGCGCGCGATTGTCCCCTGACAGTGCGCGAAGGTCGCACGTGGCTCACGCGCAACTTCAGCGACATTCCGGCCGATGCCCGCGCAATGCCCGATGCGCAAGCGTACGAGGAAACGGACGACAACATTGTGCTCTCCTTCAAGGATGTTTGGTTCCGCTATGATCGCGAGCTTCCCGATGTGTTGCGCGGAACATCGTTTGACGTGCATAAGGGAGAGCTGTTTGCGCTGGTAGGCGGCAATGGCACGGGAAAATCCACATCGCTCAAATGCGCATGCGGTATCAACAAGCCGTATCGTGGCACAATTCGCATCAAGGGCAAAAAGATCAAGGAATGGAAAGGCAACGACCTGTTCAAAGGCTGTATTGCAATGCTCCCCCAGGATCCGCAAAACCTGTTCGTGAAAAAGACGGTTCGCGCCGATTTGCAAGAGATGCTTACCGACAAGAAGCTCAGCGCGGAAGAGGCGCAGCAGAAAGTTCTAGAAGTCGCTCGTACGTGCGATATCGAGCGCTTGCTGGATTCTCACCCGTATGATCTTTCGGGTGGCGAGCAGCAGCGCGCCGCACTGGCAAAGGTGCTGTTGTGCGAACCCGAGATTTTGCTGTTAGACGAGCCAACGAAGGGAATAGACGGTTTCTTCAAGCGCGAGCTTGCCGGCGTGTTGGCGCGCTTGCGCGAACAGGGGAAGACCATTGTCATGGTGTCTCACGATATCGAGTTCTGCGCGCATTACGCTACGAGCGTTTCGATGTTCTTCGACGGCGGCATTGTTACCACGAACACCCCGCGCCGTTTCTTCGCGCAAAACAGCTTCTACACGACATCGGCGAATCGCATGAGCCGTCATATGTTCCAGAATGCCATTATCGACGAGGATGTGATTGCGTTATGCAAGAACGCGTAAATAGCAAGAAGACGGTTGCCATTACCGTTGTATGCATTGCCTTGATAGTGGCAACGCTGGCTTCTACGGTGCTATACGGCAACGAACAGTATTATCTGTCGAGTGTTGTTATCGCGATTTGCACGATGGTGCCGTTTTTCGCCTCGTTCGAGGGTCGTGCTCCCCAGGCGCGCGATTTAGTGGTGCTGGCGGTGCTCATTGCGCTGGCAGTGGCATCGCGCGCGGCGTTCTTCTGGTTTCCGAATTTCAAGCCCATTGCGGCAATCGTTATTCTTGCCGGCATTGCTTTTGGCCCGCAAGCAGGCTTTATGACAGGTGCGCTTTCCATGCTGGTGAGCAATTTCATGTTCGGGCAAGGTCCGTGGACACCTTGGCAGATGCTTGCTTTCGGCTTGGCGGGTCTGGTGTTCGGCATTTTGTCGCAGAAAGGCAAAATTCCCAGCAAGGATTACACGCGCAAGCAGGTCGTTCTTCTTACGGTGGGCTCGTTTTTCTTCACGTGGTGCATCATTGGCCCGCTTCTTGATGTGTGTGCGCTGTTCTTGATGGTAAACGATATTACGGTTGAAAGCGCGCTTACCATTTTTGCATCGGGTGTTCCCGTGAATCTAACGCGCGCGATTGCAACGGCAATCCTTATGTTTTTGATTGCAAACCCGCTGCTCGATAAGCTCGAGCGCGTAAAAGTGAAGTACGGAATGGGCGAATAGGCGGCTCTATTGTGAGATTCGATTCGTATCATCCGGCGCTTAACCTGCTGTTTTTCGTAGCAGTTATTGCGGCGGCGCTCTTATGGAATCATCCGATTTTTATCGGTATTGGTTTCGTATGCGCGCTGGTCTATTCGTTTGTGCTCAAGGGTCGTAAAGCGATTATCTTCGCCCTTATTGCGTTCGTATTTCCGTTTGTGTGGAGCGCGTGGTTTGCCTACAACACGCATTTTGGCATAACGAATCTAGGCGAAACGTTCATTGGCAACAACATTACGCTGGAATCGTTGGCGTTCGGCTTTGCACAAGGGTGTCAGATTTCAACGGTGCTTCTGTGGATGGTGTGCGTGTTTGAGCTGTTCACGGCCGATAAAGTTGTTTATCTTTTAGGACGCGTTTCGCCGCGTTTGGCATTGCTGTTGGCGGTGGCACTGCGTGCGATACCCCTGGTTGCAGAGCGGTCGGTGCGCGTGAACATTGCGCAAAAAGGCATTGGGCGCGGGTCGGGCTGCGGGAACTTCTTTGACCGTGCGCGAAACTGGGTGCGTCGTGTGTCGATTGTTATCACGTGGAGTATCGAGCGCTTTGCGGAAATGTCGGATTCCATGCGGAGCCGCGGTTCGTTGCTTCGTGGGCGCAGCGCTTATTCGCTGTATCGCTTTGATGCGCGCGACCGAACGTTGGTGATCACGATGTTCGTTCTTATCACGGTTTGCGTGATAGGCATGCTGCTTACGCAAACGTCCATTCAGTACAATCCTCAGATCATCTTTAATCGTATGACGTTGCTGAGCCTGGTGTTCTATGGCGCTTACTTGGTGTTTTGCCTTCTTCCGGCTGCGTTGCAGATTGCGGGAGAATGGTGTTTCAAGAATTTGCTTTCTCGCATTGAAACGAGCGATGCTCAAAAAGGAAGCGGTGCGGTCGCGTTTGGATGCGAAGGCGGGGAATAGATCGTGGAGTTTCAGGAAGAGGTGCTTGCATGGCGAAAGTAAAAACAAAGAAGCGCGTATTCAACGCGATAATGGCCGTTGCGGCGGTGGTTATTGTGGTTGCGGGCGTGATGTTGGCGCTTGATTTCAAGGGTGCGTCATCGCCCGTGGCTTCTTCTGCGTCATCGGGCAATGCGGCGGTGCTCACCACGTGCGAGAAATCGGGCAATGTGAACATCGTGCGAAGCGGCTTGGGTTATGCGTTGGAAAACGACACGAAACTCAAAGCGGGCGATCAGATCGAGACGCTTTCTGCTTCGAGCATTGCGCTTTCTCAGGAAGGATACACGGTCAGCCGCTTGGGTGCGCGCACGACTGCTGTTGTTCAGGAGAAGAATGACGCGTTCACGATGTCGTTGAAGCAGGGTACCGCGCTTATCTGGGCAAAAACGTCGCTCGGTCTATCGTTGTGCGACGATGAAGCAACCGTTGTACCCTCCAAGGAAGCTTTGCTGCTTTTGACGCAAGAGCAGGGCAGCGCTTCTGTTGCGGTTCTGGGCGGTTCGGTAGAATGCACGGGCGTTGCGGCGCAAGCTTCCGCAGGTCAGACCATCACGCTGCTGAAAAGCGATGGCGCTTGGCAAGCTACGGTAGACGAACTGTCCGAGAAATCGCTGCAGGATGAAACGATTAAATCCATTGAGACGTTCAGCAAGGATGGAGCGAAGTGCTATTACTCCATTGATGAGCTGCAAGAGATTGTGGACAAGCGCATTGCCGAGCGTGAGAAGGCGCAGCAAGAAGCCATTAACTCTGGCGTGGTATCGGGTAATGCGGAAGCGGGTAGCTCTTCGGGGCAGACGCTTCCGACCTGCACGATTGAAATTCGCTGTGACACCATTCTGGACAATTGGGGTGACTTGGAAAAGAAAAAACAAGGGTACGTTCCCTCGAATGGTACGATTTTAGCAACCTCTACCGTATCGTTTAAGGAAGGCGATACCGTGTTTGACGTACTGAAGGCTGTGTGTAGTGCTGCAGATATTCAGCTTGAGTACACGTTCTCCTCGTTGTATGGCTCGAACTATGTCGAAGGCATCAATAATCTGTATGAATTTGACTGCGGTGAAGAATCGGGCTGGATGTACAAAGTGAACGGCTGGTTCCCGAATTACGGCTGCTCGAAATACGAGCTGCATGACGGTGATGTTATTGTGTGGTGCTACACCTGCAAGGGTCTGGGCGCCGATGTGGGAGGTGGTATGTAATGTCTGGAAAGAAGACGGCATTGTGTACGGTTCTGCAGCGGGCAACCTGCCTGGTTCTAAGCGTGACGCTTGTTACGGGATTGTCGCTTGCGCCTGCATTCGCTTATGAGCCGAAAGGCGGCTCGGGCTTTGATGGAGCGGGACAGGCGCAGTGGAGTGCGGTGAATGGCGCGGTTGAGCAGGATGCAGCACAAGGTGGTTCTACGGGGAATGGCGCCGCTGTTGACGGAGTCGAAGCTGGATCGGGCGATGCGGCCGGTGCAGGTGCTGCAACCGATAACGGCGGATCCGCTGGCCAAGGCGGCGATAAGGCTTCTGCGACCGAACAAGGCAAGGACTTGTCGCTGGCTGATGCGGCGCAACGTGCGAAGGACGCTGCTCAAAAAGATGCTGCCGATAAGGAAGAGGCCGAAGAGCCTTCCGAAGATGAGATTGCTCCTTTGACGCAAGACGTTTCGGCGGAGTGGCCGAACTTCCGTGGCAATGCGTATAACAATGGCATCGTGAATTTCGACCTTCCCACGAGTTCTGGCGAGAGCCAGCTTTTGTGGGCGAACAAGATGGGCGAGGGCTGGAGCAATGCGGTAAGCACCCAGCTTATTGTTGATGGCTGCATTGTGTTCATGGCGAACACGACGATATATAAAGTGAACATGAGTTCGGGTGCTATTGTTGCGCAAGGCACGATGTGTGATAAGTTCAACTGGGGTTACACGCCGTTTGCATATGGCGAAGGCAAGATTTTCGTCTCGCTTGCTTCGGGCAAAGTGCAGGCATTTGATGCAACCACACTTGAATCGCTGTGGGTCTACACCGACCCCGTGGGCGGACAGTCGGTGTCACCGGTGGTATATTCCGACGGCTATGTGTATACGGGCTTTTGGAAGAGTGAAAAGAAAGACGCGAACTATGTTTGCTTGAAGGCCGAAGATGAAGACCGCACGCAGGCGACCGAGGCAAAAGAAGCTACTTGGACTATGGTGAACAAGGGTGGTTTCTACTGGGCAGGTGCGCTTGCCGCTGGTGATTACCTGGTGTTCGGCTGCGACGATGGCATCACTGCTGAAACGGGTGGCACATCAACATTGCGTTGCGTGAATAAAAACGATGGTACTGTGGTAAGCACGCTTGAGTTGAGCGGCTTGGGCGATCAGCGCAGCGCTCTTTGCTATGCACCCGAACTGGGCAAGATTTTCTTTACCACGAAGAGCGGCTATATTTGCAGTGCTTCGTTCTCGGCGTCTTCCGGTCAGCTGGGCAATCTGTCTTTTTCCCATGTGTGGGAAGGCGCGGCCAGCACATCGACGCCCGTTTATTATAAGGGAAAGCTCTATTTCGGCGTAGGTGCCGCGTTCGATGGCGGTTCCCATTGCCGCTTCGTAGTTGCCGATGCCGCTACGCTTCAGACAATCGGTTCGGCAGAGGCATGGGGCGATGTGAAATCTTCGCCGCTGTTGAGCACGGCTACGGAAGATAGCGGATATCTGAGCTTCTACTTCACGTGCAACCGCAAGCCGGGTGGCATTTACGTTGCCAAGGTGAATAACGATTGCTCGAGCGATTCCGATATAGAAATTTCCGAAATTTATAATGCCGCCGGGCGCGAGGAGTATTGCATCACGAGTATCATTGCAAGCTCGAATGGCACGATGTACTACAAGAATGACTCAGGGCATGTTTTTGCGGTGGGCTTCTCGGCTGATGGCCGTACGGCAGCGCAACAGCGTCACGCAACGGCTTTCCAGGAGAAAGTTGACGCGCTGTTTCCGGTGACCATTGATAGCGCCGATGCCATTGCGGCAGCGCGCGCTACTGAGCAGGGACTTTCGAGTGCTATTCGTGCGTTGGTACCTTCGGAGACATTCGACAAGCTCACGCAAGCCGAAGAGACCTTGACTCAGCTTCAGGCCGACAAGCAAGTTGCAGATGAATTCACGGCTGCGGTTGACGCACTGTTTCCCGTAACGGCCGAGAGTGGCAATGCCATTGCAGCTGCACGCGTGATGCACAATGAACTCACTCCCGAGCAACTTGCTTTCGTTTCCCAGGAAACGATTGGTAATCTGTCGCGCGCCGAGACGGAATACCAGGCGTTTCTTGTTGACGACGAGTCGATCAAGCAGATTATTCAGGCAGTCGCCGCGCTTTTCCCCGTGACGATTGAGAGTGGGGAAGCGATTGATGCAGTTCAGGATATGTTCGATGACCTGAATGTGCTGCAAATGGAAAAAGTTCCCGTTGAGGTAAGGAATTCCTATAAACTGGCAAAACAACAGTACCGAAAGATTTGCGACGACAAGCTAACGGCAGATGCGTTTGTGGAAAAGCTGCTGGGTGCTTTCCCCATAACGCTTGAAAGCGGTGATGCGCTCACACAGGCACGTGCGGCATACGTTGCGCTCACTTCGGACCAACGCCAATATTTGCCCGAATTTGCACTCGAAAAGCTCCAAGATGGCGAAGCGGAGTACCAGAAGCTCGTGGACGATAAAGCTGCAGTGGATAACTTTGCGGCAACGGTGAAAGCGCTGTTCCCGGTAAAAAAGGACAGCGAAGGCGCAATTGCTGCTGCCGATAAGGCGCTTGCTGCCATGACCGACGATCAGCGTTCGCAAGTGACGAAAGAGACGCTGAAAGACCTGCAGAAGGCAAAGGACGAGCTCGCCGCGTTGCAGAAGAGCGACGCCGAGAACCCTTCCGACAAGAGCGAAGGTGATGATTCGAACGGCAATCCGCAAGCGGGAGCGGGGGCAGGAACTGCTACGAAGTCACTGAGCGGCTCGAAGGCTGCAACGTCTTCGGCGAAAGACGGAGATTCGGCGGCGGATGATGAAGTTGCTTACACTGCCGCTTTGGCCGATGATGATATAGCCGCGTCCGCGCGCGATGCTGAAGAGAGCACGAGTAAGCTGCCTTGGCTCGAAATCTTGATTGCAGCTGTTGCGTTCTTTGCGGGTGCGGGCATCACGCGACTTGTCTCATCGGGCAAGGGAAGCGATAAAGAAGAGTAGTGCGATACGGAGTAGTATGTAATGAGCTTTGATGAAATTGAATCATGGGCGAAAGCGGGCGATTTCGCGCGCGTAAACGATGCGATTGCGCCCTTGGATGAACATGCAAAAAAAGAAGCGGTCGATCATTGGAACAGCGTTGGCAAGCCGGTGAATAGTTTGGGCGTGTTGGAAACGCTGATTGTCCAGATTGCTGGTCTGAAAGGAACCGCTAAGGTTGACCTGGGAAAACGTGCTGCTCTGCCGTTTTGCGCCGATAATGGCGTGGTCGAAGAGGGCGTTTCCCAGTCTGGCCCCGAGGTGACGTCCATTGTTGCTGCGAATATGGCGCGCGGCATGTCTTCCGTATGCGTTATGGGTCGTTTATCTGGCGTCGTGTGTCATCCCGTTGACGTGGGCATGCTCTACGATGCTGAAGGCGTGCTTGATCGCAAAATCGCCCGCGGCACGAACAATTTCACGAAAGGCCCCGCAATGAGCCATGAGCAGGCATGTCAAGCGCTGGCGGTGGGCATCGAGCGCGTGCATGACTTGGCGAGCCAGGGCTATGGCATCATTCTTTCCGGCGAAATGGGAATTGGCAATACCACCACGTCAAGCGCACTTGCTGCCGTTTTGCTGGGCAAGCAGGTTGAAGAAGTCACCGGTCGTGGTGCCGGGCTCTCCGATGCGGGCATGACCTGCAAGATTGACGCCATCAAGCGCGCCATTGCCTTGAATGAACCCGACCCGAATGATGCGTTGGATTGCCTCGCAAAGGTGGGCGGTTTCGACATTGCTGCAATGGCAGGCGCGTTCATCGGCGGCGCCCTGTATCGCGTTCCTGTTGTGATTGACGGCCTGATCAGCGCAATTGCGGCTTTGGTTGCAGCACGTTTGTGCCCTGCGAGCCGTTGTGCCATGCTGGCTTCTCATTCATCGTTTGAGCCCGCGGCAGAAACGGTTCTGAAAGAGCTGGGCCTGCGGCCGATCATCTTTGCTGACCTGCGTCTGGGCGAGGGAACGGGTGCTGCGTGCTTAATTCCGCTTCTGGATATGGCGCTTACCGTGTACGATGGCCTTTCCTTCGACGAAATTGGCGTTGAGCAGTACGATGTTGAGGTTGCTCCCCAATGATGATTTTGCTTACAGGTGGCGCGGCGTGCGGTAAGAGCTACGTTGCCGAACAGCTGGTGACGCGTTTTTCGGGAAAGCGCTACTACATTGCAACCATGCGCCCCTGGGGCGCCGATGGGCAGGCGAAGGTGGCAAAGCATCGCGCTATGCGCCAGGGGAAACATTTCCAGACCATAGAGTGCTATGGAAACCTTGAGAGCGTGTTTTTGGACGAGCCTGATTCCGTGGTGCTGCTTGAGTGCATCACGAACTTGGTAGCAGATGAGCTCTATGACGATGAAGGGAATAAACAGCCTTATGACCTGGTGCTTTCCCGTGTTATTTCGGGTATTGAATCTCTAAAAAAGCAATGCGCGGAATTAATCATGATCACAAACGATGTGGGGGCCGATGGTATTGAGTATGAGCAGGACACGGCGGATTACGTGCGCCTGCTGGGGCAGATAAACTGTCTGGTGGCCGCACAAAGTAATGTGGTTGTTGATATGGCATGCGGCATTCCGCTGGTGGTGAAGGGAAGCATTGACGGCATGATGGGTGCTGATACGATAAACGGAAAGGGAGCGGTTGCAGCTTCTTGCTGTGCGCATGCGTCTGACGTGGATACATCGCGTGAGGTGGGTGCATAATGAAAACGATCAAAGCATTCTTGTGCTCAATTTGTTTGGCGTTCACCTGTTTTTCGCGCATTCCTGTTCCGCAGGTTGAGTGGAACGCGCAAAACATGCGTTTCATGATGGCGGGTTTCCCGCTGATTGGTGTTTTTATCGGGCTATTCGTGTGGTTGTGGTCGTTACTTTCTGGTGCGGCATCGTTTGGACCGCTTTTGACGGGTGTCGGTTTGGTGCTTATTCCCGCTGCAGTGAGCGGTGCTATTCATTTGGACGGTTTTTGCGACGTAATTGATGCGCTTTCAAGCCATGCGGAGCCTGAACGGAAGCGCGAAATCCTGAAAGACCCCCATGTGGGAGCGTTTGCGCCTATCTGCATTGCGTGCTACCTGATTCTTTACGTTGCCGTTGCATCGGAGTTCGCCTTGAGTTTGAACGCGGTGCTTGCATTTGCGACGACATTTGTGATTTCGCGCTGTGTGAGCAGCTTCTGCGTTTTGGCCATTGCGCGCTCAAGCGACAATGGCATGCTTGCGTCATTTCAGATTTCAGCTGATAAGAAGCCTGTTCTGGTAGTCGTGTTCCTGATTTTTGCGCTTGCTTGCGGCTTTTGCGCCTGGTGGAGCGTGCCTGCCGCAGCAATTCTGATAGTTGTTGCTGTGGTTGCAACGGCGCTCATCGTGCGTATGGCGCGCAAAGAGTTCGGCGGTTGGAGCGGGGACTTGGCAGGCTTCTTGCTGCAGACGCTTGAGCTTGCATTTTTGATCACGCTTGTGGTGCTTCAGAAGGTGATGTTGCTGTGATAGTGGTTACAGGTGGGGCTGCCTCGGGTAAGAAGACGTTTTTAGAAGATTGCGGCGTTGATTTGACCTGCGTTTTTGATGCGCGTGAGCCACAGGCTAGCACAGCGTCTCTTGCGGATGCGGCCGTGGTCTTTCATGTGGAAGAGCTTGTGCGCGAAGACGAGCTGGCACGTGGCGTGTTCGAACAGCTACTCTCCAAGCAAGTGCTGACATGTACGGAAGTGGGCAGTGGCGTTATCTCTTTGACGTGGGACGATCGTCAATTTCGCGAGCGCGCCGGTTCGCTTTCCTCTTCGCTTGCGAAAGAGGCAGATTGCGTGGTGCGCATGGTGTGTGGTATTCCCGTTGTCCTGAAAGGCGAGCTTCCTGCAAAGGATTGCTCATGCGCCTAATATTGCTGCGTCATGGGAAAACGCCTGGTAACCTGGAGAAACGCTATATCGGGCGCACCGATGAACCGCTTTGCGCTGAAGGTGAGCAGCAGGCACGCGCGGTAGGTGCCGTACAAGGTGTGTCTCTTGTGTATGTGAGCCCGCTTTTGCGGGCGCGGCAAACAGCGAAAATTGCATTTCCCGATGCGCGCCAGATAGTTGTTCCCGATTTGCGCGAGATGGACTTCGGCGACTTCGATAACCTGAATTTCCATGATCTATCAGATAATCCTGATTATCGCGCGTGGGTCGAAGGCAACTGCGAAGCGCGCTGCCCGCACGGCGAAAGCAAGGACGATTTTTCGCGCCGTACCGCAAATGCGATTCGCGCGCTTCTTCGCTATGCGTTTGATCAAGGCGATGACCAGGTGATTGTTGTGGCTCATGGGGGAACGATCATGGCTGCCATGGATTCCTTCACGTGTGGCAAGGGCTCGTATTACAGCTGGCATGTTGAAAACTGCGAAGGGTATTCCGTTCGTGTTGAGCCAACGCTGCTGGGCGGCTTCGAATTTGAAGATTGCCAGAAAATCACCACGGCTCATAGATGGGGGTTTGCGCATGAAGACATCGGTTAATTTCACGACCTGCGAAGATGACGTGGCGCGTTTTGCCGACCAAGCTGATTTCGAGCGCTTCTTGGAGGGCTTTGATGGCGTTGAGCTTATGGTGCTCGATGGCGATGCGCAAACGCTTGTTGAGCCGCGTCATGTGGTGGGCGTTCATATGAGCTCGTTTTATACGTGGATCGACTTGTGGCAGGGCAATGAAGCCGGATTGGTTCATGAGTTCGGTTCGATTGAGGCTGCCGAAGCGTTTTACGGTGGTCTGACGCGCCAATGCATCGTTGACAAATTCAAAGCCGACTTGGCGAACGCGCATCGATACAATGCTGCGTACGTGGTGTTCCATGCTTCCGATGTGTGGTCCGACGAATCGTTTACGTTGCGTTTCCATCGAAGCGATGAGGAGATATGCGAAGCGCTCTGTGAGCTGCTGAGTGCCGTTTTTGCTGATGAGCACGGCGATATGGCGCTCTTCATGGAGAACCTTTGGCACCCGGGTTTGAACTTCGTGCGTCCTGAAGTCGCGCGAGACTTGCTTGCGGGCGTGAATTACGCGAATAAGGGCTTTATGCTCGATACAGGGCATGCGTTCCATACGAACTGGGATATTGAAACGGAAGAGCAGGGCATTGCTTACGTGCATGGCTTGCTTGATGGGCTTGAGCGCTTCGATTTGCTTGATGCTGTGCGCGGCGTTCACTTGCAGCAATCCATCACGGGTGAATATGCGCGGAAAACCATGGCAAACCCGCCGGCATTGTCGTATGACCCCACTGAGCGCATGATTCAAGATTTTACCCATGCATTTACGATTGACCAGCACAAACCGTTCACGTGTCCTGCAGTGCGCGGGCTGGTTGAGCGTCTGAATCCCGATTATTTGACATTCGAGTTTATTACCGAAACGCGCGAGCAGCTTGAAGATGCCATAGCAACGCAACGCCGTGCGCTGGGGTGGTTGTTGACAAATTACCCCACCTTTTGTCAACAAATTCGATAGTCAGGCTATTTGCAGCGGCGTCATATCCGACTCGCCATAAAAGAAGAGCTCCTCAGCGGGAGCTCTTCTTGCGAATTGTTTCGGTTGCGGGGCGCGCCGCAAAAGGCGCACATTGCGAAGATGCGGGTCGCGCGGCACCTTATGCGCGCTCGGCAATCTCCTTTGCCAGTTTCTCACAGAACTCATCCATGCTCATCTGCGTGGTCTTATCGGTGGCGCGGTCGCGTACGGAAATCATGCCCGATTCAACTTCTTTTTCGCCCAAAACCAGCATGTACGGAACGCGGTCAATCTGACGCGCCTCGCGAATCTTGTAGCCAATCGTTTCGCCACGCTCGTCAATCTCAACGCGCACGCCCATGTCGAACAGGCGCTGATACGCTTCGCGTGCGTACTCCATGCTCTTCTCGGAAACAGGCAAAACCTTGACTTGAATAGGGGCAAGCCAGGTGGGGAACTTGCCAGCGAAGTGCTCGGTCAGCACGCCGATGAAACGCTCGATGGAGCCGAAGCACACGCGGTGAATCATAATGGGGCGCTTGCGGGTGCCGTCGTGATCCACGTATTCCAGATCGAAATTGAGCGGCATCTGGAAGTCCAGCTGAATGGTGCCGCACTGCCAGGTGCGTCCCAGACTGTCGCGTAGATGGAAGTCGATCTTGGGGCCGTAGAATGCGCCATCGCCTTCGTTTACAATGTATTCCATGCCCAAGCTATTCAAAGCTTCAATCAGGCCATTCGTTGCTTTTTCCCAGTCCTCATCGGTGCCCATGGAGTCTTCGGGGCGAGTGGAAAGCTCAACGAAGTAGCTAAAGCCGAACTTGGAGTACACCTGGTCAATCAAATGCACAACGCCGGCAATTTCGGAAGGAATCTGCTCGGGCGTCATGAAGATATGCGCATCGTCTTGCGTGAAGCAGCGTACGCGGAACAGGCCGTGCAGTGCACCCTTCAGCTCGTGACGATGCACAATGCCCAGCTCGCCCACGCGCAGCGGCAGCTCTTTGTAGGAATGGGGCTTGTTCTGGTACACCATAACGCCGCCGGGGCAGTTCATGGGTTTGATGCAGAACGGCTCCTCGTCGATGACGGTAGAGTACATGTTGTCTTTGTAGTGATCCCAGTGACCCGAGGTCTCCCACAGCTGACGGTTCATGATAAGCGGCGTGGAGACTTCCACGTAACCCGCTTCGCGATGAATCTCACGCCAGTACTGGATAAGCGTGTTCTTCAGCTCCATTCCCTTGGGCAGGAAGAAGGGGAAGCCTGGTGCCTCATCGCGGAACATGTACAAATCCATTTCCTTGCCGATCTTGCGATGGTCGCGCTTTTCGGCTTCTTCGAGCATCTTCAGGTATTCGTCCAACTCGGCCTGGGTGGCAAAAGCGGTGCCGTAAATGCGGGTGAGCATCTTGTTTTCGGCGTTGTTCTTCCAATACGCGCCGGAAATGCTCATGAGCTTGAAGGCTTTCAGCGCCTTGGTGTAACGCAAATGCGGACCCGTGCACATGTCCACGTACTCGCCCTGGGTGTAGAAACTGATCTCAGCATCTTCGGGCAGGTCGTCGATATGCTCAACCTTGTATTTCTCGCCGCGCTCTTGCATCAAGGCAATTGCTTCAGGGCGGGGAAGAATGGAGGGCTTGATGGGCAGGTTCTCTTTTACGATCTTGCGCATCTCGTCTTCAATGGCGGGCAAATCCTCAACGGAAAGCTTCGTATCGCCCATATCGATGTCGTAGTAAAATCCCTTTTCCGTGGCAGGGCCATAGCCGAAATCGGCTTCGGGATACAAGCGCTTCACGGCTTGCGCCATGATATGCGCGGCGGTGTGGCGAATGACTTCGAGTTCCTGATCGGCAGGACATTCATCGACGGAGCCGTCTTTGTAAACGATCTTCATGGGAATCGTTCCTTTCTGACTAACTGTAACCCGTCAATTCTACCCGTTTTGCCAGGTGTTTTCCATGGGGACTTTGTGCAGGTTTGATGCATGGACGTCTTTTGTCGATGGATTATTGCTCTCCCAAGTCAATGATGTCATCGGAGTAGAAGGCACGCTTTGCCTTGCGGATGCGCTTGCCGAAGGCGATCATGGCAACAATGTCGAAAATGCCATCGACAATAAGGACCCAACCCAGAAATACCACAACGGTCTCAACGGGGCCGAATACCACCAAAACGCCTAGAACGAGCAGGACAACCGAAAGCACGATAAGCAAAATGCCGCCTTTAACGTGGCTGCGGGTGCAGTAGATGCCGTCGACCAGCGAGGTAGCGGCGTCAACAACAATGAAGATACCGAAAATGATTGTCAAAAGCCCCATTACCAACGGTGCCTGCGTTATGCACAGCAGGCCGCACATGACCAGGGCAATGCCCATGACCATGGAGTAACCCGAAAGGACGGGGCCGTAGATGAATACGCCTGCCACGGCTGCAATGCCGGCGCAGATAAGAAGCACGCCTGAAATCATGCAGATAACCGCCCCCGATGAAGCGGGCACCGCAACCAAGACAATTCCCATGATGATGGCCAATACGGCCATAATAGTGTTGTCGATAGCGATTGTTCTAAGGATTCCGCCTTTTCTTCTTGAAGTGCTCATTGCTACTCCTTTCTCGAAAATCGGGCCTTGCCGAAAAGCAAGCCCTGTGTTCGTGAGCATTGATTAATACTCACGGTGGCTCCGCTTCACACTGTGTATTATCGGTCGATTTCGTAAGATAATCAATTACCATCATCGGGCTTTTTGTCCATTTGTTTTCTTGTTGTTATGCTGTGTTTGCGGACATCCAAGGCCTGGGGCGAGCAATTTCGATTGCTTCGGTCAATCGAGTGGCATGTTGTTGAAAAAATGCCCCTGAATTCGAAGTTGTAGCAGTTTGGAAGTAGGTGGGGCGCGCAAAGTGGAGTATTTTTTGACAGCAAATGATTCCCTGTAAAGTTTGAAATTATAAAATCCCAGTTCATAACTATACACTATTGAGGTATATTGCAATGTTGGGTAGTTGCTAAGGATTTGACCTACTTCCAACCTGCTGCAACTTCGAGTTTGGCCCTGTTTTTTTAACAACAGGGACAGCAATGGAGTGCCAACGCGTGTGAAGCGCTGTAAGCGAAGGCGATGGCAGCAGAATCGCGGCGAATTGTTGACAAAAGGTGGGGTAATTTGGCAACATAGCGCGCGGAAGGAGGCGTGGTTATGCCTGTTCAATCAGTATCCGATACCGCACAAGACATTCTTCGCCCTTATCGGGGGACAAAGGATGCGGAGCTTATCACGTTTAAGGGAAAAGGCCACGATTATGGTCTGTTTGTCGCGGAGTCGAAGAATGTGATAGAGCGCGCGTTGGCTGCCGGTTGCTCTGTGCAGTCCCTTTTCGTGGAGGCGCATTGGGCAACGCATGAGCGTGCGTTGATGGAGCGCGTTGCCGCGCAGTACCCCGATGTTCCTCAGGTAATTGCAACACACGAAGAGTTCCGTCAGGTCACAGGATACGAAACAACGCGCGGCGCCTTAGCGTGCTTCGCCCGTCCTGCGCCTTTGGATCCTGCGGCGTTGCTTAAAGACGTGCATCGTGTGGCAATTTTGGAGGACATTACGAACTACACGAATATCGGCGCGATCTTTCGCAGTGCCGCTGCATTGAACATTGATGCCGTGCTACTTACGCCTTCTTGCCATGACCCTTTGTTCCGTCGCGCATCGCGCGTTTCCATGGGGACGGTGTTTCAAGTTCCGTGGGCGCGTATCGGTCGCAAGAGCGATTGGGTGGAAGACGGCTGTGCGCTTTTGCATGGGCGCGGTTTCAAAACGGCGGCATTGGCGCTGGTGGACGACAGTCTTTCATTGGAAGATCCTGCTTTGAAGGAATGCGATCGACTTGCGTTGGTGTTGGGAACCGAGGGCGATGGATTGCGCCAAAGTACGATTGCGACCTGCGATTATACGGTGAAAATACCTATGCGCGAAGGTGTTGATTCCCTGAACGTTGCCGCAGCAAGTGCTGTTGCATTTTGGGAGCTGCGCGTGCGATAGCGTTGGGCGTCTGACCAGCAGCGTAGTGCTTGCGCTTCGTTGTTGGCGCCGCTTCGCCGTGGGTGCTTGATCTTGCATTGCGATTTATGCCGCGCATCGTTGCTTTCTTCTGGCCTGCTATTCGGAATTGCGCGGCATCTCGTGCTCTCTTGTTGTGAAAACGCCCCTGGATTCGGGCAAACCGACGATAATCGGTGGTTGGATGCTCCGAAAAAGCCCTTTTAGACGGTTCGAATCGGTAAACGAAAATCGTTTTTTACATAACACCAGGTCAGAGAAATGTATCGATTCGATGACAAGGGCCTGATCGTGCAACTAGCGGGTCCAGCGAAGCTTGTACCACCGATTATCGTCGGTTTGCTCGAGTTTGCCCCCGATATTTCAACGAGCACTCGCGTTGCCCGCATTTCAGGATTGCGGTTCGGTAACGCGTCTTGCGTTTCCGTGCCAAACTGTACCCCTTCCGCTAGAATAGCCACCCATGGGAAAAATCATTGACATGGGCAAGCATTTCACCACCGGCAACTTGCTGCGCTACGCCGCTCCAAGTATGGCGATGGTCCTGTTCACGAGCATCTATGGTATTGTGGACGGCTTCTTCATTTCCAATTATGCGGGAAAAACCGCATTCGCGGCTGTCAATTTGATTATGCCGTTCATTATGATTCTGGGCACGCTGGGTTTCATGATGGGTACGGGCGGTGGCGCCATTGTTGCACAGACGCGGGGCAGCGGCGATGACGCGAAAGCGAACAGCTATTTCAGTACCATTATTTGGTTTTCCCTGGCGGCGGGCTTAACGCTTGCTGTTATCGGCGCGATTTTCATGGAACCGGTTGCTCTTGCTCTGGGCGCAAGCGTCGATATGCTGGGCGACTGCGTGTTGTACGGTCGCATCAGCATGATTTCGCTCGCGTTCTTCATTTTGCAATTCGCGTTTCAGCCCCTTTTTGCTACGGCGGGCAAGCCTCATCTGGGCTTTGTCGTTACGGTGGCAAGTGGCGTGACGAACATCATTCTTGACTGGCTGTTAGTGGGCGTTCTTGGGTGGCAAGTCGTAGGAGCCGCAAGCGCAACCGTGGCCTCTGAGCTTTTAGGCGGCATTGTTCCGCTGATCTACTTCTTGAGTCCGAACAGCAGCTTTCTTCGTTTGGGAAAGCCCCGCGCTGATTGGCGTCTTTTAGGCAAGGTGTGCGTCAATGGTTCGTCTGAAATGATGTCGATTATTGCTTCGAGCGTTGTCGCTATGCTCTACAACTTCCAGCTTATGGCATATTTGGGCGAAGATGGCGTTTCCGCGTACGGCGTAATCATGTACGCTGGCATGATTTTCGGTGCGGTGCTGCAAGGTTATTGCATGGGCACGGCGCCGCTTATGAGTTATCAGCACGGTGCGCAAAACGGCAAGGAAAAGCGCAGCCTGTTGCGCCACGCTTTCGCGATAACGGGCGTTATGGGCCTTACGATGTTCGTGCTTGCGCAGCTTTTTGCCCCCAGCCTTGCCCAGCTGTTCGTGGGTTACGATCACGAACTCTATGATTTGACCATTCATGCATTCCGTACCTATGCGCTGTGCCTGCTTTTTGTCTACTTTTCACTGGTTGGTTCATCGACGTTCACCGCACTCGGAAATGGCCTGATTAGTGCTGTGATTTCGTTTGGCCATACGCTTGTGTTCGAATGCGGCGCGGTTTTGATCCTGCCGGTGCTTTTCGGCATCGATGGCATTTGGTATGCCATTTTCGTGGCGGAAGTTGCGTCCACCATTCTGGTCATCTTCTTTCTGTGTCGCCTTGGGCGTCGCTATGATTTGCGTCCGTTTTTCAAAGAGAAGAAGTGAAATCCATGCGTCAGGAAACGTTTCGGTTTGCAATGAACAAGTGCTCGCAATGCGTTGGCAAGGCGCATTGCGCAAGCTGCGGGGAAGACCTGGTGGAGTTGTTGTCGCTTGTTCGTGGAATTGAACGCGTGGAAGCCGATATGAAGAAGCGTACAATGATGGTTTGCTATACTTTCGACGAATCCGATTTAGAGGACGAGCTAGAAGAACGCGGTGTTTTCCGGCTGTAGATTTGCGGCTTGCAAAAGGTGGGCGTCCGCAATGGCTCTTGACCGCAACAAGGTGCGCGTCAAGACTGCGCAGCGTCCTTCGCGAGCAATTTTGAGAGAGGCTAAGAGAAGTTATGGATATGCGTATCACGTATTATCGTTGCCAGACCTGTAAAGAGCAAGTGCATTGCGATGGATGCGAGAAACTGCTGGTCAAGCAGCTGTCAGAAGAGCCTGAAATTCGAAACGTACAGGTGAACATGACGGCGAAAACGTTGTCGCTGGATACCACGCTTGATGCGGACACCTTGGAAGAAGTGCTGGAGGACGTTGGCCTGTATTGCGCCTAGCGCACGAACGCAGCAGTAGGTCTTGCGCCTGCATTCGCACTCACCGAGCCCAAGGCTTCGACCACGCACGATGTCGTGCGCGGTCTTGCTCTATTAGGAAATAACACGAACGTTTTGTTTCCTATTGATAAATATTTGCTCGCTTGTTCGCCTCGCCGCGCGCTTTGCAGTAGCATAGCTCTTGTAGAGTAGAGAGGTGTGTCATGGCTATAGAAAGATATCTTGTTCATCGCGTAAGCTTTGATCGTGGCGTTAAACTTCCTGTTCTGGATGGGCGTTTCGGCGTTTCCATGAAGGACGATCAAACGATGGTATTTGACGACGTTGCGGAAGCCGAAGCGTTTGTTCGTGCTCTTTCAAGAGCTATTGCCGCCTACAAAGGCGAAGAATAAATCTCAAGAAAAACAAATGATAAGATGAAAGCGGGGGATGCCAGCTGGACATCCCCCGCTTCGTTGTCGCCTTCGTTTGCGTGGCGTTGTCATCGCTTTTGCGCGTGTTGCGTGCGAGCCCACCACGCTGCGCGAACGCTAGTTGCTCTTTGCGAATGCCGCTTTGATCTCGGCAATGTAAAGGCGATGCTGATCTTGCGTGGTGTACCAACGCTCCCACAAGGCGCTGTTCTTGTAGCATTCGCGGGGAAGCTCCTGCTCGCAAATTTTCTCGCAAACAAGAACCAGGCGCGATTCCTCAATGAACGGCGTGTGCACGTGTTCGCCCAGGCCGATCTTCTCGTCGTGGGTTAAATCGACGCCGCACCAGCCAGTGTGCAGACCGGCCGATTCGATTTTATGTGGATCATCCCAGCCGTGCGCTGTGCCCAGATACGTTTTCGCTTTGTCGTGCTCATCGCTCAGAAAATCAACGGTGAACAGGGGTTCTTGATCCATCAGGTGGCGAGAGTAGCGGTATTTTTCACCACGCACCACCACAAACGCTACAGGCACGTTCCACATAACGCCCAATCCGCCCCACGCAGCTGTCATGGCGTTTGCGCCTGTGGTGGGGTTGCCCATGACAAGCTCCATGTAGTCTTTGCCAATGGCTTTGAACACGTTTTCCGTAAGATCCCAGGGGTTAATCTCGTCAAACCCTTTAAGTTTTTTAACCACGGTGTCTCCTAACTTTGAAACGGTGAATGCAACTTGAATTATACGTGCTGTTCGGTATTCCGTGCGTTCAGGGTATACTTTATTCAGGATAAAAATAGGAAAGCCGTTCGAAAGGCACGCATATGCGCGAATTGAAAATCAAGGGAATCTATCGGCATTTCAAAGGCGATTTGTATCTTGTCGAGGACATTGCGCGTCATTCAGAGACCGATGAAGAGCTTGTTGTGTATCGGAAGCTTTACGGCGATTGTTCTTTGTGGGTTCGTTCGCTTGATCTTTTCTTGTCCGAAGTCGATCATGAGAAATACCCCGAAGTTGAGCAGCGTTATCGTTTCGAGCTGCAAAACATTCCGAGTGTGGCCCATAAAGACTAAACGCCGCAGTTTGAGGCGGCGTTTAGGGCCTGGAAAGTGGCGGTAGGTTGCGCATGGGAAGGCGGCGGTCGCGGCACCAGGGAGCCATGGCGGGTTCCGGGACATCAGGCGGCTCTGGCGTTTAGAAGGCCCGGGAAGGCCTTGGGCATCGGGCAGCCCGAGACTCGGAAGGCCCCAAGGTCGCGGCGCGCAGGTGGCTTCAGCGCCCCGAGAAGCACCGGTTGCGCTCGTTACGGCTTTGCCAGGTACTCTTGTAGCGAGCTCCATGTCTCCATGGCCTGCTCGTAGCCTTGTCCGTACAAGTCGAGCAGCTTTTCGGGGTCGCGCTCCATGTGGTCTATTTCCACGGCTTTCTGTGGACGAATAAGGAAGATGTTGCCCTCGTCTGCTTCGCGTTGCAGGCGGCGGTACAGGCGGTTGTACTCGTAGTGGCGGTATTCCACGCGCTCGCAGAAATATGGGTAGTCGCTGTAGGCGGTACGCATGAGCGCCATGAGCTTGTTAGGTTGCTTTTTGTAGCCAGCGGCTTGCGTAAGCACCACAATCTGCTTTTTTGTTCCCGTGGCCAGCGAATAATCCAGCGGCACGCTGTCGCAGGGTCCGCCGTCGAGCAGCTTTTTGCCATCGACTTCCACGATTTGGCTCACAAGCGGCATGCTCGAAGTGGCAATAAGATACGGCGTGTCCTTTTCGTAATCCGTGATTTCGTGGTAATCCGCCTCGCCCGTTTCCAAATTGCTGCTCACGGCAACAACGCGGACAGGGGAGTCGTTGTAGGCGGCGGGATCAAGCGGATCAAGTTCGTGCGGCACTTTGTCAAAGGCAAAGTCGCGTCCGAATGCATTGCCGGTAAGGGCGAAGCTTTTCATGGAAAGGTAACGCGGGTCGTCGCAGTACTTCAGGTTCAGGAAGCAGCTGCGGCCCAGAAGACCCGCCGCATAGCATGATCCGGTGAGCGCGCCAGCCGATGTTCCTACGATGAGCTGCGGAAAGAACTTCTTTTCCATCCAGAAATCAAGAACGCCTGCGGTGAATTGACAGCGCATGGCTCCGCCTTCAAGCACCAGATTGCACGGGGTAATGGTGGCGCCCAGCCAAGCAGGAGTTTGGTAGCGATACGTTTGTTCGCCCGTCGCTTCGCTTGATGCTGCGTTTGTGGTGACGATGGGCTCGTTTTGTTCGGAGGTCTGCATGGCGTGCTCCTGTCTTTTTGTCTGTAACGCAAGCGTGACGCTTGTTGTTCGTGCGTCATTATAGCTTGCCGGCGCGGCTCTTCGCGCGAAAGGGATGTGCATTATGCCGAATCTGTTGCCACACCGTAGGATTGCCGCAAGGTAAACAGCATGTAAGGGAATACAATGGAATCGTGATTGCGCATGCGGAAAGCTGCTGCGACGTGTTCGTGCTGGGACCGCGTGGCAGCGTTCTTGATCTTGATACGTATGGGCAATTTTATTCAGACCAAGTAATATTTCAGGAGGCAGTTATGGTTGAATCAATCACGTCTCAGCAATTCAAGGATTCCGTTCTTTCGGGAAAAGGTCGCATTCTGGTGGATTTTTCTGCCGTGTGGTGTGGTCCGTGCCGCATGCTTGCGCCGCTCGTGGATCAGCTGGCGGAAGAGAAAGCCGGCCAGCTTACGGTGTACTCTGTTGATGTGGACGTTTGCCCCGATGTTGCGGGTGCGTTCGGTGTGAGTGCCGTTCCCACGCTTATTTTGTTCGAAGACGGCAAGCCGCTGCGTCAGACCATGGGTGCGCAGCCTATCGAGCGTCTGCGCGAGTTCGTGGAGGCATAGCCCCTCTGGTTCTTTGATCTTGCTTTGCAAAACTCATGAACTTGCTGTTTATTACGTGGATTTGAGGGGTGTGGTGAAATCGGGTCGCTCGCGCGCATTTCTTTATAAATGGAATCTGCTACAATATATGGTTGCAAAAATCGAGCGCCTATGATGGGCGCGTTTCACGAGCATATGACATTTAAGGAAGATATCCATGCGCGATAAGCTTGAGAAGATAATTTCTGCCTTCGAGGACCTTGAGGCTAAGATGGGCGACCCGGACGTTCTGTCCGATCAGAAAGAATATAACCGTCTGGCGAAGGAGTACGCTACGCAGCGTCCCCTGGCGGAGCGTGCAGCCGACTATATCCGCGCGTGCGATGACTTGGAAGAAGCAAAGCTCATGCTTTCCGATCCGGACATGAAGGAATTCGCGCAGGAGGAAATCGCCTCTATTGAAGAGAGCCTTCCCGCTATCGAGGAAGACATCAAGTTCATGCTTATTCCCAGTGATCCGGCAGACGAAAAAGACATTATCGTTGAGATTCGCGCTGCGGCAGGTGGCGACGAAGCCGCTATCTTCGCGGGCGACCTGTTCAAGATGTACGATCGTTTTTGCTCATCCCAGAAGTGGAAGATTGAGATGCTAGACGCTTCTCCTTCGGATGCGGGTGGCTACAAGCAAGTCGAATTCAAGGTTAAGGGCGACAAGGTTTATTCCGTGATGAAGTTCGAGTCGGGCGTTCATCGCGTTCAGCGCGTGCCGAAGACGGAAAGCCAGGGCCGTATTCAGACGTCTACCGCAACGGTTGCCGTTTTGCCCGAAGCCGATGAAGTTGATATCGAGATCAACGAAGCGACTGACATTCGCGTTGACGTGTTCCGCGCGGGCGGCCCTGGTGGTCAGTGCGTTAACACCACGGACTCTGCCGTGCGTATCACACACCTTCCTACGGGTTTGGTCGTGCAGTCTCAGGACCAGAAGTCGCAGCTGCAAAACAAGATTGCGGCTATGGCTGTTCTGCGTGCTCGTTTGTACGAGAAGATGCTGGCTGAGCAGCAGGCAGAAGAAGGCGCTCAGCGTTTGGCGCAGATTGGTACGGGTGCGCGCGCAGAGAAGATTCGCACGTACAATGCCCCACAGGACCGCGTGACCGACCACCGCATTGGTTTTAACAGCACATACAACAGCGTTTTGCTGGGTGATGGCTTGCAGGATGTTATTACGGCGTTGCAGGCAGCCGATCGCGCGCGCAAGCTGGAAAGCTCAATCAACTAAGATTTTTCAATCGTTTCATTCGGGGAAGTCGCGAAACGGCGGCTTCCCGTTTTTTATGCAAGGGGGTTGGCGGTGCCCGATTTGTGGACGATACGCACAACGTTGGAATGGACCCAGGGGTATCTGGAGCGCAAGGGAGATACGAACCCGCGCTTGTCTGCGCAATGGCTCCTTTCTGCGGTTACGGGTTTGTCGCGCGTGCAGATTTACGCCGATTACGACAAGCCGCTTTCGCATGCCGAGCGCGATGTGTTGCGCGAATACGTGACGCGTCGCGGTGCGGGCGAGCCGCTTCAGTACAT
>CAKUFS010000028.1 GCA_934648845.1 uncultured Eggerthellaceae bacterium
CGAAAGAAAAAGTCAAACTTTTTCAAAAATGAGCTTGATTTATTTCTGAGCAATGCGTATTATAAACAAGCTGTTTTGCAACGGGTGATGGCGCAGTTTGGTAGCGCACTTGACTGGGGGTCAAGGGGTCGCAGGTTCAAATCCTGTTCACCCGACCATGAATTTGCAGGTCAGAAGCTTATGCTTCTGGCCTTTTTCTTTTGTCGTGAAGCATGCGAAAAGAAATTTTTTTCGCGGGTGTCCCATAGAGTGCCCATGCTGTAAAAGCGTATGGACTATTATGGCAACAACAATAGGAAATCACGGTGAAAGGAGATGTAGGGAAATGACCGAGTACGCAAATATGCTGTATGGATCCACGAGCAAGAGTGGTTCCGTGCCCTGGGTTTGCAATGCCGGCCCCGTATTCTCCTGTGACGGCAGACTTATACTAAGCGAGAGCTTCACTGTCTTTGGACCCGCAGAATGTGCTGCAGGCATCGAAGCAGATTTGGATACCCTGCTTTCAAGCGAAGACTATATCGAGAGCTGGCGTGTCTGGGATTGCTGCCAGGATGCATGGGCCGATGTCGATTTAACCTTGCACCGCTTTGAAACGTACGATTTGGTGGTTCGGCGCGCTGCGGAAGGCATTTGCGTTTGGCGCGGGGCTCTTGACCAGCATAATCGTATTAACGTATCACGTGATCCAGATGAATGCAACGAGAAATGCTGGCAGTGGGTAAGGGTGGCAAGCGATAAACGAGCTGAATAACTGTTGCACCAAGATCCTCCCGCAATCAAAAGGTTTATTGCTTTTTGTTCACGAAAAAGAGCGCCTCATACCAGAGACGCTCTTTTCAAACGCGAATTCATACCTGCTTAATTAGAAATAAGTTTATGCAGGTAATCGCGGTATTCGTCTTTAAGCTTCGTTGGCTTATCAATGCGGACTTTACCATCTAGGCCAGCAACCCATCCAAAAAACTGGGGGCTCACGCGCACATATGCGCGCGCAATGCAGCTGCCTTCCTCATCTTCTTCGATTTCGGCGTCTTTCCCGAATCGATCATAAACAGCACCAAGCATGTCCTGATCAACCGTGAACGTGACTTTTACCAGCTCGCCATCGAATCGGCCGAAATATTGAGAATCGCGCACTTTGAACTCATGGTTGCTGATTTCTTCGTTGTGCGTGGCCTTTTCTTCGGAAGTTGCGACGTTGCGCATGCGGTCAATGCGATATTCCGTCATGGCTTCGTGCGAGTCACTCCAGGCGGTAAGATAGTAGAAATCGTTGCTGTACGATACGCGAACAGGCGTTACTTCATAAGGTTTCCCATCGTGCTGGATGTGCATTTCGCCATCGGGGCCAATTTTCCAGTACGTGAAGCAAATCTTGCGCTTCAGGCGCATTGCTTCGTGGATGGCATCAATGCTTTCGAACGTTTTATCGCCCCGACCTTTCACGCGACCGTCCACATGAATGCGACGTGCCAGCTTTTCCCGTTGATAGTCGGTTGCAAGCAAGCGGATGTTGCGCGAAATGCGTTCGCATTGTGATTGCGTGATGAAACGGCAGCTCTGTATGGCATCGACCATAAGCATGAGTTCGTCCAGGTCAAAGTCGCGGTTTTCAATGTAGTATTCAACAGGATTGCGCTGCGCGGTGTCAATCTTGATTCCGAAATCGCGCAACGTATCAAGATCGGTGTAAATGGTTTTGCGATCAACCGTGAGCCCAAAGTCAGCAAGACGTTGGATGATGGCCGTCATGGACAGCCCTTTTTCGGAATCAGTTTCTTCTTGTAGCATGCGCATGACATAAAGAATGCGCAGCTTTCCGTTTGCCATACCGGACATGATGTCTCCTTCTTTCGCAGCATATAATGCATTTTACTTCTTTAGAACCAGCTTGAAAAGCTTTTTTACCTGATGGGTGTCCCATTGATGTGACACGAAATGCGTATGAGTGTGTTTAAGCTTGCCCAATGCAGGCGCAAGATTAAAAAGAAGTCGTAAAGCGGGGAGCGCTCTGGTTTTGTTGGTTTTGCAGCAGGGCGTTTGACTACGTTTATGGTTGTTCTTTGTTGAAGCTGTGACTTCTTTGTGGGTTTTCGAAGTCATATCCCCAAACGGTACGAAATCTGCCGCAATTGGCTTATTTTGACCATAATTGCATTCCTTTTACCCTTCGGTTGTCTATTCTTTACCGATATGCCCCGTAACATGCCTGTAACTTTGGTAAGCTGAGCGCGTGCAAAAGCACATCGTATTCGTTGGGAGAAGGAGAATCGCTGTGACACTCATTGGCTTTCTCGTACTGTTCCCTTTGGTTGCGGCGGCTTTGCTTGCCGTGGTTAAGGGAAACGGCGCCCGCAAAGGAATCGTGTATGTTTCAGCTGCGGCAATCGCTGTTGCATCCATCGCATTCGCGGCGCTCAACCTGGGCTCTTCGCATCAGTTAATCACATACAGCTCTGCTGTTGTGGATACGATTTGCACGGGCATTGGCGTTATTATCGCCATTATCATTCTCGGCTTTGCGATCAAGTACAAAAACATTCTCGCTGGCGTCTTGGCATTGATCCAAGTTGTCGGCGCGCTTGCTTTTGAACTGGGCATGGCTCACGGAATCCAGGTAACCGCAGGTCTTGTTGTTGATCCTCTGATTATCCTTATGGCGCTGATCATTGGCATCATTGGCTCTGGCATCTGCGTATACGCCTTGGGTTATATGGAAGACTTCCAGCATCACGAGCCCGAGGGGGCAAAGGACCGCCGTCCGTACTTCTTCGCGCTGATGTTCATCTTCCTTTCGGCGATGTTCCTTATCGTATGCTCCAACAATATGCTGTGGATGTTCACCGGTTGGGAAGTAACCACGGTTTGCTCCTTCCTGCTTATCGGTTTCACCAAGACCGAAGAGGCAATCCGCAACTCGTTCCGCCAGATCATCATGAACTTGCTGGGTGGCATTGCGTTCTTGGTGGGCATGTACTTCACGGTAGTGAATTTCAATACCCTGTCTTTCGATGCGTTCTTGGCGTTTGGCGTTGCGAACCCCAATCTGGTGGCGATTCCTGCAATTTGCCTGGCGTTCGCTGGTCTGACGAAGGCAGCTCAGATGCCGTTCCACACTTGGCTTTTGGGCGCTATGGTTGCACCCACTCCCACCAGCGCGCTGCTTCACTCTTCCACCATGGTCAAGGCGGGCGTGTTCTTGCTGGTCAAACTGGCACCGATTTTCGCTGTATGCCTTTCTGCTTCCACCATGGTTATCCTGGTGGGCGGCTTCACGTTCCTGTTCTGCTCGCTTATGGCAATTTCCCAGAGCAATGCTAAGCGCGTTCTGGCGTATTCCACTATCGCGAACCTGGGTCTGATCACCGCTTGCGCGGGCGTTGGCACCGCCGAGGCAATTTGGGCCGCCACGTTCCTAATCTTGTTCCATGCTGCTGCAAAATCCCTGCTGTTCCTGTGCGTGGGTACTGCAGAGCATCACATTGGCAGCCGCGACATTGAGTCCATGGACTTGCTGTTCGAGCGCATGCCGCATCTTGCTCGTCTGATGATGATCGGCATTATGTGTATGTTTATCGCTCCTTTGGGCATGCTTATGGCAAAGTGGGGCGCTTTGGTGTCCTTCGCAGAAACGAAAAACATTGTGCTGCTGTTGATCCTTGCGTTTGGTTCTGCTGCTACGTTTATGTTCTGGGCAAAGTGGATTGGCAAGCTGGCCGGTATCGCTCAGTCCACGGAAAACGTGGAGAAAACCGTGCATAAGTCTGAATGGATCGCGCTGCTGCTTATGACCACGCTCATCTTCATCTGCTGCGTTTTGATGCCGGTTATCTCCGAGTATATCATCGAGCCGTACATTGCAAGCGCAGGCATCGTATCCGTGATTGTCCCGCAGGCTCTGACCGATGATAACATGGTGATTGCTGCTATTCTTACCGTGCTGGTATTCATCGTTCTTATTGCCGGCCCTGGTCGCTCCAAGGCGCGCAAAGTTGATGTTTACCTTGCTGGTATCAGCGTGGATAACGAAAAGCGCGAGTTCACGAACGCTTTGTCAGGCGTATCCGCAGCAACGGCGCGCAACTGGTATCTGGCGGATTGGTTCGGCGAAGCAAAGCTCAACAGCTTCTCCACTATTTTCTGCACGGTGCTTATTATCGCTTGCTTTGTAATGTCCGTCCTGAGCCCTCTGGGCTTCTAAGAAAGGGGTGAAATCATGGCTATGCCTTTGCTCGCTAACGTTATTGGCATCATCGCGTTCGCTATTCTTGCCCCCGTTCTGGGTTGCCTGCTCAGCGGCCTTGACCGTGTTATCTCTGCCCGCATGCAGGGCCGCGTAGGACCGAGCATCCTTCAGCCGTACTACGACGTGCGCAAGCTGTTGGGCAAGGATAACGTTTCCACCAACAGCGCAGAAGCTGTTTACATCAGCGCTGCTTTGGGTTTTGCAATTGTTGCTGGCGGCATCTTCTATTCCGGCGGTAACATCTTGCTGAGCATCTTCTTGGTCACCATGGGTGGTTTGTTCTTCATTATTGCCGCTTACAGCTCTCGTTCTCCCTATGCTGAAGTTGGTGCAGGACGTGAAATTATCCAGGTCATGTCATACGAGCCTATGGTTTTGATCCTTGGCGTGGGCGTATTCATGGCTGCTGGTTCGTTCAACGTAAGCGACTTGTTCGGCGTTGAGACACCGATTATTTGCCGTGCGTGGTTGATTTTCATTGGCCTGCTGTTCGTTCTGACCATCAAGTTGCGCAAATCCCCGTTCGATATCTCTATGTCGCATCATGCGCATCAGGAAATCGTTCGCGGTGTAACCACCGAAATGAGCGGCCCCACGTTGGCGAAAGTCGAGATTATGCACTGGGTTGAAAACGTGCTGTTCTTGGGCTGGGTTGGCATGTTCTTCGTGTGGGATAATCCTTTGTCCATCATTTTGGCCATTGTGGTTGCCTTTTTGACGTTCTTCCTGGAAATTCTTATTGACAACAACTTCGCCCGCGTGAAGTGGCAGGCAATGTTGAAGTCCGCATGGGTTGTGGCTCTTGTTACGGGTGGCATTAACTTCGCCGTCCTGTTGTTCCTGTAGAGAAGGGGTTGATCGAATGGCTTTTGCTTCGAAATCTCCTTGGGTCATCCATTACGACGGCTCAAGCTGCAATGGTTGCGACATTGAAGTGTTGGCAACCCTGTGCCCGGGCTTTGACGCCGAGCGCTTCGGCGTGATTAACACGGGCAATCCTAAGCATGCCGACATCTTTTTGGTGACCGGCAGCGTGAACGAGCAGAATATCTCTGTTGTTCAGGAAATCTACAACCAAATGGTTGAGCCGAAAGTTGTTATCGCCTGCGGCATTTGCGCTTGCTCTGGCGGCGTGTTTGCCGATTGCTACAACGTTATTGGTGGCGTTGACAAGGCGATTCCCGTTGATGTGTACGCACCTGGTTGCGCTGTTCGTCCGGAAGCTCTTATCGATGCCGTTGTTGAAGCGGTGGGCATTCTGGAGGAAAAGGCAAAGGGTTGCGCTCCGAAAGAAAGAGGGGAGGAGTAACCATGGCCTTGCAAACCGAAATGCATGTAATTGCGCTGAGCGAGCTTCCTGCTTTGTCTGATGCCAAGAAGGCTTCCGGTGCGCGTTTCGTGCAGATGCATTGCGTATGCACCGATGACGGTGTGTTCGATGCCATTTATTCCTGGATGGAAGATGACATTGTTCTGAAGAATTACAAAATTGAGGGTTTGACCTCGAAAGACGCGATTCCGTCCGTTACGAATAATTTCCTTGCGGCATTTGTTTTCGAAAACGAAGCGCATGATCTTTTCGGTGCGAACATCGAAGGCATTGCGATTGACTTCCAGGGTCATTTCTACAACATTAAGGCAACGACCCCGATGTCTATTCTTTCTCCCGAGCAGAAAGCTGCGCGTGATAAGGCCGCAAAGGTTGCTGCCGCAAAGGCCGCAAAAGAAGCTGCTGGTCAAGCTGCACCGGCTGCCGATGCTTCTGCCGATGCCGAGCTTGAAGCGAAACTTGCTGCAATGGATCCCGAGAAAGCCGCGAAGGTTCGCGCTGCTATGGCTGCGAAGGCTGCAGCTGCCCAGAAGGAAGGTGAATAGGAATGAGCCAGAAAACCGTAATTCCCTTTGGCCCGCAGCATCCTGTTCTTCCCGAACCGCTTCATCTTGATTTGGTTGTGGAAGACGAAAAGGTCGTAGAGGCAATTCCGCAGATCGGCTTCGTGCATCGTGGTCTTGAGAAGCTGACCGAAACGCGCGACTACAACCAGTTCATCTACGTTGCCGAGCGTATTTGCGGCATTTGCTCGTTCGGCCATTCTTACGGCTATGCCGAGACCGTTGAGTCTCTGATGGGTGTGGAAGTTCCTGAGCGCGCGAAGTTCTTGCGCGTAATCTGGCACGAGCTTTCCCGTGTGCACTCTCACATTCTGTGGCTGGGTCTTGCCGCCGATGCTTTTGGTTACGAGAGCTTGTTCATGCATTGCTGGCGCTTGCGCGAGCGCGTGCTTACCATTTTCGAGAAGACCACGGGCGGTCGCGTTATCTTCTCTGCCGTGAAAGTTGGCGGCGTGGTGCGTGATATCACGAAAGACCAGTTCGATGAGATGATTTCCACGCTTGATGGCATCAAGGATGAATACGCTCAGATTCGTAAGACGTTCTTGAACGATTCTTCCGTTCGGAATCGTCTGCAGGGTGTTGGCTACATTGGCACCGAAGATGCTCGTGCGTTGAGCATGGTTGGCCCGTTTGTTCGTGCCTCCAATGTTCCGCAAGATATGCGCATGCAGGGCAACGGTGCTTACGCGTACCTTACTGACTTCCAGCCCATTACGGCTACGTCGGGCGACTGCTATGGTCGTGTTGAAGTTCGTACTGCCGAGGTTTTGCAGTCCATCGATATCATCAAGGAAATGGCTGCTCAGATTCCTAGTGGCGATATCGCGGTGCCGGTTAAGGGCAACGCGCCCGTTGGCGAAGCAACGAACTCTTTGGAACAGCCTCGTGGCGAATGCTTCTATTACGTTCGCGGCAATGATTCCAAGTATCTTGACCGCGTTCGCATGCGCACACCTACATCGGTGAACCTTGCCGGTATGGTGAAGGCGCTTGAGGGTTGCGATCTTGCCGATGTGAGCAACATTCTTCTGACCATCGACCCTTGCATTAGCTGCACGGAAAGGTAGGAGTCATGGGATTTTTCAATCTTGGCAAGATGACGTTTGGCTCTTTGTTTAAAAAGCCTGAAACCGTCAAGTATCCTTTTGAGAAAAAGGAAGCATATCCGCAGCTCAAGGGTCATGTTGTCAACCATGTTGACGATTGCATTCTGTGCGGAATTTGCGAAAAGCGCTGTCCCTGTCATACCATTACGGTCGATAAAGAAGCCCGTACGTGGACAGTGTTTGAGTATCGCTGCATCCAGTGCGGTTTCTGCGTGCGTGAGTGCCCCAAGAACTGCTTGGAAATGGCTCCGCAGTATGCACCGGTAACGCGCAAGCCTGAACCGGATACCTACCATGTTCCCGAAAAGGAAAAGAAGGTAAAGGAATAGCAACGCGTGTGCTGCGCTTCTCCTTGAAACATGGAATAACTGCTAGAATAAGCGGTGATGCAAAGACGGGCCGAGCTTTTGCAGCTCGGCCTTTTCATGAGTTAGGGGAGATACCGCGTGTCTGACACTGAAGAAGTGACTAATAAGATATTCACCATCCCGAATGTTATTTCGTTCATTCGACTCTGTATGGTGCCTGCTTTTATCGTTTTGCTGCTTAAGGGAAATGATGTTGCGGCAACGGTGCTTTTTGCCTTTGCGGCGGCAACGGATTTCGTGGACGGACAGGTAGCGCGTCGTACGCATTGCGTCTCCAAGCTGGGGCAATTGCTTGATCCCGCGGTTGATCGCATTCTTATGATTTCTGGTGTGGTGTGCTTACTGATTGTTGGGCGTTTGCCGCTTTGGGTTGTTTTGTTTGTTGTTTTGCGCGACCTGTTTTTACTTGCCGGTGGTGGATACTTGCTCAAGCGCTATCGCAAGCGCGTTGCAGTGATTTATCCAGGGAAAGTTTCTACGACCTTGTTGTTCGTGGGATTCTCGCTCCTTCTTTTGAACTGGCCTCAAGTCGATGGCCTTGGTTGGTGCGATATTTCGTGGTTGCCCGGCTTCTCGAGTGGCGTTTTCTCGTGTGGAATTTGGTTTGTTTACGCTGGTCTGGTGCTCTCCGCGTTCGTTACTGCTTATTATATTAAAAAGGGTTTTGCAGCTCGCCGAGAGGCAATTGCCGAAGAGCAGGCGGCTTAAGCGACGCTCTAGGCGTTGGCATGCTGCAACTGCACTCGTAAGACAAGCGTGTCGTTTTGCGTACGAACGCATTTCGGCAAAGGACATATGTACTGAATAACGGATATGAACCAAGGATCGAAGAAGAGAATTCCAGCCGATAAAGAGACTGCGTCCCGCGTTCGCCGAAGCAATTCCCCTTCGGCTTCTTTTTCTGCACCCACCACGCGAAGTGCAGCGATGAATCGTGGTGCTGCATCAACCGCCCACGGCGTAAAACCAAGAAAAACAACGTCAGCTGGTGTGCACTCGATGCATTCTGCTTCGGGGGCTCGTCATTCTTCGAACTCATCGGCGTCTGCAGCAAGTCAAAGGCGGCAGTCGGCGGCGACGACAAAGGCTGCGTCTTCATCTGCGCGGCATGCCTCAACGTCTGTGCGCAGGAACGTTGCTCGCGCTGCGGCAGGCGTTCCCGCTGCAGCAGATGCTCGTGCAACGGCAAAGTCGAACACGCGCGCCAATACTCGCACGCGAACTTCTGCTTCGCAACGGACGACTGCGCGTACCAATGCGGCAAAGCAGCCTGTTTCTTCGAAGCGTGGTACTAACGCGCACGCGAAAAGAAAGATCGCGCTTGCCGTTGTTGCGTTTCTCGTGCTGATTGTTTTGGCTGATCATGTTATGAATTTCAATAAGGCGTATCCAGGCGTGCATATTGGCTCTGTGGATTGCTCTGGTAAAACAGCGCCTGAAATCGTTGCGCTTCTAGAAGAAACATACGGTTCGTCCTATGAGCAGCGCGAAGTGTTAGTCTATGCCAGCGAGGATGCGCAAGCGCTTGTTAGCGCCGAAGGAAGCGAAGAGGTAGGCGACGAGGACCGCATCTCGGTTGCGGAAGCACGCGAGAGGCGTTTGGCATGGTCGGTCTATCCTGAAACCGTTGCGGCGTCGTTTGATATGGAAGATAGTGCACAGGCTGCTGTTGCGGAAGTGCATGGCATAACGAACATTTTCTCGCGCATTGCTATCGCTTTTCAGGGAAAGCAACTCGACCCTATTTTTAACTTCGGTGAAGCGTACCGTGATTTTGCAAACGAAGTGAACGCAACGGTCGGCATCGAACGCATTGATTATAATATCTCAGTTAATCAGGGAGTATGCAGCGTTACTTCTGGGCAAGATGGCGTGCTCATGAACGATGCGACATTCCAGAAAAAGCTTGTAGAAGGCTTTCTGTCCCAGGATGACTCACCGTATTCTTTTGTTGCCGTTCCCGAGGATGCGCCTGTTCGTATTACTCAGGCGGCGGCTCAGGCGGTGTGTGATAGGGTTAACGCAGCCATTGCGGATGGCGCGAATTTCGTGTATGAAAATGCCGGCTGGAACGCCACTTCTGTTTCCGTAGGCGAATGGGTTACCAGCGAAATCGTGCAAGAAAATGGTTCGTGGAGCCTTGTTCCCCGCATCGATACCGAGGTTGCGCGCCCCGTACTTCTTTCCCATGTGAAGGAAAACGGCGGAGAAGATATCATGGAAGTGTCGTTTTCTGTTTCCGATGCGAGTGATGTGGTTGTTCATACGAACTCATCAGGTAAAATACCGCTTGTTGACGATGCCCTTGCAGCGTTAGACGCTGCTCTATTTGGCGCGTCGGCCAGCGCGCCCCAGGATGCTGCACTTGCTGCTGATGGCCAAGCGGTAACGGTGAACATTTCTTCTGCGGAAGCTCCTTCTGAAATGTCGTTCGAAGATGCGCTTTACTACGGAGTAATTGGTGAGATTTCAACGTTCACCACGGAATATACGCACGGTTCGGCATCAACTGAGTCGCGTAATTACAATATCCATTTAGCTGCAGATCTATTGAATAATTCAATTTGTGCTGCGGGTGGCAAATGGTCATTTCACAACGTTGCGGGCGAATGCGACGAGGCACGCGGCTTTAAAGAAGCGGGCGTTATCGAGGAAGGCGTGTACAGCATCGCATTTGGCGGCGGCATTTGCCAAGTTGCCACCACGGTATTCAATGCAGCGTATGACGCGGGCTACTACATTGATCGTCGCTATAATCATACTATTTACAATTCGAGTTATCCCGCCGGTCGCGATGCGGCAGTGAGCTGGCCCGACTTGGATTTGATTTGGTCTAACGATACATCATCTGATGTTCTTTTGACCACATCGTATACCGAAGGCACCATTACGGTAACACTTTGGGGCGTTTCTCCCGAAAGAAGCGTTTCAACGTACGTTTCCGATTGGGAAGAGGGCGACAAGTTCAAGACGAAGTATGTTCTGAATACTGATTTAGCGCCAACGGCATACCGTGTTAAGACAAAGGGCTCCGATGGACGAACCATCTACGTTGAGCGTACGGTTTACGATAAGGAAGGAAACCAGCTGTCGTTTCAGCGTTTCCGCTCTGCGTATGATGCGGTGAATGAGATTATCGAGCATGGTGAAGAATACGAGATTCCGGAAGACGCCGAAGAGAAGGACAAGGAGTAAGGCAACCTGTTATGAATACACGCTTTTCTTGCATTGGTAAGCCGTGGTTGTCTGCCGCCTGCGTCTGCGTTGCTTTATTCCTTTCGTTCGCGCTTGTCTCAGCGGGCATTTCCCCTGCTTATGCCGACGTTCGCCTGGCGGATATCGTCTACGGTGAATCCGTGGAAGATCGCAGCTTGTCCGTTGCGCAATGTCCCAGCATCGATGCTCAATACGCTTATGTCATGGATACCGAAGGCACTATCTACTTCCAGCGCAACGCGGATACCGAGACGCAGATTGCGTCCATCACGAAAGTCATGACGGCGATTGTTGCTTTGGAAAATGCATCGTTGGATACAGCGATCACGGTAAGCGCTGCAGCGGCTGCTATTGGAGAATCAAGCGCTTCTTTAAAAGAAGGGGACGTTTTGACGCTTGATCAAGCGCTTACCGCCATGCTTGTTTCATCGGGCAACGATGCCGCGCTTGCAATTGCCGAAACGCTGGGTGCACCTTGGGCGGTTTCCGGACAAAGTGCTGTTCAGGCGTTTGCTGAAAAGATGAACGAGAAAGCTGATCAACTGGGGATGGAGCATTCGGTGTTTGAGAATCCCCATGGTCTTGATTTTGATGCATATGCAGGAAGCCTTCACAGCACGGCGCACGACGTTGCAACGATGTGCGCGCACGCGATGCAAAACGAGGTATTTCGTGGCATCGTTCGCCAATCGAGCGCTCAAGTTACCTTGACGCGCGAGGGTGAAAAAGCGGAAATCGATCTTGAATCAACAGATTTGATGCTTGATGAATACGAAGGCGCTTGCGGTATCAAAACAGGATTCACCGCCCTTGCGGGGGCTTCTTTTGCCGGCGCTTGCGAACGAAACGGGAAGACCTACATAGCTGTCGTCATTAATTCTTCCAGCGAGAATCAGCGCTTCACTGATTGCGAAACGCTCTTCGACTGGGTTTTCGCTCATCAAAAGAACTATCAGATAATCAATTCCACCGAAACCGCTACCGTTACGAAAAATGGACAAGAACAGAGCGTTCCCGTTGTTGCCCATGTGGCCCATGAAGGCTGGATCGATAAAACCATCGCTGCAACGGTGGATGATCCCGATCAGACAATCCCGCTCTTCGACTTACAAGGCAATGTTTCGCAAGAAGTTGAGTTCAATAAGGTGACAGAAGATGTTCACGTGGGCGATAAGCTGGGTACGCTGACGTTTAAGCAGCACAACGAAGTGCTTGCTACTGTTACTATAGTAAGCTGCGAGGATGTTGCTGCTCCTAATATGTTTGAGGGAATAGGAATCTGGTTTCAACGCTTATTTGCGGGTTTTTCCCATGAACAAACAAGCGCGAGCTCTGTTTTGGTGAACACTACTCCGCTGATTATCGATAGAACTTCGTGGTAAGGAGACTGTTATGGATGAATTTTGCCCCGTATGCGGCGCCAAAAGAGAGCAAGGTTCGGTATCTTGCGCATCTTGTGGCTATCATTATTTAGAGGCAACGCAAAAGTTCACGCCCGTGACGGTCGATGCTGTTCAGGCTCCGGCAAGCATTCCCGCAAAGAAGGCCTTATTGCGCGTTGTACGTGGCCCGCAATGCGGATGCGCCTTCGAGCTTACGCGCACGGTCTCAAGCGTTGGCCGCAGCCCTCAGCGCGATATCTTCCTGAACGACATGACGGTTTCGCGCGAGCATGCGCTTATCGCATCGACGGATAAAGGATACGTTATTACTGACCGAAATTCGTATAACGGTCTTTGGGTCAACAATGAAGCGGTGGATACGAAGCTGCTTGCAAACGGCGACGCTATTCAGATCGGTACGTTTTGCTTGATTTTTGAATCGTAGGTGAATGTAATGGAACTTCTTTCGGGTAACGAAGCTATTGCGCGCGGCGCATGGGAGGCGGGCGTTCGTTTCGCATCTGCGTATCCGGGCACTCCTTCAACGGAAACGCTTGAAGCGTTGGGTGCTTACGATAACGTGTACGCCGAATGGGCGACAAACGAGAAAGTTGCTGTTGAAAGCGCTGTGGGTGCAAGTATTGCGGGTGCGCGCGTTCTATCCACCATGAAGCATGTTGGTGTGAACGTGGCGGCCGATCCGCTGTTTACGGCGGCGTGCACCGGCGTTCATGGCGGCATGGTCGTTTTGGCTGCCGACGATCCAGGTATGTATTCTTCTCAAAACGAGCAAGACTCCCATTATTACGCCGCGGCAGCTAAGGTCCCCATGCTTGACCCGGCAAATTCGCAGGAAGCGTATCAATTCACGAAAGACGCGTTCGAGCTGTCCGAACGCTTTGACGTGCCGTTCTTCATTCGCTCGAGCGTTCGTATTTCTCACACGAAAACACCTGTTCAAGTAGGGGAGCGCGTTGAAGTTCCGCTGAAGAACCTTCCAGTGGAACCGTCGAAGTGGGTCATGATGCCTGCTTTCGCCAAACCGCGCCGCACTGTTCAGCTTCAGCGCATCGAGCAGCTTGAGGAATGGGTCGAAACATGCCCTTACAACCAGGTATTCTCGGGCTCGAAAGAAATTGGCGTCATTTGCGCCGGTGCTGCGTATCAGCACGTTCGCGAGGCTTTGCCCGATGCTTCTATTTTCAAATTGGGAGTTTCTTGGCCGCTTCCTAAGCGGGCGCTTAATGATTTCGCCCAAAGCGTTGACGCAGTATATGTGGTTGAAGAAGGATCGACGTATCTGATCGATGCCGTGCGCGCAACGGGCGTTGCTGTTTCTGCTGCGCCGTGCGGCATTCCCTCTGAAGGTGAGCTGACGGTGGGCGTTATCAAGGCTGCATTCGGTCGCGAACTTCCTGCCCGAAAGCAGGCACCTGATAATCTGCCTGGTCGTCCGCCCGCGCTTTGCGCCGGATGCCCTCATCGTGTGGTATTCCGCGAGTTGAGTCGTATGAAAGCGCTGGTCATGGGTGACATTGGTTGTTATACGCTGGGTACGCTCGCACCGCTTTCCGCTATGCATGCTTGCATTGACATGGGCGCATCCATTTCTATGGCGCATGGTTACGAAGTGGCAAGCGAAGGCACCGAGCATCGTCCCGTGGTTTCTGTTATTGGCGACTCCACGTTTGGGCACAGCGGCTTGAGCTCGCTTATTTCCACGGTTTACAACTGCGGACAGGGCACGGTGTGCATCCTTGATAACCGCACGACCGCTATGACGGGCCGTCAGGGCAATCCCTTCAACGGCGTAACGTTGCAGAACAGGCCTTCACGCGAGCTTGATTTGGAAGGCGTTGTGCGCGCGCTGGGCATAAACGATGTACGCGTTATTGACCCCTATGTGGTGAAGGATGTTCGTCAAGCGCTGAAAGAAGCTACGTCTTCTTCCGAGTTATCGGTGCTTATTTTCCGCCATCCCTGCGTTTTGCTTACCCGTAAGCGCGACACGCCCTATTCAGTAACTGCCGACTGCACTGCTTGCGGCGTGTGCAGCTCACTGGGATGCCCTGCCATCTCCAAGAATAGCGCAGGTCATGCGCATATCGACGATCAGCAGTGTATCGGTTGCGGTCAATGCGCCCAGTACTGCGGCGCGAAAGCTATTCAGCAGCTTGCTGCTGACAATAATTTTGCATAATCGCAGGTTATCGAAGAGAGGTTATCAAGATGTCTACCACAACTGTTCTTTTGTGTGGCGTGGGCGGCCAGGGAACCATTCTTGCTGCTGACCTGCTTGCGCGTGCTGCTCTTGCGGCTGGTTTGGATGTAAAGGTCTCCGAAATTCACGGCATGGCCCAGCGCGGCGGGTCCGTTACCACCACGGTTCGCTTCGGCGAAAGCGTGGAGTCTATGATTGCTGATTTGGGCGATAGCGATTTCGTTGTGTCGTTCGAAACGACTGAAGCGTTGCGTAACCTTCCGTACTTGAAGGAAGGCGGCAAGATGCTTGTTTCCGATGAGACGATTACTCCCATGACGGTTCTGACAGGCGCACAAAAAATGCCCGAAAAGCCGCAGGAAACACTTGCAGAGCAAGGTGCTCTGCTGATTCCCGCTGTTCAGATTGCCGCTGATGCGGGCACGGCCAAAGCGAGCAACGTTGCTCTTCTGGGTGCTCTGTCGGTGTTTCTTGGCTTTGACGAATCCATTTGGGAAGACGTTATTTCCCAGCGTGTTCCGCCTAAAACGATCCAAACGAATTTGACGGCATTTCATCAAGGTCGCGCTTTTGTTTGCTCGGCGAAAAACGCTTAAATGAATGAAAAACACCTGCGAGAGATAATCCTGAAATAAGCAAGGAACGCTTCGTGTCCGATTCGTTGTCAATCATTTCCGTCCAAGATACGCGACCCGTGGTGGGAAGGTTCGCTCCTTCTCCTACAGGTCGTATGCATGCGGGTAATATCTACGCATCGCTTCTTGCGTGGCTTATTGCGAAATCGCAAAATGGAAAGATGATTCTGCGTGTCGAAGACCTTGATCGCGACCGTTCGCGCGTTGAATTCATCGATCAAGTTCAAGCGGATTACGAAATGCTCGGATTGACCTGGGATGATGGCCCCTATTATCAGGATGATAGGGAAGAGGCGTATCAGCACGCCTATGAGCTGCTTACGCAGCGTTGCGGCGTGTATCCCTGTTTTTGTTCGCGCGCCGACTTGAAAGCTGCGGCTTCTGCCCCGCATTTAGGCGATAAAAATGTCTATCCGGGAACATGTCGCAATTTAACGCCCGAACAGCGACTTGAAAAGGGAAAAGAGAAACATCCTTCGTTTCGTTTAATCGTTCCCGATAAGACATATGTGTTCCATGATGCGATTCAAGGCAATTTTTCGCAAAATCTTGCATTGCAATGCGGTGATTTTTTGATTCGTCGTGCCGATGGGATGTTCGCTTATCAGCTTGCGGTGACTGTTGATGATGCCGCGCAGGGGGTCACTTCGGTAACGCGTGGTTATGATCTTATCACCTCTTCGCCTCAGCAGATGTTCCTTCTTGAACAGCTGGGGCATGCGGCACCTGATTATGCGCATGTTCCCTTATTCGTCAATGATCAGGGAAGACGTCTTTCGAAACGCGACAAAGACGCTTCACTTCAGGAAATGCTTGCAACGTATCGGTCTCCTGCTGCGCTTTTGGGCCATATTGCATTTATTGGCAAAATCATCGATGTGGATGAACCTGCAACGCCGGAGGAACTACTTTCGTCTTTTGGCCTTGACCGTTTTGCAAAGCGCGTTCAAGAAGAAGTTGGCACCTTGCAGCCTATCGTGTGGCACTAGATTTTGCGGCGTGCATGTTTCGTGCCTTGCGTTGAACGTTGAGGTAACTAACTAAAACGTGAGTGAACCGCAAACATCGCAAAGGATAAGCGCTGCGTAGAACGTATCTACCACTACGTTTACGGTTAAGATTTGGCTCATAGCTGCAACGCGCGATTGCAATACGAGTGGATTTGCTACCAATGCCTTCCCGAAAGGATACAGCGCTAAAAGTGCGAACGGAACAATGACCAGCCCTTTCGTCCACCAGATGCACCCGAAGAACACCACTAAGAGTACCATGCTATACAACGCTGCATGATAGAGCTTGCGCGCTTTTTTCCTGCCAACCACAACGGAGAGAGTCTTGCGCTTCGCTTCGACATCTTTCTCGATATCGCATGTATTGTTCGTCATGAGAATGAGCCCAATGCCAATAAGCACGGGAATGCTCCAAACGAACGCTTCCCACGAAAGCGTTAAGGTGAGCGCTTGATACGTTGCCACTAAAATGAGCGTTCCCATGGTAAAGCCGCTCACGAATTCTCCAATAGGCAGGTAGGAAATGGGAAGACGCCCCCCTGAATACAAACACAGTACCGCCGCACCAATCACGCCCAAGACGAAAGGAATCCAGCCAGCACGATAAATGACATACGTACCAATTGCGAAGGCAAGAATAACAAGAATAATGGCAAAGCGCTTTACCGATTTCGGGTTCACATTATTGAAGACCAACACGGCATCATTTTTGTCCACCTGGTTTTCGTCAGTATCGGCGCCTTTCTTGAAATCGAAATAGTCATTGAGGGTGTTTACGGCGGATTGCATGCAAATGACAATCGCCAAAACAGCAAGTACGAGCGAAACGGAAATCGTTCCCACGTCATGCAGGGCCAGCGCAGTGCCAACCAGCGTTGGCATGATTGCAGCTGGCCAGGTATGGGGCGCTGCAAGCTGCAAAAGAAGGGTGGGGGTAAGAGGTTCATGCTCTTGCGACTGATTCATGTCTACCTTTTCGTTCTTCGAAGTTGTCTTGAGAGCTTATTGTAGCGTTCAAAAGCGTGTTTGGTGTGCCAAAACTGTGTCCGCAGTAAATAACGGGTTAATAATCGGGAGATACAAGGAAACTAGGATAAAATCATCGAATGCAATTTTGATACCTGATTTTGATTCCTCAGAAATGGGAAAGGTAATTTCATGACGAAACAAAGAGTAGGCTTTACTGAGACTGTCCTGCGCGATGCTCAGCAGAGCCTCATCGCGACTCGTCTTTCGTTCGATAAGATGGCTCCGGTTTTGAGCAAAATCGATCAAGCGGGTTATTATTCTGTTGAATGCTGGGGTGGCGCCACGTTCGACGTGTGCCTTCGCTACTTAAACGAAGATCCTTGGGAGCGCTTGCGTAAGCTGCGCGCCGCAATGCCTAATGCGAAACTCCAGATGCTCTTACGTGGTCAGAACATTTTGGGCTATAAGCATTATCCCGATGATATTGTTCGTCGTTTTGTCGAAGCGTCTGTTCGCAATGGAATTGACATCATTCGCATTTTCGATGCGCTCAATGATCTTGAGAACTTAAAAGTTGCTGTTGATACCACGCTTAAGGCGGGCGCAATTGCTTCGGGTACTATTTGCTATACCACAAGCCCCGTGCACACGATTGAAGCGTATGTGAAAATGGCCGAAGAATTGAAGGCCATGGGCGTGTCTACCATCTGCATTAAAGATATGGCGGGTATTTTGACTCCGCAAAAAGCATTCGATTTGGTTTCCGGCATCAAATCAGCTGTCGATTTGCCCCTTATTGTCCACACGCATTCTACGACCGGAACGGCATATATGACGTATCTGCGTGCGGTGGAAGCAGGTGCCGATGTCATTGATACCGCTATTGGCCCTATGAGTGGAGGTACTTCTCAGCCGGCAACCGAAACACTGTGCGTAACGCTCAACGAAATGGGTTTCGAAACAGGGCTGAATCAAAAAACCCTGTTCGAGTTAGCGGAATATTTCAAAGAAGTTCGCGGCGAATATCTAGAAGACGGTACGTTGAATCCCATTTCTATGGGCACCGATGCTGCGTGTCTTGAACATCAGATTCCGGGCGGCATGCTCTCGAATTTGCTTTCCCAGCTCAAGATGATGAATGCCTTGGACAAATACGAGGAAGCATTGAAAGAAACGCCGCGCGTGCGCAAGGATTTAGGTTATCCTCCTTTGGTGACGCCAACGTCCCAAATCGTAGGCAATCAAGCTGTCAATAACGTTTTAGCTGGTGAACGCTATAAAAATGTTTCCAATGAAGTGAAAGCATACTGCCGCGGCGAATATGGCAAAACGCCTGCGTCTATTGATTCTGAGGTTCGTGCGATGATTCTGGGCGATGAGCAACCGCTTGTGGGTCGTTATGCCGATACGCTTCCCACCGATACGTTCGAGAAAGCGCAAGAAGAGCTGGGCAGCACGGCTCGTTGCGAAGAGGATGTTCTTTCATATATTGCGTTTCCCCAGGTAGCGGAAACGTTTTTTGAGGCTCGCAAGAAAGATGAAGAAAAGATTGTCTCCTATAGTATTAAGGCTGTGATGGAATAATGTCGCTCGCAGAAGCAGGTATATATTCGCTCGTGGGCATTCTTACGGTATTTTTCGCGCTGATTCTTTTAATGTTCGTCATTAAAATTCTGACCAAGCTTACCGATGAGTCTCCGGTGAAGAAAGCATCAGCTGCAGGTTGCAAAGACGATGCTGTGGCGAATAACTCATCCAACGAAACTGCGCAACCGCTCGCTCCGGGTAGTGCGGGAGATATCAAGCTCTATGACACCGATCTGCGAGATGCTGCGATGATTATGGCAATTGTTGCCGATGAATTGAAGAAGCCTATCAACGAGCTGAGGTTTATCAGCATTAAAGAGGTCAAATAATGAAATACATCGTTACTTTGCGTGATCGTACGTTTGAGGTTGAGGTTGAAAACGGCGAAGCTATGATCCTTGATGAGTATGAGGCGAAAGCGCCTGCGGCAGCAGTTGTCGCTCCTGCGACCGCAGCTCCTGTTGCAGCTGTTGAATCGTCGTCCGTAGCCCCTGTTGCGGTTGGCGCTGGAACGCCGGTTCCTGCTCCTATGCCGGGTAACATCGTTTCCCTTGAGGTCAAGGTGGGGGATTCCGTTGCAGAAGGCGATGTTGTTGCCGTTATGGAAGCAATGAAAATGAACGTTGAGGTTGTTGCACCGTGCGCGGGAACAGTTAAGCAAATTCTTGTTGAAAAAGGCGCTGTTGTTGCAACCGATGACGCCATTATGATTATTTAGGGGTAAACCGTGGATAACATTCTTGAAGTCCTCGGAAACCTTGCGAAGACAACGGGCATTGCTCAGCTGCTTGCATGGGATTCATCTGTAGGGTTATTTGACAATCTTGCCGCGGTTTTTGGCCCGATCATCATGATCGCTGTCGCGTGTGTTCTTTTATATTTAGGCATCAAAAAGCAGTTCGAGCCATTGCTGCTGGTTGGCATTGCGTTCGGTATGCTGCTTTCCAACTTGCCGGGTTCCGGTTTATACCATCCCGAGCTTTGGGATGGCTATATTGCCGGCACGGTGACAATCACCGATATTTTTCATTACGGCGGCCTGCTTGATATTCTCTACATTGGCGTTAAATCAGGTTTGTATCCTTCGCTCATTTTCTTGGGCGTAGGTGCCATGACAGATTTTGCACCGTTGTTGGCCAACCCTAAAAGCTTGCTTTTAGGTGCCGCCGCGCAGTTCGGAATCTTTTGCGCTTTCATCTTGGCGATTGCTATTGGGTTTGAACCGAATGTCGCTGCATCGATTGGCATTATCGGCGGCGCGGACGGACCTACCGCAATTTGGCTCACCTCTAAACTTGCGCCGGATTATTTGGCTCCCATTGCTATTGCGGCGTATAGTTATATGGCGCTGATTCCGCTGATCCAGCCGCCGCTGATGCGTCTTTTGACCACGGAAGAAGAGCGCAAGATTAAGATGGAGCAGCTGCGTCCCGTAACAAAGCGGCAGCTTATTTTATTCCCTATTATCGTTATCATCTTCGTTTGTTTGCTGCTTCCTAGTGTGGCACCGCTTCTTGGCTGCTTGATGCTGGGCAATCTTTTCCGTGTGACGGGTGTTACGGAGCGCCTGTCCGACACTGCCCAAAATGCTTTGATGAACATCGTGACCATTTTCCTGGCGGTAAGCGTTGGTGCTACTGCTGTTGCGGAGCGCTTCTTAACGCCGCAGACGTTGTTTATTATCATCCTGGGTCTTATTGCTTTTGAATTCGCGACGTTTGGCGGCTTAGTGCTGGGCAAAGTTATGTGCAAGCTTTCTGGTGGGAAAATCAACCCTCTTATTGGCTCTGCAGGCGTTTCCGCCGTTCCCATGGCGGCACGCGTTTCCCAGATGGAGGGCGCAAAAGCAAATCCAACAAACTTTCTGCTTATGCATGCCATGGGCCCCAACGTTGCTGGCGTTATTGGTTCCGCTGTTGCGGCAGGCTTTTTGCTGGCAGTCTTTGGCGGCTAACTAGCAACGGATAATTGAGCTGCGCTATGAATCCGGTTTGTTGACAAATTACCCCACCTTTTGTCAACAAACCAAGGGGTGGGAGTTGCCGTGACGCGCCGCGAAGTTAGCGCGTAAGTGAAACAGGCATGTCAATGCGAAGGTCTCGCCCTGGAACCAAAAGAGCGTCCCGAAGGACGCTCTTGGGTGAATCGCATCAACGAGCAGCGTGCTCGGCTGGGAATTACGCCAAACGCGGACCGGCAGCAGCAACTTCGGTGCTCATGTGGTCGGCATATTTCTTTTGGAAGTTATCGTTGAGCATATGGGCAAGCTTGCGAGCAGATTTCTCGTAAGCAGCCTCGTTATCCCAGCTGTTTTTGGGAATAAGAACCTCATCGGGGCAGCCCTCAATAGAAGTGGGGATAGCTAGCCCGAAAGAGGGATCCTCGACGAATTCGGCGTTTTCGATAGTGCCGTTCAGAGCGGCCGTGACCATAGCGCGCGTGTAGCGAAGCTTCATGCGCTCGCCCTTGCCGTTCCAACCTGTGTTCACCAGATACACGTTGGCGCCGGTAGCCAAAACGCGATCCTTAAGCATTTCGGCATATTTTGCCGGATGCAGCGGCAAGAACGGCTCGCCGAAGCAGGCGCTAAACGTGGGCTCAGGTGTGGTAACGCCCAACTCCGTGCCGGCAACCTTGCTGGTGAATCCCGAAACAAAGTAGTACATTGCCTGGTCAAGCGTAAGTTTTGAAACAGGCGGCAAAACGCCAAACGCATCGGCGGTCAGGAAAATCACCGTGCTTGGTGCTTCGCCAACGCCCTCCAGCACTGCATTCGGAATGTAGTCAATGGGATAGCCCACACGCGTATTGGTGGTCAGGCTTTCATTATCGAAATCGAACTCGCGTGTCTGCTCGTCCATAACAATGTTTTCTGCGAGAGAACCGTATTTAATGGCGTTGTAGATTTCAGGTTCGCCTTCTGCGGAAAGGTTAATGCACTTCGCGTAGCAACCACCTTCAAAATTGAAGACGGAATTATCGGACCAACCGTGCTCGTCATCGCCGATAAGAAGACGGTTCGGATCGGCAGAAAGGGTGGTCTTGCCTGTGCCGGAAAGGCCAAAGAATACGGCAGTCGTACCGTTTTCGGGATCCATGTTCGCAGAGCAATGCATAGGCATGATTCCCATTTTCGGTAGGATGTAATTCATGGTGCTGAAAACGCTCTTTTTGATTTCGCCTGCATAGCCCGAGCCAGCGATCAAAATTTTATGCGCTTCGTAATCAAGGATGATGGCGCAGTCGCCAATAACGCCATCGCGTTCGGGATCGCACTTGAAACCGGGTGCAGCAATCAAAGTGTAGTCAGCTTCAAATGCCTCAAGCTGCTCAGCCGTAGGACGGCGTAGCAGTTGATGGATAAACAGGTTCTGGGCGGGAAGTTCGTTTACAATGCGGAAGCCCTTCGCACAGTTCATGTCGGCGCCAGCAAAGCCATCGAAGATAAATACTTCTTTTTCGTTCAGGTATTCCGCAACGCGATTCCACAGTGCATCGAATTTCTCGCGCGAAATCGGCTGATTAACGCTGCCCCAGTTGATGTCATCGTGAACGCCGGGGGTGTCAACGATGAACTTATGCTTTGCGGCACGACCGGTGTACTTGCCTGTTTTGACAACAAGCGCTCCCGATTCGCTCAGTTGGCCTTCGCCCCGTTCGAGCGTGCGCTCAACCAGTTGCGCAATACCGAGATTGCGATAAACCGCTTTCGGCTGGGCTATGCCAAGCTCTTCGATGCCGAATGTTTCCATGAAAACAATGTCCTTTCACGCAATACCGTTGTCAAATGACGGCTTTCTGTATATGACTGCGAAAAAAACAAGCACTTGCAGACGTAATCATTATGAAACATTCTGCAAGCGCGAAACGTCTCTGCCAGCCGTAATTTCCGTAAAAGGCTGGTGGATTGCTCATGGTTGGTTTTGACGCGACTTCTTTATACCAGAGCTTTATTTCTTGAGTAGCTTGAACAGCTTGTAAGCGCTGTAGGCAAGTGAAATATCTGCTGCGATTTCAAGCGCAGCAGCGCCGATGAGCCACGGTGTAGGCTTGCCGTTTTTTATGAGTTGTACATTTGTTCTAACGTCTTCTTGGGAAACAACGATATCCATATCCATAACAAGATGCTCCTTTCGTGCCGCCCTGCGTTTTATTTGTATTCTACGACAATTCGGTTGCGCGTAAAGCGTTACGGGGATTTGCTGATACATTGTTTTTTTCAAGCGGTTTCAGGCGCAGTTTTCAAACGGTCATTTTTATTCCGGCGCGCTTGCTCTGAAGCGTCCTTCCGCCTTCTGCAGCTTATTTTCGCTTCTGCATTATCTTACGCGAATGGACGCTCTTCTACGGGATATAATAAAGAACAACTTGCTTGTTCCCATTGTTCAGGAGGCGACAACATGCGTATTTCTACGATTACCGATTTTCTTACTTTAGCTGATAAGCTCGATTACGATCTTGCTGCGCGCAAGCTGTTCATATCGGTAGACGAGCTGTGCCAAAGCATTTCCGAACTGGAAGAAGAACTGGGTATTTCGCTGTTCATCAATAACAATCGAAACGAGATTGAGCTGACGCGTTTTGGTGCGATTTTCGCGCACGGCGCACATAAAATCGAGCGCGATTACGAAGACACCATTAGCCTTATCAACAAGGCCAAGGGAAAGCCGATGCGCACGATGACGATTGGCACACGTTATAACGCCGCCCAGGACGAATCTCCCTACATCACGCGCGCTTTGCGTAAATACGCGCCAAATATCACACCTGTTTATACGCCCCTGATGCATCTTACGCTTCGCGAGAAGCTTGAATCGGGCGAGATTGACGCTGCCGTGGGCATTGTTGTTGAAGATCGCCTCTACGATGGCTTTAAGACCATCTGCATTGACCGCGATGTGTACGAGATCGTGTGCCCCCTTGATCACCCGTTCGCGAAAATGGAGTCGGTTACGTTGGAGCAGTTCGCCAAAGAAAGCGTGATTGTTCCGAGTCCGAAGAATATGGCTTCCATGAACATGTTCTTTACCGATATCTTCGAGAAGGCCGGTATTGAGATTGCTCAAGAAGCGTACTGTGATGATGTTGATGGTTTGATTCTCCAAATTGAAGCAGGAGCGGGTGTATCCATGGTCTTGAGCCAGCGTCGCAGCCATTTCGACGATCGAGTGGCGTTTGTTCCTGTTGCCGATCCTCTTCCGTATGCGCGTATCAATTTGATTTGGTCCGAGGAAACTGAAAAGCGCATTCCTGGCGATTGGCTGAAGGCGTTCGAAGCATTGAGCATCGATTAACGTTTTCGCAGGTGGAAATACCAATGTGAGCGGTGATGCTCTGAAAAAAGTGCGGGATGCTGGCGTTTGCTGGCATCCCGTTTTCTTGTTCGCACCGTGCTGGCAGCCGTGCTCTGCTTTTCAGTAGGTTGATTTATATCTACATATGAGCCATATACACTTAGATTTATTACGTGAAATCAACAAAGATTACATAATGGTGGCATTCTAAAATATCGCTTGCATTGAGGTCGGCAGGGGACTATAACGAACATGTCATAAGAAATGGGCCGCAAGTAAGCGGCAGCAAACAAGGAGATGATTCATTATGGCACTGTTGGTTCCTCGTACTCGTGATTTCTTCAACGAAATGATGACTGACCCCTTCGAATCGTTCTTTGGAAGCGCTCCGGTACAGCATACGCCCTCGGCAATCATGCATACCGATATCAAGCAGACCGAGACAGGCTTTGAGCTGATTGTTGATCTTCCTGGCTTCTCGAAGGAAAACGTCACTGCCGATTTGAAGGATGGCGTTCTTACCATCAAGGCTCACACTGAAACCGAGACTGAAGAGAAGTCCGAAAAGAAGGAAACGTGGGTTCGTAAAGAACGTTTCAGTGGTCAATGCAGCAGGTCCTTCTACGTTGGTGAAGACATTGACGAAGCCGAAATCAAGGCTCGCTTTGAAAATGGCACGTTGATTGTCGCCGTTCCGAAGAAGATTGAGCAGCCGAAGCTTGATGAAGCACGTACGATTGCAATTGAAGGGTAGCCGTTGAAAGTTGCCAACACACGAGAATTTTGCTTTGATTGAAACGATTTGAGCATTGCAAAAGGTCGTGCCGGGGTGTTCCTCCGGCACGACCTTTCTTTTCGTGTTTAACCTTTTTACCTGGCGTTTTGTTCGTGTGAGTCCCTCGATTTATCCATGGCATTCGCTACCGCAATGCGAAGTGCTTCGATAAGACCAGGATTACAGCCCAGAGCCGGCACATATGTAAATGAGGCGCGACTATTCAGTTCCGATGCGGCTTCGCTATTTTCGGCTTTGCTGCAAAAAGCGGACGCATTCTCAACGTAATTGCGCAAGTCTCTGTTGATTTCGATCGTTGTTTCCGTGTTATCAGCCACAAAACCCGGACATACCACGCAGATATCGGAAACACCGCTATCGATCTGGTCTTTTACCACCTGCTCCGTGAAGGGAGAAAGCCAGGCGCGTGAATCAAACCTGCTCTGAAAGCTCAAAATCACATCTTGGGAGGGCAGTCCCAGATCATCAGCAATCCATTCCTTCGTTTGTCTGCATTGATTGAGGTACGTGGGATCCTTCTTTATATCTGAGAGCATGGTGGAATGAAAACTCACGATGAGTTTTGATCCAGGTGCATATGTCCAGGAGCGATTGATCTGTTCCGCTAAAGTATTGCGATAAGCGAGAATGTCGTGAAAACTTTGAATCTCATGGATGTAGGGCTTCCAACCTTGTTTTTCGAGCTTTTTAAGCTGTCTTCGTGCTTCCTTAAAACAGGAACCTGCGCAAACTTTCACGTTTTGCGGATAGAGCGGCAGCAGCACAATCTCGGTGCATTTTTCTTGGCGAAGCGCTTCCAGGCCTGATGAAATACTCGGAGCGCCATAGCGCATTGCAAGCACAACGCGGTATGTACGATTGTCGGAATTGCTGTTGAGTGCTTCCTGGAGCAAGTGGGCTTGCTGCTCGCTGGTACGCAGGAAAGGGGAGCCGGCTGGCGTCCAAAACGCACGATAGTTCTCTACCGTGTGCTCTGGACGCTTCGAAACAATGTGCGAGACGATCGCTTTTCGTATAGGGTACGGCGCGCCAATGATATAAGGGTCCATAAGGAACTCTGAAAGGTAAGGCTTTATAGCTTCAATGGTTGGAGCGTCGGGAGTTCCCGTGTTGATGAGCATAACACCGATAGTCATGTTGCGCCTTTCGCTGCTGTTACAAATTAGGTTTGCTGCAGGGTGCTGTCGAAGCAAGAACACCCTTGTTGGTTGCATTGAGTCTGGTAGTAAGCAGATTATCACGTATGGTTCCTTGAAATAGTTGGGTTGTCTGCGACAGGTAGGATTGTTTTTGCCGTGAGCTCTCTGTGATAACATTCATTTACCCAATTTCCAAAAAGGAACAAGCATGAACGAAAAGACCTTTGAGCGCGATGCTCAAACCCTTCGTGTTATGACGCAAATGTATTGTGCGAATCATCATGGAACTAACTGCAAGCGCGTAAGTGGAGATAGAGGCAGGAACACAGGGGACGATGTGTTGTGCGAACAATGCAGTACAGTGCTTGCGTATTCCCTGGAAAGAACGGCAAGATGTCCTCATGAGCATAAGGGAAACTGCAAGGATTGCTCCATTCACTGCTATAAACCTGATATGCGAGTGGCAATTAAAGAGATTATGTCATATGCGGGACCACGGATGCTCTATGCGCATCCTCTGCTGGCCTTGCGCTACGTGGCAAGAAAGATCAAGGGTATGCTCTAGCAGAAACGATCGTTGCAGTAGCGCATCTGCGGCGTGCTGGCATCAAGTCCTTGTTCAACAAATGCACCAACATATGCGTAGATTTCAGGACGAAGATGGCACACCACTTTTCCTTCCATTGCGTCTCCCGATAAAAGACGGCTAAAGCCGTCCGTGAAGGTGGCATAATCTCCCGATTGCAGATACTGTATAAGCCGTTCAGTATTGGTGGTGTGCAGGCGCACGGGGCTTTTGAGCTTTTCGTTGCCGAAGAAGTCATCGATTATGGCGTTAAGAACCACTTCGTTGTAGTAAACGATTGGTAGATTTGCAGCCTCACGTGCGGAAATACTCCGCTTGGAAGGTGAAGTATTTCCGCGAAGAAAGCAGGACAATCTCTGTCTTGAACAGGGGTAAAAAGACGTTCGGGCCATCTTCGGTTATTGCTGCAATTTCATGCTCGCGCAGCACGGCAAATACGACCGCGTTTCCCAGGGGAAGCACGGGCATGCCCTCAAGCTCAGGGCGCGTGATTTTCTCGAAAGGCAGATCAAGAAGTTGTGCGGTTTCTGGTTGGCGGACAAGAGAAGACACAATATTGCCAGTGAAGAGCGGCATTCCATAGAGCGATAGCCCTTCGTAGTCGTTTTTAGTGCCGTTTTTGACATCAAGCTCTAATCGCAGCTTTCGGGTGCTTTCAACAATATCAAGGGCGTGCTGCTTGAGCGTTTCCCCCGAGCTGGTCGGCACCATGCGGTTACCGCTGCGCTCGGACAATTCGACCCCAAGTTCTTCAGATAAACCCTAATGTCTGTGCTAAATTTAGCGTTAGCATGCAGGCTTGTATTTCACGAGGGTAAATATGAGAAAGCTAAAATACGGAAATACTAACACGTACTTTATAGACGGTCTCCTGTTTGATACCGATATGCCTGGAACAATGTCGCAGTTTTTCAAGACAATAAAGCAAAATGAAATTTCGTTTGAGGATATTCATTATGCGCTTGCTTCGCATTATCATCCAGATCACATTGGTCTTATCAGCGAGCTGATGGATATGGGTGTACGGCTTATTATCGTTGAAAATCAGATGAAGCTGGTCCATTTTGCGGATGAGATTATAAGGCGTCAATACGGCAGTAAGTATTCGCCGATAGACGAAACGCGGGCAAAAGTAATTTCAATAGATGAAAGCAGGAGGTTCTTGAAAAGCATTGGAATTGACGGTGAGATTATTCCCACATGGAGCCACAGTAAAGATGGAATTGCTCTAATCCTTGACGATGGGAACTGCTTCGTCGGAGATTTAGAACCCAGAAGCTATATTGATGCTTACGAAGACAATCGCATTTTGGAAAGCGATTGGAGCAGGATTGCATCATATAATCCTAAAGTAATACATTTCGGACACGCAAATGAACAGACACTATAGTGCCAATGAAAGTAAATTTCAGAGCAGAAATCGGATGCGGGAATGCCCTCGATTTTCATCTTTGTTGCAAGAGAAGATTCACTTCCGGGTTGAAGGGTGATAGCCTATTTCCTTACTGGCTAAATGTCATTCTTGTTTTTTTTTTTTTCAATGTGCAATAATTTTTATTATCGAATAATTCGGCAATGACTGTTTCAAATCTTCAGGAGGATATATGAAAACCATTACTCGCCGACGCTTCATCGGCTTGTGCGTGTCCGCAACGTTGGCCTTCAGCCTTGCCGGCTGTGACTCGCGCCGCCGCACCTTCACCGATTTGCGGGAATCAGGTAGCACTGAAGCCAAAAACCCCCGATGCAGGCTTGATGGCCGAGGATGAACCCGAAAGCGGAACGGTGCTTGATGGTTCCGAGTACGGATACGCATGTATCAGCGTTGCCGCATCGAGCAACGCAAGTGCCTACATCAAAGTGCTCAATCCCGACGATACGCTTCAGGTCGAATTTTACGTTAGGGCTGGCGAGGAAGGGTATGTTGACGTTCCACAAGGAACCTACAATGTGCATTTCGCGCAAGGCAAAACTTGGTACGGAACTGGAGATAGGTTCGGAAGCAAGACTGTGTATGGCAAAGACGACGGAGTTGAGCTTTCTTACGGCGAGGGAGTGCAATACAGCCTAACCTACATTACAAACGGTAATTTGCATTTGAAAAAGCTCAATAAGAACGACTTCTAAGTCACTGGACACGAAATACTGGGACCTGGCGTCTAGTAAGCGAGGACAAGGTGAAGGTCTACCGGGTCCCAGTCTGCAGGGACAGGGATTTGCGAATAACATTGTTCCAGGATGAAAAAATCAATCGGAAGGTGGTAATGGAGATGCTTGTCAACTTGGGTTCAAATGACATGATCGCGCGGTTCGACAACGGGGGCTGCGCGGCGCTTAAGGCGGGAGAAGCCGTGTTCAACAACGGCTATCGGAGAGTAAACGGGACGTTCTGCCCAAGACAACCCGAGTTCATAAGACCTCGGGGGACTGCCCGCGGCGAATTGGCGATGCTCGGCATCGCAGTTGGAGCGGCGGTCGTATCCGAAATCCTCATCCCCCTTGCGAAAAAGCTGGTTTTGGAGAAGATCTACCCCTTGGTAAGCGGCTGTATCGGTAAAAGAACAGACAAAAAGAGCGATTGCGCAGGAGCTGCGGGGAATGTCGATGCGCCTGATTCAGAGGAATCAGGCGTTCGCCCTCTCGTCGTCGATGTCGGCAGGCAGATTGAAGAGGCGGTATAGGCATGCCGACGAAAGGGTGCCCGCGGGAATTGTCGTCTGAAGCGATCAGGAAGAAGCTCGGGTTTGGAATTGCCTTTGCGGCTTTAGCTCTCTCGCTCGCTGCGCTGCTCCTTGCTGCATATGCTCCTGAGGCTATAGCCTCATCACGCTGGCTCTCTCTTCCAGGGCTTGCGATGCCGGGTTGGTCTCCTCTTTTCGCGGCGGGAACGGGTTTGCTTTTGCTGCAGTCGGGGTGCGAAAAACTATCTCTTTTGATGACGCTTGCTTCAGCGGTTTCGGCATTCGCCATGATGGCAACTTGCGCGGCGGCATTGGCGTAACCTGATTCGTGCGCTTACGATGCTATAATCTTAGCTATTGATGGGATTTGAGCACTGCGAAGAGGCGATGGGAGACTATGGGGCTGCTCGATACGATTGCAGGGGCTTTGTCCTTGTTCGATGACAACGATTGCGATTGGCTTTGCGATGAATGCGATGCGCATATGAACGACCAGCCAGGGTTCACCACGCTGTTTGGTACATGGACATGCAAAGAATGCGGCGCAACCAACGATGTGAGTGAGAACAACATTGTCGATGTCGATGACGACGATGGCTACGTCGGGAACTACCAATACTACAAAGATGAGGAAAAGAGAATCCGCGAGGAGGACGAAGAGATGTGGGAGCTCGGAATAGATCCTTACGACGATTGACGACTGTGGGTTCGTAGATTCACCAGCTCTAAGTAAATAAGACTGTTTGGCTTTGGTTGAGCATATGGCAAGACATTAAGCTTCTGCCCGTGATATTGTAAGGGTGCAACTACGTATTGGTGCGGGCGGCATGCTCCCTTCTTGGCTTGACGAATGTCACAGCGGGGAAGGAGGTGCATGCTATGGAATTCGTTCTCAACCTTCCGAAAGGCTCAACTAGCGCGTTTTTCGTCGCATTGGCGGCTGCGCTAGCCACAAGGCTGGCAGACGGCGGAAGGAAGAAACAGGGACAACGACGAAAAAACCACCCGCGCCGCAAACGTAGTGGTGGTTCTCGCAAATAATGAGAGCATGCTGCTCGATTTTGTTGGTTGTCGCACGGCCTTGTCCCGGTAGGGCCTGGTGGAAAGCGGCATGGACGACGACAGCGGAACGCCGCGGTAGCCTCTCCCGTAGGCGAAGGAAAGCGAGTCGGCCCCGTCCTGGGAAAGGGTTCCCGCGAGCTTGCCGGCGATGAGCACGTCGAGGACGCCGGCAGTCATCGCGCACCTCCCTTCAGGATGGAGAGAGCGCCAGCGGAGGCATCGTCACGAGCCGCAGGCCCTTCGATGCCCGACTGCCCAGCCTGCGGCTCATCTGAGGGGTTCTCGACGGTCAGCTCCAGCCCCAGACCCAGGGTCCCGAGCACGGCGGTGAGCTTGTCCAGCTGCGCGCCGGGGTTTTGTCTCAGTTCCAGCGACCAAAGGCAGCGCTTCGACACGCCCGCGGCTTCTGCCAGCTGAGCCTGGGTCATCCCCAATTCAGCGCGCCTGTCTTTTATGGCATAGCCTATCTCCAGCGCATCAACCATGGATACCCTCTCGTCTTAGGCGAATTATTCTTTCTCATCATTTTGCGATTATGATAGTTCGCAATATTATGCTAGTCATTATTCTCGCAACATTATACGTTTGGCGGTATGTTCCTGGAATCCGTTACGTGGCAACTGGAATATGCCGTGACCCTACTTCCATACACAAAGATAGCACCCATGATGCAGTGCACCATGGGTGCTATCTAGGTTGTCATGCACGTATGGTGCACGTTTTTTAACTATTCCCACTCGATGGCGTCGGTTCTGTCGTCCCGTCACTCCAGTTACACCCAGTTTTCGGCATCGACACGGAACGC
>CAKUFS010000029.1 GCA_934648845.1 uncultured Eggerthellaceae bacterium
AATTCTGGTGGAGGCGCGGAGAATCGAACTCCGGTCCATACTAGATCCCCCACAGGGCTCTACAAGCTTGTCCAACGATTTGAGTTCGGGTGCGAAACGCCCGTTGGCGGGCTTTTGTGCATCCTAGCTGGTTCAATCTTAGCTTAGCTCATACCAACGACGTAGCTAAGCGCATTTCCCTAAAATGACGCGTTCCCCGAAGCGGGAAAAATCCGGGTTCAGCGGCCCTGTGCAATTAAGCAGCGAGAGCGTAAGTTTTTTGAGTTTTGCCAATTAATTTGACAGTACCCCTGTTTAGCGTGGCGAGGAGACCACGGCTTGCTCCCTATGTAAAACCTACCATGTCGAAACCAGTCGCCCCCAAAGTAAAACTTCGTATTTCAAGCACATGCAAAACGCCACCATAATAAGTACCAATGGCAACGTGAACGCAATGCAAGCGCGTCAAACGAAGCAGGGGAGAAGGCCCCACCTTTTCAAAGTGCGCCAATAATTGTATGCTTTGTGTGCAGGATGTCAAGCGCTGCACCTCGTTTCGCCATCTTTTGTTGCCTTTTTGCAATAAATTGCTTGCATATTTTTCCAATGGCTCCTAAAATAGAACGGTTTCTAATCACACATGCTTGCGCGACCTGCACCGCTAGTGGCCACCAGAAAAAGGCTGCGGACCCCAGGGATGACCGCGAGCAGAGGACTAACGAATGGAGAAAGCTATGGCAAAGATCAGCATTGCCAGCCTGCTTGACGCGGGCGCGCACTTCGGTCATCAGACCCGCCGTTGGAACCCCAAGATGAAGCCCTACATCTTCGGTCATCGCGGCGACATCTACATCATCGACCTCAAGAAGACCCTCATCGGCATGGACGAAGCTTATACCGCTGTGTCCAACATCGCTCGCAAGGGCGGCACCGTGCTGTTCGTGGGTACCAAGAAGCAGGCTCAGGAAGCAGTGACCGAGGCTGCAAATCGCTGCGGTCAGCCTTACGTGAACGCTCGTTGGCTGGGTGGCATGCTCACCAACTTCGCCACCATTCGCTCTCGCGTACAGCGTATGGAAGAGCTGGAAGCTATGCAGTCCGACGGCCGCATGGCTCTGCTGCCGAAGAAGGAGCAGGCTATCCTGGGTAAGGAACTTGCCAAGCTGCAGACCAACCTCAACGGTATCCGCAACATGACGCGCGTTCCCGATGCTATCTTCATCATCGATACGAACCGCGAAGCTTTGGCTATCAACGAGGCAAAGCGCCTGCACATCCCCGTTATTGGCACGCTTGACACGAACTGCGATCCCGATGAAGTTGCATACGGCATTCCCTGCAACGATGACGCTATCCGTTCCGTGCGTCTGATGGCCGACTTCATTGCCGACGCTGTTTTAGCTGGTGGCGTTGCTCCCGTGACCGCCGCTGAAATGGCTCCGGAAGCTGCTGAAGAAGCTGCTGCCGAGGCTGCGGAGGCTCCTGCTGCTGAATAACGCAGCATTTCACCTGCTATTGCACTGTAAAATTTCCCGGGCGGCGCGCTGTGCCGCCCTCCATTGAGAAAGGAACGAGCTATGGCTGATATCACCGCTTCTATGGTTAAAGAGCTTCGCCAGATGACCGACGCTGCCATGATGGAGTGCAAGAAGGCTTTGGTCGAAGCTGAAGGCGATATGGACAAGGCTGTTGACATTCTTCGCACCCGTGGTTTGGCTGCTGTTGCCAAGAAGGCTGGCCGTGCTACGAATGAAGGCGTTGTTTGGCCCGTTGTTGCCGCCGATGCTAAGTCCGCTATCATCTTTGAGATGAACTGCGAGACTGACTTCGTTTCTGGCAACGCCAAGTACAAAGAGTATGCTCAGCGCATTGGTGCTGCTGCTCTGGCTGCAAAGCCAGCTGATATGGACGCTTTCAAGGCTGCCAAGGGCGAAGACGGCGTGACGGTTGAGGAAATCCTCACTGATGCTATTCATATTCTGGGCGAGAACATTCAGGTTGCTCGCTTTGAGCTTATTGAGGCCGATGCCATTGCCTCTTACATCCACATGGGTGGCAAGATTGGCGTTGTTGTGACGTTCGACACCGATTGCGATGCAACTTCTGAAGCCTTTACCGAATATGGTCACGGCGTTGCTATGCAGGTCGCTGCTGACAACCCCGTTGCCGTTGACGCTTCTGGCGTTGATGAGGCGCTGGTTGCTCACGAGCGCGAGATCTACATGGCTCAGGCTGCTGAGTCTGGCAAGCCGCAGAACATCCAGGAAAAGATGGTCGAAGGCCGCATCAACAAGTACCTGGCCGAGGTTACGCTGGTTGGCAAGTCCTACATCAAGGATCCTGACCTGAGCATCGCTCAGCTCACCGAGAAGACCGCTAAGGAACTCGGCGGCTCCATCAAGATTACGGGATATCGTCGTCTTTGCGTGGGTGGCGAATAGTTCGAAGCGCCTAGGCTGATTACTACGCGCTTGACGCTTCGCTCACGAAATCTCGCGGCACCTAAGGCCAGCTCGATTTCGTGCCGCGTGTATTAATTCAGCCGATGCACTCCGAACGAGCTGCATCGATAGCTTCGCCTTCGCGGTAACAGAGCATTTGAGAAAAGCACCTTCGGGTGCTTTTCTTTTTGCCTGTATAATGCGGTTGCGTGCGGACGGAAGAAGTCGAAATGTTGACAAAAGGTGGGGTAATTTGTCATCAAAGACCGCCGAAGAGATTTGCCGACTGTTCAACTATAATGGGTGCATGGGACAATTGGCAAAAGATTTTCTTTCCTACTTGCGCATCGAACGAGGCAGTGCCGATAAAACAATCGAGGCGTACGGCCGTGACCTGCGCAAATTCGAGGAATATTTGAACGAGCGCGGTGTTTCGCTTGAACATGCGCAGCGAAGCGACATCGTTGAATTTCAAAACGACTTAAGCGAACAAGGTTTTGCCGCAACAAGCATTAAACGCACGCTTTCCACCATCAAAGGTTTCTTCAAATTTCTGGTACGCGAGGATTATCGCGAAGATAATCCGGCCGATGTCCTCTATCCGCCGAAAACCCCGCAGCTTCTCCCTGATGTTTTGAGCGTCGATCAAGTAACGGAGCTTCTTGACCAGCCATTTCCTGCTACTTCAGCCGGTCTTCGTGATAAGGCGATCTTGGAACTGCTTTACGGTTGCGGCTTACGTGTGAGCGAGCTCACCGGTCTGAATTTGCACGATATCCAATTTGATCAGGGCTTTTTGCGTGTGCGCGGAAAAGGCGACAAAGATCGTATTTCTCCCATTTCGGGTGCGGCTGCTCGCGCGCTCGATGAGTATCTGCGCAATGCGCGAGCAGAGCTTTCCTTAGCGGGGGAGCGTCCCACGCCCGCGGTGTTCTTGAACACGCGCGGAACGCGGCTTTCCCGTCAAAGCGTCCATAAAATCGTGGCAAACGCGGGGCATGTCGTTGGCGTGAAAGGGTTGCATCCCCATACGTTACGGCATTCGTATGCAACGCATATGCTCGAAGGGGGAGCGGATTTGCGCACTATCCAAGAAATCTTGGGCCATTCCGATATCTCCACCACGCAAATCTACACGCATGTCAGCCGTACCCATATTCGCGAAGAGTATCTGAACGCTCATCCGCGCGCCCATGTGAAGCCCTGACGAAATCATTAAAAAAGCGCGCTGCTCATATGCTTGCACCTGCGCATCTTTCACCGGCTTTCACGGCGTCATTCCCATCTAAAAAATAAATAGCATCTCTATCAAAAATAGTGCGTATCCATCGCCTCGTTGAAAAACGGGGCGATTTTTGTGCCATGTGTGGGAAATTGAACATAAATGGGTGGGTTTGGGTTGTTTTGTGGGGAAAAGTGTTTATACTGGGTCATACGGAAAGCAAAGGGCGTACTGTCTGCGAAAGGAGGTAACACGGTGATCGACCTTATGGGCCAATACAGCTACAAGGTTGACGCTAAGGGCCGTGTTGCGCTTCCGCCGAAGTTTGCCAAAGAGCTTTCCAAGGAATTGATTGTGACGTTGAATCCTGACAAAACCTGTCTGCTGCTTTTCGAACCCGAGGGCTTCAATGAGTGGGTGAAGCGCTTCTTCGAAAGCGATGGCGGTTTCCAGCAATCCAATCCGCGCCACGAGAAAATCAGAAGTGTGTTGAAAGGCCGTGCAAAAGAAATTGAAACGGACTCCGCCGGCCGTATCAACATTCCTTCCGATCAACGCGAGGCGGCAGGCATTGGCTCTACGGCCGTGTTCATTGGCAACACCGGCTACGTTGAGATCTGGGATCCTCAGGCACGCGAAGCATTCGAATCCGATATCGATTTGGCAGCTCTACTTTACGGCACTGCCGAATAGCACCTTGACTGAAGAATTTAGGCACATACCCGTCCTGCTCCCCGAGTGCCTCGATGCACTCGCGCTCAAATCACACACCGTATTCGTGGATTCCACGCTCGGTGGGGCAGGGCATTCCCTGGAAGTGGCCAAGCGCCTTGGTCCGGAAGGAATGCTCATCGGCATCGATCAAGATGACGTGGCGCTTGCCGCTGCGCAAACTCGGCTTGAATCGCTGCCCGATGAAACGCGTCCGCAGCTTGCCTTGTTGAAAGGCAACTTCGGGAACATGGATGAGCTTTTGATGAGCATTCCTGTTCCCGGTATCGACGCGGTTCTTTTCGACCTAGGTGTTTCTTCCGTGCAGATTGACACGCCAGACCGGGGCTTTTCCTTCAAGGAGGATTGCCCGTTGGATATGCGTATGGATGGTTCGGGTAAACTCACTACTTTAACCGCAGCAGAGATCGTCAACACTTATACCGCAGCAGATCTCACTCGAATCATTCGCAGCTATTCCGACGAACGGTGGGCAAGTCGCATTGCGCAGTTCATTGTGGCCGCGCGTCAACGTCAGCCTATCGAAACAAGCGGGCAGCTCGTGGAAATCATCAAGAGCGCCATTCCCGCTTCGGCGCGCCGCGCTGGCGGACATCCTGCAAAGCGCACGTTCCAGGCACTGCGCATCGAGGTAAACGATGAGCTGGGCGTTTTGAAGCGAGGTCTGGAGGCAGCCGTTCGTTGGCTGAACCCCGGGGGCCGCATTGCGGTCATAACGTATCACTCCCTGGAGGATCGCATTGTAAAGGACCTCTTTGCCGAGTATGCGAATCGCTGCACGTGTCCGCCCGATTTGCCGGTGTGTGCTTGTGGCCACGCGCCTCTGCTCAAGCAGATAAGTCGCAAGCCTATTCTTCCTACCAAGGACGAAATTGAAAGAAATCCGCGCTCTCGCAGCGCGAAATTGAGAGTCGCAGAAAAGTTATAAGGCCGAGGCATTCCGTTGCCTCGTGAAAGTGAGAAATTCGTGGCAACCGCTGCTCGTGCATATCAAGATTCAAGGTTCGAAAGGGCGTATCAGCCTTCTCGTCCTGGCGTGCGCGTGCATACTACGCATCAGCGACAGGAAGGCGCATCGACAAATACCCTGATAGCTGCTGCTGCCTTTGCGATGGTTATTGCGGTTGTCTTTGCAATTTTCGCTGCAGTGCACGTTATTCTTGACTCCGCATCTGTTACGCTTTCCATGGAATCCCAGAAAGTTGCTTCGGAACTGGTTGACGCGCGCCACGAGGGCAGCTTGCTTGAAGTCGAAGTGAGCGCGCTTTCCAATCCTACGCGTATTCAGGAAGCAGCAAACGATTTGGGCATGATTTCTCCCGAGACGGCTACCGTTATCAAGCTCGGTGAAGATGTTGTGGTTACGAACGCGCAAGGGGATCTTTCGTTGGCGGGAAGCCTTAGGGTTGTAGCACGCAACTCGTAAGGAGGGTTTTCCTTCATGTCCCGCAATAACAACAACAATTCAAGACGCGCTTATTCGGAAAACGCTCCGCGTGCGACGTTCGGTGGTGCAGATAGCATCTTCGAACGACGTTTTCGCATTGCTTTTACCTTAGTTATTGCTATCGTGGCCATTTTCGGCCTTCAGCTTTTGCGCTTACAGGTGTTTCAAGCGGCGGATAATGCTGCGATGGGGCAGGCTGCACGCGCGTCAACCACGAAGCTTTTGGCGCATCGCGGTACTATCTACGACCGAAACGGCAACGTTTTGGCCACAAGCGTTGAAGTGAAGTCGGTTTATTGCGACCCCACGCTCATCTCGGACTTGCAGGAAGAAGCGCAAGACGTTGCTTCCGTTCTGGGTAACAGCGTGGAGTATTACTCCGACATCATGACCACGGCGAATTCCCGTTATGTGTGCGTGGCGCGCAAGATTTCGGTTGAAACGGCCGAAAAACTCATCGAGATGAACCTTGACGGCTTCTATTACGAAGACGAACTCGATCGCGTTTATCCGTACGGTCAAGTGGGCGGTCAGGTTATCGGCTGCTTGGATTCCGATGGCGCGGGCTTTACCGGCCTTGAAGCGTATTACGACGACATCCTGAAAGGCACTGATGGCATCAAGCGCGCGCAGGCAGGTGTGGGCGGCGCCGCTATTCCAGGCACCGTGTATGAGCAAGTCGAACCGATAGACGGTGAAGACATCATGGTGTCAATCGACATCGAGATGCAAGCGCTCTTGGAAGAAGAGATTACAGCTTCCGCGGAAAAGCTCGATGCTGATAGTTCGTCTGCTGTCCTTATGGACGCGGGAACAGGTGAGATTTACGCAGCAGCATCGCTTCCCCTGTTCAACCCTTCGGATCGAACCACGGTAGAAGCTGGCGCGACCGACCTGAAATGTGTCACGCATGCCTTTGAGCCGGGCTCGGTGTTCAAGACCGTATCGGCTCTTTCGCTTTTGGAAAACGATGTCATGACCCCCGAAGATGAGTTGGAATGCCCTGTTGAGCTTGAGGCGGACAACTACATCATTACCGATGCGCATGATCGCGATGCGTGCACGTATTCGTTGCGCGATATCCTGGCGTATTCGTCGAACGTGGGCATTGCGCTTTCCATTGAGAAACTGGGATTCACGCCGTTCTACGAAGAGATCAACAAGTACTTGCTTACGCAGACAACGGGCGTGGATTATCCCAACGAAAGCGCTGGTTATCTGCTTGATCGGAATTCGTGGTCGCTCATTCAGGGCTATAACGTGTCGTTTGGTCAAGGTGTTATGAACACGCCGCTGCAAATGGCGCGCTTCTATGGCATTCTTGAAAACGATGGCGTGGCGGTTACCCCTCATTTCCTTATTGCGCTGCCGCAAACCGGCGAATACGTGACGTATGACACGCAGGAAGTGACAACGGATACGCAGGCGCTTGATGAAACGGTAGACATGCTGACCTCGGTTGTTGAATATGGCACAGCACAAGATGCCGCAATTGACGGCTATACGGTTGCAGGCAAAACATCCACGGCAGAAGTTGCTTCCGACCAGGGAGGATACAAAGAAGGCGTCTATAATCTGGCGTTTTGCGGCTTTCTTCCCGACTCCACCAGCAAATTGGTATGTTTTGTGACAACCGGCGAGACGCCCTACCAAACAAATGTGTGTGCCCCGTTTAAGGCTATAATGTCATATGCTATAGAGCGATATAAAATTTCGCCGAAATAAGGGAGAATCTCATGGCTAAAACATGCGCGGAGCTTTTTTCGCAAATCGATTGCACCATTATCGGCAACGCCGACGAACCCATTGGAGGCATTGCCTACCGCAGCGATAAAGTGAAGCCGGGAGATGCATTCTTCTGCATTGTGGGTAAAGTGACCGATGGCCACTCTTTTGCGCAAGACGCTATCAATCATGGTGCAAAAGTGCTGGTGGTGGAGCGCAAACTGTACCTGGCCGATGCGACCGACGTGACCGAAGTTGTGGTAAGCGATTCGCGCAAGGCCATGGCCGCTGCAGCTGCTGCCTTCAATGATTTCCCGTCTACGAAGTTTTCCCTGGTAGGTATTACCGGCACGAATGGCAAAACGACCACTACGTACCTGGTGAACCATATTGCCAGCGAAGCGGGCATGAAAACGGGCATTATCGGCACGGTAGGCGTTATCGCCGATGGCACGCTTGAGAAAACGGCGAACACCACACCGGAATCTTCCGACCTGCAGGCGCTTTTGGGCCGCATGGCGCAAAACGACCGTTCCGTGGTGGCCATGGAAGTAAGCTCCCATGCACTTGATTTGCTGCGCACGTGGGGATGCCACTTTGCGGTGACCGCGTTTACGAACCTCACGCAAGATCATTTGGATTATCATCATACGTTCGAGGAATATTTCGAGGCAAAAGCGCTGCTTTTTGGGAAGGATTATCCGTCTAAGCGCGTTATCTGCATCGATGATAAGTGGGGTAAAGAGCTGCTGCACCGCTGCTCCAGCGCGGGCGATGACATTATTACCACGGGTTTCGAGAAATCCGCTCAGATTCATCCCGAAGAAGTTGAATATTTCCAGACGCATACGCGCGTGAAGCTTTATGCCTGCGGTTCCGTTTACGATTTTGATTATCCGCTGGTGGGTAAATTCAACGTTTCCAATATGATGACGGCGTTCGGTATTGCTCTTTCGCTGGGCATTACTGCGCATAACATCATTGCGTCATTCAAGAAGCCCGTTTTCGTTCCGGGCCGTTTGCAGCGCGTTCACACCGCTCACGATGGCGGCGTGTCTATTTTCGTTGACTACGCGCATACGCCTGATGCTTTGGAGAAGGCGCTCAGCGCGGTGAAGGCCTTGAGCGACAACCACACAATTGTGGTGTTCGGTTGCGGTGGTGATCGCGATGCCACGAAGCGCCCGCTTATGGGTAAAGCTGCGCTTGCGGCCGACTACGTGGTGGTGACCAGCGATAACCCGCGTACCGAAGACCCGCAGGCCATCATTCGCGATATTGTTGCCGGCATGGGGGATCCTGCGGGACGCTACGAAGTTGAGGCCGACCGTCGCGCTGCCATTGCGCGCGCCATTGCGCTTGCGAAGCCGGGTGATTCCATTTTAGTTGCGGGCAAGGGCCACGAGGATTATCAGTTGGTTGCGGGCCGCGTGCTTCAGTTTGACGATGCGGTTGTGGCTGCTGAAGAGCTTGAACGTGCGTTTGGCGACCAGTAGGTTCAAGTAGGCTCAAAAGGCTCCGAAAGCGCAGGTTCGCTTGATACGCGCTGCGTGCTTCGAGCGCAAGGATTTGAATGCTGGCGCCCGCAGGCGCGTTTGCGATGTTGCCGCATTGACAACGCAGCGTCCGGGGCACGCAAACGGATACAGAGACAAGGTGAAAGAGGAGTTTTTCGCGCATGCGTTTGAATGCAAAGCAAATAGCCCAGATCACGGGTGCGGATATTGTTGTTGATCCTCTTGGAACAAAAGAGCTGGCGTGCTCGTTGACCTGGGACTCACGAGAAGTGGTCCCCGATGCGCTCTACGTTGCACTGCCGGGCCAGCGCGTTGACGGTCACGATTTTGTGGATAGCGCCCTTCGTTTGGGCGCTTCTCTTGCTCTGGTGATGAAAAACCCCTCCGAGCAGACGTGCGCTCTCGCGCGCGAGTTGGGTGCTGGTATTTTGGAAGTGCCCGATACCACCGATGCCATAACGCAACTTGCCGCCGCATGGCGCTTAAAGCTTTCGGGATGCGTTATCGGATTGACCGGATCAAGCGGGAAAACCACCACGAAGAACTTAGTGCGCGACGTTTTGGCTGCTCAGTATAGCGTGGTTGCCACGAAAGCGAACCAGAACAACGAATTGGGCGTTCCGAAAACGCTGCTTTCTGCCGATGCAGACACCGAATACGTTGTGGTTGAAATGGGCATGCGCGGTCAGGGGCAAATCCACGAGCTCTGCTCGTTTGTCCAGCCCGATATGGGTCTTATCGTGAACGTGGGAGAAAGCCACATTGAGCTTTTAGGCGGTCGCGACAATATTGCTCGCGCGAAAGGCGAGCTGTTTTGCGAGCTGCCTTCCCATAAGGGCGTGGCGTTCGTGAACGCGGGCGGCGATTACGCTGACTTCTTGTGCGAGAATGCACGTCTTGCAGCGCGTGACGTTCGCGTTGTTCGTTTTGGGTTGCAGGCGGCGCCCGAAAGCGATGCTCCAGCCGTATGGGCGGACAGCATCCATCTCGATGAAGAGGGTCGTCCGTGCTTTGTGCTTTGCGCGCAAGGTTTCACCCAGCTCCAGCGCGGGGAGACGCACGTGCCCGTAAGCTTGAACTTGCGCGGCCTGCACAACGTTTCCAATGCAACAGCCGCTGCCGCCGTTGGCCTGCAGTGTGGCATGGCGCTTGAGGCAATAGCATCGGCTCTGGAAGCCGCTCTTCCCGAAGCGGGAAGGCAGGAAGTCGTGAAGGCGCGCGCCGGCTACACGATTGTCAACGACACGTACAACGCGAACCCGGAATCAATGCGCGCATCGCTTCTCACATTTTCTGCGATGGATGGCTTTGGCCGCCATATTACCGTTTTAGGCGATATGGGCGAGCTTGGCTCGTACGCAGAGGCGTGCCATAAGGGAATCGGCGCGCTTATCCCTTCGCTTAACGTTGATTATCTTATCTGCATCGGTGAACTTTCCGCGTATATTGCGCAAGCAGCGCTTGAAGCGGGTATGAGTGCGGATAGAATTGTTCAGGCAAACTCGATTTCCGATGTATTAGGAACGCTTGATAGCATGCTCGAACCAACCGATGCCGTGTTGGTGAAAGCTTCTCATTTCATGGGCTTATCCCGTGTGGTGGAGGGACTGATTCGATAGATGTTTTCGGCTTTTTCAAAATACCCAACATTTTTAGTATTCTTGGCGGTTGTTCTTGCTGCTGCGTTGACTATGGCGGTTATGCCCGCGTTCATTCGCCTTTTGCGTTCAAGCCATGTAGGCCAGCAAGTGCGCGCCGATGGTCCTCAGAGCCATTTAGTGAAGCAGGGTACCCCCACTATGGGCGGTTTGATCATGCTTGTTGCGGTTCTAGTCACTTCGCTTTTGGTGTGCTCACCTTCCGTGCAAACAATACTGCTTCTGGCGGCTACGCTTCTGGCGGGTGTGCTGGGGCTTGTCGATGATGCTTCCAAGATTGCCCACGAGCGCTCGCTTGGACTAACCCCGAAGGCAAAGCTGGTAGGGCAGTTCGGCATTGCCACAGTCTTTTGCTTGGTGGCGGTGAATGCGGGCGGCGTTGAGCCGACTGTCTCCATTCCGTTTGTCTACACCTTTGACCTGGGCGTTTTGACCACGGTCGTGCCGTTGGGCAATGGCATTGAGATTCCCTGGCTCTACCTTATCTTCGTGAACATCTTGATGGTGGGCATGTGCAACGCCGTGAACTTGACTGACGGCCTTGATGGCCTGGCTGCTGGCACGGTGATGATTGTTATGCTGGTCATGGCGGCTATTGCGTATCGCTCCGATTTGTTGGACTCCGCGGTGTTTGCCGCTGCGCTGGCGGGCGCGTGCATTGGCTTTCTGTGGTTCAACGCGTTTCCTGCCGACATCTTCATGGGCGATACTGGCTCGTTGGCGCTGGGTATGGCGCTTGCGGCGCTTGCGGTGCTTACGAAGACGGAATTCGTTGTCATCATCATCGGCGGCTTGTTTGTGGCCGAGGCCCTGTCCGTTATCATCCAGGTAGCGTATTACAAACGCACGAAGAAGCGCATTTTCCTTATGGCCCCGCTTCATCACCACTTCGAGAAGAAAGGTTGGAGCGAGACGAAGGTAGTTGTGCGTTTTTGGATTGTCTCGGGCGTTTTGGCTGCTTCGGGCTTCCTTTTGTACTTTATCGAAACGATTGTTTAGGGGCTGCTTTATGAGCGAATCCGAAATGAAACTTCTTCCTGGCAAAAAACACGCGCCTGAATTTCTTGGGCGCGTTTTGGTGATTGGTCTGGGTAAAAGCGGTATGGCGGCGGTATCGTATCTGTCTGCCCTGGTGGGAACACGTGTGGAAAGCGTTTTTGTTGCGGCAGGCGCACAAAACCAGAAAGCGCAGGCGTTTGCGGATCATTTCGCAAGTGAAAACGTTACGTTCGCCTTTGATTGCGAGCAGTTCTCCGACTCGTACGACCTGTGCATTGCCAGCCCGGGCATTTCGCAGTTCTCCGACTTTTATCGCAACGCTGCTGCTGCTTCCAAAGAAGTAGTGAGCGAAGCCGAATTCGCTTGGCGCGAAAGCAGCAAGGATGCGCGTTGGGTTGCCATTACCGGTACGAATGGAAAAACGACCACCACGTCGCTTGCTGCGCATATCCTAAAGCGCGCAGGGTTCAAAGCGGCTGCCGTGGGAAATATCGGTGATGTGTGCCTGAATGCTGTTGCCGCAGGTGGTGTGGATGTTTACGTGGCGGAGCTTTCTTCGTTCCAGCTGGCGTCAACATCGCTTTTCACGCCGGTTGCATCGGTCATTTTGAACATTACGCCCGATCATCTGTATTGGCACTTGTCGTTTGAAGCGTATCGCGATGCAAAGTACAAGTGCTTGGCAAACTTGAACAAAACGCCGGGTGCTCTGGCAATCCTTGATGCCACCGACGAAGTGGTGCGTGGCAAGATTCGCGAGCTCAAGGCGCTGTCTGCCGAAGAGCGCGGTTTCGATTACCTGCCGTTAGGCACGGCGGCGGGTGTTCGCGAGAGCATGATTGCGCGTTGCGGTGCATCTTCTGCGGCGTATGTTGATGGGAACGAAACGCTGGTTATTGAGCTTGCGGGCGTGCGCCATGAATTGTGTGCAGTGAGCGACTTGCAGATTAAAGGCGACCACAACATTTCGAACTCTCTGGCGGCAGCTGCGTGCGCACTTGCCATTGGCGCAAACGATGCCCAGATTATCGATGGCCTGAAGAGCTTCGCACCGCTGGAGCATCGCAATGAGCCGTGTGGCAGCATTGCCGGCGTGCATTGCTTCAACGATTCAAAGGCAACGAATGTTGATTCCAGCTTGAAGGCGCTTTCTTCCTTTGCTCCGGGAACGGTTGTGGCGCTCTATGGCGGCCGCGATAAAGGTACCGACTTAACGGAGCTGGTGCAGGCTACGAGGCAATATGCCCATGCCGTGGTGTGCTTTGGCGAGTGCCAAGAGCGCTTCTACGAAGCATTTGCCGCCGATCAGGGTGACCTTACGCTTCTGCGCGCGTCGTGGCTGGAAGATGCCCTTGATGCTGCATTGAGTGTTGCTCGTCCAGGCGATAACGTTGTCTTGACGCCCGCGTGCGCCTCCTTCGACGAGTTCTCGTGCTTCGAAGAGCGCGGCGAAGTGTTCAAGAAACTTGTTGCCGCTCGTCGTGAGCGCTTGGGCGCGTAGGTTCGCCGGCGAAAGTCTTCTGCGCATATGGCTATGAGCTCCGTCAATCCGTCTATTCTCAAACCCCGTCTGGGGTTTCTTGTGTTTGCGCTGATTTTGCTGCTTTGCGGTCTTATCATGGCGTTTTCTGCTTCTACTATCACGTCCATTTCCGCAGGCAACGCTAGTACAAGCTACCTGTTTTCCCAAGGTAAAATGGCTCTTTTGGGTCTGTTCCTTGCGTTTGCCATCTATCGGTTCATTCCCCTTGATTTTTGGAAGACGAATATCATTTGGATTGTCTGGGGCGTATGCATCGCGCTTATTGCGGCCACGGCGCTGTTCGGCGTAAGCCACGGCGGCGCGAAGCGCTGGATTGAGTTGCCACTGCTTGGCGAATTGCAGCCGGGCGAGTTCATCAAAATCGGTCTAGCTCTGGTGGCATGCAAGAACATCGACGAATTCGACCAGGGGGGCATGAGTCCTGGGGAGCTGTTCGTTCGTCTGGTTATTTTGGTTGCTGCTCCCATTGGTGCTATCTACATTACGCAATCCGACCTGGGAACAAGCATCATTTGCTTCGTCTGCTTGATTGCCGCGCTGTATTTTACGGATAAGCCTGCGCCGGTTTTTCTGATTATTATTGCTGCTCTTGTTGGATTTGCCCTGATGAACGCGTTTGGCGATGGCTACCGCGGTGAGCGTATGGTCTATCTTCACCCGTGGGATGATGGCGAAAACGGCTTTGGCGCAGGATATCAAACCATCCACTCTCTATATGCGCTGGCCGATGGCGGATTGTTCGGCGTAGGTTTGGGCAATTCGCGCGAGAAGTTTCTGTATTTGCCCGCGAACAACACCGACTACGTTTTTGCCGTGGTGTGCGAAGAGCTGGGCGTTGTGGGCGGTATGATCATCATTTTGTGCTTCTTGGCGCTGCTTTATTTCGGCTTGAAGATTTCGCATCAATGCGGAAGCTCGTTTTCGCGCGGTCTTTCGGGAAGCCTTATTACCATGTTGGTGTTCCAGGCATACCTGAATATTGGCTGCGCTATCTCGATTTTGCCCATGACGGGAAAGCCGCTGCCGTTTTTCTCGGTGGGTGGTTCGTCCATGTTGGCAACTATGATCATTCTCGGCTTTGTTTTGGCGTGCTCGCGTGCATCGGAAGATGAAACGCCCGAAGCGGAATATGCGCGCCGCCGTGAGAATCTGCGTGTGACAACGCGCGTTTCCGACCAGGGACAACGCACGAGTTTTGCGAGTTCGCCCGATTTCTCATCGCGCGGCTCCTTAGGTGGCAGCAGCTTCGGGGGCTCCTCGGGCGGCAGCAGCCTTGGTGGCTCCCCAGGCGGCAGCAGCTTGGGCGGCGGATACCGCGGGCACAGTTCGCAAGAACGTAACGGATACTATCGATCGGAACTCTTGCGTTCCGCACAAAGAAAAGGAAGAAGGTAGTCATGCTTGTCGTTTTATCGGGCGGCGGAACTGCTGGACACATTAACCCCGCTTTAGCGTTGGCCGAGGTGCTTGAAGAACGCGGATGCCAGGTGAAATTTGCCGGTACGCCGCAGGGTGTGGAGGCGCGCTTGGTTCCGCAAGCGGGCATTGAATTCGTGCCTTTCGAGGCCGCTGGATTCAATCGGTCGCATCCGCTTTCGCTTATACGCGCGCTGCGCTTGCTGTCAAAAAGCGGGAAGCGTGCCTGTACATGGCTTGATGAAATCAAGCCTGATGTAGTGGTGGGTTTCGGCGGTTATGTTTCCATTCCCGTGGGTCGCGCGGCGGAAAGCAAGCATATCCCCGTGATTATCCACGAGCAAAACTCCGTTATGGGTCTTACGAACAAGCTGCTTGCGAAAAGCGCCGAAAAAGTGTGCTTGACATATGCATGCGCGGGGCAAGGCATTGTTGATCCCTCAAAAGTCATCGTAACGGGCAATCCAGTGCGCAAAGGCGTGCTGTCCTCCACGCGCGCCGAAGGTCGCGCGATGTTGGGTATTCCCGAAGATGCTCTGATGCTGCTTGTGTTCGGCGGCAGCTTGGGTGCGCGTCACATCAACCAGGCGCTTTGCGCTATGAAGGATAAGCTTCTGGCGTATCCGAACTTATACCTTGTGCATATCACGGGCCCCAAGGAATACGATGCCGTGGTGCAAGATCTCGCACTTTCGAGCGACCAGGCAAAACGCTGGATTGTCATGGGGTATCAAGACCGCATGGGCGAAACCATGGCGGCAGCGGACATGATTGTGTCGCGCGCAGGTGCCACATCGCTGGCTGAAATCTCCGCACGCGCCATCCCTGCTATTCTAGTGCCGTTCCCTCATGCCACGGCTGATCACCAAACAACGAATGCGCGTGCGTATGTAGAGGCGGGCTGCGCATCAATGATGGCGGATGATTCTCTGGATACGCCCGAATTCCAGGCAATGGTGGCGCAGCTTATTGAAAACGAAAGCTTGCGCGCCTCCATGCATAAGGCGGCGCTGGCTCATGACACCGCAAATGCAGCGTGTCGTTTGGCAGATGTTGTGATGAAAACGGCGCAGCAGTAAGTTTTTGGGTATGATACTTTCTGCATAAAGACAAGGAGAAAAGTACTCATGGCTGAAAACGAACAACAAAACGATTCCCCTCTTATGGTTGAAGGAAAAGCAGTAACATCGGTGCATTTCATTGGCATCGGCGGTGTAGGCATGAGCGGTATTGCGCGCGTTGCACACGATCAAGGCTTGCAGGTAAGCGGCTCTGACCTGCGTCAAAGCAAATATACCGACCAGCTGGTGGAGGCGGGTATCACCGTTTCCATTGGGCATGACGCGAAAAACGTGGCGCATCATCCCGATATTGTGGTCATTTCTACTGCTATTTTGGACAACAATCCCGAATACAAGGCTGCGCGTGAAGCGGGTCTGACTATTTGGCATCGCGCGAAGATGCTCAGTTTCCTGGGTCGCAACCTGCAAACGCTTGCCGTTGCTGGTACGCACGGCAAGACCACTACGTCTTCCATGCTTGCGTCCGTGCTTGACGACATGGGCGATGATCCCACGTTCCTGATCGGCGGTATTGTGCGCGCTTATGGTACGAACGCTCATTCGGGAAAGGGCCCCCATTACGTGGTAGAGGCCGATGAATCCGACAAGTCTTTCACGTATTTGAACCCTACTGCGGTGCTCATTACGAATGTAGAAGCCGATCATCTTGATCACTACAAGGACTTAAGCGAAATCAGGGGCAAATTCTCCGAGTTCATCTCATCGGTTCCGTGCGATGGCGTAGCCGTGGTGTGCGGCGATGATCTGTCGCTTGTTGCCCTTGCGCGTAAAGCATGCAACCATGTGGTGACATACGGTTTTTCCGAAGGCTGCGACGCGCGGATCGTTTCGTATGCGCCGCATGGCGTAGGTAGCACGTTCACGCTCATGCTTCCGAGCGGTCAAACGGTGGACAGCTCCATTTTGCAGAATCCGGGGCGTCACAATGTGCTCAACGGTGCCGGCGTTTTAACGCTGCTTGACGCGCTGGGCTACGATGCCCAGGTGGCGGCGGCAAGCTTGGCGAAGTTCAAAGGCGTTCATCGCCGTTTCGATTTAGTGGGCAAAGCTGCTGGCGTTACGGTTGTTGACGACTACGCGCATCACCCAACCGAGATTGCTGCTACTATTGCCGCAGCTCACGAGCTTGATTTCAAGCGCGTTGTGGTGTTGTTCCAGCCACATCGCTATTCGCGCGTCACGCTTTTCACTGAAGTGCTGAAAGACCAGTTTGAGCGCGCGTTTGACTTGTGTGACCAGCTGGTGTTCATGGATGTGTATTCGGCAGGCGAAGCTCCCGTTCCCGGCGTGAACGGCAAAACGTTCTTAAACGTTGTACTGGCGCACGAAGGGCATCCGGCGGCGGAATACGTTCCTCGCCGCATTGATGTACCGGCGCGTTTGGCCGAGCTCACGCAGCCGGGCGATCTTGTTATCACCATGGGTGCGGGCGATGTTACGGCAATGGGTCCGCAGCTTCTTGAAGAGCTGCGCGCGCGGGAGGCGTAGATGGTCGCACGGCATGCCTGCGCGCTTGATGCGCTGTTGGTGTCCGAGACCTTCGATGGCGATGTGTATCTCAACGAGCCGCTTTCTCGGCATACCACGTACCATATCGGTGGACCTGCCCGCTATTTCGTGCAGGTGGGTTCTTTAGGTGCGTTGAAAAGCCTGGTCGAAGCATGCAGTAGGGAAGGCATTCCCTGGATGCCGTTTGGGCGCGGTTCGAACGTGCTGGTGTCCGATGAAGGCTTTGATGGCGTGATGGTGCTGTTGGGGCGCGATTTCCGTACGTGCCGTTATGACGAGGCCGAGCATCGGTTCTACGTGGGTGCGGGGGTTGCTCTGTCTACGGTGGTGCAAGAGGCGTTTCATCGCTCGCTGGCAGGTCTGGAGTTTGCGGTGGGCACGCCGGGCACGGTGGGCGGCGCATTGCGCATGAACGCCGGTTCACGCGATACCTGGATTGGAAATCAGGTTGTCTCGGTGACCAGCTACTCGGTCGAGCGCGGATTCATCAAGCGCTCTGGCGCCGAAGTGCAGTGGGGATACCGCAGCTCTTCGTTTGCGCCCGACGAGATCATTTTGGAATGCACATTGGCGGTTGAACCTGCCGACCCCTTCTTCATCAGGGGAAAGATGGAATCGAATTTGGCGAAGCGGCGCAACAACCAGCCGCTTTCAAGTCCCTCGTGCGGGAGTGTGTTCAAAAACCCCAAGGGACAATCGGCCGCGGTGCTGGTCGAAGGTGCGGGCTGCAAGGGTTTGCGCATCGGGGGTGCGCAGGTATCCGAGAAGCATGCAAACTTTATTGTCAATGAAAACGAGGCGACGGCGCACGATGTGAGGTCGCTCATGGAGCTTGTTCAGGCGAAGGTGTATAAGCGGTATGGCATCCAACTACAAACGGAGGTCAAGTTCGTCGGTTTCGCGTCGTAGCGCGCCTTCGACACGACAGACAACGCGGCAGGTGTCTTCCCGGCAAAACGGGTCGTATGCATCTGCGCGCTCGGGTCGCGATGCGGGAGGGCGCACTTCGGGGCGCGATGCGTATGTTACGCGCACGGTGGGCGAGATCAATCGTGGTCAGCGCCGCGACCAGCGCCGACAGACGGGGCGCCGTATATCGGGAAACGTGATTGCCGTTGTTATCATCATCGCGGTGGTGCTCATTGGTGCCTTCGCCGTGTACTTGGCCCCTATTGCGAAGATCCAGCACATCTCTATCAAGGGCGCCGAACATCTAACGAACGAAGAGATGATCGCGCTTGCGGAAATTCCCGATGACACCACGCTTTTACGCGTAGACACAACGCGTATCGAGCAGAATTGCCTGCGTGATGCGTGGATCAAATCGGTGGCGGTGAATCGCGTGTTTCCCGACACGCTTGAGCTGGTGGTAACGGAGCGCAAGATTGCGGCAACGGTGGCGGTGCCCACGGGAAATTCTGCTGTAACGCGCGTGTGGGCCATTGCGCAGGATAAAACCTGGCTCATGCCTATTCCCGATAAGGAATCGCAAGCGGCGGCAACGGTTAGCGAGCAGGTGTATATCGATGCGGAATCGGTTCTGCAGATTGTGGACGTCCCTTATGGTACCTCGGCAGAGATCGGAGCGGTTTGCACCGACAGCAACGTGAATAACGCGTTGGCCATTGTCTCGGGCATGACAACCGAGCTGGCAAAACAGGTGGTGCGCGTTTCCGCGACCGATGCGGAGTCAACCATCCTCACGCTTGAAAACGGCGTTGAGATTGCGTTTGGCGCCGCCGAGAACATCCGCGAGAAAGAGCGCGTGTGCCTTGCGCTGCTTTCTGAGCACGAAGGCAACATTGCCTACATCAACGTACGCAGCGTTTCCAGCCCCACATGGCGCTCGCTGTAGTGCGCTGCGGCAGTCCTGGCGTATGGCGTACCCACGGGTGGCGATTGTTGACGATTTGCAGAAAATGGCACGCGAATATGGGAATGAATTATGGTCTTTATTGCAAACTGAGCTGCATTGTGTAAAATTATCAGTTAGCTATGTTTGCTAATAGATTGTGCTTCACGGCATAAACGAGATATATCTGGAGGAAACAAATGAACATGACGGGTTCCGAGCACTTGGCAGTAATCAAGGTCGTCGGCGTAGGCGGCGGCGGAACCAATGCGGTGAACCGCATGGTCGAAGCAGGCGTTCAGGGCGTTGAATTTATTGCCATCAACACCGACAATCAGGCTTTGGTTATGTCCAATGCCGATCGCACGATTCACATCGGCGATGAACTGACGCGCGGTTTGGGAGCGGGCGCGAATCCTGAGATTGGCTGCCAGGCTGCCGAGGAAAGCCGCGCAGAGATTCGCGAAGCTTTGGGCGATGCCGATATGGTTTTCGTTACCGCAGGCGAAGGCGGCGGTACGGGCACGGGCGCTGCTCCTATCATTGCCGAGATTGCGCGTGAGGAAATTGGCGCTCTTACGGTTGGCATTGTTACCAAGCCGTTCTCGTTCGAAGGTCGTACGCGTCGCAACCAGGCAGAGCAGGGCATTGACCTGCTGTCTCAGAAGGTTGACACGCTCATCGTTATCCCGAACGATCGTCTTCTTGAGATTGTTGAGAAGAAGACCAGCATGATTGACGCGTTCCGCATTGCCGACGATACGCTGCGTCAGGGCATCCAGGGCGTGACCGACCTGATCACGATTCCCGGCCTGATCAATCTTGACTTTGCAGACATCCGCACCGTTATGAAGGATGCCGGTACCGCTATGATGGGCATTGGCATTGCTTCGGGCGAGAATCGTGCGCTCGAAGCCGCTCAGCAGGCTACGAACTCCAGCTTGCTGGAGGCTTCCATTGCCGGCGCAACGCGCGTGCTGTTCTCCATTGCGGGCGGTCCCGACCTTACGCTGGCGGAAGTCGATGAAGCCGCTCGTACCGTTGAGGCTTGTGCCGATGAGAACGCCAACATCATTTACGGCCAGATTATCGATGAGCGCATGGAAGACAACGTGCGCATCACGGTTATTGCAACGGGCTTCAAGTCTCAGGCAAGCCAGTCCTCTATGGACTTCTCCAACAAGAACTTGTTCTCGTCCACGGAGCCTTCGTACGCAGCCAGCACGTCTCAGTACAACACGCAGGCAGCTGCTAAGCCGGCAGCAACTTCGTCGTACACGTCGCAGTATGCGAACACCGCCGCGGCAAAACCTGCGGCCAGCACGCCTTCATACGGCGCGCCTACCAGCAGCTATTCTGCAAATGCTAACCGCTTCGCCGATGAGGATTACATCCCCGATTTTCTGCGTCGCCAGCGCTAAGTGATGCGCCATGGCGTGCCTGAATCGGCTGCCTTATCCGCATTTGGAGCAGCATACGGTTAATGCCATATCTTTTCTGACAGACGACGCTCTTGCGTCGTCTGTTGGCGTTTATGCCGGGTTTACGTTGCGCTTCGGTGGCGTGAGCAAGCCGCCTTATGATTCGCTGAATTTGGCAACGCATGTAAACGACGATGCGTTTGCCGTGGCTCAAAATAGGCAGCTTCTTCTTGATGCGTTGGGGTTTTCCCAGGCGCCCGTGCTGGTGCCGAATCAGATTCACGGCACGAATCTGGTTACGGTGGATTGTAGCGACGCAGAAGCGTGGGATACGTATGCGCAGCAAGCAGCAGAAGGAGCCGATGGTATTATCGTCAACGTTCCCGAAAAAGCAGCGCTTCTCTGCTTCTCTGATTGTCTTCCCGCGATTGTCGCGTCTCCTTCGGGACGTTTTGCGGTACTCCATGCCGGGTGGCGTGGGGCGCTTGCGGGCATCGTGGGAAAAGCCGTGCGCGAAATGGCGCTTCAAGACGAAAAGGCAGGCTTCAATGCGGGTGCGGCCTCTTATAACCTTTACATCGGCCCTCATATCTGCGCTTCGTGTTTCGAAGTTTCCGCAGAGATTGCGCGACAATTCAGTGAAGCGTACGGTTCTGCGGTATTGTTGGATGGGCGACATGTAGATCTTGCCGCTGCTGTTGCAGCCGATGCTCAGCGGGCGGGTCTTGACCCCCGGCGGGTGGCGTGCGCACGTGAATGCACGGTATGCAACGGCGATCGGCTGTTCTCGTATAGAGCAAGCGGCGGCGTCTGCGGACGCCAGGGCGCTTTCGGAATAAGGAGATAGAGATGAGCGCAGATAAGAATTATCGTACGGTTCGCCAAGAAGTCGATGAAGTATGCAAGCAGGCGGGACGTGACCCGCATGAGGTTTTGCTTATTGGGGTGTCGAAGACCGTTGGAACGCCTGAAGTTGCGTTGGCGATTTCTGCGGGCGCTCACGACTTTGGAGAGAATCGTCCTGAGTGCCTTGAGGAGAAATCAATGGCGTTTCCTCAGGAAAACTGGCATTTCATTGGCAATGTGCAGTCGCGCGCTATCCCGCATATCGTTCAACATGCCTGCCTTATCCACTCGGTCTACCAGGAGCATCATATCCAGGCTATCGAGAAAGCTGCTGCAAAGCTGGACAAGGTGCAAGATATCTTGATTGAGGTCAACGTCTCGGGCGAAGAATCGAAGGGCGGATGTGTGCCTGCGGACGCACTTGCACTGGTAAAAGTGGCACTTTCATGCCCCCATGTGCGCCCGCGCGGCCTTATGACCATGGCTCCTCAGGGCGATAAACATATCGCTTTCGAAACATTTACGGGTTTAGCGTCTCTTTTTCGCCAGATTCGTCAGGAAATAGGGGAAAATGATTCGGATACATTCACGGAGCTTTCCATGGGGATGAGCGAAGATTGGCGCGAGGCCATTGCTGCGGGTGCAACAATGATTCGCGTGGGTCGTGCGATTTTCAGCGACTCCTTTACGGAATAGCTTTTTGATCAAGGTGTGACGGTGGCGTGCTGCGCCCAGATTAATTAGGTGGCATTATGGAACTTCCAAAAATCGGATCGTCGGAGGGTGGCATGTTTGACGGTCTTAAGTCGAAGCTGGGTTTTGGATCGAAAAACGATTACCATAACGACGGCTACGACAATTACGACGACTACGACGATTACGATGATGGTGGCTACGACGATTACGATTCGTATGATAATCGAGGTTCGTATGCCAACGATTACGATAACCGTTCAAACCGCAATTCCTCACGGGATTCCTACGATGACCGCTCGAGTCGTTCCTCATACGACCGCCAGTCTGATTCCGGTGGGGTGACTCGTCCTCGTTTGGTTTCCATCGATGACGTGCGTGCCAACACGCAGCTAGACATCGATACACGTTCCGATTGGAATTCCCATGCGTCCGAAGGTGCATCTGCCGACCGCGGTGCGTTCGATTTTGAAACGTCGTCGCGCGAATTGCGCTCGGAAGGTCTGAACTCGCTGTTTACGCCCACAACCGATAGCTTCTCGCAGTCCGCTGAGCCTCAACCGGCCTCCGAGAAGCCGGCGGTGATTTCGCCGCTGTCCGAGCAGCCAACGCTGCGACCTGCAGGTTTGTCGTACGAAGCGTTTTCGGCGGTATCCGCGCGTCAGTCGTCGGGTCCGGCTCCGCGCCTTCTGACGGTTTTGAAGCCCCAGGCGTATGGCGATGTTGCTCGCATGGCAAAAACGGTGCGCACCGGCGATGTTGTCGTGCTTTGCTTGACGGCAACGCAAGAGGCGCTTTCGAAGCGCATCCTCGACTTCTCTTTCGGCGTTGCGAGCGCTTTTGACGCGCGCGTGGATTGCGTGGGGAACAAGGTCTTCGCCATTTGCGTGGGCGATGCGCTTTCCGCTGCTGAGCTGCAAGATTTGAAGAATCAAGGTGTTCTGTAGCATGAGCGCGTCCTGTAATGCAATAAAAACAATCGCCCTGATCGGCGGCGGTAAAATGGGCGAGGCCATTATGGCTGGCCTCATTCGCTCGCAAGAGCAGCCTGCGGGCGCGCTGGATGCGACGTGCTTTGAAGTTGCCAATCCGGGAGCTCAGCGTCGTGCGTATCTGGAAGAGGCGTACGGCGTTTCGTGCGTGGAAGACGGAAGCCTTATTTCCAGTACGCCCGATGTGGTCATCCTTGCGGTGAAGCCGCAGGTTTTGCCTTCGGCGGCGGCGTCACTTCGGGAATGCCCCGTTTTCGGCGGCGCTTCGTGTGTGGGCGCAGCAGAAAATAAACCGCTTTTTGTCTCTATCGCTGCGGGCATTACAACGCAAACGCTTCGCTCTCTTCTGCCCGAAGGCGCACGCGTTGTGCGCACCATGCCGAACACGCCGCTTTTGGTGAGCGCCGGTATGACGGCTGTTGTGGGCGATGGCGGAGCGTCAGCGAGCGATGTTGAGCTCGTGCGCGCCTTGTTCGCGTGCTTGGGCGATGCGGTTGTTGTTGAAGAGACCGCCATGGATGCCGTGTGCGCTGTGAGTGGCTCGGGTCCTGCGTACGTTGCCGCGTTCATTGAAGCGCTGCGCGATGGCGGCGTGAAACAGGGGCTTCCGTTTGACTTAGCGCAGAACTTGGCGTTGCAAACTGTTTTTGGTACCGCTCGGCTGTTGCTTGAAACAAAGCAAACGCCCGAAGCAGTTCGCAAAGCAGTATGCAGCCCGGGCGGTACAACGCTTGCTGCGCTTGATGCCATGAATGCGGCCGATTTTTCTTCGGTTATTGATAAAGGGGTAGCCGCGGCTACCAAGCGATCCCTTGAGTTAGGAGCTCTATCGTGATCACTGCGCTTATTCGGCTCATTTATGCTGCCGTGGATATCTACACATGGATTATCCTGGCATATTGTATTATGACTTGGTTTCCTGTTGCGACGGGCGTTATTGCGGACATTCGTGATGCGTTGTCCAAGATTGTCGATCCCTTTTTGGGTATTTTCCGTAAATTCATTCCCCCGATTGGCGGAATGATCGACATCAGTCCTATCGTAGCTCTAATTGTATTACAATTTGTCGTGCGCTTTGTTGTGCGCATGCTTCTCTTTCTTTTGTAATAGTTTGCCGGCCGACCTCGAAAGGACGAAAAAATGGCAATTACTTCTACCGATATTCAAAACCAAGGCTTTACCATCAGCAAAAACGGCTATAAAGTCGAAGAGGTTGACGATTTCTTGGAGTATGTGTCCGATGAAATCGATATTCTGAACAGCCACGTTGCAGAGCTTGAAGGTCAGCTGGCAGATGCCGATAACGTTTTTGCGGGCTTTGACAAGCCGGTGCAGACCGAGCCCGAAGTGGTTACCATCGAGTCGAGCGTAGACGAATCGGTTCTGGCGGAAAAAGATGCCCTTATTGTGGATCTGCAGGCGCAGCTTTCCGATGCAAAGGCCGATGGAAGCGCTATTGCGCAGGTTCTTATTGTTGCACAGCGCAATGCCGATGAAATTGTGTCGAATGCGCAAGTTCAGGCCGGCCAGATTATTGCCCAGGCACAGGACAAGGCGGCAGAGATCATCAACGACGCAAACGAGAAGCGCGAGCAGGTTGAGCAGGCAATCGACGGCTTGGAAGACGAGCGTGACGAAGTGCGTTCCGGTTACCAGGAAATGCTGAAGAACTTCATTGCCGATGCTACGAGCAAGCTTTCCGCCTTAAGCACCGAAGAGCGTGTGAAGAACAGTGCTCATGGTCGTTTTGCTACGACGCCTGCGGCTTCGAAGCAGACGGTTCAGCCGGTTTCTCGCAAAGACGATGAGTACGTTCCCGCGTTTGCTGTTCCGGCAAGCCAGCCTGTTGTTGCTGCTGCAACGCCCAGCCCGTCTGTGGTGGAAAAAGACTTCTCGGGCTTTGGCGACACCGATGACGATTTCGGTTTTGACGACATTGATTAATGGCTGCCGCACAATCAAACATAACCATTACCGTTCGCGTCACGCCCCGCTCGGGGCGTGACGAAGTTATGGGCCGCAAAGTCTTTGAAGACGGGGTTCAGGCTGTATGCGTGCGGGTAACGGCCGCGCCCGATGGCGGTAAGGCGAATAAAGCGGTGTGCAAAGCGGTGGCGTCTTCTTTGGGTGTGCCGAAAACGGCTGTCGAAGTGGTTTCGGGTCATACAGCGCGCAGAAAACAGCTTTCTATCGGCGCGAATGCAATCACGAGTGCTGCTGTTCAGGAATGGCTGAGCTCGCTTCCTTCGCTGTGATCTTTTGTAGCTGCGCGCCGCGCGGAGCGTTTCCCTGCGCCTCTCTCAATTGCATTTCCTCCGTGATTCCGCGTTTTTTACGGCGTGTGCGCCTGTGTCTTCGATATTTTGATACAATATGCACCTTGAGTGGGCTCAGCGATCGCGCGCTTCGGCGTGAGGAAAGTCCGGGCTCCTTAGGGCAAGATGCCAGTTAACGACTGGGCGGGGCGACCCGACGGAAAGTGCCACAGAAAAGAAGACTCCCGCAGACTTGTTCTGCGAGAAAAGCTGAAACGGTGCGGTAAAAGCGCACCAGCGTTGCAGCAATGCAGCGGCTTGGTAAACCCCATCTGGAGCAAGCGCAAATAGGAGTGCGATACGGCCGCCCTACCGTGCATTCGGGTTGCGCGCGATAAGGCGCATGGCGACATGCGTGCAAGATAAATGATCGCTCTCGACAGAACCCGGCTTACAGGCCCACTCATTTTCTTCTGACTGAAGCGTTATAGAAAGGGGAAGGATCGTGCGGACTGCTGCTTTGGTCGCTGCTTCCTCGTTCAACGCGGCAGCGTTTCTTCGTTTTCATGAACAACATCCTTATGATGATATCGTTGCCGTTGATGCGGGATATGCCCATTTGCAGGCAATTGGCGTGACGCCCACGCTTGTTGTGGGGGATTTCGATTCGTTGGGTTTTGTTCCAAGCGACATTCCTGTGGTGCGCTTTCCCGAGGAAAAAGACGACAGCGATTTAGGCTTGGCCCTTGATTGGTGCGCCGATAACGATATCGATTCCGTTTCGGTATATGGAGCGTTCGCGGGGCGGCTTGATCACACGTTTGCTGCTATCCAGACCATGGCGGGGTTTGCGTTGGAAATGCATCGAGCGGTGCGGGGGATTTCAGATACCGCGCAGCTTGTTATTATGCCGGGTGGTCATCGGTTGTTGATGCCGGGCGCAGATCAGGGCCCCGATTTTTGCGCGCTGCCGAAAGAACAGCGCACCGTTTCGGTGATTTCTCTTTCGGATTGCTCGCGCGGCGTGACTATTCAAGGAATGAAATATGAGCTTGATGGTGGCGATTTGACGAACCGTTGTTCGCTGGGTCTCTCAAACGAGCTGATTGGCAAAGATGCTTCTGTGTCGCTTACGGAAGGGTGCGTGCTGGTAACGCTCCCGCTTTTTCAGGCGATTTCCCTTTCTTGTTTCTAGCCGCCAAAAATCTTTCATAAATTCGAAATTTCTTCTTGACGGAACGCTTCTGTATCGGTAATATACTTTCTCGCGTTTGCAACACCGATTGCGAGCTCAACGAACAAGTTGGGGTGTCGTCTAATGGTAGGACAGTGGTTTCTGGTGCCATATGTGTGGGTTCGACTCCTGCCACCCCAGCCACTTGACGTTTGAAGCTTCGTCAATTAGAATGCACAAGCGCTATGGAAATGGCTCCGTCGTCTAGCGGTTTAGGACGCCGCCCTCTCAAGGCGGAGGTCGAGGGTTCGAATCCCTTCGGAGCTACCATGAACTTTCAAACCGCCCTTCGGGGCGGTTTTTGTTTTCCCACACGATTCTGTGCTGGCTTTCTCTTGCTGTTCCTGTGCGTTCCCGTTTTGGCTGGGGCTCCAGTTTGGGCTGCGGCGTTTTCTTTGCTTTCGCTGCGTTCGGAGCCCCCCGTCTGTTGTTGTCGCCAAGCACCCTTGCAACGCGGGTATCTAGCAGTTGGCCTTGCGCAACTTCGCCAGGAATCCTTCTGCATCCCAGAAATGCCAAATCTCTTCGGCATCGTTTTTTATTTGCTCGTTTATCACGGCTTCAAGTGCCGCCTCAAGTGCAACGCGAAATTCGGGCCCCGACGTATATCCCGCCGAAACAAGATCCTTTCCACTCACCGCTAAATCGCGTAGTGAAAACGCTGCATTTTCTTTCAGCACTTCATCAAGGATGCGCTCAAGATTGGCCACCATTTCCAGACGTCCTGCGCAACGCGGTGCCTGCGATAGCGTATCAGCGCGTTTCATAGCGCATAAATGCAGGAAAAGATCGGGACGCTCTTGAAGTTTTCGTAGCATGCGTTTCACAGCGCGCGGCGTTTCTTCCACTATGTCATCGTGGCGATCAACGAGCAAAGCCATGTCTTCCGCAAAAGCGCGCGGCATCTTGAAGCGCCGTGCAATTTCACGCGCGCAAATTTTGCTGATTTTTGCGTGTCCCGGAAAATGTCCCTGTCCTTTTTCGTCAGGAGCCCACGCTGCGGGCTTGCCAACGTCATGAAGCAGGGCAACCCAGCGGTCAAGGGGAGTATTGTCAATCGCTTGAACGCAGTGGGCAATGTGATCGTAAACGGTATAAATATGATAAGGCGTGCGCTGATCGAACTCCCAGGAAGCCGAAAGCTCGGGAATAAGCTGAAACACCACATCGTGGTATTCCATAAGCAGCGGGTAAGGGTTCTTTCCGCACAGCAGGGAAGTGAACTCCTTGAACAAGCGTTCAACTGATATTTCCGAAAGGTCTTTTGCGTGCTCGTGAACAGCGCGCGCTGTTTCGCTCTCAAGGGAAAATCCAAGTTGCGATGCAAAACGCAGCGCTCTCAATATACGAAGGGCATCTTCGCTGAAATGGGCATCGCTTGAACCAACGCAGCGGATGGTTTTCTGCATAAGATCGCTTTGGCCATCGAACGGGTCAATTACGCCCGTTCGCGGGTTGTACGCCATGGCATTAATGGTGAAATCGCGTCGCGCAAGATCTTGCTCAATGGTCTCTACGAAGTGAACGCTTTCGGGATGCCGGTGATCAAGATAGTCGCCGTCAGTACGATATCGCGTAATTTCCAAAGGGAAGTCATCAATCAGCACGGTAGCAGTACCGTGCTTTTCGCCCGTCGGAATGGCGGTGAATCCCTTTTCGCGGAAAAGAGCCAAAAGGGTGTCGTAGGGAGCGTTGCATGCTAAGTCGGCATCGTGGATAGGGCGTCCAAGCAATGCATCGCGCACGAACCCACCTACAAGATAGCCTTCATATCCAGCTTCCTCGAGCGTAGTTAGCGCGGTACATGCTGCTTGATATAAGGGAAGGTCTTGCAACTCCTGGAAGGAATTATGTATAGGAAGCGTCTGGTTCATGGTCATCTTTCTTTTGCCACACTATTTTTGTCATTGTCTATGGTAAATAAAGATGGCGTGCTTGAGCAAAAGAGCATTCAAAAACTTTTTCAACTTTTTCCAAAAAAGTTCTTGACTCCAGTGGCCCAGGCGCGTAATATAACCAAGCTGCTTCGCGAGGAACGAAAGCGAATCACGAAAAAGCGAGCGAGGGGCGAGGTCCCCTCGGCACCTTGAGAACCGGATACTGTGACGAACCGAGGGCATCTTTCGATGCGCCTCGGAAGACAGATTGATACATGCCAGAGAGTACATTCATTTGATACTTCTTTGAATTCACTTTTATTTTTCGAATTTGAGAAACCCGTCGGTTCCCTCTCACGGGAAACCGGCAACC
>CAKUFS010000030.1 GCA_934648845.1 uncultured Eggerthellaceae bacterium
CTTAAGGAACTCGATTTGTCGAGTTTCGACACCACGGACGTGATCTATATGACTGAAATGTTCTATAGCTGCAAGTCCATCAAGTCACTCGATCTAACGTCCTTCGATACCAAAAAAGTTCAGCTCATGCAGGGTTTTTTCCAGGGATGCGAGTCGCTCGAATCGGTTGATTTATCGACGTTCACCATTACTCGTTCAACGAGCACGGCCCACTTCTTCCGCGATTGCCCGAGCCTTGAACGTCTTGTGCTTGCGGCGGGGATCGATTTGGTTGGCTGCGTTATGTACGAGCACGCCTGGATCGACACGGCGGGCAACGCGTACGCGGATTCCAACGAGATGTTCGTGGCGAACGCGGCACGTCCTTCGGGCGTTGAGACGTTTGTTTATCCGCAGACAACGGAGGGCTGGACCCTGTCCGGCTCGTGCGAATGGATGATTGATGACGCTAAGACGCTCATCTTCAGGCCGGTGCCCGGCGTGCCTCGCGGCACGTTGGAAGCGTGGTCGTGGAAGGAGACGTGTCCTTGGGATTACGGTGCCAGCTGGGTCACCTCTGTGCGAATTGAGCCCGGTGTATCTACTGTCACCTGCGATTATATGTTTTGGAAGTTCCGGAAGCTCACCTCTGTGGACCTTTCAGGCCTTGATGCCTCCCGAGTGACGAGTGCGTACCGGATGTTCTTCAACTGCGAATCGCTTGAGACGGTCGATCTTTCTGCTCTGGACGTCTCGAATGTTACGAACATGAAGGAGATGTTCGCAGGATGCGCGTCGCTGCTGGCGGTCGACCTTTCGGGCCTCGACTTCTCCCAGGTGGCGGACGCGTCGATGATGTTCGGCAACTGCGACAAGCTCAGGAAGGTCTACGTCGCAGAAGGGTTCCCGGGCATCCCCGCGGCGGCGGCTTCCGAGAACATGTTCCAGGGTTGCGCGGCGCTTAGCGGCGGCGCGGGCACGGCGTTCGATGCGGCGCATGTTGACGCGGCGTACGCCCGCCTCGATGGCGGCGCGGCGGGTCCCGGGTACTTCGCCCTGGGCCGCGGCGACGTCAACTGCAACGGTCTGCTGAACATCGTGGACGCCCAGATCGCCTACGATATCGCGAACGGCGGGCACGCCGGGCGCCACGACCTCGCGTGGATGCGCTCCCGCGCCGATGTGACGGGCCCGGCGGGCGCTCCCGACGGCGCGGTCGATGCGCAGGACGCCTTCGCCATCCAGCGCGCCGCCCTGCTCGGCTGGAACGCGTAGGCGCTTGCCTCCGGGCGATTGCTCGATCGCTCTGCTCTCGGGACCGCTTCGCAAGGCCGCTTCGGTGGCGCTTTGGGAGAATCAGCCTCGATTGCACGCTTGACATGCGCGTTTACGAATCCTGTCCCGCCGGCAAGAGAACCACCGCTCGCGATGCTGATGCCACACCACTCCTCTTGCCGGCACTTCTCATGCTTCCCCCTTATGTCCCAAGGGGGAAGCGCTTTTTTTTGGGGGCAAACTCTCCGCTTTCCTCGGTTCTTGGTCAACCGGCACGTTCGAGCTGGGCGTGCGATCTTTGTTTCCCCAGGTCGCAATTTCAGGGCAGAGGCTGGTTGCTCGACCCTGCTCCCGACGCGCTCCATCGTTGACTGAAAGCCGACGATTCTCAAGGGTCTCTTCTTTGATTTCCATACGAGAGTCATGCTGTCGTTTTTTCTGCCTAAAAACGCGCAAATCGACGGTACGGGGCAGGTGGAGAAGGGATTGTCGCGTTAGAGGCCGCCAGGGGATTCTTGCGACCTGGGGTTTTGCTAGATGCAATTGGGTTGAAGGGTCCATAACTGCTTTGTTTGTCTCCCGACCTGCCCCGTATCGTTGATTTAGGCGTTTTCGCACGCGATTTCCGACAAGATGGCTGGCGGTTTGGCGAATCGAGGAAGTTGCGAAGGGACGGTCGGCGCGAACGGTTCTACGGGGCTGTTCGTGCTGGCCAAAGGCAACCTCGAACCGTGGACCCGCGCACGAATTGTTGACAAAAGATGGGGTAATTTGTCAACAAGGTGGGACATGCGGCTCAAGGTCGGGGGCTTGGGTTGGACACGTGTCCCAATCTTTCTTTCGCGCTCGATGCGGGGTGGCATCGGTCTTTGGGTTTGCAGCTCGCTCAACTTATCCAAAGCGTTGCAGTTCGGCTCAATCCTCCGCCGCCGCGTCTTCCGCATTTCAAGCATTGCTTGCGGCACGACAAAAAATAGTTCATAACAAACTCGTTGCAGCGATAGCATTTTTGAGAAGCATAAGGTATTCTGTTTAGTTGGTCATTTGTAATTTCAACAGAGCATGTTTGCAGATAGGATAGGAGCGTTTTATGACTGCTATTGACATCAAGCCTGATTTTCAGGGCAAAGTGCGCGATTTGTACGATTTGGGCGACAAGCTGCTGTTTGTTGCAAGCGATCGTATTTCCGCATTCGATTTCATCCTTCCCGATGAAATTCCGTACAAAGGCGAGGTTCTCACGCGCCTTTCCTGCTTCTGGTTCGAATTCCTGGAAGACGTGGTGGGCAACCACATGATTTCGGCAGACGTTGCTGATCTTCCCGAGCAATTCAAGCCTTACGCCGATTACCTTAAGGGTCGTTTCATGCTGGTAAAGAAAGCGGAAATGTTCCCTGTTGAGTGCATCGTGCGTGGTTATCTGGCCGGCAGCGGCTGGGCGGAATACCAGGTGTCAGGCACTATCGGCTCCATGGATATGCCCACGGGCCTGAAGAACTCTTCGAAGCTGCCGTCTCCGCTGCTGTCTCCTTCCACCAAGGCCGAAGTGGGCGATCACGATGAGAACATCAGCTTCAACCGTTTCGTGGAAATCCTGGGTGAGCGTGACGCTATGGAAATCCGCGATTATGCGCTGAACATCTACACGAAGGCATCCGAATATGCAGCTTCGCGCGGCATTATCATTGCCGATACGAAGTTTGAGTTCGGCCGCATTGACGGCAAGATCGTGCTGGCCGATGAAGTGCTGACTCCCGACTCTTCGCGCTTCTGGCCTGGTGATTTGTACGAAGAAGGCAAGAACCAGCCGAGCTTTGACAAGCAGTTTGTGCGCGATTGGCTCAGCGCGAACTGGGACAAGCAGGGCAACCCGCCGCACCTTCCGCAAGAGGTCATTGAAAAGACCACCGAGAAATATATCCAAGCGTACGAGATTATCACGGGCCGCAAGTTCTAGGTTATCGAGCCGCGTCCCAACAGGAGAAACAATATGACTCAGCGTAGTCCCATGAATGAACGTTATACCACGGACAAGCCGAAGGGCACCACGCGCAAGAGCGCGTCGTCCGCCAAGCCCAAGCGCGAGGCAGCCAGCTCGGTGACCGTTGTTACCACCACAAAGTCGAAGGCTCAGAAGAAGGCCGAGCGCAAAGCGCAAGAGCAAAAGATGCGTGAGCGCGACGCCCGTTACTACAACCCGCGCACTCCCGAGTACAAGCGCATGCGTATGTACTGGGGCATTTGCGTTGGTTTGGCGCTGGCCGGCTCCATTGGCTCGTTTTTGCTGATGGGCAAAGTGCCCGCCGAAGTGACCACGGTGCTTTTGATTTTGGCGTATGCCGCTATTGCTGCCGCGCTGTACATCGACCTGGTGAAGATTCGCCGCATCCGCAAGAAATACGCAGCTCAGCATGCCGATACGAAAGCTGAGACGCGTGCGTTGAAGGCCGAGAAGGCCCAGCGCGCAGCGGAGGAAGCAGTGAAGCAGGCAAAAGCCGCCGAAGCCCCCGAGAAGAAGCCGGGCTTCTTTGCGCGCTTCAAGAAGAAAGATGCTGCGAAAGCGGGTGCGGCAGATGTCAAATCAGCGAGCGCAGGGAAGGAAACCCCGAAGGACGCTGCGAAATAAGCTGCAGCTCGGCGATGCGCGGCGAGTGCTGCAGACGGGGTGAAGCCCGCGAACCATCGTCCCTGCGTCATCGGCCAACACTCCGAAGTCATGTGCGAAACGCAAACACGAACGAAGGGAAGGCGGCGCCTGGAAACAGGACGTCGCCTTCTTTGATGCAGACCAACAATCGAAAGGAAGCCTTCACCAATGCGCTTCATATCATGGAACGTGAACGGCCTGCGGGCGGTGCTCAAGAAAAATTTCGAGGAAGTTTTTGCGGCTTTTGATGCCGACATCTTTGCCTTGCAAGAGACAAAATGCCAAGAGGGCCAAGTTGACCTGGCGTTTCCCGGCTACGAGAGTTATTGGAGCTACGCGCAGAAGAAAGGCTACTCGGGAACTGCCGTGTTTACGCGTGAAGAGCCGTTGCAGGTGCTTCACGGGCTGGGCGTGCCCGAACTTGACACGGAAGGACGTATTGTTGCGCTGGAATTCCCGCAGTTCTGGTTTGTGTGCGTCTACACGCCCAACGCACAGAACGAGCTGGCGCGCATCGATCACCGCATGGCGTGGGATGATGCCTTCCGCGATTTCTGCAAAGGGCTAGAAGAGGGAGTTGTGCCCGATGAAGGCCATGCAACTGCTGCAAAGCCCGTGGTCATATGCGGCGACTTCAACGTTGCCCACCATGAGATCGACCTGAAGAACCCCGCTGCGAATCGCGGCAATGCGGGCTTCTCCGATGAAGAGCGCGGCAAGTTCGACGAGTTGCTTGACGCCGGCTTCGTTGACACGTTCCGCTTGATTCACGGCAACGAACCTGACTGCTATTCATGGTGGAGCTACCGTTTCCGAGCCCGCGAGCGTAACGCTGGGTGGCGTATTGACTACTTTTTGGCCAGCCAGCAGTTAAAAAATGCCGTTTCGGCCGCTTCCATATATAATGAAGTCACTGGATCTGACCACTGCCCCGTGGGCGTGGACATCAGCTTTGCCTAGAAGGGAAACTATTGTGGATGCACAAAAAATCGAACAAGGCGTTCGTCTGATTTTGGAAGGCGTGGGCGAAGACCCCGACCGCGAAGGCCTGCGCGAGACTCCCGCGCGCGTTGCTCGTATGTATGAGGAAGTGTTTGCCGGCCTTACGCAAGACCCTGCGACGCATTTCAAAACGCTGTTTGACGAAGGTCATCAGGAAATGGTCGTGGTAAAGGATATTCCGTTCTACTCCATGTGCGAGCATCATCTGGTGCCGTTTTTCGGCGTGGCGCACATTGCGTACATCCCCAACGAGAACGGTAAAGTGTGCGGCCTGTCCAAGCTCGCACGCTTGCTGGAAGTATTCGCGAAACGCCCGCAAGTGCAAGAGCGCCTTACCTCGCAAGTGGCTGATACGCTGGTTGAGCAGCTTAACCCGCGTGGCGTGATTGTTGTCATCGAGGCCGAGCATATGTGCATGACCATGCGCGGCGTGAAGAAGCCCGGTTCGAAAACCACTACCAGTGCAGTGCGTGGCTCGTTCCGCACGAGCGCAAAAACGCGCGAAGAGGCCCTATCGCTCATTTTCGCAGGCCGCTAATAGCGGGTAACTGGTAAACTGCTTTTCAACAAACCGTAAGGAGGCCTGTTATGAAATGCGTTTTGACCGTGCTGGGAAAAGACCGCAGCGGAATTGTTGCTGGCATTGCTTCTGCGCTGGCAACGTGCGGCGTGAATATCGATGACATTAGCCAAACCATCTTGGACGGTATTTTCACCATGACCATGATGGTTACCGTGAACGAGACGGTGGCTACGTTCAACGAAGTGCAAGAAAAAGTGGAAGCGGTTGCCACTGAACTGGGCGTTCAGGCAATTTTGCAGCGTCAAGACGTGTTTGACGCGATGTTTACCATCTAGCGTTTGCTTGCTGCACGTCGGTTTTCGCTGATCTGATTTTCGGGCGGCGGAAGGGGAGGGTGAGAGCCTTGCTCCTTCCGCCGTTTTTTCATGTCTGCGGTGGCTGCAGCGGCGGGGGAAGGGCAAGGCATTCGCTTCATGGTCTCTCTTGGATAATGCTTCTTCCTAGCTGGGAATCAATGCGCTTATCCAGAGCTCGACAATTCCGCTCAACCTTGTCCTTCCCCCGCCTTTCACGTTGAAAGAGCGTCGCAGCGAAGGGCGTTCTCCTCACGACTTCGCCCGGATAATGTCTCTCTGTTGCTGGGGCTCGCTCAACTTATCCAGGCTCAGCAGTTCGGCTCAACCCTTCGCTGCGGCACTCTATTGCTTGCATAGCGCGACGCTTAGTGCATGAACATCGCATCGCCGAAGGAGAGCATGCGGTAGCGCTCATCAATGGCGTGTTGGTAAGCGTTCATAATGTTTTCCCTGGTAGAGAACGCAGAAACAAGCATCATCAGGGTGGATTTCGGCACGTGGAAATTCGTGACCATGCAATCCACCACGTTGAAGTGGTAGCCGGGCAGAATGTAGAGGCTGGTGGCCTCGCGGTTGCGCGGCAGAAGTTTGCCCGCTTGCGCATCCCAAGCGCTCTCAAGACTGCGCACGCTGGTGGTGCCAATGGCAATAACGCGTCCACCTGCGGCTTTTGTTTCCTCTACGGCTTTCACCACAGCTTCTGGCACGGTGTAATATTCCGTGTGGATGTGGTGGTCTTCGGCGTTTTCCTCGTCCACAATACGGAAGGTGCCTAGGCCCACTTCCAGCTCGACGGTCATCCATTTCACGCCCATGCCTTTGATTTCCTCAATGAGCTGCGGCGTGAAATGCAAGCCCGCGGTGGGAGCTGCGGCCGAGCCTTCGCGTTTGGAGAATACCGTTTGATACATTTCCATGTCGCCCGTGTAATCCTTGATATAGGGCGGCAACGGCGTTTTACCCACGGCATGAAGCGCTTCGTCCAGCGACGGGTGCGTGGTGGTCAGGCGCGCCAGGCGCTGACCCTTGTTGTCTTCGCCCTGGTGGTCCACGAAGTCGATGATTTCGGCGGAAAGTGCTACGTTGCCATCCTGGTCGCAGAAGTCCACAACAGCGCCCGCTTTAAGCCTGCGACCAGGCTTTACAAGTACTTCCCAATAAGCTACAGAATTTGGAGATGTGCTTGGTGCGTTGGGGGCAAAGGGACTTCGTTCAGAAGCTGCGCAGCCCTCACTACGCCCCTTTGCCCCCGATCCTGCAGTTTCGGTGGCGATGGGGTTGTGCTCAGAAGCTGCGCAGCCCTTGCTGTACTCCTCGGGTGCCGCCTGCCGCTCGGAAGCGGTGGTCGCACCTTCTTGTGCCTGCTTGAGCAGAAAGACTTCCGCCGCTCCGCCCGTGCCGCGTTTTGTTCCCAACAAACGCGCAGGTAGAACGCGCGTTTCGTTTGCGATAACCAAGTCGCCCGGACGCAGATACTCCTTGATGTCGCGGAAAATGCGATCTTCAAGGGCGCCGGTTACGCGATCCATGACCAGCATGCGGCACTGGTCGCGGTTTGCGGCGGGTTCCTGGGCAATAAGTTCTTCGGGTAAATCGTAATCAAAATCAGAGGTTTTCATTGGTGCTTCCTAATAGTTCCTTTTCGGCCGCTTTTTTCTTCGCTGCTTTCAGCGCGGCCTTTTTGGCTTTGCGCGCGGCTTTACGAATTGTACGCTCCAACTGGGCTTCTTCGTCCGAGAAATGGCATCCGCAGAAATTCTGCCGATAAATCCCCATTTCTTTGGAAATGCGTTCGTTGTCTTCGAAATACGGGCGATAATCAGTGAAAGCGCAGTTCACGCCCGCCTTCTTACAGGCGCGTTGCAGCTCTTCCTCAATGATGTCGGTGTACTGGAAGGGGCTTACGGATAACGTGGTGCCTATCGCGTCAAAGCCATTTTCGGCAGCGTAGCGCGCCGTTTCCTCGAAGCGCAAGCGGTAGCAGGCGCGACAACGGGCACGACGCAACTGCGCAGCTTTCTTGCGCGCGGCGGCTACCTGCGGTCCTTTGTCTTCTTTGGGCGGCAGAGGGTAAGGATTGGGAGAGTCCACCACTTCGTTGGTAATGCCTGCGCCTTTGCGTAGCTCCTCAAGTTCCTGGCCAATGCGTCCGGCGCATGCTTCCCAGGCGTCCGTATCGTATGAGCCTTCTATCAGGGGATATGCACGTTCGCTGGCAAGCGTCTGAATGGTTTCCAGCCGATGCTCATATTCATCTCGCGGGTGGATGTTCGTATTCGCAAAGTACACGGCAAACTCATCGCCCGCCTCCTTCAGCAGGCGTGTGGGTTCCAGCGAACAGGGCCCGCAGCAGGCATGCAGTAGTATTTTCATGGGTGACCTTAGCTTTCGTTGATTTGTGGCTTATACTACCACGGACAAATCATTTAGGCGAAAACTGCGGCGTTTTTGCATCTGATGCCGCGGCTGCAAGGGGACAAAGGCACTGTTGGCGAAGCGACCGAGAGCCGGCTTGCGTGCGGGCTCGCTGCGGTTTGTGCGGCAGTGCAAAGCGCAAAGCGTGAAGACGCAATGGAGCTTCGCAAGGCGGCGGCAGCATCTTCCTTTGCGGTTGCGCCTAAAACCATGGAGAACGGAATTGGAGCATTATGGCATTATTCGATTACACCATTCAGGCGCAAGATGGTCATGCGCGCGCGGCAACGTACGAAACGGCGCACGGAACATTTCAGACGCCCATGTTCATGCCGGTGGGCACACGTGCCACGGTAAAAGGCATTCAGCCTGTTCAGTTGCGTGAATTGCAGTCGCAGGTAGTGCTTGCGAACACGTATCATCTGTCGATGCGCCCTGGTGCGGATCTTGTTGAAGAAGCGGGCGGCGTGCAGAAATTCATGTGCTACGACGGCCCCATGCTTACCGATTCCGGTGGATTCCAGGTTATGAGCCTGGCGGACACGCTGAAGATTGATGACGAGGGCCTTACGTTCCAGTCCATCTACGACGGAGCGAAAGTGCGTTGGACGCCCGAGAGCAACATGGCAATCCAGGAAAAGATTGGCGCCGATATTTGCATGCAGCTTGATCAGTGCGCGCCGTATCCGGCCGAGCGCTCGTTTGTGGAAAAGTCAACGCGTCTTTCTGCTGCATGGGCGCAGCGTTGTTTAGCGGCGCACAAAAAGCCTGATCAGACGCTTTTCGGCATTGTGCAAGGTGGCATGCATCTTGATTTGCGCTTGTGGTCGGCGGGCGAACTGCAGCGCATTGAGCAGGAAAGCCTGGCTGCGGGTGGGCGCCGTTTCGGCGGTTTCGGCATTGGCGGTTATTCGGTGGGCGAGCCCCACGAGGTCATGTTCGAGACGCTTGGCGCGGTTGCGCAGGCGTTGCCGCAGGATCGTCCGCGCTACCTGATGGGTGTGGGCAACCCCACAACGCTTGTGCGTGCGGTGCGCGAAGGCGTGGATATGTTCGACTGCGTGCTGCCCACGCGAACGGCTCGCATGGGAACGGCGTTTTCCTCTGCGGGTCGCATGAACATGCGCAACGCGAAGTACGTGCATGATTTCGGGCCGCTTGATCCGCAGTGCAGTTGCTCAACGTGCCAGACGTATTCGCGTTCGTACATCCGCCACCTGGTAAAACAGGGCGAAATGCTGGGCGGCATCTTACTTTCGGTGCATAACTTGCACTTCTTGCTGGAGCTTATGCGACAAGCGCGTCAGGCTATTCTTGAGGGTCGCTACGAGAAGTTCTACGAAGACTGGATGAATTCGCCTGCCGCGAACGATTACTAAGTTGCAATGTTACCCCGATGCCCGGACGCGCTCCGGGCATCGGTGCGTTTGGGATGGGACGGGCATCGGCGTTCGGACTGCGGATGCGCGGCGTGTGCGATGCATGGATTGCTTCCTTTGCGCATTCTTATCCTCTTATAAGAATAAAGTTTACACTCGCGTATCAGATGGAAACAACTTCCCGCAAAGCTTCAAGAAGTGTCATAATACAAAGTTACCTGTGCGAAACTGGCGTAGGTGCATTTTTTGTGCTCTTGGGCGCGCGGAACGTGTTGGCGGCGGCGCATGCCAAGGTTTGCCGCAATTTGCAAGGTAATGTTGCAGGGCGGTTCTTCGCCTGCGTGCAATGCTTGCTTATGGTCAGCGTTTTTGCTGTTCGGGTGCATGAAAAAGCGAAAAGCAGATAGGTAAAGAGAAAAGGATTCAAACGTGGCTTCTCAAAACTCAAAGCAGAAAAAGAGTTCGCTGAAGAACGCCGATCGACGCAACGTGTGGCTGCTTATCATCTGCACGATTGCGGTGATTGCTTCTTTCTTCGCGTTCACGCCTCCTTCGGAAAAAATCAACCAGGGCCTGGATATCCAGGGCGGTTTGTCGGTTGTGCTTTCCGCTTCAAACGAGGACGGATCGGCGATTTCCAGCGAAGACATGGAGAAAAGCCGTGCGATTGTTGAGAAGCGCGTGAACTTGCTGGGCGCATCCGAAGCAACCGTTCAGGTGCAGGGCAACAACCAAATCCTTGTTCAGATTCCGGGCGTTTCCGACCCTGAGCAGGCGCTGAAGACCATCGGCACCACGGGTAAGTTGGAGTTCGCGCGCCTGGATAGTTTCACCGATGAAGACGTAAGGGAAAAGATCGACAGCGGCCAAACCGACCACGAGAATATTACCGATCCCGTAACGGGTCAGCAGTTCGCCGTTGAGTCGAAGCTCACCGCGCCGCAGGGCACGTACACACCGCTTATCACCGGCGAGAACATCAGCCGCGTGGATGTGGGCCGCGAGTCCGAAACGGCAACTACGTATTCGGTGAACCTGACGCTTGATTCCGCTGGTAGCGCGGCGTTTGCGCAGGCCACAAAAGAACTGGTTTCCACCCACGGCAAGATTGTCATTCTGCTTGATGGCGTGGTGCAAAGCGCTCCGGCCGTGCAGTCTGAAATCACGGGTGGCCAGGTTTCCATTACCGGCGGCTACACGCTGGACCAGGCAAAATCTCTGCAGACGGTTCTGGAAAGCGGTTCGTTGCCGGTAAGCTTCTCGTACTCTCAGAGCCAGGTTGTTGGCCCCACCTTGGGTCAGGACGCGCTGGCTTCCGGCGTTTTGGTTGCGCTGATCGGCCTTCTGCTGGTTGTCATCTACCTGTTCTTCTTCTACAAGGGCTTGGGTATTATCACCGCTGCGGCCATGCTTGTCTTCTCTATTCTGTATTTGGGCATTTTGGGCCTGCTGTCGCTGTTGGGCCAGTTCAGCCTTTCGTTGGCAGGCGTTGCCGGTATCGTTTTGACCATTGGTATGGCGGCCGACTCGTCCATTCTGACCCTGGAGCGCTTCCGCGAGGAAATTCGCATGGGCCGCTCCATCAAAGCCGCTTCGCAAAGCGGTGTGCGCCACGCTATTTTGACGTCCATCGACGCCGACCTGGTAACGCTTGTGTCCGCTTTGGCGCTGTTCTTCCTGGCCAGCGCGTCGGTCAAGGGCTTCGGCATGACGTTGGCGCTGGGTATTTTCTGCGACATCATTATGATGCTCATCTTCAAGGCGCCGCTTATCCGTTTGATGGCTCCGCGCACTATTGCGAAGCACCCCGATTTCTGGAACGTACATGACTGCCTGAACGCCGTTGGCGGTACGGAGCAGCTGGTGGAAGACGAAGCGAAGACGCCTGCTCAGAAGGTTGTCGGCCGCTTCATCAAGCGCGACATTCCGTTTATGCGCGCGCGCAAGGTGCTGCTTATCATTGCGGCGTGCTGCGTTGCTGTGTCCCTGGTGGTGTGCGGCGTGCGCGGCTTGAACTTCGGTACTGAATTTGTAGGCGGTACGTCCATCTCCATCAACCAGACGGCAGGCGCAACCACCGATCAGGTGCGCGATGCGTTTGCGGCCGCTGGTCAGGAAAACGCTGTTGTGCAGACGACCAGCACGAATGGCCAAGAGGGCTTCCTGGTTCGTCTTGCCACAACCGATACGACCGAGGCGTACAGCGCTTCTTCTTCCGTTGCGCAAACGCTGGGTCTTTCGAGCACCGATATCACGGTTTCCACGATTCAGGCAAGCTGGGGTGCCAGCGTTATTCGCTCGTCGCTCATTGCGTTCTTGGTGTCGTTGGTGCTGATCATTGCGTATATTGGCATCCGATTCCGCTCGTATAAGATGGGCGTGGTGGCCGTTATCACGCTGCTGCACGACTTGATTATCGTCGTGGGCATTTACGCGCTGATTGGTCGCGAGTTCACGCCGAACACGGTGGCTGCGTTGCTGACCATTCTGGGCTACTCGCTGTATGACACCGTGGTTGTGTTCCACCGCGTGAACGACAACATGCAGGAGTCCTCTGCTAAGGTAACGTTTATGACCATGGCAAACCACTCCATCAACCAGGTGTTTATCCGCTCCATTAACACCACGCTGACCTCGCTTATCCCGGTTCTGTTCATGTTGCTGTTCGGTTCTGAAACGCTGAAGGACTTCGCGTTTGCAATGGTCATTGGCCTGGTGTGCGGCTGCTACTCTTCGATTGCCGTTGCTATGCCGCTGTTCTCCGAGTGGAAGTCGCGCGAGAAGGACAACCTGAAACTTACGAAGAAGTTCGGCACGGCCATTCGCCTGTTCGAGTTCGTGCTGCCTCAGCCGGCTGTTGCTGCTGCGGGTGCTGCCGATGCCGCAGTTGCGGTTGATGCTGCTCCAGTTGCAGGTGCTTCTACGGGTTCCGCTGCCGGTGGTGCTGCTGGCGGTGTGGGCGCAGGTGGTGCTGCGGGTAAGCCGAAATCCGGATCTGGCCAGAAATGGCAACCGAAAAAGAAGAAAAAGTAACGGTTGCTTGAGGTGCGGCCTTTAAGAGGCGCGCGTGCCGAATAAGTGGTCATTTCAGGGCGGGCAGCAGATGTTGCCCGCCTTTTTTGCGGCCGCAAACCGTTTTCGCCGTGCGTTTTCGCGCCTTGCTCCCCGATTTGCTTCGGTGCTTCTCTCTGCGAAGGTCATGTTGTTGAAAAAGTGCTTCCAAATTCGAAGTTGATGCAGGTTGGAAGTAGGTGGGTTTTTGCTTTGCTTTATGTGTAATTTTGATACAACGCTGTGACCTGGTGAAACGTAAAAACGCTATTGGAGACTGTTCCTAAAAAGCCCGAAATAGGTCAATTTGCGGTGATGACCTACTTCCAACCTATCACAACTTCGAATTTCACCTTGGTTTTTCAACTACGTGACTTTAGATGTGCTGGGCCATGCTGTTTTGCGCTCGCAAACTGTTATCGTCGTGCGTTTTCGCCCTAAAGAGTCATTTGCTTGCGGCGCGTGGCGGATTTGCGTATGCGCGGAAACGCGCCTGTTGGTTCCGGCGCGTTCGTTGATTCGCCGGGGCGGTTCAAGACATGCGTAAAACTGGTTCTTCGCGGAATCTTTTCAATCCAGGTATCTCCATCACTCCGCGATTTGTGCAAAATTATTTATTTTTTTCTATTTCTATTCATATTTTTGTTGAAAAGCATTATTTTTATGCAAAACGAATTTGACTAGGAAAATGACGAAAGTTCGCTTGCGAAGTGCCTGGCGAACGAAACACGGACAGGGCGCCTTATTGGCGCGATTGGCGTCCGGCAAAGAAAGGAACAATACGTGAACAAACGACAGCAGCGCCAAGAGGCTATTCGCGCGCTTGTGACCCAACATCGAGTGTTTACGCAGCAAGAAATGACGCAGCTGCTCAATCAGGCGGGTTACGACTGCACGCAAGCAACAGTTTCGCGTGATATCGTGGATTTACGCCTGGAAAAAGCAGCAGGGAAGTTCTATATCTTGCCCGAGGAAGTGCGCCTGCGTCGCGTTGCGCCCGAGCTTGTTACCGAGGTGCATGCAGCGGGAAATCTCACGGTAGTGAAAACGCGTCCCGGCGGCGCGGGCGGCGTTGCAGAAGCGCTGGATAAAGCACATCTACCAGGGGTTATCGGTTCGGTAGCGGGCGATGACACTATTCTTTTGGTAGCAGAGACGCTCGAGGAAGCAGTGGCCCTCAAGGAAATCATCGACGACTTCTGCGCGTAGTTTGTTACGCATGCAGCACGGTTCGTTTTCAAGCGAACGTTCGTGGATCAAGCGCAACAAAAAATAACAGTACGAAAAGCATAGATAAGGCCAACGCCTCGCGCAATGCGGATTGCAGGCGAGATGCGGCAGGAAAGGAATACATTATGGCACTTTGGTCAGGTCGTTTCGAAGAGGGCGTGAGCGAGTTCACTCAGCGTTTTGGCGCATCGCTTCCCGTTGACAAGGCGCTTTACGCGCAGGATATTGCCGGCTCCAAGGCGCATTCTGCCATGCTTGCCGCGCAGGGCGTTATCAGCCAAGAAGACAAAGAGAAAATACATGCCGGTCTTGATGACATCAAGCAACGCATTGACCAGGGGGAATTCGTTTTCGACATCAACAACGAAGACATCCATATGTCCATCGAGAGCGAACTGATCAAGAATATCGGCGACGCCGGGGCACGTTTGCACACGGGCCGCAGCCGCAACGATCAAGTGTGCACCGACACGCGCCTGTACGCAAAGCGGCGTGCGCATGACCTGATGGCCGCGAATCTAACGCTGCGCGAAGCGCTTCTGGTGCAAGCGCAGAAGCATTTCGATGTTATTTTGCCCGGTTACACGCACTTGCAGCACGCGCAACCCGTGCTGTTCTCGCATCACATGCTGGCATATGTGTGGATGCTCACGCGTGACTTCCATCGCTTGCAAGAGGCCGCTGCGGCTGCCGATGCAAACCCGCTGGGAAGCGCTGCTCTTGCGGGAACAACGTACCCGCTTGACCGCTTCGCCACTGCATCCGACCTGGGCTTTTCGCGTGTGATTCCGAACTCGCTGGATGCCGTGTCCGACCGTGACTTCTTGCTTGACCTTATGTACGCGTGCAGCGTTTCGTGCATTCACTTGTCGCGTCTGTGCGAGGAAATCATCCTGTGGTCCACGTCCGAGTTCGGTTTCATCACGCTGTCCGATGCTTTCTCCACCGGTTCATCCATTATGCCGCAAAAGAAGAATCCCGACTTCGCCGAGCTCATTCGTGGAAAATCGGGTCGCGTTATTGGCGATTTGGTGGCGCTGCTTGTGACTATGAAGTCGCTTCCCCTGGCGTACAACAAGGACCTGCAGGAAGACAAGGAAGGTGCCATTGATGCCGCAAAGACGCTGGAAGATTGCTATCGTTGTGCGGCAGGCATGATTTCCACCATGGCCATTCACGAAGATGCGATGATGGCACAGGCGCAAAAAGGCTATCTTGCCGCTACCGATGTTGCCGATTACTTGGCGAAAAAAGGTATGCCGTTCCGTAAGGCGCACGAGGTTGTGGGGCACCTGGTGCTTCTGTGCGACAAGCGTGGTTGCGACTTGTCAGATTTGACGCTGGATGACTTCAAGGCGGAAAGCGATCTTTTTGAGGCCGACATCGCGGGTGCGCTTGATCTTCCCAGCATTGTGGCCGCGCGCACCACGTATGGCGGCACGGGCAACGAAGCAGTGAAGGCTCAGCTTGCGGAAGCGCAAGATGTGTTTGCGGCCGATAGTGCCGCGCTGCAGCAGGCTATGGGCGCGTAGCGGGTGCCTCGCGCTTGGGTCTTGCGCTCGGACGCGCCGAGGCGAGCAGCGGGTGCCTCGCGCGCTTGGGCGGCTCAACACCTTCGCCACCACCGAAAAATCATTAAATACCGGCAAAAGATAGACTTGTACCAGGCGGCTTGCTTTCAAAGCGGGCCGCCTTTTTGATACAATATCTCCTACTGATGAAGGGAGGCCTATGGCAAAGCATGTGCGTCCGATCCACGATGATGAAACGTTTGAGTTTGGGGTGCCTGGCTTCGCTATGCCCGCCTCCGAAGATTCTCTGTCTCAAAAATCCGCAAAACCTAAGAAGCCCAAAAAGAAGCACCGTGTGCTCAAGGTGCTGCTGGGCTTGATTCTTGTCTGCGTTGTTGCCGTGGGCGCCCTGTGCGCGTACTGGTTGCGCGACATGCCCGACTGCTCCGCTGCCGAGGACTTCAACCGTGCGCACGATACGGAAGTGTACGCGAACGACCACACCACGCTTCTTGCGCGCTTCCAAATGGAATATCGTATTCCGCTTGAATCGCTTGATAGCGTTGCCGATTACGTTGAGCAAGGCGCCATTGCCGTGGAGGACCAGCGCTTTTACACGCATGGCGGCGTTGATCCCATAAGCATTGTGCGTGCTGTGATGGGCAACCTTACAGGGAAGGGCTTTTCGGGTGCGTCCACTATCACCCAGCAGCTGGTGCGCAACACGGTTTTGGCTGATGAGATGACCGATATGACCATCAAACGCAAAGTGCGCGAAGCGTATGCCGCGTTCAAGATGGAAGGCCTGTTCACGAAAGACGAAATCCTGCTGCTGTATTTGAACACCATCAATTACGGGCAGGGCGCAAATGGCATCGAGGCCGCTTCGCAGCGCTACTTCTCTAAATCGGCTAGCGAGCTCACGCTGGTTCAGGCCGCGCTTCTGGCGGGTATTCCGCAGTCGCCCGTGTACAACAATCCCATCGATTACCCCGATCACGCGCTTGCCCGTCGCAACGTGGTGCTTGATCGTATGGCGGAATGCAACTATATCACGCAAGAGCAAGCCGAAGAGGCGAAGGCGCAACCCATTGAGCTTGAGGTCTCGTGGAATTCCCAGCAAGGCATGGAGAAATACCCGTATTTTGCCAGTTACGTGCGCCAGCAGCTCTACGACTCCTACGATTTGTCTACTGCCGATATTTTCCAGGGCGGCATGACCGTGTACACCACGCTTGATCCCGAGATTCAAGAATACGCGGAAGCTGCTGCGGCCGCAAAGGAAAGCCAGGTCTCCGACGCGTTTTCAGTGGCGCTGGTGGCTATCGATCCAAGCACCGGCTACGTAAAAGCGCTGGTGGGCGGCAAGGATTACAACGAAAACCAGTATAACTTGGCCACGCAAGGCGCGCGTCAGGCGGGTTCGTCGTTCAAGACGTTCACGCTGGTTTCGGCGCTTGAGCAGGGTATTAGCCCCGAGACCACTGTCCGCTGCACATCGCGCGTGAAAATCAAGGACTGGAGCGTAGAGAACATTTACGGCATCAATTACGGTGACCGCTCGATTGCGCGTGCCTTCGCCGTGTCGTCGAACACAGGTTTTGCGCGCTTAATCAGTGCAATCGGACCCGAAAAAGTAGTTGAGTTGGCGCATCGCCTGGGTATTACGTCGCAGCTTTCAGCGGTGCCGGCGCTCACGCTGGGCACGAGTTCAGTGACTCCGCTTGAAATGGCCAGCGCGTATGCCACCATTGCGAGTGGCGGTATTTATTACGAGCCTGTTTGCATTCAGGAGGCCTACGATTACAAGGGAAACTTGGTGATTGACAACACGAATCCCCAGGGTACGCGCGTGCTCAATCAGGAAATCGCCGGTGCTGCGATTGACGTTATGCGCCTGGTGGTCGAAAGCTACGAAGGAACCGGTCGCGATGCCGCGCTTTCCAGCGGTCAGGTTGTCGCCGGTAAAACAGGTACGTCCGAGAACTACAAAGACAGCTGGTTTTGCGGCATTACGCCCCAGATGTCGGTGGCCCTTTGGATGGGCGACCCTTCGAATGTAGCGCAAATTCCTAGTTCGATTTCGGTCTGCAGTGCCTTCGCCACATTCATGAACGCTTATATGGAGGGCCGCTCGGTTCAGGAATTCCCCAAAGTGGAGGCGCCCACGTACACGAAGAAGTTCAAGAACGCCGACCTTGACCTTACGTTGACTAGCTCGCTTCCCGAGCCGAAAGACGCCACGGGCATGACCGAGGAAGAGGCGCGCGCCCTGCTTTCGGGGCACACGGTGGTGTATCGCGAGGCATACAGCGACACGGTGCCGGCGGGCTCGGTAATCAGCCAGTCAACGGAAGACGGCATGGTTGTGGTAGTGATTTCGAAGGGTCCCGAGAAGGGTGCGACCGACCCCACAAAGCCGGGCACGACTGATCCCACTAAACCCGATTCAGGAAAGACCGATCCGGTTGAGCCCACGCCTGACCCGGGCTCGGGTACCGATCCGACGCCAATGCCTGATCCGGGCGGTTCTGGTTCGGGTGAGCCCAGCGGCCAGGATAACGAAGGCGGTGCACCAGTGGCCGATGACCCCGGTGATGATGGCGGGGAAGGCGTGTCGGTTGCCGGATAAGTGATTGCAGGTTTGCTTGCGTTGCGTGTACGCGCCATGCGGCGGCTGGTGCGTTGGCGTCTTGCTGCCCCGTTCGCGCCGTCTGCGCGGTAAAGGAAACGCTTTGGTGATGATTCCGCGATGCGCCTGTGGGCAGTGCAGAGTTTGTTCTAAAATGCACCAAAACGTTTAAAAGGAGACCATACAGCTATGAATATGAGAAAAGGCGCATGCGTTATTTGCGGACTTGCATTGACGGGGGTGCTTGCCACGGGGTGTATGCCCGCGTCTTCGCAGACGGGTTCTTCGGCAGCATCGTCCGCAACGCCTGCGAGTGCGTATATTACTTCGGTTCATCAGGCATTTTCCACGATTGACGTGCAAATGGAAGACGTGAAAAAGGCGGCTGCGGCAGCGGATACGGCCGCAGTCTATGCGGCGCTCGATAGAGTGGACGCCCAAGTGACCGAGATCGAGAAGCTTACCGTTCCTGAAGGACTCGAGGAAGTGCAAGCGAAATACGCAGGCGCTTCAAAGAATCTGGCAGAGACGTTGCGCGCTTATGCTGCATATCGACTCGATGGGGGAGCAAATGCTTCCGATGCAGCCACGAAACTCGCCGCTATTCAGGCCGATTACAAAGAAGGTATCGAAGCCCTGCGCGCTGCCGATGAAATTGCCAAAAGCCTCTAACGTGCCTTGTTGACAAATTGCCCCACCTTTTGTCAACATTTTGAGCATTCGAAAACCCGAGGTGCCCCGTGCGCCTCGGGTTTTTACGTCCTGGTGAGGTGGGTAGTCCGAGCTTAGCCTTTTCCTGTCAGAGCGGGAAGTCTTGTCATCTTTCGGCAATTTGAGGTGTCCGCCGGCAAGGGCTCGCCTGTCGCATGTTGGGTTCCGACGTTCCCTTTGAGCTCCTCGGTGGCATGTTGTCGTTTTTTCCGTCCAAATGCGCAAAATATTCCCGTTCGGAGTAGGTCAGAGCGTGCCTGCAGCTCGCTTAGAACCGTTTTGGATGACGCCGATATGCAAAAGACCAGGTCGTTGAATCATAATCGACGATTACATGAGAATCAACACACATCCCACCTACCCCGAACGGGAATATTTTGCACATCGGCGTCCATTTTCCGACAAGATGGCTGGCGGCTTGACGACTTCGCCAATAGAAAATGCGTGGGAAGGCGCCTGGCGGCAAGGGCTCGCCTCACGACTCCGCTTGGATAATGCTTCTTCTTGCTTGGGACCTGTTCAACTTATCCAAAACGTCGCAGTTCGACTTGTCCTTTGCTGGCAGATGCCCTAAACCCAACCGCGAATTGTTGACAAAAGGTGGGGTAATTTGTCAACAAAAAAGCAGGTTCGCCTGAACGAACCTGCTTGTAATCCCAGCAATAATGGCTGTTGAACGCGCCCTTTACGACTCCGGCTTCGACGGCTCGGGCGTTGTCGTGCCTCCCGACTCGCCGCCCGTCGTGTCACCGCCGCCTGTTGAGCCTCCTCCTTCGGTGCCGCCGGATGTGCCGCCGCCCGTTGTGCCTCCCGACGTGTCGCCGCCTTCGGTGCCGCCAGTTGCATCACCATCGCCTCCCTCGGTGCCGCCTGACGTTCCGCCGCTTTCGGTGCCTTCCGTCTTGTCTTTATCCTTCTCGTCTGCCTCGTCGTCTTCAGTGCTCTTCGCGCTCAAACCAGCGTTCCACTTGTTGTTGTACTCGGGGTCCTTGTACGTGGGGAAGGAATGCATCGGTGTGGAGGCAAGTGCCGCATCCATGAACTCCTTGAACATGGCATTGCAGCTCAAATTCTCGGAGGTAATCTGCGCAAAGCGATCGCCAATCCAGCAGGCGCACGCCAGGTCGGGCGTGTAGCCGATCAGCGTGTGATCGTGGAAGTCGCTGGTCGTACCGGTTTTGCCGGCAACTTCGCGTCCGCCCTCCAAACGCGCCGATGCAGCAGTACCGTCGCTTTGCGTGAACACCGTTTGCAGCACGGACGTCACGGCGCCGCAGACCGACTCGCTCAAAACGCGCTCTCCTTCCTGCTTGTTCTCGTATACCGTTTCACCTTTGCTGTTGGAAATCTTGCTGACCACCACGGGGTCGTAATGGATGCCGCCCGCCGCCAGCGTTGCGTATGCGCTTGCCATCTCCAGCGGCGTGATGTCGAAAACGCCCAAGGTCAGCGTGTCAACGTTCATCAGGTCGCTTGTGTCAACGCCCATGCGTTTGCACACGTCGATGACCGCCTGACCGCCCAGGTATTCCTGCAGCTGCACGTACGCGGTGTTCGAAGAAACCGCGGTGGCCGACTGCAGCGAGCGCGTGCCGTAATTGATGCCGCCGTAGTTCTCTACGGTGCCCAGGCCACTTTTCAGCTTGTAAGGGGAAGAGCAATCAACCAGCGTTGAGGGGTTAATGCCTGCTTCGATTGCAGCGATAAGCGTGAATACCTTGAAAGATGAACCCGTGGGACGTCCACCCTGGGCTGCAATGTTGAACTGGTTCTCGCGATAGTCTTCGCCACCCACCATGGCAACAACATGTCCGTTCGAGGGGTCAACAGCAACCAGGGCTGACTCCAAGCCGTCTTCCATGCGCTCGGCCTGGTCCGCAACGGTTTGCTCGGCGATTTCCTGTTTCTCCACGTCAAGGGTGGTGTATACCTTCAAACCGCCGGCGAAGATGTCGTTCATGGAATACTCGTTCAAAAGCCACGTGCGCACGTACGACGTAAAGTACGGGTACCGATAAATACCGTCTTCTTGGCTTTCATCCTCAAGGTTCAAGTTCAAGTCGCTGCTGGCGGCCTCGGCATATTGCGCCTGGGTGATATGCCCCGCGGAAAGCATGCGCGAAAGCACCACGTTGCGGCGATCCTTGCAGCCTTCGGGGTTGTAAACAGGGTTCCAATTCGACGGCGACTGGGGAATACCCGCCAGCGTTGCGGCCTCCACCAGCGTTAACTCGGAAGCATGCTTGCTGAAGTAGTGCATCGATGCGGCCTCAATGCCGTAGGCGCCATCACCATAATTAATGGTGTTCAGGTACATCAGCAAAATCTCGTCTTTCGAGTAGTATTTCTCCATCTCCAGGGCAAGTTCCGCTTCGCGAATCTTGCGTTCAAGAGAGATAGTAGTCATCTCGTCGGCAAGAATGGTGTTGCGTACGAGCTGCTGGGTAATAGTCGAGGCGCCTTCCAGACTTCCGCCCATAAGGTTGTTCACCACGGCGCGCGTGATGCCAATAAGGTCCACGCCGTTGTGCTCGTAGAAGCGGTTGTCCTCGGTGTCCACCGTCGCATTGACCAGAAGCTCGGAAACGTCGCTCAAACTCGTAAGCGGCTCACGGTTCTCCAGGCGGAATTCCGCCAGAACCGTTTTGCCATCGGCGGCGTACACCGTCGATTTCTCCGAATAGTTGAACGCATCCGATTCAACCACGCTGGGCAGATCTTCGGTCCAGCCTGCAGTCACGCTCAAAACGCTGCGTACAGCAACGACCCCCACAAAACAGATGGCGGCAACAATGAACAGAAGGACCCAAGCCGGTGCATGTGTGCGCGATTCGCGCTGTTTTCTTCGTGTATTCATAATAGGGTATACTACCACGAAGCAAATTTTTACATGTGGAGGTACTCTGTTATGTCCAAAAAGATGGAATTACTTGCCCCTGCGGGCAACTTTGACGCCCTGTGCGCTGCCGTTAGCGCCGGTGCCGATGCCGTTTACTTGGGACTTGATTCGTTTAACGCGCGGCGCGGAGCCGACAATTTCACGCTGAAAACGCTGCGCACCGCGTGCGATTACGCTCATTTGCGCAACGTGAAGGTATATTTGACGTTCAACACGGTGATTTTCGAAGGCGAAGTCGCGCGTGCCATGGAAACCATGCGTCAGGCGTATCGTGCCGGCGTGGATGCGTTCATTGTGCAGGATATCGGCATTGCCGCCGAACTGACGCGAACGCTTCCGCAGGCGCGCTTGCATATTTCAACGCAAATGAACACGCATTCCCTTGCCGGCGTGCAGGCGGCACACAGCTTGGGTGCGGCGCGCATCACGCTGGCGCGCGAGTTGTCGTTGGAACAAATCGAGCTGCTTTCTGCCGAAGCGGAAAGCTTAGGCATGGAGACCGAAGTCTTCGGCCATGGCGCGTTGTGCGTGTGCTATTCCGGGCAGTGCTACATGTCGTCCATGATTGGCGGGCGCTCGGCCAACCGCGGAACGTGCGCTCAGGCGTGCCGTTTGCCTTACGAGCTCAAGAACAAGGCGGTGCGCAAGCCGCTTCCCGCACCGGGCGAACATCTGCTTTCCCCAAAGGATCTGTGCAGCATCGATCTGCTGGATCAGCTGCTGGATGCCCAGGTGGCGTCGCTGAAAATCGAAGGCCGCATGAAGTCGCCCGAATACGTGTACGCCGTGGTGTCCGTGTACCGTGCGGTGCTCGACCGCCTGTTGGCGGCGCGCGAAGCAGGGCAGCAAGGCGATTCCTGGCGTGCAACGGATGCCGAGCGCAGCGTGCTGGCAGAAGCATTCAGCCGTGGCTTTACCACTGCGTATCTCACGCACCAGCGCGGCAACGAAATCATGAGCTACCAGCGCCCTAACAATCGCGGCGTTTTCTTGGGCCGTGTGAGCCGCGTGGTGAAGGACTCCGCGTTTGTGCAGGTAGAAAAGCAGTTGAGCGTGGGTGACGTGCTGGAAGTTTGGAATAAGCGCGGGCGCTCTCTGTTCACGCTGGCAGATATCACGCCGCTCAAAGATGGCAGCGTTCGACTGCCGTTCCAAAAAGGCGACAAAACGGTGCAGTACATCAAGGAAGGTGACCGTGTGTTCCGCGTGCGCAACGCGGCGGCAGCGTTTGCGGCGGATGCGCTGGAGCCGCGCGTGCCGGTGAAGATCGACTGCTCGCTTTCGCTGGGATATCCCGCCTACCTTGCGGTCGAGGCCGTGGGTCGTGCGGACGATCAGGGCATGCCGCTGCGCGTGGAAGTGTTTGGCGACGTGGTGGAGAAGGCACGCACGAAACCCGTTACCGAGCAGGAGGTCAAGGACCATATCGACCGTTTGGGCCAAACGCCGTTCGTTGCCGAAGAGCTTTCGGTAACGGTGGACGAAGAAGTGGGCATTGGCTTTTCGCAGGTGCATAAACTGCGCGCGAATGCGCTGGATGAGCTGCAGAAACTCATTGTTTCCCCTGCTCATGACCGCCGTTTGCCGCGTGTGGAAGATGCTCCTGCACGCAAGACCGCGCCGCTCAACGGCTATGCCATTTACGTGCGTGCGGCAAATCCGGCTTGCGCGCGCGTTGCAAAGCGCACGGGTGCCGCGGCTGTGTACGTGCCCACGCTCACTTACAAGCGCGGCGAAGCTATTGTTGCTGGTCAGCGTACCGTTACTGCCGAACAAGCGGGCTATCCCAAGCAGTGCATTGTGCAGCTTCCCGTGGTGGATTGCGATTTGCTGCTGTCCACGCGCGAGGCGCAGCGCGACATTGACGCGTGGGAATACGTGAAGGAAGGCAAGCCGGTTTTGGTGGAAAACTGGGGCGATGTCCATCGTGCGCTTGATGCAGGTGCGCAGGTGGAAGTGGGCTCCCATGTGCCGGTGGTTAACCGCCTGGCTGCGGATCATCTGGCGCGTTTGGGTGTGTCGCGCGTGTGGCTTTCGCCCGAATTGACGCTCGAGCAAATCCAGGACCTGGGCAAAGACCTTTCGTCGGTTCCTTTGGGCATGACGATTATCGGTCGCACCGAACTCATGACAACCGAGCATTGCCTGCTCATGAGTCAAGGCGAATGCGACGAGAACTGCGATACGTGCCCGCGCCGCAAGAGCCCGCACTACCTGATTGACCGCAAGGGTTTCGAGTTCCCGGTTGTCACCGATGCCGCCGGTCGAAGCCATATCTATAATAGTGTTGAGTTCGACATTGCGCAGACTGTGCCCGATTTGATTGCTGCCGGCGTTACCACGTTCATGGTGGATGCAACCATGATGAATGTGGAAGAAACGGCGCATGCGGTGGGTCGTGCCGTCCGCGCGTTGCAGATTGCGCGCCATGATGGCAACCGCGTTGCCAAGATTTCTGGCGCCACCACGGGACATCTGTTCCGCGCGGTGGAGTAGGCGCGGCGTCTAGCCGTGCGTGCGGGGCGCGGGGCGCGGGGCACGCCCTGGGCGGCTTAGCGTGGTGCCATGGGGCGCCGCATGGTCGCTGCGGTGTGGCGCCGCGGGCGGCGCGTAGCTGGTCAGTGCTTGCTGTTGCGCGCGCTGCGCTGGGCAAGCGTTTCGTGCGTTGTGGTGCTTAGCCGGACGCTTCGGCGGATAGATTGATGCTTATCGGCCAATGAGCGCTTGCAATTATTAAAGCGCCCTTTATGATGTTGTCTTGCAGTTTACCTGCGGTTGCGTGGTTCCAAGCCGGGCGCGCGGCAACGCTTCGCATAAAGCGAAACCTTCCGCATACAGCGTTTCATGCGCTGGCGGCCTCGCTGAAACCAACGAACTGGACTGCCGATTGTTGATAGGGAAGGATTGTTGTGGGTATTTACGAAGAACTCCAAGGTCGCGGCTTAATTGCCCAGGTGACCGATGAAGAAGAGATAAAAGATTTGATCAATAACGGCGGCGCGCGCTTCTATATTGGCTTTGACCCGACCGCCGATTCGCTGCACGTGGGTCACTTCATGGCGTTGTGCCTGATGAAACGTCTGCAGATGGCGGGCAACAAGCCCATCGTGTTGCTCGGTGGCGGTACGGGCATGATCGGCGACCCCAGCGGACGCACCGATATGCGCTCTATGCTCACGCCCGAAGCCATTCAGCACAACTGCGATTGCTTCAAAGAGCAGATCGGCCGCTTCATTGAATTCGGCGAGGATAAAGCCATTGTGGTGAACAACGCCGATTGGCTGTTGGACCTGAAATACGTGGATATGCTGCGCGAAGTGGGCACGTACTTCAGCGTCAACAACATGCTGCGCGCGGAATGCTACAAGCAGCGCATGGAGCGCGGTCTTTCCTTCTTCGAATTCAACTACATGATTATGCAGTCCTACGACTTCTATTACTTGCATAAGAATTACGGTTGCAACATGCAGTTCGGCGGCAACGACCAGTGGAGCAACATGCTGGGTGGCACCGAGCTCATCCGCAAAAAGACCGGCGACGACGCGTACGCCATGACCATCACGCTGCTTTTGAACAGCGAAGGCAAGAAGATGGGCAAGACCGCGAAAGGCGCTGTGTGGCTTGATCCTAACAAGACTTCGCCGTTTGACTTCTACCAGTATTGGCGCAACGTTGCCGATGACGACGTTATGAAGTGCCTGCGCATGCTCACGTTCGTGCCGCTCGAGGAAATCGATGCCATGGAAGCGTGGGACGATGCCCGCGTGAATGAGAAGAAAGAGATTCTTGCGTACGAGCTGACCGCTTTGGTGCATGGCGAAGAGGAAGCGAAGAAGGCACAGGCCACGGCGCGCGCGATTTTCAGCGGCGCGGGCGATAGCGAGAACATGCCCACGACAGAAGTGCCGGCGGACATGCTGGAGGATGGTTCTGCGAACATTGTTGACTTGCTTATGCTGGCAGGCTTGGTCAAGAGCAAGAGCGAAGCGCGCAAGCTTATCCAACAGAATGGCGTGAGTTTGGGCGGCGAGCCGGTGGCATCGCACGAAGATCGCGTTTCGGTGGAGCAGCTGCAGGAAGGTGCGATTGTCCGCAAGGGCAAGAAGGTCTATCGCAAGTTCGTTTTGGCGTAAAATCTGGTTTCGCTCACACGGCTTAAATGGGTAAATATAGCGTCAGCGAACTGAAGTATAACTATATATAGGTAAGTAGGGAAGCGTGCGTGGGTATGTCCACGCACGCTTCCCTCGTAGATAGCTGGTTGTGCGGATGCGGCGGCAAGCGGCATTGGGGGCGCGCCGAAATTTTTTCAAATTACCCCCTTCACAAAACGACGGGGGCTGGTATAATGACTAACCCCAGCCGCGGAGG
>CAKUFS010000031.1 GCA_934648845.1 uncultured Eggerthellaceae bacterium
GCACTAAGTGCCTGAAGGCTGGTAAAGTCGTTCGCGCTTAATTGCGAAACTGCGAATTAACGCATGTAAAAGCCCGCTTCGGCGGGTTTTTTGCGTATGGGAAGATTTTGGCAGTGGCGTAACGATAGCCGCGTCAAACGATAGGAGCGATCATGCAAGACGCAATGCTTGAAGCACCTTTTCTGGTGGAAATGGTGCGCACCGCAACGAATATGTACGCCCATGGTTGGGATGAACGCAACGGTGGCAATATTTCGCTTCTTCTTGATCAGGACGAAGTTGCGCCTTATGTTGATACGAATAAGGTGTTGCGTGAGCTTCCTATCGGTTTTTGCGAGCCTTCGCTTGCGGGTAAATATTTCCTGGTCACGGGAACAGGCAAGTATTTCAAGAACGTGCAATACGATCCCGCATGCAATTTGGGACTTATTCGCATTGGCCGGAAGGGGAATACGGCTGAGCTTCTGTGGGGTTTTTCCGATGGGGGAACATTCACTTCGGAGCTTCCCGCTCATCTGATGAGTCATGCTGCGCGACTTTCCGTGTGCAAGGGCAATCGCGTGGTCATGCATTGCCATCCTGCGAATATTCTTGCTATGACATACGTTCATGAACTGGACGAACGTTCTTTCACGCACACGCTGTGGCAGATGTGCACGGAATGCGTCATGGTGTTTCCCGATGGCGTGAGTGTGCTGCCGTGGATGCTGTGCGGTACGAACGAAATTGGTCGCGCAACGGCGGACACCATGAAGGAAACGCGCTTGACGGTATGGGCGCAGCATGGCATCTACGGTGTGGGCGCTTCGCTTGATGAAGCGTTTGGCCTGATAGAGACCGTTGAGAAAGCGGCAGAGATTTATATGAAGATCGCACATCTTCCACGCTTGAACACGATTGCCGATGATCAAATGCGCCAACTTGCCGATCATCTGGGTCTTACTCTGCATCCGGGATATTTGGATTAAGCGCTTCTCTTTTTCTTTCGGATTGGTCGTTCGTTGTTGACAAAAGGTGGGGTAATTTGACAACAAATGAACTTCGCCGCCGGCATGGTAACGCAAGCTCGTTTTTTCTTGTGTTACGAATAAAGTAGTTGTATTATTATTCCCAGTTTCACACGAATAGAGCGAATGTAATATTCGAAAGGGTTCGATATGACGGGAATTGCAACGGCAAGGGATCACGAGGTCCTTTCTTGGGAGACCGGCGCTGCCGATTACGATTTGTACGTAAATGGCGAACTTACCGATGGTCGTGTGCAAAAGTGGGTATCCCTTATTGCGCAGCTTGCTGGTTGCGACTTGCAGGAACTTTCTCGGATGACCATTTTGGATATCGGCTGCGGTCCTGGATTCTTTCCGTGTGTGTTGGGAAAGCAGGGCGCCTGCGTGGTGGGCGTGGACAAGTCATCCCAAATGCTGCACCATGCGCGAGAAAACCTTCTTGCGGCGGGCGTTGATGCGCTGCTGTTCCACATGGATGCCCACGAACTCGATTTCCCCGATAACACATTCGATCTTATTGTTACGCGCAACGTTACTTGGACGCTTACGGACCCTCAAGCTGCTTTTGCGGAGTGGTGCCGTGTGCTCAGGCCGGGCGGTAAGCTGCTGGTGTTCGATGCCAACTGGCATTTGGAGTTCTATGATGAGGCCCAGGCTCAGAAAGTGCGCAAAAACGAGCGTCGCCATTATGCAAAAACGGGCGAATTCATGGCGGTGTGCACGAATGACAAGCCGTATTACGATTCGTTGCCGCTTTCTTCCATCAGCCGTCCTGCCTGGGATGTTCGTGCTCTTATGGAGGCGGGTTTCGGCAACGTTGACGTTACGGAAGACGCCGGTGCATGCGTGTACCTTGATTGGGAATATGAACTGTATGAAGCATCGCCCTTGTTCGCCGTGGCGGCAACGAAATGCGATCCGCCCGCTGCAGATGATGTGTGCGAAGCAACGCGCAACTACTGGAACACGCGCTCCAAGACGTTCGGTCTTGATGGGGATATCCATAAATGGGGCGATTTGATGCAGGAAGCCCTTGAGACGCGCGGTGTGAACAATCCGCTCATTTTGGATGCCGGCTGCGGCACGGGCGCCATGTCGCTTGCGCTGGCTTCGCGTGGTTACTCGGTGCGTGGCGTTGACTTCTCCCAAGGCATGCTTGAGAAAGCACGCCAGAATGCGAACGCTATGGGCCTGGAGTTTCCCCTTATGGTGGGCACGGTGGACAACCTGCCCTTCCCGGCGCAGACGTTTGATGTGGTGGTCAGTCGCAACGTGCTCTCTAACATTGCGGTGGCCGAAGAAGCGCTGGCGTGCTGGTGTGATGTGCTGAAACCCGGCGGATACCTTATGTATTTCGATTCCTCTTGGTGGGGGTATCTGCACGATGAAACGCTGAGCCAGCTTCGTCAGAATGCTTATAGCACCGATAACGTTATTTCCAGCGTGTTGGAAAATCTTGCTAAAGACATGGATATTTCGAAAGAGCAGCGTCCTGCGTGGGATGTGTCTGTTTTGACGCGCCTTGGTATGGAAGTTGAGTTTGCCGAAGATGTTTCTTCTTTGGTTTGGACTAATGAAATGCGTCAGATGTATGAGTTCGCGCCCCAGTTCATGGTGATTGCGCGCAAGCCCTGCCGCTAGGTTTTCCCGCATGAGAAAGATGGTGTTGCAACGACTGGTGCAGCTGATACCAGTGCTTTTCATGGTAACGCTGCTGTCGTTTTTCCTGATGTATCTTTCTCCGGGCGATCCTGTTACCGCTCTGCTGGAGCAAGGAGGTTCGGCGGCGGATCCTGAATTGATCGCTGCGAAACGCGCTGAGCTGGGACTTGATAAGTCGATTATCGATCAGTATCTTATTTGGCTGGGCAACGTGTTCCAGGGCGATCTAGGTACTTCGATTAGCTCGGGACGCCCTGTGGCCACCGAACTGTTGTCCCGTATGCCGGCTACGCTGTTTTTGGCGGTGGTTTCGGTTGTTCTTACGCTGGTTGTCTCTATTCCTTTGGGCTGCCTGTGCGCCCTTAAGCGCAATAAGTTCACCGATTACTTGATTCGTGCGCTTTCCTTTATTGGCTCAGCGTTTCCCGGTTTTCTTATGGCGTTAGTGCTGGTATTTGTCTTCTCGATTACGCTGCATTTGCTTCCCAGCATCGGCAGCGTGCGCGGGGTGGGATGGGTGCTTCCCGTGCTCACGTTGGTGCTGTGCGAATCAGCGGTCTACATTCGGCAAGTGCGCACCATTGTGCTTCAAGAAATGGAGCAAGAATATGTCGAAGCGGCGCACGTTCGCGGCTTCTCCGATGCGAAGATTCTCTTTCGGAGCGTTCTGAAGGCGGTTGCGCCCACTATCCTGGTCCTAACGGGCATGACGTTTGCCCAGCTCTTGGGCGGCAGTGCGATTATCGAAAGCATCTTCAACTGGCCCGGTATTGGAAAATACGCTGTTTCGGCGGTGTTTTCGCGCGATTATCCCGTGGTGCAGGGTTATGTGTTCATCATGGCTCTTTTCTTTGTGCTGGTGAACCTTTGCGTTGACTTGGTGCAAGTGCGCCTTGATCCGCGTGCGCGCTTGGCTTTGCGTAATGCGCGTGTGCTTTCGCGCAAAGACCAGGAGGCCGCTCATGAGTAGGCGCACGACTCCTGAAAAGCTGCGAACTCAGCGGCGCTTGCTGGTGACTTCCGTGCTGGCATCGGCGCTGATTGCATTCTCCCTGGTGGCGCCTTTGCTTTGCCAACATGATCCTGTTGATGCGAATTTGAGCTTTGCCAATTTGGCTCCGAATGATGAATACCTTATGGGAACCGACTCTTTGGGACGCTGTGTTTTGTGTCGAGTGCTCAGCGGCTTGCAGACCACTATCTTTTCAGCGTTGCTTGTAGTGGTGGCCAGCGCCGTTATTGGATCTATTGTGGGCTCGCTGTCGGGCTATGTGGGCGGCGCTTTCGATTCCGTTGTTATGCGCATCACCGATGCGTTCATGGCGTTTCCTGCGCTGGTGCTGGGCATTGCCATTGCGGGGCTTTTGGGCGGCGGCTTGAATAACGCCATTATTGCGTTGGTGGTTCCCGGATGGACGCGGTTTGCGCGTCTTGCGCGTTCGTCCGTGTTGTCGCTGAAAGAGCGTCCGTTCGTGCTTGCCGCCATCATGAGCGGCCTTTCCAAGCCGGTCATTGCGCTGCGGCATGTGCTGCCGAATATCTTGCCGCCTTTAGTGGTTATGGCCTGCCTTGATGTGGGTGGTTCCATGCTGAACTTGGCGGGTTTGTCGTTTTTGGGCCTGGGTGCGTCGCCGCCTTCGCCTGAATTGGGAGCCATGATCAACCAAGCATCGAACACGATGCAGACAACTCCGTGGGCGGTTTTCGCACCGGGCGCGGTCATTTTGATTGTGGTGGTGATTCTCAATCTGTTTGGTGATGCCGTAAACGATGTTCTTGGCAAGCACCATGTGGATAAAGTACGGGTGAAAAGCATCTTTGGAAAGAGGAAGGCATATGAAGAAAACGAACGTGAAACTGCGTAGTCGTCTTCTAGGCGCCGGTTTGGCCGTTGCCCTTACGGCTGCGGCAGCTATGGGCCTTGCGGGCTGTTCTGCTTCGGGCTCCAGCACCAGCGGAAGCGCTGCCGCGAAAAGCGACACCATGAATGTGGCATGGACTTCGAACGCGGGCGACTACAACATTGACCCCACCAACAATTACATGGGCTGGCAAGGTTCTTACTTGGGCATTTACGAGCAGCTCTATCGCATTGATGGTAATTTTGAGCCTCAGCCTATGTTGGCGCAATCCGCAGAGATGGTGAACGACACCACATGGAAGATTACGCTGCGCGACAACGTTACGTTCCAGAACGGCAACAAAATGGACGCCGCCGCAGTAAAGGCGAGCTTGGAGCGCGCTATTTCCATGAATGACCGCGCTAAGAAATCTTTGGATATTGCCAGCATGACTGCCGAGGGCAATATTTTGACGATTGCGACGAACGGCACGAATTACGGCTTCGTAAACGAGCTGTGCGAACCGGTCACGTCTATCATCGATGTGAACTCGGGCGCCGCCGACAACATGCCGGTGGGTACTGGTCCCTACAAAATTGATTCCTTCGCCGACAATGGCGATGTGCAGCTTTCCGCATACGAGGGTTACTGGCAAGGCGAGCCCAAGATCAAAAAGGTAAACGCTTTGTACTTGACCGATGACCGCTCCAAGGTTTCCGCGTTGCAAAACAACGAGGTCTGCGCCCTGATGAACGTTGCGGATGATCAGCTGTCCGTGCTGAGCGATACCTCTAAGTACACCGTGTATCAGAGCAACCAGGCACGTGCTCACATGCTCTACTTCAACATGAAGAGCGAGATTATGAGCGACGATGCTGTGCGTCAGGCGGTGAGCATGTGCATTGACCGCGACTCGTACGTGAAGGCCATCTACAACAACGGTGCGCAAGCTGCCCACGCGGTGTTCCCCGATTCTTCGGGTTACGCCGATGGTGTGACGTCTTTGACCTTCGATGTTGAGAAGGCGAAGCAGGTTCTTGCTGATGCCGGCTACGCCGATACCGACGGTGACGGCATTCTGGACAAGGACGGCAAGAAGCTCTCCTTGCGCATTTGCACGTACGAGGCAAACGCTGCTTTGCCCAAGGATTGTGAAGCGCTGTCTTCCCAGCTCAGCAAGATTGGCATTGAGTGCAGCATTGAAGTTGCCGAAAAAATTGGCGCTCGCTTGAACCAGAGCGATTGGGAAATTGGCACCATGGCATATTCCACGTTGCCTACGGGTAACCCCTACACGTACCTGTCCACCGTTTTGGGTACCGATGGTAGCGCGAACTACGGTAAATACAGCAACGCCCAGGTCGATGAGCTGTTGGCTCAGCTGAAGCAGACTAAGGATGAAGCTACCCAAAAGCAGCTCGTGCAGCAGATTCAGCAAATTGCGCTGGATGATCATGCATATGTGTATATGGTTCACATGCTGGTCAACGATGTAACGGCAGCCAACGTTGAGAATCTGAAAATGCACGGTCAGTACGACTGGTTGAGCTACCAGATGGATTACAAGGACTAACGAACAAGTATCATGGCAGCTTTGCTTGAAATAAACAACGTGAACGTCTCCTACGATGGTAGCGCCGTCTTGCACGGCGCCACCATCCGGGTGGAGGAAGGCTCCGTTGTGGGTATTGCGGGGGAGTCGGGGAGCGGTAAAAGCACCTTGGTCCATGCCGCCTTGGGTGTTCTTCCCGAAGGGGGCTCCGTTGACAGCGGTTCGTTTTTCTTTGAGGGGCAAGATCTGGGCGCTTTCTCGCCTAAGATGCGACGATGCTTTTTGGGGGAGCGTGCAGCTCTGGTCTCTCAAAGTCCCCAGGCTACGTTTAGCCCGGTGCGCACGATTGGCTCTCAGTATCGCGAGGTCATGCGCTTGCGTAAGGGGGTGAGCCGCAAAGAAGCCGATGCTGCATCGGTGGAATTGCTTTTGCGTTTGGGGTTCGATAACCCAAGCGAAGTGCTAAGGAGTTACGTTTTCGAACTTTCGGGAGGCATGGCGCAGCGTGCCGCAATCGGCATGGCGCTGGTTGCCAATCCTAAGCTTTTGTTTGCCGATGAGCCCACGGCGGCGCTGGACGTAACCGTGCAAGCCCAGGTGGTCGGCGAGCTCATGCATATCAATCGGGAGCTAGGCACGTCTATGGTGGTTATTTCTCACAACATTGCCGTTCTAGCGCACATGTCGAACTACTTGTACGTCATGAAAGAAGGGCGGATCGTGGAAGAAGGCACCACTGATCAGCTGATTGCCCACCCCAGCCACCCGTATACCCAAATGCTTATGGATGCTGTTCCGCGGTTTGGGGGCAAGCAATGATTGCCTTGGACGTGCAGAGCTTGACGAAGCGTTTCCCCAATATGGAGCGTCCGGCGCTTGATAAGGTCAGCTTTCAGGTGGAGCAGGGTAAGTGCTTGGGCATTGTGGGCGGCAGCGGTTGCGGAAAAAGCACGCTAGCGCGCATTGTGATGATGCTTGAACAGCCTGATAGCGGGCGGGTTCTGCTTTTCGGAGATGAGATTGGCGGTAAGGATTTGAAGTCCGCCCGTGACGTTTACCGCACCATGCAGATGATTTTTCAGAACCCGATTGATTCCTTCGACCCGCGTCGCACCCTTGGCTTCTCTTTGATGGAACCAGGAAGAAGCTTTGGTCTTTCGCGTGCCGAAGCAGAGCGGAAAGCGCACGCGTTGTTAGTTTCTGTGGGCTTGGATGAAAGCTTTTTTGAGCGCTACCCCTCGCAGGTCAGCGGCGGGCAATGCCAACGCGCCGCCATTGCGCGCGCTTTAATGACCGACCCTTCGGTGCTCATCTGCGACGAAATTACCAGTGCACTGGATGTGACTACGCAAGCGCGCATTGTGGAGCTGATTTCCCAGCTCAAAAAGAGGGTGACCATCGTATTCATCACGCATGATCTTGCTTTAGCGTCAAATATCTGCGACAACCTGGTGGTTATGGAAAAGGGTTGCATTGTAGAATCCGGCGCAGCGCATGACGTTTTGGAAAACCCCCAATCCGATTACACGAAGCTTTTGCTTTCTTCGGTATACACGCTCAACGGGTAATTGTTATGGCTGTTGATTTCACCGAAGGCGCCCTGGGAAAAAGCGTTTTTCGATTTGCTGTCCCTCTTTTGGGTGCGAGCCTTATCCAGCTGCTTTACTCAGCGGTGGATGTTCTATTTGCTGGTAATGTTTTGGGCGCAGCGGGCATGGCGGCACTCGGTGCTTCGTCTTTGGTTGCTTATTGTGCGGTGAGCTTCTTTTTGGGTGTGTCGGTTGGCTCGAATGTGGTGGCGGCGCGCGCGTTCGGGGCGCGTGATGTTACCGGTATGGAAAAGACGGTGGGCACGTCGCTCGTGCTCGCGGTGATCTGGGGCGTTGTTTGCGCGGCGGCTGGATTCTTCGCTGCTCGTTTTATTGTGATTGGCATGGGCGTTCCTGCTTCGGTTTTGGACGATGCCACACTGTACCTGCAAATATACTTCTTGTCGCTGCCGTTTATCATCGTCTACAACATGGCTTCGGCGTGTTTGCGCGCTTTTGGTGATTCGCAATCTCCTTTGCAAGCTCAAGTTCTGGGCGGCGCGCTCAACGTTGTGCTGGATGCGCTGTTCTTGCTGGTCATTGACGGCGGCGTTGCAGGTATTGCGTGGTCAACGTTTGCGGCGCAAGGATGTGCGTGCGTCTATGCCCTGTGGCGTTTACGCAGGACGGAGCTTCCCTGCGTGCTGCGCTGGCGCTTGCTGCGCCTGGATGCCTCTACGGCAAAAGAAATCATGCGGCTTGGTTTTCCTTCGGGGGTGCAGTCGCTCATGATGACGTTTTCCAATGTGCTTATTCAATACGTGGTGAACGGCACGGGAGAGGCAGGCATTGCGGCGTTTACGGCGTATTTCCGTGTTGAGCTGCTTATTTATGAGCCGTTAGTGGTGCTTGGTCAAACGGTAACGGTGCTTACGGCTCAAAACACAGGCGCGCATCGCCATGAGCGCGTTCATAAAGGGGTTCGAACCTGCCTTGCCATGGGTTTGGGGTCCAGCATTGCAACGGCGGTTGTCTTGCTGCTGGTGCGACACCCGCTCATGGGCTTGTTCGTAAGCGATGCTGAAGTGATTTCGCTGGGCAGCGCTATCATGATGACTACGCTGCCGTTTTACTGGCTGTATGCGTTTGTTGAGACGTATGCGGGTGCCAGCAGGGGCGTGGGCAACACGCGCGTTCCTATGGTGGTGATTCTTCTGTGCTTCGCATGTATGCGCTTGGGGCTTTTGTACCTAACTCCGCTGGGCGGCTTGGGCGTTGCCGGTATTGCTTGCGTTTATCCTTTGACCTGGGCTTGCGCCGCGCTTTCGCTGTCCATCTACTACTTCAAGGTTATTCATCCCCGTATGCATTCGCTGCAGGATAATCCTCATCCGCATAAATCATCGGTCGATTGTGGCGCGAGCGCTGTGGGCTGTCACCCGGTTTCGGACGCGCAAGAAGGCGGCGAACGAGCGCATGGTTAGAAATTGAGGCTTCGGCAGAGTTTTGTTCTTGATAAAAACGGGGTACTTTTCTGTGGGTTTGCCACGGTTTACTTTTTAGTGACCTGGGGAAATGCCGCGATTCAGCAATCGAGAAGCTAAAAATCCACAGAAAAGTGGGTCGTTTTTATCATCGTCAGAAGATCTGCCGAACTGTTCCGACGCAGTTTGTCGACGAGTGCGACGGCCGTTCAGTTGTGCAGTTGTGGCGCATTTGTTGGCCAGGCTTCTTGCTTTTTCGTATAAGGGGTATACTTTTAGAGTTTATTTTTGAAGCGTTTGCTTTGAAGCATTATTAGCACGACATTGAAGGGAAGTCCTATGAGCGAAATCATTCCTGGAGATTTGCATGTATCGAACGATGTTTTAGCCGATGTCGTGGGAAACGCTGCTATGCAGTGCTACGGCGTGGTTGGCATGACCGCACCGAACGCTGCCGATGGTATTGCAAAGATTTTGCCCGCCTCGCGTTTGCGCCGCGGTGTTGTGGTGACCAAAGAAGAGCAAGGCGTTCGCGTTGATCTTTATATTGTGGTCGAATACGGTATCAACGTTTCCACGGTCACGCGTAATTTGACCGATGCGGTGCGTTTCGCGTTGACCGAGTACACGCGCATTCCTCTTGCAGCAATAGAGGTTCATGTTCAGGGCATCAAAATAAAATAACGGTTCGAGATTATCGCAAAACGAAATTGAGGTTTTCATGTCTGAGCACTATTCACGAAACAACATTGTGAATGCGATTGCGGCTGCCAGCAAGATTTTGTCGGAGCGCAAAGAAGAAGTCAATCGCCTTAATGTTTTCCCTGTTCCCGACGGTGATACAGGCACTAATATGTCGCTTACCATTGAAAGCGTGGTCAACAATCTTGCGGCCATGCCCATTGGCTACACGCAAAACGACATTCGCAAGGCAATCACGCAAGGTGCGCTTATGGGCGCACGCGGCAACTCGGGTGTTATTACGTCCCAGATTCTGCGCGGTTTCTGCGAAGGCGCGCAAACGTGCGAGGTATTCGACACGGCGATGATTGACGCCGGTTTCCAAAAGGCGGTAGAAGTTGCGTTCAAGGCTGTTCGCAAGCCGGTCGAGGGCACGATTCTGACTGTTTTGAAGGACACTGCCGCCGCTGCGAAGAAAGCACGTAAGGCAAAGCTTTCTACCGATGATGCCATGGATGCTATTGCGGCAGAAGCATTTGCATCTGTGCAGCGCACTCCTGATTTGCTGCCCGTTTTGAAGGAAAACGGCGTGGTAGACGCGGGTGGCTTCGGTCTGTCTATCTTCATTGGCGCGTTTGTTTCCGCGCTGACCGGTAAGGAAGGCGTGCTTGTTGACACGCTGGCGTTCGCGCGTACGGCTGCTCCGAAGGTGGAAATTGAGCAGATCAACGACTGGGAAGGCTCGGCGTATCGCTATTGCAATGAATTTCTGGTTGACTCCGATGTCCTTGATACCGACGAAGCTCTGGAATTCTTGGCCACCATGGGCGACTGCGAACTGTGCGTAGGCGCAACTCCTAAGTTCAAGGTGCATGTTCACTCCAACACGCCCGATAAGGTGCTGGCATACTTCCTGGAGCGCGGCCAGATTTCCGAGGTGTTTATCCACAACATGCAGCTGCAAAGCGAAGAACGCACTGAGAAACTTGTTGCCGAAGAGCAGGGCGAGCATAAAGCGCTCGGCTTTGTGGCCGTTGCAGCTGGCGAAGGCAACGCTCAGATTCTGAAGAGCTTGGGTGTGGATGTGGTAGTGTCCGGCGGACAGACCATGAATCCTTCCACGAAGGACCTGCTTGATGCGGTGAACAGGGTAAATGCCAATGCCGTTATCATCTTGCCTAACAACAGCAACATCATTATGGCCGCAAACAGCGCAGCGCAGCTTTCCGAGAAGCCTTGTGGCGTTGTTCCCACGAAGAGCGTTCCTGCATCGTTTAGCGCATTGTTTGGCGCTGACCCCGAGACCGACTTGGACACGAACATCGAGAGCATGACCGACGCGTTCTCGGAAGTGAAAACAGGCGAGATTACCACCGCCATCAAGGATTCCAAGGATGCTCACGACAATCCTATCCACAACGGCGACGTTATTGGCATTGCCGATGGCTCCATTGAAGCGGTTGGTCAGTCTTTGGAAGAAGTCCTGTTTGCGTTGCTGAAAGCCATGGAAGCTGAAGATATGGACAATTTGACGCTTCTGGCGGGCGCAGATCTTTCTCAGGATGAATTCGACGCTTTGGTTGAAAAAGTTGAGCAGGAATATGACGACCTTGAGATCGACGCGCAGCGCGGTGAACAGCCGTTGTATCCGCTTGTGTTCTCTTTGGAGTAGTACGTCCAAGAAGACGTTTTCCGAAGGTAAGCGTAGCAGCCAACAACGTGGCTGCGATATGCGTCAATACTCGTAAGAAACAAACAAGAAGCAAGGGAGCCTATGGTTCGTTCTTCTTCGAAAGATACCAGTTCAAGTGCGGTTGGCAATGCTGACCGCACTTTGCCTACTATGCACTTGGAAGACCGTGTGTCATCGGTTTCCGGGGTTAGTCCGAAACGCGCGCAAGCCCTGGGCAAGATGGGTGTTTCAACGGTTCGGGATTTGCTTACGCTGTTCCCGCGTCGCTACGTTGACTTGTCGAAAGTCGAAACCATTCGCACCGCAACAATTGGCGAGAGTTGTACGATTCGCGGGCGCATCCATGAAATGAAGCTGAAGCGGCCTAAGCCGAAACTTACGCTTGTCGAGATTACCCTGGTTGATGAGACGGGCGTTATGATGGTCACGGCGTTTCGTCAGCCGTGGCTTATGGATACGCTTTCGCAGGATATGCATATTGCCGTTGCGGGTAAAGTCGAGTTCGATTACGGTTTCAAGCGCATGATAAATCCGTTCATCGAGCCGCTTGATGGGGCGAATGCAAGCGCGAATACAAGCACCGATGGCTTTATCATCCCTGTTCATCCGGCTTGCGCGGAAATTTCAACCGCTTGGATGCGTCGCTTGATCGGAAATGCCCTGGAAGAAGCCGACGGCATGGAGGATTTCATGCCGCTGCCTTTGCGCGAGAAGCATTGCTTGATGTCGCGCCGCAACGCACTGCGCTCCATTCATTTTCCGCTTTCCATGGATGATATGCGGCTTGCGCATCGGCGCTTGGTCTACGAAGAAGTGCTGCTGCTGGAACTGTCGCTCATGCTCGAGGGAGCTCGAGCGGAAGGTGACGCTGCGCATCTGTCTGACCAGCATGCCCCTGTTGCTCACATGACCGATGGCCCGGCTGTGCTTAAGCTCTTCGAGGTGATGCCCTTTGCGCTCACGCAAGACCAGATGCAAGCGGTAACTGAAATTCTGGCAAACATGGCGAAACCGTCGTGCGCGAATCATCTGCTGCTGGGCGATGTGGGCACGGGCAAAACGGCCGTGACCGCGTTTGCGCTTGCGGCGGCGGCCGATTCGGGCAATCAAGCCGTTATGATGGCGCCGACTGAAGTGCTGGCGCGCCAGTACGCGCAAAGTTTAGGCAGCTTGTTTGACCAGGTGAATGTTTCGTGGGCCATTCTTACGGGCGCCACGCCTGCTTCCGAGCGCGCTGATATTCTGCAGCGCCTTGCAGCAGGGGAGATTCAGGTGCTGTTCGGTACGCATGCGGTCATTGAACCCGATGTTGTGTTCTCTGCATGCAGCTTGTGCGTCATCGATGAGCAGCAGCGCTTTGGCGTTGAGCAGCGCGCCCGTTTGCTGGGGAAGGGTTCGGCACCCGATGCGCTCTACCTTACCGCAACGCCCATTCCGCGCTCGCTTGCGTTAGCGCTTTTCGGCAACTTGTCGCTTTCGTATTTGCGGCAACGCCCTTACGCGGGAGCGCAACGCACTACAAAAGTCCTGACCAGGGGCGAGAGCAGCACGGCATACGATGCGGCACGTGAAGCGCTTGAGCGCGGCGAGCAAGTCTATGTGGTGTGCCCACTGGTGGGCTTGACCACCGAAGAGCGCGATACGCGCGCGCAACGCACGAAGGAAGATCAGGAAGACCACTACGAGTTTTCTTGCATCACCATCGAAGGTGAGAGCGATTTCGCGCGCGAGAACATTGCGGCAGCATCCAGCATGGCAAAGCGCCTGCAAGATACCGTTTTCTATGACTTCAATGTGGCGCTTTTGCACGGAAAGCTCTCCAATGCGGAAAAGCAAAAGACCATGGATGATTTCCGGCGCGGTGACGTGCAGGTTCTTGTTGCCACGACCGTTATCGAGGTAGGCGTGGATGTGCCTAATGCTACTGTCATCATCGTGGAAGACGCCGACCGATTCGGCTTATCTCAGCTGCATCAGTTGCGCGGGCGCGTGGGACGTGGTACTTTGCCTTCCCAGGTTTTTTTGATATCGAACGCGCAAACGCCGGTGGCGCTTGACCGCCTGGGGGCCATGGAGCGTACCGATGACGGCTTTGAACTGGCGGCTTACGACTTGAGCTTGCGCCGCGAAGGCGACATTTTAGGCAATCGGCAGCACGGTGCGTCGTCGTTGAAGCTGGTGAACGTTATCCGCGATAGCGCGGTGATTGAGGCCGCGCATGCAGATGCGGCGGAGATCCTGCAAGATGATCCGCGTCTGGAGCGCTTGCAACACCGGGCGCTTGCGCGTGAAGTGCGTATGATGCGGGGAAACCGCGAAGTGATGGGAGGCTAGAATATGCGCATAATTGCAGGTGAGTGGAGGGGTGTTCTAATTGCCGCCCCCGATGGCGAAACAACGCGCCCTACCATCGACCGCATTCGGGAATCGCTTATGAGCAGCCTGTATTGTACGCTGAACACGTTCGACGACGTTACGGTGCTCGATGCGTTTGCGGGATCGGGCGCTTTAGGCTTGGAAGCGCTTTCCCGCGGTGCGAAGCAGGCGTGGTTCTACGAGCTTGATCCGCAGTCGGCGGCAACGCTTGAGGGCAATATCAAGAAACTACGCTGCGACGCAATGCGCGCAGTAGTGCGCAAAACCGACGTGCTGGCGCATCCGCCCTTGTCGGGGCACGAGCCGTTTGGACTTATCCTTCTTGATCCGCCGTATGCGCTTGATCCCGCGCTTGTTTTCGCGTTTTTGGAAGAGCTTGATGCCGCAGGATGTCTGGCTTCCTACGTTACGATTTCCTATGAACATTCACGAGACACCGACCTGGCGCCTTTTTTTGCGCGTTCGCGTGTGAAATGGGATAGTATGCAAACGAAAACTTACGGTGAGATTGCTGTTGATATTTTCGGAAAGGCGGATTAATGAAACGAGCTTTGACGCCCGGCACCTTCGACCCCATTACCAGCGGTCACATTGAGATCATCAGCCGCGCATCGCGTATTTTCGATGAAGTGATTGTTGCGGTTGCCGCTTCGCCCAAGAAGCAGCCTTTGTTTTCGCTTGATGAGCGCGTCGTGTTGGCGCGAGAAGCGCTTAAGGGCATGCCGAACGTTCGCGTGGAGCCATTCTGCGGGCTGCTTGTTGATTTCGCGCGCGAAATGGATGCTCACGTTGCGGTAAAAGGCTTGCGCGCCATTACCGACTTTGAATACGAGTTCCAGCAGACAGCGCTGAACTACCAGCTTGATCCGCACTTGGAGACCATTTTCATCATGTCTTCGCCCGAGTACATGTACCTTTCGTCCTCGGTTGTGCGCGAAATTGCAAGCTTCAAGGGCGATGTTGCGCAATTCGTGCCTTCGTGTGTAAACGATGCGCTGAAGGCAAAATTCGCCTAAAAGCTCTCGTTTCGCACCGTAATTTTCATAATTTGTAAACATTACGTGCTGCTTTGCGGTGCGGAGCGGTTAATTTTCCTTTTTTACCCTTCTCGTGGTAAAATCTGAAGGATTATGGATAAGTGGGGGCGCATGCCCTTTTGCTTGATACGAGAAAGGCCCATCATGGATGAATCGAGCGTCCTTGAACTGCTTGAGGATCTTTCCATTCTTTTGGAGGATGCCAAGCCTGTTTTTGGTAAGAACAACTTGCGTCAGGTAGACGTGGGCGAGGCTCTTGATATTATCGATGAGATTCGCGATAGGTTCCCGGGCGAGTTTGCCCAGGCGCGTGCCATTGTGCGCGAGCGCCAGAACTTGCTGGACGATGCCGAGGCGGAAGCAAACCGCATGGTAAGCGATGCTCAGCGTGAAGTCATGACCATTTCCAGCGATACTGAAGTGGTGCGTATTGCGCATCAGCAGGCAGATAAGTTGGTTGCCGATGCGCGTGAGTTCGATTATCAGACGCGTGCAGGTGCACAGGCATATGCCGAAGACGTGTTCAACCACGTTGAACAGAGTCTGGACACCGTTTTGAATAATGTTCGTCGTTGCCGTGAGCGCATGAACACGCCCACGACGCAGGTTCGATAGCCATGGATACCACGCAAGCCGTACAAGACCAGGGCACGGCGCGCATTCATGTTGCCTCCGAGCTGTTCTTGCCGGCGGAAAGCGCTCATTTCCAGGGCGAAGTAGTTCTTCCCGTTATGAAGTTCGGACCCGATTTGTATACGTTCAACGAGCCTCTTACCTGGGATGTTGACGTAACGAACACCGGTGAGGCGCTGCTTTTGGAAGGTACGTGCGAAGTTTCGGCGGAAACCGCGTGCGCCCGTTGCGGCGAGCCAGCCGGCGTGCCGCTGTTTGGCGAGATAGAGGGTTATTTCTTCCTGAACGCCGATGAGGTGAGCAAGGAAGATAAGGAAGAAGACGAATTTGACGTTCTTCCCGATGATCATATCATTGATTTGATGCCCCTTATCCAGGCGGCCATTGTTTTGGATGTTCCGATTATTCCGTTGTGCACCGATGATTGCAAGGGCTTGTGCACTACGTGCGGTGCGAACCTGAACGAAGGTCCTTGTGGATGTCAGCATGAAAGCGACGTGAATCCGAATAGCCCGTTTGCCGCGCTGCAGGGTCTTGTTATTGAAGAAGAGTGATTTTTGCGTTACACGGAAAATGGCACTTGAACTGATAAAAGGTTTTTGCTAGAATACCGTTTCGCGTGTTTATCAACAGTTATTCGGGGTTCTGCAAAACCTCGGTTTGTTAAAGAAGGAGAATAGGTCATGGCAGTACCTAAGCAACGAACTGGCCGCGCCAGCACTCATACTCGTCGTAGCGCTAACGATCGCATCAGCGCTCCTGCTCGCACCGTTTGCCCTCAGTGCGGCGAAGTGAAGCTTCCGCATCGCGTATGCCCGAGCTGCGGTTTCTACAAGAACCGTGAGGTCATCGAAGCTGAGTAAGCTTTGAACTAAAGAGGTGTCAAGGGCCTTCCTTCTCGTTGCGAGAGGGGAGGCTTTTGTTACATACGATGCATAACGAATTTATGACAATGCCGTTGATTTGCGCTTTGCATGTATTCGGTATGCCAATAAATCTCCTATAATCATCAAATAGTGGAGTCGGCAAATGCTGCTGCGTTCTCTTAGAGAAGGGCAGCTTTTTCCGTCTTGGGACGGTTCGTTTTTAAGGAGAACTCACGTGACAGAATCCATCACCATTGCCGTTGACGCTATGGGCGGCGACAATGCTCCTTCGGTAGTACTTGCAGGTTGTGCGGCAGCACTGGAAAAAGATCCGAACTTGCATGTTATCTTGTGCGGCCCGGCCGATGTTGTTGAGCCGTTCGCTGCGAATCATGATCGTTGCGAAGCCGCGGTGGCAACGGAAGTCATTGGCATGGCGGAGCATCCCGCCGAGGCAGTGCGCAAGAAGAAAAATTCATCCATTAGCGTGGCATGCCGTCTGGTCAAAGAAGGGCGCGCGCAAGGCTTTTATTCCGCAGGTTCTACGGGCGCTTGTCTTGCTGCCGCAACGCTGATTATGGGGCGCATCAAGGGCATTGCGCGCCCTGCGCTTGCTACGGTGATTCCTTCGCCTGTTCGCCCGGTTTTGATGTGCGATGTGGGCGCAAACGCCGATTGCAAGCCCGCGTATCTTGTGCAGTTCGCGCAAATGGCATCGGTTTTTGCGGAGTACCTTTTGCACATTGAGAATCCGCGCGTGGCGCTTTTGAGCATTGGTGAAGAGGAAACAAAGGGCTCCCTGTTCATTCAGGAGTGCCACCAACTGCTCAAGCAGAAGATTCCGAACTTTGCCGGCAACGCCGAAGGTGGCGACATCATGGCGGCGAAATTCGACGTATATGTTTGCGATGGCTTCACAGGTAACGTTTGCTTGAAGACCATCGAAGGCACGGCGAAGCAGCTGTTCAAGGCTGTTAAGGGCGTTATGACGAAGAACGCGGCATCTAAGCTGGGTTCTTTGGCGCTTTTGAGCGGCTTTAAGGCTCTGAAGGACTCCATTGATCCTGACATGTTTGGCGGAGCTCCGCTTCTAGGAGTGAAAGGCGCTTGCATTATCGGCCACGGTTCTGCGTCTGAGCTGGGCATTCAAAACGGCATCGATGCTTCCGTGCAAGTGGTGCGTTCGGGCTTGATTGAGCGTGTTGCGCAGTGGGCTGCCGAGCAAAAAGCGCTTGAGGCGTCCCAGGAGGCAGCGCAGGAAACATCTTCGGAGGCGTCTCATGAGTGATGTCCCCGAGTTATTGAATATCACCAGTGAGCAGCGTGAGAAGCTTGATGCCATGCAGGATATCCTGCAGTATCGTTTCAACAGCGAATCGCTGTTGCTGGCTGCTATCACGCATCCTTCCGCTACCGAAGGTCGCTCGGTAAAATATTCTTACGAGCGCCTGGAGTTTTTAGGCGATAGCATTTTGGGCGCCATTGTTGCCACGCTGGCATTCCATGAGTATCACGAGATCGACGAGGGCGGCTTGACGCGCATTAAAGTGGCGCTTGTTTCCGGCTCAAGCTTGTCGGATGTTGCTTCGCATCTTGGCTTTGCCGATTGCATTGTGTTTGGCTTGTCGGAAGCGGGCACGGGGCGTCGCGGTCTTCATTCCGCGCTTGAGAACGTGTACGAAGCGACGGTTGCTGCGTTGTATCTTGATGGCGGCTTGGACGCTGCAGTGACGTTTGTAAAGCGTACGCTTATTCCGCGTATGAGCATTGATATGGCGCGCGAGCCGGAAAATCCCAAGAGCGCGTTGCAGGAAAAACTGCAGGAAGATGGCATCACGCCCACGTATAAGCTTATCGACACGCAGGGTCCGCCGCATGACCGCACGTTTGTCGCACAGGTTTTCGCAGGTGACAAGGGCCTTGCGCAAGGCACGGGTCGCACGAAGAAAGAGGCCGAGAGCCAGGCTGCGCGTACCACGCTTGAGCGTTTGGGCGAGTTTTTCGGACTGGGGTTAACGCCCGAGGAAAAAGCCGAGAAACAGGCTGCTGCTGCGAGGGCGAAGGCTGATAAGCAGGCCGCTGCTGCGAGGGCGAAGGCGGAAAGGCAAGCTGCCGCCGCGAAGGCGAAGGCGGAAAGGCAAGCGCGCAAGCAGGGCAATTCTTCTACCGATACCACGCAAACCCAAGGGTAGCGCCCATGTACTTGAAGTCGCTTTCGCTTAAGGGTTTCAAATCGTTTGCCGATCGTAGCGTGCTGTCGCTTGAGCCGGGCGTTACGGCCATTGTGGGTCCGAACGGTTCGGGTAAATCGAATATCTCTGACTCCGTTTTGTGGGTTCTGGGCGAGCGAAACGCCAAGAACCTGCGCGGCCAAGTCATGGAAGACGTGATTTTTGCGGGGTCGTCGGCGCGCAAGTCGGTTGGTGTTGCTGAAGTTGATCTGGTACTGGATAACTCCGACGGGTCGCTTCCCGTGGATTATACGGAAGTTTCAGTCACGCGTCGCATGTATCGCAGCGGCGAAAGCGAGTACCTGATCAATGGTTCGGCAGCGCGTCGCATGGATGTTTTGGACATCCTTCATGACTCCGGTTTGGGCACGGGAACGTATTCCATTATTTCTCAGGGCAATCTCGACTCTATTCTGCAATCGAAGCCCGAAGATCGTCGTGCCCTTATTGAAGAGGCCGCAGGCGTTTTGAAGCACAAGCAGCGCAAGCTGAAAAGCGAGCGCCGCATTGAGCAAATGGAACAGCATCTTGAGCGCGTTCAGGATATCGTGAACGAAGTTTCGCGCCAGTTGGGTCCGCTTGAGCGCAAAGCGAAGAAAGCGGCTACGTATCAAGATCTCTCTGCCCAGCTCACGCAGCTCAGCTTGAGCCTTGCGGTCGATGATGTGCGTGTTTTGCAGGGAAAATGGAACGATATTTGCGCGCAAATTGCTTCGTTGGAGGAGCTTTCGGAGCAGCGCCGTGCTGGCATTGGCCAAGCGGAAGCGGAATCCGAGCGCATTCAGGGGCTTATCCGGAATGGAAGCGAGAGCTTGACGGAGCTTGCGCGCCAGCATCGTGCAGTGTCCGAGCAAGTTGAGCGCCTGGATTCCCAAGTCATATTGTTCCAGGAAAAACTGCGCAGCGCCCGCGTTCGCTCAAGTGAGCTGGAAGCGCTTATGGAATCAAACGATCAGCGTGTCAAAACGCTCTCCGTTGAGAATCAGGGTTTTGAGCAGGAGCTTTCCGAACTGCAGGAGAAGCTTGCCGCCGCTCATTCACGCGTGGACGCACTTGAGCGCGAACATTCTGCAGCTGCTTTGCAACTTTCCGCACTGGAGCGCGATGTGTTCTCGCATCAGAGTTTGCGCCGCGAAGCGGAAAAAGAAGAGCAGACGATTCGCAACAATTACACGCGTACAAAGGAAAAGCTTGACATGGCGCAAAGTCGTGCGAGCTTGTTCGATGAGCGCATGGATGGCTTGCAGGAAGCGTTTGACCAGGCCACACAGGCTTATAACGCTTCCTTGGAACAAGGAAGTGTGCTTGATGAGCAGCTTGCGGCGGCAACGCGCGAGCAAGATGAAGCACGTATTGCGTTCAATCAGGCGAAGGAGTCTGAGAAACAAGCAAAAAGCGCCCATGATGCTGCGATTCGCGAAGAGCGTCAGCTTGCTGCTCAGATGATTGCTCTTGAGCAACTTGAGCGGGAGAGCCTTGCGCAGGCTTCTGCTGCCCGCGCTTGGCTTGAGGACGATCAGCAAAAGCAGCGCCTGGATGTTTCTCCGCTTCTTCATGAAATTAAAGTTGAGCCGGGTTTTGACTTGCTTGTTGAGCGCCTGCTGGATGCGGATGTTTCGGCGCTTTTGGTAAAAGATGGGGCGTCCGCCGCGAATGTGGCGCGCGAGATGGGTAGCAAGAGTCTTTCAGGGTTGGTCACGCTGCTTTTGCGCAACGACAGCGCTCGTTTTGGTGTATCTGCTGTTGACTCCGTGCTTCTTCAAGTGAGCAACCGTGAGCTTCTTATCAATCACGTAACGTCTGCGCCGGCGGCGCAAGAGGCAACGCGTGCGCTGCTGGGCAATGTGGTGGTGTGCAAAGACTTGGCGGATGCGCTTGAACTGCACGGAGTGGCGAAAGCGCCCCTTTGTGCTGCCACCTTGCAGGGCGATATTGTTTTTCCTGATGGACGCGTTGTTCTAGGAAAAACGGCTGAAAACGAGACCGAAGGTGCCCTGGCTCGTTCTCGCAGGCTTGAAGCTTTGCGCGAATCGCACCGCAAGAGCTCCCTTGAGCTTGACGGGTGTGCGCAGGCTGCACAGACGGCTGCCGATGCGGTGAAGAAGCTCCAAGATGCCCTGCTTGAAAAAGGTCAGCAACTTGCGCAGGTGCGCGGCATGGTTTCATCTGCGAAAAACGAGCAAATGCTTGCGAAGAAGCGTCTTGATCAGGCGAAAAACGAACTAGAAAGCGCGCAGCGTCAGCGCAAAGACGTTCAGCGCACAATTGATCAGGCCACACCCCAAGTCCAGGAATTTCAGGAGTTGCTGCAAGCTGCGTCTGAAAAAGCGGCGCAGGAAAAGCTTTTGGTAACGCAGAGCCAAGATGCCGTTGCGCCGGCACGCACAAAAGAAGCGCAGTTAGCTCATGATCTAGCGGATGCCAAGTTGAAAGAAGCCATGCTCTCAGAGCGTGAAGTGTATCTGCGCCGTGTTTTGCAAACGCGCGCGGAAGAGCTTGAAAAGCTTGCGGAGTCGGATAAGAAAGCATGCGCGTCGCTTGCCGTGCAGAAGCGCATCGTGCGTCGTGCGGTGCCGCTTATCGCTACGCTGAACGTGTTGGGCGAGTCGGCGCGCGCTCGTGCTCGCGCGCTTGAGGATGCATCCGAGGAAAAGCAGCATGCGGCGGCTGGAACGCGTCAGCAGGCCGATGAAGCGGCAACGGCGCTGCGCGAAGCGCGTGCGGCTTACGAGCAGGTAAATGAAGAGCTGGGACAAGTGCGCATTGAGAAGGGGCGCCTTGAGATCCAAGTGGAGTCCAGTGTGTCCCTGATTGCGAAAGAATACGATTTGCCGCTTGAACAGGCTCTTGAGCTTCCGTCGCTGGAAGATCGTGGTCAGATTGAGCAAGAAGTGTTCGCTTTGAAGCGCCGTATCACGAACATGGGAAACATCAATCCCGATGCTGCTGCCGAATACGATGAGTTGAAAGTTCGCTACGACTATCTTTCTTCGCAGCTTGCTGACTTGCGTAGTGCACGTACGGCTCTACGCAAGATCAACGATGTTATTGACGAGCGCATGAAAGATGATTTCGCGCGTACGTTTGCGGTTGCAAATGAGAATTTCAAAGTGATTTTCGCCGATCTTTTCCCTGGCGGAACGGCTGAATTGCTGCTTGTTGACCCTCAGGATATGGAGCATACGGGTGTGGAAGTTGTGGCGCAACCGCGCGGCAAGAAGATTTCCAAGATGTCGCTTATGTCCGGCGGCGAGAAATCTCTGGTTGCTTTAGCGCTGCTGTTCGCTGTGTACCGTATTCGTAACACGCCATTCTATATTCTTGACGAAGTGGAGGCGGCGTTAGATGATACTAACTTGCGCCGTTTGATTGCGTATCTCAATAAGCTGCGTGAATCAACCCAGCTCATCATGATTACGCATCAGCGTCGTACTATGGAAATGGCGGACGTTTTGTTCGGCGTGTCCATGCAAGCCGATGGCGTGACGAAAGTTATCAGCCAGCGATTGGAGCACGCGCTTCAATATGCGGAGTAGCCAGATTTGCTGCGATTTGCGCTTGGTTTCGCGCAATCGCAAAATGATAGGAAGGAACAGCGCAAATGGGCTTTTTTGACCGTTTGAGTGAGGGTTTGGAGCGTTCGCGCACAAAGTTCAAAGAGCAGATGAATGTTTTGCTTCAGCGCGGCCCCAAGCTTGACGATGACTTTTGGGACGATTTGGAAGAAGTTCTCATTTTGGCAGATGTGGGCGGCGCTGCTTCCAGCCAGATTGTGGAAAACTTGCGTGACCGCGCCACGCGTTTGGCGCTTCCCGATGCGATGTCGGTTCTTTCCCTTTTGGAAGAGCAAATGGCCGATTTCTTCGTGCAGGACGAAAAGGATATTTTTGGCGCACAACCCGCGGTTATCCTTTTCGTGGGCGTGAACGGATCGGGCAAAACCACTACGGTGGGCAAGCTGGCAAAGCAGGCTACCGAGCAAGGGCGCAGCGTGTTGCTGGGCAGTGCTGATACGTTCCGGGCTGCGGCTATTGAGCAGCTGGAAGTGTGGGCGCGTCGCGCTGACGTGCCCATTTGCATGCGCGAACGTGGCAGTGACCCGGCAAGCGTGTGCTATGACACCATCGAACGCGCCGAACGCGAAGACTCCGATTTAGTCCTTATCGATACGGCGGGCCGCTTGCATACTTCATCGGATCTTATGCGCGAGCTGCAGAAAGTTGTTTCGGTGGTGCGCAAGCGCTCAAAACTGCCTGTTTACACGGTGCTGGTCATTGATTCCACTACGGGTCAAAATGGCCTTTCGCAAGCACGCGAGTTCCATAAGGCACTCACGCTGGACGGTGTTATCATGACCAAGCTTGATGGCACAGCAAAAGGCGGCATTGCATTGGCGGTGTCCCATGAGCTGCATCTTCC
>CAKUFS010000032.1 GCA_934648845.1 uncultured Eggerthellaceae bacterium
GCGGCCGGGAATCGCGAAAAAACGGCGGGAAGGCGCATCGGGGAGATAGAAACCTCAGTTAATCAGCGCTTCCCTAGTTCGAAGAGTCGAATGTTAAAAAGCGTAATGCGTCGCACGGCTGGAAGCGAAAGCGCAGAAGAAGGTGCTGAAATGTATGACGTACTGATTGTGGGCGCAGGGCCCGGAGGAATCTTTACCGCTTATGAGCTGCTGGAGAAGCGGCCCGACCTGAGTATTGCTCTTTTCGAAATGGGTAATGAGCTGGAGAAACGTCATTGCCCCATTGATGGCGATAAGATCAAATCTTGCATTCGCTGCAAATACTGCTCGATCATGAGTGGTTTTGGCGGCGCGGGCGCCTTCTCCGATGGCAAATACAATATTACGAACGATTTCGGCGGCACGCTGTACGAATACATTGGGAAAAAGCCTGCGCTTGAGCTCATGGAGTACGTTGATAAGATCAATCTGGCGTTCGGCGGTGAAGGAACCAAGTTGTACTCGACCGCCGGCTCCAACTTGAAAACCAGCTGCATGCAAAACGGGTTGCACTTGCTGGACGCTTCCGTTCGTCATTTGGGAACCGATATCAATTACATTGTTTTGAAGCATTTGTACGACCACTTGAAGAATAAGGTCGAGTTCCACTTCAATTGCTTCATTGACCGCGTGGAAAAGCTGGACAACAGCTACCGCATCTACCACGGGGATACTGCCTACGAAGGTAAAGAATGCATTATTTCCGCAGGTCGAAGTGGCAGCAAGTGGATGGAGCAGGTGTGCCGTGACCTGAATATCAACACAAACTCCAATCGTGTGGACATTGGCGTGCGCGTGGAGCTGCCGGCGGGAATCTTCGCCCATCTTACCGATGAGCTGTACGAAAGTAAGATTGTGTATCGCACCTCGAAATACGAGGATCTGGTACGCACCTTCTGCATGAATCCTAAAGGCGAAGTGGTCAACGAGAACACGAACGGCATTGTTACCGTCAACGGACACAGCTACGAGGACCCAGCGAAGCAAACCGAGAACACGAACTTTGCGCTGTTGGTTGCGAAGCATTTTTCTGAGCCGTTCAAAGATTCCAATGGCTATGGCGAAAGCATTGCGAAGCTGAGCAACATGTTGGGCGGTGGCGTGATTATCCAACGTTTTGGCGACCTGATCAGAGGACGCCGAAGCACCGAAGAGCGCATCGCCGAATCCTTCACCATCCCCACGCTGAATGCTGCGGCGGGCGATTTGAGCCTGGTACTGCCGAAGCGAATTCTAGATGGCATTATCGAGATGATTTACGCGCTGGATAAAATTGCACCCGGCACCGCAAGCGATGACACGTTGCTCTACGGTGTGGAAGTGAAGTTCTACAATATGGAAGTGCAGCTTGACCACAACCTTATGACGTGTCACGAGGGGCTATACATCATTGGCGACGGAAGCGGCATTACGCATTCGCTTTCGCATGCGTCGGCCAGTGGCGTGTATGTGGCGCGCCAAATTGCCGACAAGATATAAGATGCATCGTAAGATGCAGCGGCAAGATTAGTGCGGCGGCCGGCTGTTTTCGCGTGTCGGTCGCTTTTCCGCTTTCGCGTATTGATTTCGCCTGCTACGCCGAGTATCGGGCACGATAACGGCGAGAGATCCAAAGCCCGGCGGCGCTTATGGCAAGTCCCAAAACAAAGCCGCCCAGAATGTCGCTGGGGAAGTGGACGTACAGATACATGCGCGAGAACGCAATGAGCACGGCAAGCGGGATTGCTATCAGGCCAAACTTTCGATTTGCTGCGGTAAGAATGGTGGCGCCAATAACGGAAGCCATGGTGTGGCCCGAAGGAAACGAGTAATCGCCCGGTGTTGCTATGAGCATTGCAACGCTTTCATCAAGCCAGCACGGGCGCGGTCGCATTACGAAATTCTTGATCAGGCCGTTTCCGATAAGCGCGCCAACAGCCAGGCATCCTAAAAGGACAATGCCGTACATGCGATATTTTTTGCTGCAGAGCAAGGCGATTGCGGCAACGATCCAGATTGCGCCGGCATTTCCCAGCATAGTGATGATGGGCATGACAACATCCAAGAACGTGCAGGTCACGTAATCCTGGATTGCCTGCAAAACTTCCCAATCAAAGCCCATGATCCCACTCCTTCCGTCCGCGTATCGTGCGATGTTGTCAAATTACCCCACCTTTTGTCAACAATTGCCCGCTAAATCCACGGGACGAACGAAGCTGTTTGTACGCTTGAGGCTAGAGGCGAACTGTTACGCGCGTTTCGGGAGCTTTTTCAGCAGTGCCCAAGCCTTTTGCTTCAAATCGGGTTTGGCAAGCATCGCCTCAAACGAGGAAAACGTTACCGCATCGCGTCCCAAGATGCGCGTATATGCGTTCGGCGAAAGCTGAAAACGATGCAGTTCTTTTGCGTCTTGACCGCGATAAATCGCTTCTTGCGCAACGCGATAGCCCTGTTCCAGCGCGCGTACCGCATCTTTGTCGGCTGCGACAAGCGCAAGAGGATCAATTCCTTCGATAAGCGAAAAAAGCTGCTTAGCGTCCAGCGCGTCACAGTCATGGGGTGCAATTACCACAAAAAAGTATCCTTGCGCGCCGTATCCAAGTGCTTGGGCAGAGCTCGCAAGCGCTTTCTTCGCGTTTTCGCCCAGGGGCGCTTGCGAAACAACGCAAAACAGGGGCGTGAAGGCATCGGCGCTGCCGCCCGCGAGCTCCACATGGCGCGCGTAACGATCGAGCACGGCTTCGCGCGCGACGGAATACATATTACTTTTAGCGGAAAAATTCACACCGACCCCTGATAAACCTGTTGCAAATTCAAATGTATGATTAATAATAGCACCAGATAGGAACGGCAAGGTCAAGAGCGCAAAATCACGGATTTTCTCCTGCGCTTGGGCCGCGCGTTTCCTCTGCGCAATAAAAGAACGGTACAATGCGAAATTGCACATTACCGCGCAAGGTGTGAAAAGGGCCGCGAGGGCGCAGTCTCCGGCGGCGTTCGCAAAAAGAAAGAGGGTTCCCATGTGCACAAACGGTGTAAACATCGGTCAATTCGATCAGATGATCGAGCAAATCAGCGATCACATCAAGTTGGAGCGTCGTTGGACGCATAGGCTTGCTCATCAGGCGGAAGATGCCGGTTTCGAGAAAGCGCATCACAAGATGCACGAAGCTCAGGCGCTGCTTGACGAGGCACTGGCTATGCTTGACGAGGCAAAAGATCTGCTGGAAGAAGACGCAGAAGACGCCAGCGGCGTGAAAGTGAGCCTGGTCTAAATGGCGCCCGAACTTGCGCGTTTTTCGGTGGCAATGCCGGTTGACCTGCTTGAGCGTTTCGATGACCTGGTAGAACGCCGCGGTGTGGCGAAAAATCGTAGCGAAGCCGTGCGCGACTTGGTGCGCGATGCCCTTATTGAAGAAGAGTGCGCGACGCCCGATTCTATGGTTTTCGGGTCGCTGACTATCGCTTACGACCACCACGCGAATGACCTACAGGAAAAACTGCACAGCATCCAGCACCATCATTGCGATGCCGTTATTTCCACGATGCATGTGCATTTGGACGCTCATTTTTGCTTGGAAGTCATCATCCTGAAAGGGAAGATGGCGCTGGTCCAAGAGATTGCCGACATGATTCTGGGCTGCAAAGGCGTGAAAAACGGTCGCTTGGTTGTCACGAAAATCGACGAGCACATGTAGCGTCGGCTGCACTGCGGGCGCGTCCGCGGTTTCGTCCGCGGGTGCGTGTGCATCTGCGAATGCGGTCACGTGTGCACGCTAAAGGCAGCCGGGCTGCGTGCCTGCGCCGTCTTCGCTAATATGCCGGCTTTCGGCTGCGTCCGCCGTGCCTCCTGCACCTGCTACAGTATGTCCGTGGCACCCGCCGCGCCTACGGTGTATCATGCTGACCTGCCAGTATTCTGGCGGGCGCTTTTGAGCGCGCATTTTAGCTTGACGATCCGCGAATAAAGCCTGCGAGCCTGCAGGTAAAAGGAGTTTTCTATGGACGAGAAAGTCATGCTGGGCCACGGAAGCGGCGGCTCCATGATGAAACACATCATTGACGAGGTGTTTTTCCAGGCATATGCAGGAGAAGAGCTGCTCGCGGGAAACGACGCTGCGGTGCTAAGCGTGCCCGAAGGCAGCCGTTTATCCTTCTCTACCGATAGCTTTGTGGTCACGCCCCATTTCTTCCCCGGCGGCGATATTGGCCGCTTGGCGGTGTGCGGCACAGTGAACGACGTGGCGACAAGTGGCGCTACGCCTCTTTATCTGAGCTGCGGTTTTATCCTTGAAGAGGGGTATCCCATTGCCGATTTGAAGCGCATTTGCGCCTCTATGGCACAAGCCGCGAAAGAAGCTGGCGTTCGCATTGTCACGGGCGATACGAAAGTGGTCAACCGTGGTCACGGCGATGGCGTGTTCATCAATACGAGTGGCGTGGGCGTGCTGCGCGAAGGCGTGAACCTGGGTGGCCAATACTGCCAGCCAGGCGACAAGGTCCTGGTCACAGGCACTATGGGCGATCACGGCATCACTATTATGAGCCAGCGTGAATCGCTGAGCTTCTTCGCCGATGTGAAAAGCGACGCGGCACCGCTGAACCACCTTATTGCGAATGTGGTTGAAGCGGCACCCGATGTGCGCTGCTTCCGCGATCCTACGCGTGGCGGTCTGGCTTCCACGCTCAACGAGCTGGCGGCGCAGGCAAGCGTGGACATAACCATTGATGAGTCCGCCGTGCCCGTGCTTGATGCCGTGCGTGGCGCGTGCGAGATGCTTGGTTACGATGTGATGCAGGTCGCCAACGAGGGCAAGATGGTGTGCGTTGTTCCCGCAGCTCAGGCGCAAGCGGCCCTGGATGCCATGCATGCCAGCACGTATGGCGAAAATGCTGCCATCATCGGTGAGGTCACGCCGTCAACGGAAGGCCGTGGCAACAAGGTTTTCCTGCGCACCGCGTTTGGCAGCACCCGCGTTCTTGACATGTTGGTGGGCGAACAGCTTCCTCGCATTTGCTAAAAGTAACCGTTCCTCTGAAACTTTGCATAAATGCTGTAATACGCTTGCAAAAAAGGGCGTGTTTGGTATTTTGTGCAGCATTGCGGTTTTGCCCCGAAGAAGTTTAAAACATGGATGGATTTATGAGAGAGAGGTCTTCATGGCACATCCTATTATTGATGCTGATGAGTGCATTGGATGCGGTATTTGCGTTGACGCATGCCCGAATGGCGTTCTTGAAGTAACGGGCGGTACGGTTGAGGTTGAGAACGAAGACGCTTGCGTTGCCTGCGGTGACTGCGTAGAAGAGTGCCCCATGGGCGCTATCACCGACGTAGCCGAGGATTAATTCCCGCGCTGTCGGCATTGATGCATGAGAAGCAGAAGGCGCCGATGGAACGTCGGCCGGCTTCGTGCATATGCCATCAACAACAACGAGCAAAGCTCAAAACAATAAATCCCCTGACAAGCTCAGGGGATTTTCTTTTTCGTGGTGCTTTCGCGGCGCTTCTGCGGGTGACCGATTGCTCGCTCTATGGGCTGCTGCCGATTGCTTATCGTTGCGTAAGAAGAAATGCCAGGTAATGCGGCAGTGTCAGTATTTCTCCTGTGCGACCGATATTCAGGTCGGCAAGCTTTATAGCCGATTCTACGTGATATTTTTCGGGGTGCTTGAGGACGGTTTTTACGCTTTTCGCATTGCCATCGCTTGCTTTTACTTCGACCGGCACGCACCTTCCCTTGTAGCGAATCACGAAGTCAAGCTCAAGACCAGAATCCTTTCTGAAGTAATAGAGCTTTCTGTCCATTTTTGAGAAGACGTCTGCGATAAGGTTCTCGAAGATGCCGCCTTTGTAACCAAAAAGATTGCCGTTAAGAATATCGAACTGGGTTCCCTCTTCAAGCATGCTCACGAACAGGCCGGTATCTGCCATGTATATCTTGAACTGGTCGTCTATTGCATTGCCGTCCAAGGGAAGCTCGGTAATGGACAGGTTGTTGCATCGGGTGATTATGCCCGCATCCTCAATCCATTGAAGGCTGCCTGCGAAGCGTGCGGCGGTTGATCCCTTTTTTGCGAGCGAATACTGGAATTTCTTGTTTTCTTTGGCCAGTTGCCTTGGGATTGACTGGAAGCATTGCTTGATGAGCGGCTTGTCTACTGCTGGGGCGTATTTCACCATGTCATCTTCGTAAGCGCGTACGATATCGCGCTGAATGCGCAACACGCTTGCCATATCGCGATTGTCCACGAATGACTGAACGGCCTCGGGCATGCCGCCTACCACGGTATATTCCAGTAGCAGCGAGCGCATACGGGAATGCAAAGCCGGCGGAACCGGCGTTTCGGCTTCGAGATGGGAACGAAGCATCTCAATCATTGAATCGGATATATCGTTTGCCCAGCAAAACTCTTCAAAGTCCAGCGGATGCATGTTTATAAGTGTTTCATAGCCCACGGGAACAGAGGCTGGCTCTTTACCGTAGCCAGCCACTCCAAGGAGCGATCCCGTGCCAATGACATCATAGCGTCCATCAAGGCTGAAGAATTTGAGAGCTGTGCGCGCTTGCGGGCATTCTTGTATTTCATCAAGAATTAGGACCGTTTCTCCTGGTACGAAGCGCGTTGAGGCACCAAGATACGCAGAGGCCATCATGGTGATTTGGTCTACATTCAGTGATCCTGCGAAAATATCTTTCGCTCCGGGGTTTTCAAAGAAATTGATGTAAACAACGCTGCAGTAATTTTCTTGAGCGAAGTGCAATGCGGCGAATGTCTTTCCGCACTGTCTGCACCCCTTTATAATTACCGGTTTATGGTTGGGGTCGGCTTTCCATGCCAAGAGTTGATCTACGATTTTTCTCTTTAACATATCATTAGCTTTCTACCTGGTACGATAAACTTTTTCAAGGGACTTTTTCGTAAATTATAAACTTTTCCAAACGACTTTTTTGGAAATCTGCAACTTTTCCAAGGGATTTTTTCGCATTTCGGCAACTTTTCCAAGCGACTTTCGGGTGTGCTCCTTCTTGAGTTCGATCCGCTGTGCCTTCTCGAGCCCTTTTCTGCGCCGCTTCTCTTCGTTCCAAATTTGCCCGCGCGAGTATTTTATAAACCGAAAGTAACAGAATTTAAACGCGATAAAGAAACAAACTTGACAGTGCATGACTAAGATTTTATATTGACGCTAACAAAAAAAGAACTGTGCCTTTACGGTACAGAAAATCATCAGTGAAAGGACTGATAACAATGGCAAAGATTCTCGGTATTGACTTGGGCACTACCAATTCCGCGATGGCAGTTATGGAAGGCAGCACGCCTGAAATCCTGGTCAATGCGGAAGGCGATCGTACCACCCCTTCTGTTGAGGGCTTCCGTAAAGACGGCGAGCGTGTGGTAGGTAAGGCTGCAAAGAACCAGGCGGTTACCAATCCTCACAACACGGTTTCTTCCGTAAAGCGTTTCATTGGTCGTTCCTACAACGAAACTCAGGAAGAGCAGAAGACCGTTTCTTACAAGGTTGTTTCCGGCAAGGGCGGCCGTGCGGTTATCGACATTGACGGCAAGGAATACACGCCTGAAGAGATTTCCGCAATGGTGCTTCAGAAGATGAAGAACGATGCTGAAAAGCGTTTGGGCGAAACCATCACTCAGGCTGTCATCACCGTTCCTGCTTACTTCAACGACGCTCAGCGTCAGGCAACGAAGGACGCTGGCAAGATTGCTGGCCTGGAAGTTCTGCGTATTGTGAACGAGCCGACGGCTGCTGCCTTGGCTTACGGCCTTGACAAGGTGAACAAGGACGAAAAGATTCTGGTTTTCGACTTGGGCGGCGGTACGTTCGACGTTTCCATCCTTGAGTTGGGCGATGGCGTTTTCGAAGTTGCGGCTACCAACGGCGACAACCACTTGGGCGGCGATGACTGGGATCAGCGCATCATCGATTGGCTTGCTGACAAGTTCCTAAGCGATCAGGGTGTTGACCTGCGCAAGGACCCCATGGCTCTGCAGCGTTTGAAGGAAGCTTCCGAGCGCGCGAAGATGGAGCTTTCCGCAACCAGCCAGACCAACATCAACCTGCCTTACATCACTATGGATGCAACGGGCCCGAAGCACTTGGATTACACGCTGACCCGCATTGAGTTCGAGCGCATTACCAAGGACCTGCTGGAGCGCTGCAAGGTTCCGGTAGAGAAGGCCTTGAAGGATGCCGGTATGCGTGCTGGCGAGCTTGACGAAGTTATTCTGGTTGGCGGTTCCACGCGTATGCCTGCTGTTCAGGAGCTTGTTGAGCGTTTGACGGGCAAGAAGCCGAACATGTCCGTGAACCCCGATGAGGTTGTTGCAATGGGCGCGGCTGTTCAGGGCGGCGTTTTGTCTGGCGACGTTGAAGGCATTGTCCTTCTGGACGTTACCCCGCTTTCCCTGGGCGTTGAGACTTTGGGCGGCGTCATGACCAAGATGATTGATCGTAACACCACCATTCCTGCACGTAAGACGGAGATTTACTCCACCGCGGCCGATAACCAGACCGCAGTTGAAATTCACGTTCTGCAGGGCGAGCGTCCCATGGCTGCCGACAACAAGACGTTGGGTCGTTTCCAGCTGACCGGCATTCCTGCTGCTCGTCGTGGCGTTCCTCAGATTGAGGTTACGTTCAACATTGACTCTAACGGCATTGTGAACGTTTCCGCTAAGGATTTGGGCACGGGCAAGGAACAGCAGATCACCATTAGCGGCTCCACGGCTTTGTCCGATGACGAAGTTGACCGCATGGTGAAGGACGCCGAGGCTAACGCTGAAGCCGACGCAAAGCGCAAGGAAGAGGTTGAGGTTCGCAACAACTGCGACAGCTTGGCTAACGCAACCGAGCAGACCATCAGCGAAATTGGCGACAAGCTTCCTGAAGACATCAAGAAGGATGCTCAGGATGCCATCGCCGAGGCGCGCAAGGCTCTGGAAGGCACCGACCTTGATGAAATCAAGGCTGCTCAGGAGAAGCTGCAGCAGGCTGGTTACAAGCTGGCTGAAGTTGCTTACTCCACCGAGCAGGCGCAGGGCGGCGCTGCAGGTGCTGCAGGCGCAGCTCAGGGCGGCAATGATGACGGCCCCATTGAAGCCGACTACGAAGTTGTTGACGACGACGAGAAATAAGAGCTTGTACGGTAGGTGTATGGATTATGACTGAAAAAGTTGAAAATACCGATCAGCGTGATGCTGGATTCCCTCCTAACCCCAGCACCGCTGCCGCTCAGGAAACCTCCGAGTCGAAAGGCTCGGAGGCGGCGGCAACCGACAATGCTGCAACCGATGAGGAAGCCGTTTTGGAAGAAGCAGAAGAGGTTCTGTCGGCTGTTTCCGATCTTGAAGCCGCAAAGGCCGAGATTGAAGAGCTGAAGGAGAAGTATCTGCGCCTTCACGCCGAATGGGATACGTATCGTCGTCGTATGAACGAACAGCGCGAAGAGGATCGCAAGCGTGCCACCGAAAAGCTGGTGGACAACATGATTCCGATTCTTGACGACTTTGAGCGCACCATTGATTACGGTACGAACAACGGCGAAGCGGGTATGCTCGATGGCACCAAGGCCGTGCTGAACAAGCTGATTGACGCTTTGGGCAAGAGCGGCGTTGAGGTTTTGAACCCCGAAGGCCAGGCGTTTAACGCGCTTGAGGCTCAGGCGGTTCAGATGATTCCCGACCCGAGCGTTCCCGATGAAACGGTTGCGCAGGTATTCCAAAAGGGGTACCGCATGGGTACGAAGGTGCTGCGTCCTGCTATGGTGGTTGTCACCAGTGGCGGACCGAAGCGCGAGGCAGAAGAGTAATGTTCTATCAGGGCTTTTGCCCCGAAAGCACTACGAATAAACGTAAACTTACGGGGCGAGCGGTGTATGCTCGCCCCTGTTATTAGGAGATTGGATAACATGGCCGCAACTCCCGACTATTACAAGATGCTGGGTGTGGCGCGCGATGCCACGCCTGAGCAGATCAAGAAGGCGTATCGCAAGCTTGCGCGAGAGTATCATCCCGACGCGGGCGGCGATGAAGAGAAATTTAAGGACGTAAACGAAGCGTACGAGGTTCTAAGCGACGAGAAGAAACGCAAGCTGTACGACCAGTACGGAACCGCGAACGAGAATCAGATTCCGGGCGCAGGTTTTGGCGGATTCGGTGGCGTGGGCGATGCCTTCAGCGGCTTTGGCAGCTGGGCTGAGATTTTGGACAGCATCCGCAAGGGCGAAGGCGCCTTTGGGACGAACTGGGACTTTGGCCAGGGTGGTCGTTCTGCTGGCGGAAACGCGTACTCCGGCTTCAGCGGATTTGGTGGCTTCGGCGGTTTTGGCGGCGCCGCACAACAGCAAGGCGGCTGCGGTGGTGGCTGCGGCGGTGGATCGTGTGCCCCCGAGAAGGGCAAAGACATTACCGTTACGCTAAAAATCAGCTTCGACGAGGCGTTTTCAGGTGCCGAGAAGAAAGTGACGCTGCGTACCTCGGTTTCGCAAGAGAAGCAGACGATGGTTGTGAAGGTTCCTGCCGGCGTAACCGACGGCAAGCGCTTGCGCTACCGCGGCAAGGGAATGCCGGGGCCGGGCGGCAACGGCGATTTGCTGGTGACATTGGCCATTCAGCCGCATCCGTACTTCGAGCGCGACGGCGCGGACGTGATTGTGAACACGCCCATTTCGCCGGCCGAAGCAGCATTGGGCGCAAGCATTGTGGTGCCCACACCGGGTGGTGCAAAGGTGCGTGTGAGGGTTCCCGCTGGTTCGCAATCGGGGCAGGAACTGCTGGTGAAAGGCAAGGGCGCACCGCATATGAAGGGCAATGGTTCAGGCGATTTGCGCATTCACTTGATTATTACGCTGCCGGAAAAACTGAACGACGAGCAGCGTAAGGCAATGGAAGATTACTTGGCAGCAACGAAGGAAGATGTACGAGTATGGCAGTAAACGACAGGAATAGACCGGTCTACATGATTGGCGTTGCCGCTGAGCTTGCCGGCGTGCATCCTCAAACGTTGCGTACGTACGAGCAAAAAGGCCTGGTCACGCCCCAGCGCACGAGTGGTAATACGCGTATGTACTCCCAAGCAGACATTGAGCGCTTGGAATTTATCAACGAGCTTACCAGCGAAGGCATCAACTTGGCAGGAGTTATTCGCATCCTTGATTTGCAAGGACGTTTAGATGACCGCGATACGGAAATTGATGACTTGCATCGTCGCGTTCGTCGCCTGGCCGACCGCGTGCACGAGCTGGAAACGCGTGAGTCCGTGAGCACGCTGGTGTCCGACACGGCCATCATTCGTTATTTGCCTTAGAACCATTCGCGCGGGCAAGGTGGATTTGATGGCTGAACGGTCTTTTCGCGAACCCACAGCCCGCGCAACTGAAGTTTTATGGAGCATTTCGTTTTCCCTGATAGGAGGATAGCTTTATGAACATGGGTAATTTGCAGAAACTGGCTCTAACGGCGCAGGAAGCGCTGCAGGAGACCATGGGCATTGCTTCGGACGCAGAAAGCGCCCAGGCAGAGCCGATTCATATGCTCAAAGCGCTTCTGACGCGCGGCGAGAACAACATTACGGCCATCATCAAGCGCATTGGCGCCGATCCGTCCTCGCTTTTGGTGAACGTAGACGACGAGATCATTCGCATGCCCAAACAGTCCGGTGGCTACATGGGCATGCAGGGCGTGCCTGGTCAGGCGCTTATGACGGTGCTGGATAACGCGGTGAAGGCCGCCGAAAAGCTGGGCGATAGCTACGCGACTACCGAGCATCTGCTTATTGCGCTTTCCGAAGATAAAACGGCAGCAGGTCGCTTGCTTACCGCTGCGGGCGTAACGCGCAAGAACATCGAGGCAGCCTACGAGGAGCTCCGTGGCGACACGCGTGTTACCGATCAAACGGAGAAAGCCGAGTTCGAGTCGCTGGAGAAGTACGGTCAGAACCTTACGCAGCAGGCGCGCGAAGGCAAGCTTGACCCGGTGATTGGCCGTTCCGAGGAGATTCGCCGTACCATTCAGGTGCTTTCGCGCCGTACCAAGAACAACCCGGTGCTTATTGGCGAGCCGGGCACGGGCAAGACGGCAATTGTCGAGGGTCTGGCACAGCGTATTGTGGCGGGCGATGTTCCCACCACGTTGCGCGACAAGGATATCATCTCGCTTGATTTAGGCGCAATGATGGCAGGCGCGAAGTATCGTGGCGAATTCGAGGATCGTCTGAAGGGCGTTTTGCGCGAAGTGAAGCAGTCCGAAGGCCGCATCATCCTGTTCATTGATGAGTTGCATACCATTGTTGGTGCAGGTGCAGGCGGCGACAGCTCTTTGGACGCGGGTAACATGCTTAAGCCGGCGCTGGCGCGTGGCGAGCTTCATGCTATTGGCGCCACAACGCTTGACGAGTACCGCAAGTACATCGAGAAAGATGCCGCGTTGGAGCGTCGTTTCCAGAAGGTGTACATCAGCGAGCCTACCGTGGAAGATACCATCGCCATTTTGCGTGGCCTGAAAGAGAAGTACGAAATCCATCACGGCGTGCGCATCAAGGATAGCGCGATTGTGGCGGCTGCCGAGCTTTCGAACCGCTACATTACCGACCGTTTCCTTCCCGACAAGGCAATTGACCTGATGGATGAGGCGGCAAGCCGTTTGCGCATTGAGATTGACAGCATGCCGGAAGAGGTTGACCTGGCCGAACGCAAGCTCACGCAGATGCAAATCGAAGAGCAGGCGCTTATGAAGGAAACCGACGAGGCGTCCAAGGAGCGTTTGAAGAACCTGCGTCGCGAGATTGCGACCGCGAAAGATTTGCTGGACGCGCGCAAGGCGGAATGGAAGAACGAAAAGGACGTTATCGAGAACGTTGCGTCTATCAAGGCAGACTTGGAGGCGGCGCAAAACGAAGAGGAAAAGGCCATGCGCGAAGGCGATTTGTCGCTGGCTTCCGAGATTCGTTACGCGCGCATCCCTGGCTTGAAGAAGCAGCTGGCTGATGCCGAGAGCGTTTTGAACGAGCGTCAGAAAGACGGCGCCATCCTGAAAGAGGAAGTGTCCGAGGACGAGATTGCCGAGGTCGTTTCCGCATGGACGGGTATTCCCGTGCAGAAGATGATGCAGGGCGAAATGCAGAAGCTTGCCGACTTGGAAGACAAGCTGCATGAGCGCGTTGTTGGCCAGGATGAAGCTGTTTGTGCAGTTGCAGGCGCAATTCGCCGTAGTCGTGCCGGACTTTCCGACCCGAACAAGCCCATTGGCAGCTTCTTGTTCCTGGGCCCCACGGGCGTGGGCAAGACCGAGCTTGCAAAGGCGTTGGCCGAGTACTTGTTCGACAGCGAGCGCAATATGGTGCGTATCGATATGTCCGAGTACATGGAGAAGTTCAGCGTGCAGCGTTTGATTGGTGCGCCTCCGGGATACGTGGGTTACGACGAGGGCGGTCAGCTTACCGAGGCCGTGCGTCGTAAGCCGTATTCGGTGATTTTGCTGGATGAGATTGAGAAGGCGCATCCGGATGTGTTCAACATCTTGCTGCAGGTGCTTGACGATGGCCGCTTGACCGATGGTCAGGGTCGCGTGGTGAGCTTCAAGAACGCGGTTATTATCATGACCAGCAACATTGGCAGCCAGTTCATGCATTCCGAGGAAAAGGAAGGCGAGACGCTGGAGGATTTGGCCAAGCTGAGCCCCGATGCCATGGCGAAGCGCATGGCGGAGTTCCAGCGCAAGGTGGAAGACGCGCTGCGCGGTACGTTCCGTCCTGAGTTCTTGAACCGTATCGACGAAGTGATCACGTTCCATGAGCTGAGCATTTCCAACATGGAGCCTATCGTTGACCTGCAGCTCAACGCCGTGCGCAAGCGCTTGGCGGATCGCCGCATTACGCTGGATGTCACGCCGGCCGTGTTGCAGCAGCTGGCAATCGACGGCTTCGACCCCATGTATGGTGCACGTCCGCTGAAGCGCCTGGTCCAGAAGGAGATTGTGGACCGCATTGCTGCGAAAGCGGTTACGGGCGAGCTGCGTGATGGATCTCATGTGTTCTTCGACATTGATGACACGGGCGATTACCAGTGCCGCGTTGAAGAGCCCATCGATTACGATAGCTTGCTGTCGTAGCAGGTGAAAAAGTGACGGGGTCTTTTTCACCTTTTTCGCGTTTGCGGTGATGCTGGTGGAGTGCGCAACAAGGGCGCGTGCTGGGGAGCAATCCCCGGTGCGCGTCCTTGTTGTTGACAAATTACCCCACCTTTTGTCAACAAGGTGAAAAAGTGACGGGGTCTTTTTCACCCATGCGTTTGCATTGAATTGATGCGCGGACGCCTTCCTTATACGGCAGAGATTATGAAGCAGGCATGTCCCGAATCGTTTCGCATTCCCTTTATTGTTGAGGCAGAACTGCTGGTGGGAGCCGAGAAGAGTCGCCATCCACGAAAAACTAAACTGTGCGTGGAGCAATTCTTGGAACCATTTCAGCGTATTGGTTTCGACTCCAATTGCGCTCGCGCTTATAGCGGAATCCGGGCGTATCTTGAACGCAAGGGAATGAAAACCGACCCCAACGATTTATTGATTGCGTCTATTGCCGCTGCCAATAATGCGACTTTGATAACGACGAATGTGTATGAATTCACGCGAGTGCCTGGATTGCGCGTTGAAAATTGGGAAGAGGTCGATCTTTAGCTGGCGCCTTCGCATTGCTTTTGCCTGAACGTACCCGCATCTGCACTCGTGGGTGCGCGATTGCTTGACGCCCGTTGCGCAGGGACTTCAAAGATTGCCTCGCGCTATTGCGCTCGCGTGCGCGATTGTTGACAAAAGGTGGGGTAATTTGACATCATTTGCAGGCGCAACGCTTATAATACGTGCCATGAAAAGAAGAGCTCGACATACTATGGCCGTTGAACGCATCAAGCCTGCTGAAGGGGTGTGCATTGTCATGCTGTTTTTGGCGGCGCTTTTAGTGGTGCTGTGGGTTGCCTTCATTGCCGTGCGCTTGGTGTTAGTGTAAGCGCAGATGGTTGAGGCGAAATAAGTATGTGGCAGCGATTCTCTCTGCAAGACGTTCGCATTATTGGGCATTATTTGGGTGTGCTCATTATGGTGTCGTCGGTTATGTATTTCATTCCGTTTCTTATGGCGCTTGTGCTGCAAGAATGGGAACCGGCTTCGCGCTATCTGTTTACCGGCGGCCTGAGCTTGGTCATTGGCGGGGCGCTGCGTATGCTCTATTTGAACCCGCGCCGTTTGTCGCGTCAGCAGGCGTTGGCGGTAACGGGCCTAGTCTGGATTGTGCTGGCGTTCATTGCCACCATTCCCCTGTATTATTCGGGACATTTTGCTTCGTATGCCGATGCGCTTTTCGATGCGGTATCGGGTCTGACCACTACGGGTGCGTCTATCATCTGCGACCTGGATCACTTGTCATACACCGATAACATGTTCCGCTTCCTTATGCATTTCGTGGGCGGTTTGGGCTTGATTGTGGTGGCGCTTTCGCTGGGCATTTTCGGCAAGGGCGGCGGTGCAAGCCTGTATTCGGCCGAGGCGCGCTCGGAGCACATGGTTCCGAACATTGTGCAAACCGCGCGTCTTATTACAAAAGTGACCTTGGTGTTTGTGCTTATCGGAACGGCAATCATCACGGTTCTCGGTATTTTTTTGGGTATGGAGCCGCTGCGCGCGCTTCTGCATGCGTTCTGGATTTCGCTTTCCGGCTTCGTGACCGGCGGCTTCACTCCCACCAGCGAAAGCATCTATTATTACCACTCATTCATTCTAGAGTGCGTGCTCATGCTGCTCATGTTGTGCGGCGCCATTAATTTCACGCTTCATCTGGAGGTTTGGAATGGGCACGTGAAGAGCTTCTTCAAAGACGTGGAAATCAGAACGATGGTTTTGTGGCTGATTGTGCTGGTGGCGGTGTTTGCGGCATCCATGGCGGCAAGCACGAATTTCTCGAATTTGCCCACGATGATGCGCCGCGGCCTGTTCATGATTATCTCGTCGTTTACTACAACGGGCTTCCAAAACGTTACATCGAACGAGATTCTTACGGTGTTCACCTCGGGATGCTTCCTGCTTTTGGCTATTGCCATGGGCGTGGGAGGCGGCACGGGAAGCACCGCCGGCGGTATCAAGCTCAGCCGTATCGGCTTCATTTTCAAGGCTATTGTGGTGCGCGTGAAGGAAACTCTTTCCCCCGATAGCGCGCGTGTGATTGTGGATTACTACCACCTGGGGCGTCAGCGTTTGACCTCGGAAAACGCCGAGGAAGCCATGACGATTTTCATGTTATATGCTGTGACGTACACGATTGGCGCGCTTGCGGGTATTGCGGCGGGTTATGACGCACTGCAAGCTATTTACGAATCGGTTTGCATGGCTAGTAACGGCGGCGTAATTGTGGGAATTGCTGGGCCAGGTATGCCAACGTGGTTGGAAATGGTCTATATTCTGGAAATGTGGGCGGGCCGTCTTGAATTCATCACATTGATTGCCTTGGTGGTAAAGATTGTGGTTTCGGTTGTTCCTCACCGTCGAAGGGTTCGTGCGTAATGGGCATGCGAGGGACAAACTGCTGCGTGCGTCGCGAGGTTGATCAAGGTGCAGCGATGGTAGAAAATCAAGTTCGGGAAAGGACTGCAGGTTTGAAAAAACTTGCAAAATGCCTGATAGTTGCTTTGGTGTCACTTGCTCTTGCGCTGGCGTTTCCCGTGTGTGCCTTGGCAGAGGACTTAGGCGAAGGCGATAATCCCGAATCGCACAATTACGTTGACGAGCGTCAGATTCCCGACGGCTCTTTTCTGTACGACACGTCTATCGAGACGTTGGCAGCTGCCGATGTCTTCTACGACAATACTACGGTAGTGATAACGGGCGAGGTCGTGGGAGACCGTAGGAGTGCCGGCGTTGGATCGGACAGCAGTTGGATTACGCTCTATTCGCTGAAGAAGGGCGCCGCGGAGCAATACAATCCTTCCTCGATTGAAGTTTGCGTCTCCAATTCTCTGGCAGATACGATTGATACGTATGGTCGATACAACGTGCGCGGAACATATGTCCAGGTGAGTGGCACGTATCATTTGGCGTGTGCCGATCATGATGGTTTGAGCGACGTCCATGCCGACTCGCTTTCCATTGTCCGAAAGGGCGCGCAGTTGAACGAGCCCTTCGACATTACAATGTTCTTGCCCGGTGTTATCACCGTTCTTGCCGGGCTTTTGATCATTTTCGTGCACAAGCGCATAACGGATAAGGCGCGCTAGATGGCGGGCGAAGAAGAACAGGCGGCAATGAATCAGACCGAAAACGCAATGCAAAACGTAATGCAGGTTGTTGGGATGGGGGCACAGGTACCGCAGGCCATGGATGCGTCAGAGGCGAAAGTGCAGGTTGCAGGTGCAGAAGGAGCTGCAACCCAGCAGGCGGTCGCCAAGCAATTCGCCGCCGAAGGTGTCGCCGAAGCGCGTGGCCGCGTGGTGAAGCTCGATCGCGGTTTCCCTTTAGTTCAGCTTGAAAACGGCGCGCGGGTGCGTTGCGAACATGCAACTGAGCTGGTGAAAGAGAGCGATCTGCGCGCCGTAATCGGCGATTATGTGCGTGTGGTATGGCCCGATACCCACGATAAAGCCATCATTGCGGAGATTCTTCCGCGTCGAAATGCGTTCGTGCGGCGTGATCCCGCCGAGCGCACCATTTCGCAAACACTTGCCGCGAACTTCGAAGTGATTATTGTTGCGCAGCCGCTTCCCGAGCTTAATAGGAAGCGCCTTGAGCGCGAGTTGGTGCTGGCGCACGATACGGGTGCGCGTGTGGTGGTTGCGCTCACGAAGGCCGATATGGCGCAAAATCAGCAGGAAATCGACCGCGTTTGCCAGGATGTTGCGCTTTGCGCGGGAGAATCGGTGCAGGTCATTGCGTTATCGTGCGTGGACGGCGGCGGTTTTTCCCAGCTGCGGGCGCTTATTGCCCCAGGGACAACCGCCGTGCTTATTGGCAAGAGCGGCGCGGGGAAGTCGAGCCTGGTCAACACGCTGGCGGGAAGCGACGTGCAGGAAACGGGTGCCGTGCGCGAAAACGATCGCCGCGGGCGTCACACCACGGTATCGCGCGAAATCATTGCATTGCCAGGCGGCGGCTTCATTGTGGACATGCCAGGCGTGCGCGGTCTGGGCATGTGGGAGGCCGAAGAAGGCATTGGCGCGGCATTCCCTGACATTGAGCAGTTGGCGGCGCAGTGCAAATTCGCTGATTGCAAGCACGAAAGCGAACCGGGATGCGCGGTGTTACAGGCGGTTGAGCAGGGCGCAGTGTCTGTCCAGCGCTTGAAATCGTATAAGTTCCTGCGAGACGAAAGCCAATCGGCGCGCGACCGCAAAGAGCGTGCTCGCTGGCAAAAGCACATCAAAGGTCGAAAAAAGGGCAGATAGGCGTTACAATAACCTCTTGTGGTTTCGCGAGTTTCCGCAGACGAAAGCAGCATAAACGCAGTACGTATAGACATAAAAGAGGGCACATGAATCCGGTAATCGTTATTCCTACCTATATTGCATCGCGCAGACAGAAGGAAAACCCCAGCTTAATGGCAACATACGATCACGCTACGCCCATTTCGGGGCAGGGCGAGTTGGGTCGCTGCTTGGAATCAATCGAAAAAGCGCAGGGGAATGTTCCCGTTATCATTTTGGTTGCAAGCGATCGCTCGGTGGAAAAGCAGGCGGCTGACAAGGTGCAGGCGGTTGCATCGAAGTACCCGGGCGTGCAGAGCCTGGTCATTGGCGCGCCCGAGCAGGCGTTGGTGCATCAGCGCATGGAGCAGCTGGGTTTGACCGAGTACAACGAAGGCATTGGCCTGGTAGGGTATAGCGCCATTCGCAATTTGGGATTGGTGGTTGCCACCGTTTTCGGTTTCGATGCCGTGGTCTTTGTTGACGATGACGAGATTATCGAAGACTCCGATTTCATGAAGAAAGCCGTATATGGCCTGGGAAAACTCACGAAAAAGGGCATTCCCATTGTTGCGAAAACGGGTTACTTCCTGGACAAGAACGGTTCGTACAAGGCACCTGAAAAAGCGCGCTGGTACGACCGTTTCTGGGATCAAAGCAAGCGTTTCAACGAATGGATCACGTCCGCAATGGAGGGTCCGCGTCTGTCGCGCGCGAACAGCGTTTGCGGCGGATGCCTTGTGCTGCATAAAGAGGCGTTTTCGCGTTTGGCCTTTGACCCCTGGATTACGCGCGGCGAAGACTTGGACTACTTGCTGAACTTGCGCATGTACGGTTCGGAGTTGTGGTTTGACAATAAGTGGTGCGTGCGCCATTTGCCTCCGAAGACAACAAGTGAAGGAATGCGCTTTCATCAGGACATTTATCGCTGGCTCTACGAAATGCGCAAGCTGGAGTACAGCCGCACGCAAATTGACCTTTTGCAGGTGAAGCCGGCGTCGCTCAATCCGTACCCCGGACCGTTTTTGGATCACGGCGTTCGCCGTCGCATTTCGTGGACGGCGCGTTTGCGCAGCTTGGCGCGCCCCGATCATCGGGCGTATTTCAAGGCGGCAAGTGCGGCGAAGCGCGAGGCCGATGCATATGCTGCCTCGAACTGCTCGAAGTATTTCGAGTTCCAATACGTTTGGCCAGAGCTTATGGCGCGCATGGAGAACGATGCGTTGCTGCGTACCATGTTGGTGCAATCCACGGCGTTGCGTCGCGGCATCGATTTGAGCGCCCAGTTGCCCCTTGCCCAGGCAACCGAAGAGGCGGAAGCCGCTGCGGCGGGCGTTGCGGGTGTAGCTGCGAATGGGGCGTCCAATGCGCAAGGAGCCGCAGGCGCGGCTGGTGCCGCAGGTGCGGGGGACTTCGTGCCAGTGAGCTACGACCCTGGTCTGACCTGCGAAATTCGTTTGAACATGGAAGACTAGAGGCGCGTTTTGGATTTGCTGTTTCTTGTTCCCGCATCGCTTGCTTTAGGCTTGGTCGTGGGAATGCTTTCGGGTCTTCTGGGAATTGGCGGCGGCACCGTTATGGTTCCGGCGTTTCGCTTGATTTACGACATGAGCGCCATTGCCGCAACGGCAACGTCCATGCTGACCATTGTGCCTACTTCGGTCTCGGGCATGATTGCGCACGTCCGCAACAAGACGTGCGTTCTGAAAGTGGGTCTTGCCGCAGGTTTAGGCGGCGCGTGCTCTTCGTGGATTGGTGTGATACTGGCAGAATGGTCGCCCGGATGGTGCGTTATGGCGGCTGCAGCTGCGGTTATTGTCTATAGCGCTACTACCATGCTGAAAAAAGCCCTTGCGATGAAGCCTGTAAAGGCGGCGGGCGAAGATGCAGGCGTCGATGAAGGTGCCGGTGCTGGCGTAGCGGGAGACGCGCAGGTTGCTGGCGCGGGCGCGAGCGTTGGTGCTGGCTCGAAGGTTGCTCGCAATGCGGCCGTTGATGGCGCATCGGCGGGCGGCGCCTTGAGTGCTTCTGCTTCCGCTGCAGCTGCAAAACCCCAGGAAGCCGATGTTCCAGTAACGAAAAACATGCTGGTCAAGGCGGCAATCATCGGCCTTTCAGCAGGTGTTTTGTCCGGATACGTAGGCGTTGGCGGCGGCTTCATTATGGTGCCGCTCTTCTTGAGCAAACTGAACCTTCCCATGAAAAAAGCTTCGGGAACATCGCTTGTTGCCGTGGGCATTCTGGTGTTGCCCGCCTTGGTAACGCAAGTCATTTTGGGCAATGTCAATTGGGCAGCTGGTCTTGCCTGCATTGTGGGGTCGATTCCCGGTGCGGCGCTGGGTGCAAAGCTGCAAACGCGCATCCCGGAACGTGCGCTTCGATTCTGCTTCGCGGGAATTTTGGGTGTTGCCGCAGTGCTCTTGATCGTAAACGAGCTGGGCTTTTTGGGGTAGCGCTGCCAGTGCGTGCGTGACGCCAATCGTCTTTTATCCCGCTGATTGGAATGTGCGTTGGAGTACGGTAAGCTCGGGAAACAGGAGCAGATTTAATCGAACATGCCGCTCGAAGGCTGTCGAGCTAAAAATAAACACTTTGCAGTGCCTTTACTGCACAAACGGGCAGGTCGCGCGGTAAAATGATGCAACAAAAAAGCAAGGATACAAGGAATACCCTATGAACTCGATGCAAACAGACGTTAATGGAAAACAGCAATGGATGGTGCCTTTCGGTGCGCGTCCTTCGAACCTCATGTGGTTTTTAGTGCTGGTTGTTGTCCTGTCGGGCGTAGTGCTGGGCTGGCAGCTTTCCAGCGGCAGCATCTCAACGCCTATCATTGCCAGCGCGGGTTTGATGTTCACCATTTCTTTGGTGCTGGTTATGCGCAGCATGGCAAACCCCGATTCCGTTCGCGCACGTCAAACAGGTGATATGCTCAAGCTCTCCCGTCAAACGCTGGCGTGCTTGAAGGGCGGGCTGGATGAGAAGTCGGCGCAAAAGCTGTGCTCGCTTCTCTTCCCCAATACCGATGCCGTGTCCGTTTGCATTACCGATAAAGAATCGGTTTTGGGTTATGAAGGTCTGGGTCATTCTAGCTACAAGCCGGGCGACCCTATTTTTGCCACCACAATTGCAGCAACCGCTGAAGATGGCGAGCCGCGTACGCTGCTTGACCACGACGAAATCGGCTTCAAGGAACCGCTTTATGGCGTGGAAGCTGCGATTATTATGCCGCTGCGCGTGGGCAAGCGCATTGAAGGCACATTGACGTTCTTCTTCCATTCTCCGCGCAAGATCTCGTCCACGCAAAAGACCATTGCGGAAAGCTTTGCCCAGCTTGTTTCCACGCAGCTTGCGGCAGAGGCGCTGGAAGGTCAGCAGAAGCTTGCCACCAGCATGGAACTGAAAGCGCTGCAAAGCCAGATCAACCCGCATTTTCTGTTCAACACTATTAATACTATCGCGTCACTCGTGCGCACCGACCCCAACAAAGCGCGCGTTTTGCTGCGTGAGTTCGCGGTGTTCTACCGCCGCACGTTGGATGATTCGTCTGATTTGATTCCGCTGTCGCGCGAGGTCGAGCAGACCATGCGCTATTTCTCGTTCGAGATGGCGCGTTTCGGCGAAGATCGTGTGGGCATTGAACTGGATATTGAACCCGAGGTGGAGGATCTGATGGTTCCGCCGTTCTTGATTCAGCCGCTGGTTGAAAATTCGGTGCAGCATGCTATGCCCGCCGAAGGTAAGCTCACAGTGACTATTGGCGCACGTCCCGATGGCGACGATAACGTGATTATCTGGGTTGCCGATGATGGCGTGGGCATGACCGAGGAAGCGTGCCGGAACATTTTGCATCCCGAAAGCGCACGTGGCATTGGCATTGCGGTGAAAAACGTGCACGACCGCATGTGCGGTTACTTCGGCCCGGGCACTCATATGGAAGTGGCCAGCGAGCTGGGATCGGGTACGACGGTGCGCCTGGTTTTGAACCGCGCCGCGCTTGAAGAATTCCTGCCAGAATAGCCGTTGAGCTCGAATGATTCTTCCCGAAGCAACAGCATTTCGCAATTGCGCCGCAAACGTTACAAATCGGTGTAAAAACCATGGTTGCAGCGGTGTTTCGGTTGCCTACGGTCATAATTGGAACTTCAATGGTAGAATTGACAGAATAGTTTAATGCAACGGAAGCGTTCCCGAAAGGCGTTGTGATGCACGAAGACATAAAAGAGGTTCTGTATACCGAAGAGCAAATTCAGCAGCGAATCAGAGAA
>CAKUFS010000033.1 GCA_934648845.1 uncultured Eggerthellaceae bacterium
AGGTGGAATTCCGTTAAGAAAACGTGCCAGTGGCACGTTTTTAGGAATTCGCCCGACCGAGCTTGCGAGGGAGGGGTCGGCCTTCGCCGCAGGCGAAGCCGGAATCCCTCTTCCTCCGCCAGAAATGATAAAAGGTCGTTCTAACGAACGACCTTTTTTGCTGCCGCTGCGCGCAGGCTGGGCGGGCACCTAGGCGCTTGCCGCTTCGCTCGTCGGGCTCTGCGCGTATGGACATACGCTTGGCCCTCCGCCGCACCTATCTGCTCCGCCAATCCCGCGCTCGCTGTCTTTCCACGGGCGACCTGTGTTTTGCTCTTCCTCCGCCAGGTAATCGAAAGGTCGTTCTGACGAACGACCTTTTTTCTTGCCGCTGTGCGGGGTTTTGGTGACTTGGTACTTTGCGAAATTCATGTTGTTGAAAAAACGCTTCCAAATTCGAAGTTGTGATAGGTTGGAAGTAGGTGGAAGGCTCAAATGAGGGCAATTTTCGGGTATATGGATGATAATGAAAAATGGTCTTTATAAAATACCAGTTCAAAACTATTCTTTATTGAAGTAGATTTTGTTTTCCAATTGAATTAGAAGCTTGACCTACTTCCAACCTGCATCAACTTCGAATTTGCCCCTATTTTTTTTAACAACATGGTCTTGAATCACCGGTTTGGGATTATTTTCGGAGGGGAGGATCAAGACAATGCGGACTGAGGCTATTTGTTGCGGACATCCAAAATCAAATCAATGGAAAAGAATAAGGGAATAGTTGCGGCGTTCTGATTCTAAAAAGCCGCACCCTATATGGGACGCGGCTGCAATTCTTAATTTCTTGCGGCTCCGCTCTTGTAACGTCGCGCGGTTCCAGTTGAAATCGCGCACGGCAGATGCACGTCAGTATCCCTCGGAGGGTTTCGCCTCATCGCCAGGAGCGGTCTTGTCGGGAATCGCCGCCTCTTGCTTTTCCCTCTTGGGAAGGTAGATGGCAATAAGCAGCGTTGCAAAGAACGAGATGTACGTGACTAGGAAGAACACCCAGAAGCTGTAACCCTTCTTATAGGCGAAGTAGGCAATCGCATAGGGGATGACGCCCAGTAAGATGAACCATATCAGGATGTTCTGAAGATTCATGGGGTCAAAGAGAAATCCGAGGTCGAACAGTCCGTTGATACCGATCATGAGCGTACCTCCTTCGAATATGAATTGATCCTCTACCTCATCATACTCCGTTATTCTGAGAAAGTCTCACTCGTTTTTATGCGAATTGCAACTGAGTTATCCATTTTTTGCATAAGGGCATTTCTATGTATTTTGCGGGGGAAATATTTATCCACGGTCGATTTTGATAACGCAGAAATACTGCGGGAATTTCTCGGACACATGCTGGGAGATCATGGTTTTCAGTTCATCTTCGTCAATTTCAACCGCATAAGGCTCGTAGCAATCGAAAATCACATTGGTGCGGTTCTCACCAGGAACAATACGTAAATCATGGATGCTCAGGCGCGGGTCAATCTGTGCTACGTCTTCCGAAATCCATTTACGCAACTTGCTCACGCGCGCATCGCTTGTCACAATGGGGTCAAGATGGATGACTACCGCAAGGCCCTCGTTTTTCAAAAAGTCCTGCTCGATGGCATCAATAAGTTCGTGGCTCGTTAAAATGTCAACGGACGAATCGACCTCCGCGTGAATGCTTGCGAACACGCGACCGGGGCCGTAATCGTGCACAATCAAATCATGGATGCCCAGAATGCCATCGTAAGAAAGCATCTTGTTCTCGATAAGCTTTATGGTTTCGGGATCGGCAGGCTTGCCCAAAAGGGGATCGATCGCATCGCGAACCAGCTCTACGCCGCTCCACAAAATGAACGCTGCCACCGCAAGACCAACCCATCCATCCAGCTCAAACCCGGTAAAGTACGAAACACCCGCCGCCGCTAGAACCGCTGCTGTGGTTATCACGTCGTTGCGGGAGTCCACCGATGCCGCTGCCAGCACGCCCGAGTCGATCTCTTTTCCGACCTGCGCGTTGAACAACATCATCCACAGCTTCGCTGCAATGGAAAGAAGCAGAACCGCTACCAACACAGCGCTGTATTCCACGGGCGCGGGGTTCAACAGCTTTTCAATGCTTCCGCGCGCCAGTTCCACGCCCACGACCAGCACCAATACAGCAACAGATAATCCTGCCAGGTACTCGTAACGTCCGTGTCCGTAGGGGTGCCCCGCGTCGGCGGGCTTGCTCGCCAGCTTGAAGCCCAGAAGGCTGATGACATTCGACGCCGCGTCAGACAGGTTATTCACGGCGTCGGCAACAATGGAAATGGAACCTGCAGCAAGGCCAATGACCGCTTTTGCCGCGCACAGCAGCGTGTTCAGCGCAATGCCCACAACGCTCGCGCGCATTCCAACGGCCTGGCGCCCTTTCGTGGTGGCCGCGGCTTCCTTGTTTCCGACTATTTTATTCACCGAGAACAGCATGGTGATCCTTTCAAAGACGTCTTTGTTAGCCATTGTATGACAGTTTCAAAAGAACCTCGCTGTTTTTTACGCTTTAACGTACAATGGTTATTCTTGGAGCGGGGAAGCTTCAAAGCACGAAATAAATGAAACCGAGAAAGGATTTCTTATGGCAGAAGAAGAGATCTTGGAGGAAGAGGACGTTGTTATCTCCGACATGCTGGAGCAAATCCTGTTGTTTGCCGTGCAGGAGGCGAAAGAGCGTCTAGCTGAAGAAGGGGAATGCGCTCCTTTTGCTGCAACGTTGGTGCGCGATTTGATGTATTTCGATTCCATTGTTGGTGAAACGCCTGATGAGATGTACGAGAAGGCAGAAGAGCTGATTTCTGGCCTTGACGGCATTACGGGTTATGCGTTCTGCTACGATGGTTGGATGGATGACGAGCAGACCGATGCCATTATTGCTGAAGGTGGCCTGCCGGGCGATGAAGTTGGCGTTGCGATTGGCTGCCCTTACACGGTGGACGAAGACGGCAACTACACGTTTGACGAGGAAGTGCTGTTCTTGGGTGATGCTCCGAACTATGCCATCAACCTTGAGCCAGCGGAAGACTGGACGCCCGAAGAAGAAGAGTAGTCCCGCGCGCCCGCTGCGGCCTTTCGGTTCCTCGCTGCGAACTGAGCGCGATCGATGCTCGTGCAGTGAATGGCTGCGTTGGACAATTAAAGTATCAAATAGGTAGCCCCGCTGAAGCAATTCGGCGGGGTTTTTCGTGCAATTTTGCATTTTGTAGCTTTTTGTAGACGGATTGATAGCGTTTTGACCCGATTTGATGGCTTTTTGTTAGAACGTGAAGGTATGGTGAATCTACCAAAGTTCAGAAAAATGCAGCTTGAACGGCAGATTCTAATTTGCTAAAATAGTTAGGCTAATCCTGCTTCGGGGGTTTTGCCTTTGTCGCCCGAAGCCGTACAGTCCAAAGGAGGTGAGCTGATGAAGGCTTATGAACTGCTGTTTTTTGTCGCACCGAATATCGACGAAGAATCCCGTCTTGCAGCAATGAAGCGTGTTGAGAACACCATCGCAGAAGGCAATGGTGTGATTGATACCGTCACTGACTGGGGCAAGCGTAAACTTGCTTACGAGATTAACGGCCAGACCGAGGGTGAATATACTCTCGTCGATTTTCATGCAAATCCCGCTAGCATTGCTGAACTGAATCGCGTTCTGCGCATCACCGACGCTATTGAGCGTCACATGATCGTGGCCCGCGCTGATCGCGACTAGTGATTGATTAGGTGAAATTTCACCAAGCATGAAAAGAGGAAGACATGAGCATTAACAGAGTAATCATCAGTGGTAATTTAACGCGCGATCCTGAGCTTCGCAACACGGCTGGTGGCGTTTCTATTCTTGGTTTCGGCGTGGCGGTCAACGATCGTCGTCGCAACGCCCAAACAGGTGAATGGGAAGACTATCCGAACTACATTGACTGCACCATGTTCGGTGCACGTGCGGAAAGCCTTTCTCGCATTCTGACCAAGGGCATGAAGGTCTCCATTGAAGGAAAACTTCGCTGGAGCCAGTGGGAGAAGAAGGACACGGGCGAAAAGCGCAGCAAGATTGAAGTGATTGTGGATGAACTGGAGTTCATGAGCAGTCGCAACGGCGGCGGTGCTGGTGATTATAGCAATGGCGGTTCGCGTTCGTATGGCGCTGCTCCTGTTGCTGCCCCTTCTGTGAGTGCTGAATCTTCCATTTACGATGAAGATATTCCATTCTAAAGAAACGAAAGAGGTTTGAATATGGCCGATTATTCAAAGCAGCCTCGTCGTAAATACTGCCAGTTCTGCAAGGACGACACGCAGTTTATCGACTATAAGGATACGCAGTTGCTGCGTAAATTTGTTACCGATCGTGGCAAAATCAAGCCGCGTCGCGTGACGGGTTGCTGCACCCAGCATCAGAAGGACGTTGCCAATGCCGTAAAGCGTTCTCGTGAAATGGCATTGATGGCTTACGTGGTTCCCGCAATCAGCGGTCGTGGCGATCGCCGCAAGCGCGATTAAGAAGGAGGAACCATGAAAGTTATTTTGACGACTGAAGTTCAGGGTAAGGGCGGCGAAGGCGACGTTATTGAAGTCGCTCGTGGTTTCGCTAACAACTACCTGATCCCCCAGGGATTTGCTATTCTGGCTACTCCGGGCAACCTGAAGCAGCTGGAACAGCGCAAGAAGAACATTGCAAAGCGTGAAGAGAAGCGCGTTGCTGAAGCAGCCGAGCTGAAGGCTAAGCTGGAAGCAGCTCCTGTTTTCGTGGCAGCCCAGGTTGGCGACGAAGGCCAGCTGTTCGGTTCTGTTACTTCTACCATGATCGCCGAAGCTGCAGCCGCTAAGTTCGGCATTGAGCTTGACAAGCGTCGCGTTGAGCTGAAGGCTCCTATCAAGACCGCTGGCGAGTTCGAAGTTGCCGTTTCTCTGTACCGCACCGCTAAGGCGACTCTGAAGGTGCTGGTTGGTGCAGAAGAGCCCGTAGCTGCTGAAGAGCCTGCTGCAGAAGCTGCGCCCGAGGCTGAGGAAGTTGCAGCTGAGTAACATAAAGCTGTAAACCTTCGCGAGCTTATCGCAAATTGAAGAGTCCCTGCTCAGGCGAGCTAGGGACTCTTTTGCAAGTAAGACCCTTTTATGAGAATGGGAGAACGATATGTCAAATCAATTTGAAGAAGATGGCTGGGTCGAATCATCTGCCGCACCCGTGCCCGCGCAACCTGCGGCACCGGCGGGTCCGTCTTCATCGGATTTGGCGCGTTCTCGTCGCGCGCTGCCCCAAAATATCGATGCCGAGCAATCGGTGCTGGCGGCGTGCATGCTTAATACCGAGGCCATGGAGGAAGTAGCAACGCAGTTGCAGCCGCAAAACTTCCACCGGCCTGCTCATGGCATTATCTTCGAAGCCATGATGGATCTGTATAAGCGCAACATTCCCGTTGATCCCATTTCTTTGGCGGAGAACTTGCATGGCAAAGGCCAGCTGGAAGCTGTGGGCGGTCGCAGCTACTTGATTGAGCTGTCCGACAACACGTTTGCCCTGACCAACTGGAAAAGCCACGTTTCCGTGGTGAAGCGCACCTCTGTTTTGCGCGACTTGGTTCATGCGTCCAACGCCATTAACGCGCTGGCATTCGATGCGCCCGACGACTTGAATGTAGTGGTCGAAGAAGCCGAAAAAATGCTTTTCAACGTGACCGAAAAGCGCGTTTCCTCTGAATTCAAACCCATGAATAAGCTTCTGGAAGGCGCGTTCGAAGAGTTGAAAAAGCTCAAAGAGCAGCAAGGCGAAATGGCCGGCGTGCCCACAGGTTTTGTGGACGTTGACAATCTGTTCCATGGCTTCCGCGGCGGTGACCTGGTAATTCTTGCAGCTCGACCTGGTGTTGGCAAAACGTCGTTCGCGTTGAACCTGGCGGTCAACGCCGCAAAAGCGGGCGTTTCGGTTGCTTTCCTTTCCTTGGAAATGAGCGCATCGCAGTTGGTACAAAGAATCTTGTGCTCCGAGGCTCGTTTGAGCTTGTCAAAAGTGCGCAGTGGCCACATTGGCAAGGCGGAATTTACTGCGTTGCGTGAAGCTGCTAAGGCACTGTCGAAGCTTGATATTGTGATTGACGATACACCTGCGCTTTCTATTCTGGAATTGCGCGCAAAAGCTCGCCGTGAGCTGCGCAATAAAGAAAAAGGCCTGATTGTTGTTGACTACTTGCAGCTCATGCAGCCGGCAACGGCACGCCGCGATGGCAACCGCGCCGTAGAAGTTGGCGAGATTTCCCGTGGCTTGAAGGTTCTGGGCAAGGAAATGAACATGCCGGTGTTGGCGTTGTCCCAGTTGTCGCGTAGCATTGAGCAGCGCGGCGGAAAAAAGCGCCCGATGCTTTCTGACCTGCGTGAATCGGGCTCAATCGAGCAGGACGCCGACATTGTTATGTTCATTGACCGAAGCATGAACGAGCAAGAGGCGGAATCGCGCGACCGTTTGCCTTTGGGCGAAGCTGAGCTTATTGTGGCAAAACACCGTAACGGCGCAACAAAAGACATCCGCCTTTCTTTCGAAGCGGAGTTCACCCGCTTTGGCGATTACACGGGCACCGATTACGATGATTACGGCGAAGGCTACTAATTTCATGACCTTTTCGCTTTCTTTTACCTGAAAAGATAGTGCTTTTTAGCGCGGCGATGCGCGCTCACATGCTTTGCTCGAAATCGTTCGTACTATAATAGTAATTTGGATTATTACGTATCTAAATGTGCATGCACACGAACGACGATAGAGAGGGTGCTTCCATGCCGAGTACAGTTTTGGTAGGAACTCAATGGGGCGATGAGGGCAAAGGTAAAATCACCGACCTTATTGCCGGAAAGTACGATTATGTCGTGCGCTTTCAGGGCGGAAACAACGCAGGTCACACCGTTGTTCATGGCGATGTAAGCCTGGCGTTACACCTGATGCCATCAGGCGTTATGTACGAAAACTGCGTTCCGGTTATTGGCAACGGCGTTGTTATTGATCCTGGCGCGCTGGTCAAGGAAATGGCCATGCTGCAGGCAGAAGGCATTAGCTCCGAGCGCCTGAAGATCAGCTGCAACGCTCATATCATCATGCCGTATCACAAGGACTTGGACGGTGCCGATGAAAAGATGCTGGGCAAGAACTCCATTGGCACCACGAAGCGTGGCATTGGCCCGTGCTACCAGGACAAGGCGGCGCGCAAAGGCATTCGCGTGCAAGATCTGATGGACGAAAAAGTGTTCCGCATGAAGGTTGAAGCCGCGCTTGCTCAGAAAAATCCCATTTTGGACAAGATTTACAACTTGCATACCTATACGGTTGATGAGATTTGCGACGAGATGCTGCCGTACGCTCGCATCCTGAAGCCGTACATGGCCGAGACCACGCAGCTTTTGAACAATGCGCTGCGCGAAGGTAAGAATATCCTGTTCGAGGGCGCGCAAGCAACCATGCTTGACATCGACCACGGCACGTATCCGTATGTGACCTCGTCTTCCTGCAGTGCGGGCGGCGCGGCAATTGGCACGGGCGTGGGCCCCATGGCCGTCAATAAAGTTATTGGCATCATGAAGGCTTACACCACGCGCGTTGGTGGCGGTCCTTTCCCCACCGAGCAGCTGTTCCCTGAAAACGGCGGTCTGGGCGAAGAGGCCGAGGTCGGCGAAGCGCTGTGCTCGGTTGGCCACGAATATGGCGTGACCACAGGTCGCAAGCGTCGTTGTGGTTGGTTCGATGCCGTGATTGGCAAGTACGCTGTTGATGTGAACGGTCTGACCGACATTGCCCTGACGAAACTCGATGTGCTTTCCGAGTTCGAAACCATCAAAGTGTGCGTGGCTTACGAGTGCGATGGCGTGCGCTACGATTATCTGCCCATGCAGCAAAGCGTTTTGTTCCACGCTAAGCCCATCTACGAAGAACTGCCTGGTTGGAAGGGCTGCGACATTACGGGTTGCAAGACGTTCGACGAGCTGCCCGAGAATGCTCAGAAGTACATCAGGCACTTGGAAGAGCTGGTGGGCGCGTCCATGACCATGATTTCCGTTGCTCCCGAGCGCGATGCAACAATCATTCAGGACGAGGCGCTTCGCTAGAGATTTGGCTGCGAACGGTGCGACCGCGGTTGTGCAGGAGTGATGCGCGTTGAGCGCAGTGTAACAGGCGCCGGCAAGCATCCTCCGTTGCGTTGCGGCCGTGCCGTTCGTTTCGCTTAGGTAGTAAGCGCTTCGGCGCAATTGATAAACGACAAATGCAGTTGATTGGCCAAACAAGGCAAGAGAAACAGACGAAAGGAATGCTGTGAATATACTGGTATTGGGCTCTGGTGGTCGCGAACATGCTATGGCCTGGGCACTTGCAAAGTCGTCTCAGGTGGAGGGCTTGTACGTTGCGCCCGGCAATGGTGGTACGGCGCGCATTGCGCAGAACGTGACCGGTCTTGATATCAACGATGCGAAGAGCGTTTTGGCGTTTTGCCAGAAGCCGAAACATGCAATTGACCTGGTGGTTATTGGTCCCGAAGCTCCCTTGGTTGCGGGCGTGGCCGATGATTTGCGTGCGGCGGGCATTCTGGTGTTCGGCCCCGATTCGTATGGCGCCCAGCTTGAAGGAAGCAAGACCTTCAGCAAGGAATTCATGGATGCGAACAACATTCCCACGGCGCGTTATGGCAGCTTTGACAACGAGGCCGATGCTCTTGCCTACGTAAATGAGCTGGGCGCACCCATTGTAGTGAAGGCCGATGGTCTTGCTGCTGGTAAAGGCGTTATTGTTGCCGAAGAGCTTGAAGATGCTCTTGAGGCCGTGCATGATTGCTTCAGCGGCGCATTTGGCGCTGCCGGCGCAAAAGTTGTTATTGAAGAATGCCTGGTAGGCCCCGAGTGCTCGCTTTTAGCGTTCGTGTCGAACGGCAAAGCGTTCTGCATGACCACCGCGCAAGATCATAAGCGCGCCTACGATGGTGACCGCGGTCCGAATACGGGCGGCATGGGCGTATATTCCCCGGTGCCCATTTTGAACGAAGGCGAGCTGCCCGAAATGCAGCGCATTATGCAGGTGGCGGCGCAAGCAACGGCGCGCGACCCCTTCCCCGTGGATTATCGCGGCGTGCTGTATGGCGGCTTCATGCTCACCGAAGAAGGTCCCAAGGTTCTGGAGTTCAACGCGCGTTTTGGCGACCCGGAAACGCAAGTTATCCTGCCGCGCTTGGAGAACGACTTTGCCCAGGTAGTTCGCGCAATCGCCGAAGGAAGCACGGATGATTTGAAGCTTTCGTGGCGCGATGAGTGGGCCGTGTGCGTTGTTTTGGCGAGCGAAGGCTACCCGGGTGCCTATGAAAAGGGCAAAGTGATTTTGGGTATTGACGAAGCCGAAGACATTGAAGACGTTACCGTGTTCCACGCGGGCACGGCTTTGAATGCCGATGGCGAGCTTATTACCGCAGGTGGCCGTGTGTTGAATGTGGTTGCGCTGGGCAAAACGTTCGAGGAAGCACGCGATAAGGCGTACGAAGCGGTTGATTTGATTAACTTCGAGGGCAAGCAGTATCGTCAGGATATCGGCAAGCGCGCGTTGATTGGCCGTAGCGCCTGGTAGGGTTTAGGTTACGTCGTTCTGGCGAACGCCGTAACTGCTCGACGTTGCGAAGCGCCTAGGCCCGCCATTTGACCCTTTCGCGCTCCGCTTCGCGTACCGAAGTACGCTCGGTCGCGCAACGGGTCAACTGCCTGGGCCGATGCGCTTCTCGCTGGCTTTGGTGGAAATGTGACTTGGCGCAGATTTTGATATAGTACGAATGGAAAGAGAGACGGAATGTTATCTGAGCGTATGTTAAGCACGGTGGTTCGCTGCTGCTCCGATGGCTATTTGAAGCTTTCGCCCACGGCGCAAACGCGTATGCCCGCGCCTACGCCCGGTAAGAAATACATGCTGTATATGCACGTGCCGTTCTGCGAGCGCCTGTGCCCGTATTGTTCGTTCAACCGCTTCCCGTTCAAAGAGGATCGCGCGGTTCCCTATTTCAAGAACATGCGCAAAGAAATGCTCATGCTCAAAGATCTGGGCTATGACTTCGAGAGTGTTTACATTGGTGGTGGCACGCCCACTATTATGATTGATGAGCTGTGCGAAACCATTGATTTGGCGCGCGACACCTTCCCTGGCATCAAGGAAGTTTCGAGCGAGACGAATCCGAACCACCTGATTCCCGAATATGTTGAGAAGCTGGAAGGGCGCGTGCAGCGTCTTTCCGTGGGCGTTCAGAGTTTCGACGACGGTCTTTTGAAGCAAATGGACCGCTACGACAAGTACGGCTGCGGCGCGGAAATTATCGAGCGCATTAAATACGCCAGCCCGCATTTTGTGTCGATGAACGCCGATATGATTTTTAACTTCCCAGCTCAGACGGCGGATATTCTGATTTCCGATATTGAGCGCGTGGTTGAAAGCGGTGCTTCGCAAACCACGTTCTATCCACTTATGGCGTCTCCTTCCGTGGAGAAATCGCTTGCGGCTACGGTGGGTAAGGTCGATTACAACCGCGAAAAGCAGTTCTATGAGATTATCTGCTCGCTTCTTACGGAAGGCGAAAACGCTCCGTTCGAGTTTGGCTCTGCGTGGACGTTCAACCGCAAGAACGGGTATCGCGCCACGTGCGATTCGGGTGTTTCGGCAGGCGCAACCGCTGCTGCAGCAGAAAACGAGGCGATGATTGACGAATACGTGGTGAATTACGAGGAATATCCCGCCATCGGTTCGGGCGGCATTACGTATTTAGGCCACGATTTGTATGTGAATACGTTCAGCGTGAATGATTACAACGCCGCTATCGAGGCGGGCAACATGTCGATTATGGGCAAGACGAGCTTCACGCTGCGCGACCGCATGCGTTATCGTTTTATGATGCAGCTGTTCGGTTTGCGCTTGGACAAGAAGGCTTTCGAACGCGATTTTGGCGTGAGCGTTGATTTGGGGCTTCCCGCTGAAATGGCGTTTATGCGTTTGAACGGGGCGTTTGCTACCGATAATGCGGAAGAATTGACGCTTACGCCAAAGGGTCGTTATCTGACGGTGGTCATGATGCGTCAGTTTTTTATTGGCGTGAATGGTCTGCGCGATCAAGCCCGTGCCGCTCTTCAAGGCGAAGAGCGCCAGTTGATTTTTGGTGAGTAGCAGGTAAAGGATATAGAGGGAAGATGAGCGAACAAGGATAGCTCGCGATGCAGTATGGTGCAGATGAACGGAACATATTACGTTGGTGCGACGAATGATTCGTCCACCCCGAATGAAGGCTTCGATGCAATAGATGCTGTCTGCGGTGTCGTGTTGTTTTTGAGCTGGATTGGTGTGTTCCTGCGCTACGGCATTTTGCTTCCTTCGTTTGTGTTCGCGCTCCTTTTCGCGTTGCTTGTTGTTTCGGGTGCGCTTGATCGCAGGTCAAACAGGGCGCCATCGATTTTGGCGCTTGCCGCGGTGGCACTGTGGATTGTTTCCGTTTGGTTTATGCCATATGGCATTGGCCCCGAGATCTCATCGTTGGGCGCGGGCGGTTTGGTTCCTGTGTTTGCGAACTTTCTCGGCGTTGGTGCTCTACCAGTTTTTCTGGATGGCCTGGTAGGCGCCGCAATTATGTTCGTGCTGGGAGCTTTGGCGGTTATCGTTATTGGCTTGCTTACCGGCGCTGAGCTTTTGAGCCCCGCGACATTCATCACCTCTATGGCGCTTGGTCTGTTCACGGGATCAACAGGTGCGTTGGCAATTGTTGTCCTTATGCTGGCGGTTCTTTTGATATTGTTCCTGTTCAGGAAGATTGTTCTATCGCATCGCGCCGATGGAATGCTGGTTCCGCAGCTCTATACGAGTGGTTTTGGCAGCGGCAGAAAAGAAGAACCTTTACCTGTTGGGTTGGCGCTTGCCGCCGCGGCTATGATCTTGATCATTTTCTTGTAAGGCGAAGCGCGGTCGTGCCGGAGTGCCTTTGACGTTTTGCCTTTAGAACCCAATGAGCACGCGCGCGTAAATGCGCAGCGCTTCTTTCAGGGCCTCTTCGCTCATGCCTTCATTGGGGCTGTGCATTCCGCCTACCCAATCAGGTACAGGAATCCAGGGTTTCTCGGGTCCGAAACTTGCAGCGTTGCTGAACAGGCGCGCATACGTGCCGCCGCCCATGGTGAACGGTTCGGCGTTTTCTCCTGTTGCATCGTTATAAGCGCGCAGCAGAGCTTGGATCTCGGGCGATTGCGGATCAACCAAGAACGGTTCCATGCAGGAATCGCGCCAAATCGACGCTCCGCATGCGCATGATGCTCTGCGGATGCGCATTTCAATCTCATCAGCAGTAATGCAAGTAGGGAAGCGGCAATCGATCGTCTGCCGTATGCCGCCGCGCTCAAGCGAGATCATGCCGCCAATCATAGTCAAGCTGCCAAAATCTTTGTCTGAACAGGCGCAATCGAAGCAACTTCCATCGGTGCAGCTGAGCAGCTGTTGCTCAAGTTGCAGGAATGCGCGTTCGTCGCCTGAGCAAAGGTCGTTTTCCAAAAGGTAGTCAACTAAAATCCCAATGGCGTTGATGCCGTCTTCGGGGATTGATGCGTGCTGGCATTTTCCCTGAGCATCAATGCGCGCGGTTCCGTTGCCCAAATTCGTTACGGTAATGCGCTCTGCTGCGGGCAGCGTGTCTGCGGTAACAACATTATCGCAGTTCACCACTGCAAATGCTGAGCCAGGAACGGCGTTGGGCGCTGTGCCGCCTTGAATGTCGATGATCCTTCCGTTTTGCAGAGGCCTGCTTACCAGCGTGCCATCGTAGTGGCCCTTTTCGCCATAGCACACGGGGAATTCCGCATCGGGTGTGAAAAGAAAATCAGGATCCTGGAAGCGCTCGCGGTAATAAGGTACATCTTCCATACCCGTTTCTTCTGCTGCACCGAAAAGAAAACGCAGGTCATAGGGCAGCGTCACGCCAAGTTGTTTCCAAACATTCATGGCGTGCAGCGCAACAACAACGGGCCCCTTGTCATCGGCAATGCCGCGTCCCAGCAAAAAACCGTCTTTGCGCGTAACGGTGTACGGTTCCACGCTCCAACCAGGACCTGCGGGAACTACATCCACGTGGCCGATGATGCCGATTTGGCGACGTCGGGTTTCTGTACCCGTGCGCTCGTCTGCGCGAGCACCCCCGCTCGCTTTTGCATTCGTAGCGCTCATTGCGCTCGCTGCGCCGACATCGCTCACTCGCGTCGCGTTAGCAACGCCTGCATCTGCGGCGGCTTCTTCGCCCAAATAATCGGCGTAACCAAGGTAGCCATCTACATCGTGTGTCTCGAAGCCCATGCGACCGGCAATCTCCAATGCGGCATCAAGCGCGCGGCGCGGACCGGACCCAAATGGCGCGTTTTTCTGCGGGTTCGCCTTGCTATCTTCGCGGAAACTGGGAATGGCAATGAGCGTTTGCAAATCCGCCAGCACGTCTTCCCAATGCTCGTTTACGTATGCGTCAATAACCCGATCGATTTTCTCGGGTGAATTCACCAGTTCAGAATACAGCATGGCCTGCTTACGACCTTTCAGTGCTATAGGAAGAATACGAGGGTGTCAATTATGAAAAGTGGTATCAAAATCGCGCATGACCAGCCCATATAACCAAAGAAGCTGGGCATTTTCACGCCACCGGAACGTTCCGAAATGCTCTTGACCATGAAGTTCGGCGCATTGCCAATGTAGGTGATGGCGCCCATGAACACGGCACCTGCGCTAATGGCCAGAAGGATTTCGGGCGCAACGATGCCCACCGTGGTTGCAACGCCTTCGGTGGCGCCCAATGCACCCGCCGTGGTCAGGAATACCACATAGGTGGGGGAGTTATCCAGGAAGCTGGACAGCGCGCCGGTGATCCAGAAGAACTTCACGGGGGAGTCGATTCCCAGTTCGCCGCCGTACGTGCGCAGCAGCGCCAAAGCCGGAATCATGGTGATGAAGATGCCAATGAACAGCTTGGCAACTTCCGCAATGGGGCCCCACTCGAAGTCGTTCTTCTCGCGCAGCACGGGTTTTGTGGTGTACCAAGAAAGGCCCGCTGCAATTGCAATCAGGATAATCTGCAAGAAGTAATTGATGCCCAGATGGATGCCTTCGTAGACATCAATGCCAATGACCTGGCCTTTTGCATCCAGGAAGGAATCGATTTGCGGGATGGTGCCATTCAGGATAACCGCAAGAATAATAAGCGCCAAAAACGCCACATTGTGACCGCCCTCAATGCGGAAGGGAACACGACCCATGGCTTTGCGCTCAAGTTCCAAAGCCTCTAGGCCTTCTTTACCTTCCTTCTTTATGAAATGGCTGTCAATCAGGGCAAACAACACCAAAAGAAGAACGGTGTTCAGAATCAGAATGTGCCAGATATGCTCCATAGTCCACAGGAACGGCACGCCGCGCAAAAAGCCCAGGAACAGCGGCGGGTCGCCCAAGGGGGTCAGGCAACCACCCATGTTGGCGACAAGGAAGATGAAGAACACAATGATGTGCGTCTTGCTGCGGCGCCACACGTTTGCGCGCAGCACGGGGCGAATCAGAAGCATGGCGGCGCCCGTGGTGCCCACCCAGCTTGCCAGGAACGTGCCAATGGCCAGCATGATCACGTTGTTGCGCGTGGTGCCGGGAATGGTGCCCGCCACATGAATGTTGCCCGTGACAATGAACAGGCCCAACAGCAAAACGATGAAGGGAATGTAGTCAAGAACAACCGATTCCATAAGCTCGTAACCGGTTTCGTGTATTCCGTAGGCAATGGTGAACGGAATCAGGAAAACAAGCGACCAGAAAATAGCAACGTGCAGCTGATGATGTTCCCACCATTCGGCAAGTTTCGTCAAAGGCAGAATCGCAATACAAAGAAGCATACCCGCAAAGGGGATAATACTCCAGATAGGTAGGGTAGCGCCAATATCCATGGAAGTCCTCCGATAGTTTGCATACTGCTTTAGTTTACTCTAACCCGCGTGTCGCTTATGTCTGTGCGCGAAATGTACCCCTAACTGTAACAAAAGCGAACCGTATTTGTTGAATTGCGGTTCTGCCTGCGCTTTTGTTTTCGCAGGTCATATCACGCGTTTGATACGCGAACAGGCGGATGCGCCAAGGCGGGCTTAGCATTCAGCTTACGTGCGCGCAGGAAATGCCCGAGTCTACTCCTTCAGCAAATCGGCAAGGGTGACGCTGTCAATGTATTTCTCGATAACGGCATCAAGCCCGCGCCAAAACGATACGGTGGTACATACGTCTTGCCGAGGGCAGGGGGTGCCCCCCTCCAAGCAAGAAACGGGCGCAGTTGATCCTTCCGCAGCACGCAGAACATCGCCTGCGAGGATGTTTTTGGGCTGGTCAGACAGGCGATATCCGCCATATTTACCGCGCGAGCTGGTGATAATGCCCTTGTTCGAAAGGCAGCGAGCCAGTTGTTCTAAGTACTTCATGGAAACGCATTCCGCTTCGGCAATGTCTTTGAGCGAAACGGGCGCCTTCTTTTCTTTTTCCAGTTTTGCAAGGGCGATTACCATACGTAACGCGTAGCGGCCCTTTGTTGAAATGAGCATTGTTTCCTCCCAAGGAAAAGTGTTTCCTGTCATTCTACCACCAAACGTAGGGTGTCAAGCAAGGCTGCACACAACAAAGGCCGTGGTCGAAGCTGCATGATGGAAACGAGCAACCGATTGACAAGCCGATATGCGGCAAAACTGTCAACCTACGCGCTGGGAGCTTCAGGCTATTTGATAGCTTTTTGTTAGGAATTTCGCCCGTTTTGCTGGTTTTCTGTCAACGGTGCACGCTGTTTTGATGGCATTTTGTCAGGTTTTTGATAGCGGCGTTTCGTATGCTTCTTTTTATGTTTATGGGTTTGTTGCTGGTTGGACGCGGGCTTGCAGCCGTGTTGCTTATCGCGATGAGTGGTGTGCGAAGGGGGAAGGGGCGAAGCGTGTTTTCGCTGGCTATTACTGTAGGAGAAACCGCCTGCTTGTTGGCGTTTTTGATGCTGGCGATTGCGATTTCTTGGTACGACATGCGTCATCGCATTGTTAAGCCACAGCTTTTGGCTGGTCTAGTGGTTGTATGGCTTTTGTCGGTGGTGCTGACCGCATTGCAGCAAGGGGTTACGTGTGCGCTGCTGTATGCCGCGCGTGGCGTGGCGGGCTTTGTGGGGGTTGCGGTGTGCTTGCTTTTCGCAGCGTTTGCGTATGAACGCTTGCGTGGGCGGGATTCATTTGGCGGTGGAGACATAAAGCTGCTTGCGGTTTTTGCACTTTACCTGGGATTTGAAGGTGCAATTGTGTGTTTGTTTGCAGCTTGTTCACTCATGTTGATCTTTATTGCAGGAAAAGCTTTGCTTCGGGTGTTTGTCGTTCGGCTTTCTGCTCGACCCGCTGCCAATTCCCATGAACGCCCGGCTGCGCTTTTGCCCCGCGATGCCACCTTCCCCTTCGCTCCTGCCCTTTGCTTCACGGCTTTTGTTCTGCTGC
>CAKUFS010000034.1 GCA_934648845.1 uncultured Eggerthellaceae bacterium
GATGCCACACAAGCGCGCCCTTGCGGATCGTCCATGGTGGTAACGTAGCCTGCCGGCTTATTCAGCATCAACGTCACTGTCTCTTCGCACAGCGTTACGGCAACGCCATCGACTGTCACTACGTCTTTCCTGGTCACGCCGTCTTTTTGCGCGGGCATATCGATAGCAGGCGCATTGCCGACTGCCGAACCCGCTTCCGCGCGCTTTTCCGCACCTGCGGCTCCACCTGCATAAACGCACACTTTCGTGCCAAGTTCCGTAACCACTTCGCCATTCACGGCAACGCGGCCATCAAGTATCAGCTGCTCGCTTGCACGCCTGCTGGCAACACCTGCACGTGCCAGAAACTTCTGAAGACGCATGGTTTCAAACGCCGGAAAGGTCTCCGAAGAACCATGCGCTTCATCAGGTGAAACATTCTTTTCTAACTCAGAATTCGTCATCGTCTTCGAACTCCAGCTTGCTTAAATCAATCTTGTCCACCAACCCAAAGCTCGAAGAAAGCGCGGCATTCAGTAAATCGCGGGAAGACATCTGCGGCGGCGCAACTTCCTCTTCATCAAGCAAACTCAACTGCATATCTGCCAAACGCTGCATTTGCTCTGCAGTGTTTCCATCGCTTGCCGCACCAGCACGCAATCCAGCGCCTTCACCTGCGGAAGCGTTGCCAGCGGCGCACACCTCACCCGCATCATCGCTGCGCACGAGGGAAGACGAAGCGCTCGAAGTCGCACTCAAACGCTCACGAATAAGGGCGCGTGTCTCTTCATCGGGCGCAAACTGCGCCACATCGGGAAGATCGTCCACCGAACGAAGCCCGAAGCGCTCCAGGAAAACGCGCGTCGTAGCATATTGCATGGGATTTCCCGGCGCATCGGCAGTACCCGCTTCGCGCAAAAGACCTTTTTCGACCAAAGAGTTTATCGAACTATCGGAACTCACGCCACGCACCGATGCAACGCCGGCTCGCGTGATGGGCTGGCAATATGCAACAATGGCAAGCGTTTCCAACGCCGCCTGCGACAGCTTGCGCGTGTCCCACGAAATCACATAGCGCTCTATCAAGTCATGAAATGCCGGATGCGTGAAAAGACGCCAACCACCAGCAACTTCTCGCAGCTGAATGCCGCGATTCTCGCGCTCGAATTCATCGCGCAGCGAAACAAGCGCCGATTCGACTTTCGCGGAATCAATCTCCAGCATGGTGGAAAGATCAATAACGCTGACCGGCTCATCGGTCACGAACAGCATAGCCTCTAGGGCACCTTTCAGCTGATCTTCTTGCAATCCGGAAAACATGGGTATCCTTCTCTTCCTTTTTATTGACTGTTGGCGCAAACGTGCGTTACACGACCGATGTCAGCGCATCGTCGTCATCCAACAGCAACACGCCCGAGCCTTCAATGTAGTCGATCTCAATATCGCCAAACGATTCTTGCTGATGCACGGTCACCATGGAGCGCTTATACAGCTCAAGGATGGCCAAAAACGTGACAACAATCACCTGAGGATGCGTATCTCCCGCTGTGAGCTGGGAAAACTTTAAGTGTTTCTCATTCACGATGCGCTCATGAATGGACCGCACGTACGTTTCCACGGGAATAGGCTTTGCGGCAATATGCTCAGACTCAAGCAAGAACACTTCGCGGCGCGCGAGCGCTTTTGCCGCAAGCGATGCGATATCCTCAAGCGTGGTGGATTCCAACCAATCGGGCATTGCCCCTAAAAACTGCTGGTCAGGACCAAATGGACGCGCATGCATACGACCTTCCGCTTCGAAACGCGAATTCAGGGCATGGGCGGCGTTCTTGTACTGCTTATACGCCAGCAATCGCTCAATCAGAATGTCGCGCGCCTCGCTGGGGGAAAGCTGAGCTAACTCTTCATCAATGACCACTTCTTCTTTCGGAAGAAGGCTTTCCGCCTTTATCTTCAAAAGCGTGGCCGCCACCAGCAAAAAGTCGCTCGCAACGTCCAAGTCAAGGTCCTTCAGATTCGCAATCTCGTCAAGATATTGGTCGATAATCTCAGAGATTGAGATAACGCCGATATCGACCTTTTGCCTGCTTACCAGGTACAACAGCAGGTCAAACGGCCCTTCAAAGCTATCTATACGAACTTTATACGACATGCGCCCGCCCTCCCTACAAAAGCAAATCCAGAAGCGAGCCGGCCGTGGCGTTCAGATACCACCCAATAGGGTTAAAGCCAATGATCTGCGGAAGCAAAATGACGACAATCATGAAAATGGGAAGCGCCCACCGCTGCACTTTATAATACTGGGGCAGATAGCGCGGCGGCAGGATAACCGCCAAAATGGACGAACCGTCCAAGGGCGGAATCGGAATAAGGTTGAAGAACATGAAAATCAAGTTCAAGAACACAAAGAGCGGCAGCAAAAGCGTAACGATGTTATACACGATGGCGTTTTGCAGCAGCGCGGTTGCATCCGCCGCGGGCATTTGCATGATGGCGAAAGTCACCATGTGATAGACAAGCGCGCCCAAAAGCGCCATGACCAAATTTGCCGCAGGACCCGCAAGACCTACTACCAAATCACCTTTGCGCTTATCCTTGAAATAAAACGGATTATACGGCACCGGTTTCGCGTAGCCAAACACCGGCAATCCAATGGCCATCAGGCATAACGGCATAATAACGGTGCCAAACGGATCAATGTGCTTCAAAGGATTCACCGACAGCCGGCCCTGCATTTTTGCCGTGGGATCGCCCAGTTTATACGCTGCAAACCCATGCGCGACCTCATGGAAGACCATCGCGGGAATAAAGCACAAAATGCTGCACACCAGATACGGTATATCGATATTGAAAAAGCCCGATGTCATTGCCTCTCCAAACTATTCCAGTCCCGGATACCCATTTTGGCGCAGCGCCTCATATGAAGCAATGGCAACCGCATTGCTCAAATTCAAGCTGCGCTCATGGGGTCGCATGGGAATACGCACGCAGCTTTCCCGGTACGAATCAAGATATTCCTGGTCAATGCCACGACTCTCGCGCCCAAACAGCAGATAGCACCCCGGGCTGTAAACAGCCTCTTCCATTCGCTTCGTTGTTTTCCCCGTGAAAAGATGCAGTTCATCGTTGCCATGCGCCTCGAAAAACGCCGCTGCGCTGGGCCAACGAACAATCTCCACGTCTTCCCAATAATCGCAACCGCTGCGCGAAAGCTGTTTTGAGCTCAAGCGAAAACCCATAGGTTCCACTAAGTGAAGCACCGCACCCGTAATAGCGCAGGTACGCGCGATGTTTCCCGTGTTTTGGGGGATTTCGGGTTCAATGAGCACCACATTGAAGGGAGCTTGCTGCAAGGAATGCGCCATGTTACAACGCCTCCTGCTGCTTTTTCAGCTCTTCTTCAAGCTCTTCATTCAAGACGAACCACTCTTCTTCTTCGGCGGAAATGCGCTGCTTCAAACGCGCGTGCTCGGCAATAACATCGCTGCTTGCGGCCTCGTTTACGTAAAAATCGGGGTCAGCCAAAAGCGCCATGATCTCATCCATGCGCGCGTTGTCTTTCTCAAGCAGCTTGTCCAGCTCGGCAATGCGCTTACGATGTCCCTTGAGCGCGGCATAAGCACGGTTGCGCGCCTCGGCTTCGCGACGCTTCTGCTCTTTGCTTTTCGGCGCACTTTCCTTCGGAGCGGTCAAAGACGCCGTTCCCTTCGCCTTTGCAGCAGAAGCGTCCGCTCCACGATGGTTGCGCACCGTAACGTTTCCGCCGCCCTTGCCTGCCGCACCAGCAGCAGTCGTCCCACCAGCAGATTTCGTCGCATTTGTGGAAGCGTTTACACCCGCAGCACCTTTGATGGATGCTTCGGGGTTTTCGCCATCAACCTGGCCCGTCTTGTACAGATAATAATCGTAATCGCCATCGAACAACGTAATTTTTCCTGGCATGACCTCCACAATCCTGTTGGCAACACCGCGAATCAAGTGACGGTCATGCGTGATGAAGATAATGGTGCCTTCAAACGAGCGCAGCGCCTGCTCCAGGATATCGGCACTCGCAATATCCAAATGGTTCGTCGGTTCGTCCAAACACAGAAGCGGCGCCGGAGCAACCAGCATTTTCGCCAAAGCAAGACGGCTTTTCTCGCCGCCCGAAAGAACGCTCACGCGCTTTTCAACGGCATCGCCCTCGAACAAGAACGCGCCTAAAAGCGTGCGTACTTGCGAAATGGTCCAGCCGGGAGCTACTTTGTCAAGCTCTTCAAAAACCGTGTTTCCGCTGCTCAGCTCTTCAAGTTGGTGCTGAGCGTAATAGCTTTTCGACACATTTACACCGTAGCGAATCGTGCCTGCATCGGGAGAAAGAACCCCTGCAATCATCTTCAAAAGCGTGGATTTGCCCGCACCGTTCGGGCCAACCAGTGCAATCTTGTCACCGCGATACATCGTGAAATCGAAGTTGTTGTACACCACGTTTTCGCCATAAGCTTTGCGAATGCCGCGCAATGTAACCACTTCGTCGCCCGTACGCGGAGGCTGTACAAAGTTGAAATGAACAGTCTTGCGCTGCTCGGGCACCACAATGCGCTCGATTTTCTCCAACTTGCGTACGCGATCTTGCACTTGCTTCGCCTTCGTGGCCTTATAGCGGAACTTTTCGATGAACGCTTCCATGTGCGCAATCTCTTCGGCTTGCTTTTCCGCTTCAATGCGCAGTTTTTCCAGACGCTCCTCGCGCGCTACCAGGTATTTTGAGTAATTTCCCTTGTAAAGAAGCAGTTTGCCGTTATCGATTTCCGCCACGCGGTCAACCATGTTGTCCATGAATGCGCGGTCATGGCTTACCACTACAACCGTTCCCTCGTAGCTGCGCAAGAAGCTTTCCAGCCAGCGCACGCTTTCAAGATCAAGATGGTTCGTGGGTTCGTCCAAAAGTAGGACTTCCGGATTACGGATAAGAAGCTTTGCCAGCGCAATGCGCATCTGCCAACCGCCGGAATACTGGGCAGTTGAATGGCTCAAGTCGCTTTCCTTGAAGCCCAAACCGAACATAACCGAGCGCACTTTCGCCTCAAGCGTGTAGCCGCCCATCATTTCAAAGGCATCGCGCGCACGACCGCACGCCGCCAACTGCTCGGGTGTAGGATTTTCCCCCAGCGCAGCCTCCAGCTCATGCAGACGCTTCTCGGCCTCTAAGACCTCAACCTGGGAAGATATAACTTCATCGAAAATGGGGCGATCTTCCATTTCGATTGCTTCCTGCTTTAAGTAACCAACTTGGGCGCCATGGGCTAAAACAACGTTGCCCGAATCGGGATCGTCTTCACCCGATATGATGTTGAGCATAGTCGTTTTGCCGGCACCGTTCGGCCCAACCAGCGCCAAGCGATCGTTTGCCTCAAGACGAAGCGTCGCATCTGAAAACAGGGTTCGTCCCCCGTATGATTTCGTTAAGTGTTCCAGCTGAAGAATCATGATTTCCTTTTTTCACGTACCCGCGGCCTCTGCACGCATTCACACACATGAACGTTTAATTTTACCGTATCAGCTGCGAGCAGGGCACGTCAGCAATTCTTTACCACCGATTCGCCACCGATTCGCCATGCTCGGCGCAATGAGCAGCCCGCACGTCAAAGCACCAGATACAAAAACAGGCCACAAACCGGAGTTTGTGACCTGCGTACATTCAATGGTGGTCGCTACAGGATTTGAACCTGTGACCCCCGCCGTGTGAAGGCGATGCTCTCCCGCTGAGCCAAGCGACCAAAAATTGTGCTTGACTATAGTAACCGAACGCCCCGCCCAATGCAAGCACCGATTTTAAAGACGCGCGAAGACCTCACTATCGCACCATAATCGCGCTCCCAGATTACTCTTGCGCCCTCTTTTGCGCTTTCGCTTCCATGATGAGCATCTGCAAACGATTCTCAATATTCGCCTGCGCCATATCAGGATCATAATCAAGCGGAAGAATCTGCGCATCAGGATACATTTCCTTGAGCTTCTTCGTTATGCCGCGTCCCACCACGTGGTTCGGCAAGCACCCAAAAGGCTGCAAGATGACAAACGCGCGACACCCGTGCTGTGCGTGATGGATGATCTCCGCCGGAATAAGCACACCTTCGCCCGCATCAAACGTGTGGTGGATGATGGGGTCGGACGCCACCACGATATCCTGCATGCGCGCTGCCGGCTCGTAAAGCGGGTGCGCCTTTGCAATTTGGTCGCACATATCGTGCGCAAGGTTGAATATCTCACTTTCAATGCGGAACGTGGCCTTGTAGCCAAACGGCTTGTCCAAGTGATATTCGCGCACCTGGCGATCCTTGTAGAAATATGATTTGCGAATGACATCGGTCATGCGCGCCTCGATGATTTCCATGCCGTTTTCTTCCAGGTATCGCTCGATATCCCGGTTTGCGCCTTCGTGGAAGTTCAGTAGGTACTCGCCCACAATAAGCACTTGCGGCTTAAGGTTCGAACGGTCATATTTCACGGTTTGCATAATCTGGATTGCCTGCTCAAAGGCCTTCTTCATACCGCGAATACCGCCCGCACGCAAACCGTTCATGGTCAACTCAAGCGCCTGTTCAAACGCTTTATCGGCGCTTCCCTTGACCAGCTCATACGGGCGCATCTTGCGCAGCAGCTCTTCAAGCGCGTCAACCATAGGCAACCCAAATGCAATACGCATGGCCGTGAGAAGATTCATTTTATAGCCCGGATGGACGTTGTGGTAATCAACGTCGTCGTTCGTGATAATGGGCACTTGCGGATACCCCGCATCATCAAGCGCTTTGCGCAAAAGCGCCGTGTAATGCGTCAAGCGGCAGTCGCCAATGTATTTTCCCATGGCAATCGCCACGTTATCAGGGTCCCACGCTCCGCTTTCAAGCGCCGCAAGCGCTTCGCCGATAACCACTTGGCACGGGAAGCAAATATCGTTATGCACATAACGTTTGCCCAGGCGAATTGCCTCTTCGCGGCCAACGGGCAAAGAAACGGTCGCAAGGCCCTGACCCGCAAAAGCAGCCGCCATCAACATGCTGAACGCATGAGATGTGTTCGGCACTAGAACAGTTTTTGTCGGAATCATATCTTTCACGAACTTGGAATGATACGGATCGGCCAGCTTGTTAGACGCACGTTCCGGAACGGACACGGAATCGCTGGAAGCTGCAGCGGCCTGCGTAGCCAAGCGAGCACGACGCATATTTACCGTTTCCACAAACGACCTCACGCGAATGCGCAAGGGGCCCACGATGTCGCTTTCATCGACTTTCAGAATAAGCGGCGCCTTTCCGCCAACCTCATCCATCACACGCACAATCTCATCGGATAGATACGCATCATGTCCGCAGTTGAAATTGACAATCTGCGCGTATTCCAAATAGGGGCTGCGCGCCGCAACAAGCGCCGTAGAAAGCATGCGCGCGTGGAAATTGTTTACCACGTCCAACAGCAAATTCGACAAATCTTCCGTATGGATTTCCGGAAGCGAATCCGCGGTGAGCACGGGAATACCGTATTCCGTGAACATCTTGGGCAAGTCGTGGTTCACTAAGTCGTCATTTTGATACGGGCGCGAAGCAAGGATCATTGCGTACGTGCCATTCGCCTTGCATTGCTCCATAATGGCACTACCCCGCTGCTGAAGCGCGCTTCTGAACGCATCTTGCGCGGCGATTGCCTGGTCAAGTGCCTGCAGCACATCTGTTGACGCAATGCCGAACATCTCTTTCATGTACTGGCAAAGCTGCTTGTCGCGATCTTTCGTGCTGTACCAATGCCATAACGGTGCGTCGAAGGGAACGCCCCATCGATCATAGGGGTTATCGGAATTCCCAATGACCATGGGGTACCCTTTTACCACGGCGCACATCGATTCAGCCGTTTTTTCCGTGCCCTCGCTCGGAACAACCGTGATGATAGGCATGAAAATACGATCGACGCCCATTTTCACCAAGCTGCGAATATGCCCGTGGACAAGTTTCGCGGGGAAGCACACCGTGTCCGAGGTAACCGCGTGAAGGCCGCTTTCGTATATTTTGCGCGTGCTGAACGGCGAAAGTTTTACGCCAAAGCCAAGCGCCTTGAAAAACGTAGTCCAAAACGGCGCGTTGTCCCACAATGCCAGAACGCGCGGCAAACCAATGACGACGCCCCTATCAGGGAAAAGTTGCTGGTAGGGGTATTCTTTGAACAGCAGCGCCTTGCGCTCTTCAAACAAATTCGGAACACTCGCTTGCTCTTGTGCAACTTTTGCCAGCGCCTTTTTTGTCTCGCTGTCATGCGCATCGCCCACAACCTGCCCCTTCGGGCAACGATTGCCCGTGATAAACGTCCGTCCGTTCGAGAACGTCAGACGCGTGCGGTTGCAGCGGTTCGCGCAAAACGGACAGGTCAGGTTCTGTTCTTGCTCGTAGGTCAGATTTGCCGCAGCCTCAAAACCAATGAACCGCGACTTCACCAGCGGATCGGCCGCGCGCAACGCTTCCATGTGCTCTTGCGTAAGCATAGCCGCGCCCAAAGCGCCCATAAGACCCGGATACGGCGCACGCACGACCTGTTTGCCCAGGTACTCCTCGAACGCACGCAAAACGGCATCGTTCATGAACGTGCCGCCCTGAACCACAATCGCGTTGCCCAGATTGTCAAGATTCGACAGGCGAATAACTTTCGTGAACACGTTTTCGATGATAGAACGGCAAAGACCCGCCATGATATCGGCTGGCGTGCTTCCCCGCCGCTGCTCGGTAACAATATTCGAATTCATAAACACCGTGCAGCGACTTCCCAGCTGAGCAGGGCGTTTCGATGAAAACGCCGCCTGAGCAATATCATGCGTGGGAATGCCCAACGTAGAAGCGAAGTTCTCCAGGAAGCTGCCGCAACCCGAAGAACATGCCTCGTTGACCACGATGTTCGTAACAATGCCGTCTGACAGCCAAATGGCCTTCATATCCTGGCCACCAATGTCCAACACGAACGTGGCCTGGGGAAGCGTTGAGCACGCCGCTTTTGCGTGAGCAACCGTTTCCACCACGTGATAATCAGCGCCGAACGCTTCATGCATGAGCATCTCGCCGTAACCGGTGGTGCCCACGCCTAAAAGTTCGATCGTGCTCTTTTGCCGTGCGTACCGCTCACTCATTTCCGCCAGGGCTTTTTTAGCAACGTCCAGCGGCTCGCCTTCATTCGATGCGTAAAAACTATCGATAAGCGAACCATCCTCGCCCATCAAAACAAATTTCGTAGTGGTACTGCCGCAGTCGATGCCAAGATAAGCGCGCACCGATTCACCGGGAGCAATGCCGCTGCTCTTCTGCGATTGAAGCGCGTGACGTTCTTTGAATCGGGTGCACTCTTCTTCGCTTTTGAAGAAAGGCATCGCGCTTGATGCATCATCCTGGTTCAAAAACGACGGGTCTTCCAAGATTGAAAGCGCCTGGTCAATGTCGAGGTTCGCAAACGCGTTGTTAGTTGGAGAGCCCACGGCGGGCACGCCGGCGCCGACGGTCGGGTCATCCGCAGTGGGCGCGCCGGAACCGATGGTCGCGCTATCAGCCGCTTTGCAATCGCAAGAGGGCGTTTCGCCAGCCGTTTTAGCGCTCGCGTTGCCAGCCGCTTCAATAACATTGGAAGACGGCTTGCCGGTTGCTTCGCCGACCGCTCCGGCGTTCGCATCGCCAGTTGCTTCGCCGGCCTCGGAAGTCGCAGCTTGATCGTCAAACAGAACGTCCAGGGAAAGCGCCGCACCCAGGGCAACAATCGTCTCGGGATGCTTTGGCACAATAATGTCGCCATCAGATAAGTTCAAACGCTCTTTGAACACCTGGATCAAACGCGGATTGAACGTAAGTGGGCCGCCCTCGAAAATGACGGGCGCCGTGATATCAAGACCCTGCGCCAGGCCGCCAATCGTCTGCTTCGCAATGGCGTGAAACGTGGAAAGCGCCAAGTCCTCCTTGGGAACGCCCTGGTTAAGAAGCGGCTGGATATCGGTTTTCGCATAAACGCCGCAACGACCCGAAACGTCGTACACGCGCGTTCCAAGGCACGCCCGATCGTTGAACTGCTCCACAGGAATACGCAGAAGGTTTGCGATCTCATCGATAAATGCACCGGTGCCTCCTGCGCACGAACCGTTCATGCGCATGTCGCTTACCGTCGCGCGACCCGTATGCTGGCCCTCCGCAAAGAAAATCATCTTCGCATCCTGGCCGCCCAGCTCAATAGCCGTTCGGGCGGAGGGAAACAACTTCCCTACCGCAATGGCGTTTGCCACTACCTCCTGAACGTAAAAAACTCCCAAGGCCTGCGCCATGAGAGCCGCGCCCGAACCCGTGAGCGCACAGCGAATCTCGCAGTTGGGAAACTGCTCCTTCACGTTGCCCAAAAGTTGCGCAACCGCATGTGCCTGCTTCGCCTCGTGCCTGCGATATTCAGAATAAAGAATGTCATCGGTTCCAGCATCGAGCGCAATCGCCTTAACCGTTGTGGAACCGATGTCAATTCCCAGCTTGATTTTTTTTACCAACATAAAACGCCTCATGCGCGCCTAAAGCAAAAAAGCAATTCTGCAACAAGCAACCAGATCGGCCATCGCCTTAAGGCAATAGAGCGCGCGATAATGTATAATTCGCCATTTCTTATTCTTGTGGATTATAGCGAATTAAACTGCGTCAAGGTAATCGGGCTGTCGCCGATATGCATTAATACACCATATGCATAGCTTCGCGCACTTCGGCAAGCGTTTGGTTGGCAATTTCGTTCGCGCGGCGATTGCCGTCAGCCAAAACGTCATGGATGTAGTCCATTTGACCTTCCAGCTCGCGACGGCGCTCACGCAACGGCGCCAGGTACGAATTCACGCTCTCATTCACGTATTTCTTCAGCGCGCCCGATCCACCTTCGCCAATTTCTTCGGCAATTTCCACTTCAGAGCGGCCCGTGCACAAAGCGGCCGTAGTCAAAAGCGCGGAAACGCCGGGGCGGTTTTCCTTATCGAACGTGATCATGCGCTCGGAGTCGGTCTTGGACTTCTTGATGAGCTTCCATGTTTCTTCTTCGGTCAAGCACAAAGAAATGGCGTTGCCGTAGCTCTTGGACATCTTGCGGCCGTCCAAGCCGGGCACTTCGGGGATGTCGTCGTTCAAGATGCCTTCGGGCAGCGGGAACACTTCGGCGTAGCGCTCGTTGAAGCGGCGCGCAATCTGGCGCGTGATCTCAATATGAGGCAGCTGATCCTTGCCAACGGGCACAATGTTGCCCTTGCAGAACAAAATGTCGCAAGCCTGATGTACCGGGTACGTAAGCAAAAGGCCCGTGAGTGCATGACCCGAAGCTTCCTGCTCCGCCTTCACCGTGGGGTTGCGGAACAGCTCGCTTTCGGTGACCAAGCTCAAAAACGGAAGCATGAGCTGGTTCAATGCCGGCACCGCGGAATGGGTGAAAATCATGGTCTTTTCGGGATCAAGGCCCGCAGCCAAGTAATCGATGACCATGTTTGCCACGTTATCCTGAATGTTTGCCGTGGTGTCGCGGTCGGTAATCACCTGATAGTCGGCGATAATGACGTTTGTCGCAATGCCCTTGTTTTGCAAACGAACGCGCTCTTTGATGGTGCCGAAGTAATGGCCCATGTGCAAACGCCCCGTAGGACGATCGCCTGTGAGCATCGTGTACTTCTCGGGATGAACCTCAAGGTCTGCCACAATGGCATCGCTGCGCTTCTTGCTTGCTTCAAAGCTATCTTCACTCATAGTGCACTCTTTCGTTGATGAAATTGAAGTTATGGTAACGATAGGTCAGTATAACGTATGCAAAGCCCATCTTTGCGCAGCACCTTGCATGAATTGTGTTATCGTTTGCAAAAGCAGGCGATGATGACGATTGGCAAGCCGTCGCGCCGCACTTTGGATTGATTTCAACGCAGACATTCCTTGCGCAAGATACGCTAAACAAGAGCGGGCTGCAAGGACCGCAAGATAAAAAACGCAAACCGCGAGAGAACCTACAGAAGGGTTGCAGCATGTACGAACTCAAAACTGAAACAGCCTTCGATTCAGCTCATTTCTTGACCGACTATTACGGAAAATGCGAAAACTTGCACGGTCATCGTTGGCGCGTGGTGGTGTATTTGCGCCAAGAAAAGCTGCAAACGGAAGGCACCATGAAAGATATGGTGCTTGACTTCACTGCGTTCAAACGCATTGTGCGCGCACAAGCCGAAGCCATGGATCATATGTTCCTGGTTGAAGAAGGCTCGCTTGCACCCGCCACCGTTGCCGCATTGGAAGGCGAAGGCTTTTCGCTGCTCATGCTACCATTCCGTACGACTTCCGAGAACTTGGCGCGCTACTTCGCGGAAAAGCTCATTGAGCAGGGACTTGATATCTCCCGCGTTGAAATGTACGAAACACCGAACAACTGCGCCATTTGGTACGCCGATTAGCACGCGAAGAGCGGCTGAACGCATTTCATGAGAATCGATCACGTTTATGATTCCGGCGAGCTGGAAGGATTTGCCTGCCAATGCTGTGGGGCATGCTGTCGTATCCCTGGCGGCATCGTGCGCTTAAACGATGCCGAAATTGCGCGCATCGCAACATACCTTGGCATGAGCGAAGACGACTTCATTGCACAAGAAACCGAAGTTTCCCCTGATAGAAAGTGCCTTATCCTAAAGGATGCCCCGGGTGGCGCGGGTGTTTGCGGAATGCTTGACGATGCGGGACGCTGTCGCATTCACCCCGTGAAGCCCGACCAATGCGCCAGCTTTCCTTACGATTGGGCAAACGACAACTCCACCACCTACTGCCCCGCCCTGCGCGCCCTTTGTTGACAAATTACCCCACCTTTTGTCAACAAACGCAACAATGGAACGCTTCAGCACCTGCCTCCTATCTCTTGCGTGCTTCTTGATAAGCAACGAACACGGAAATAAAACAACAAGCAGAGCACCCTCTTTGTTGACAAAAGGTGGGGTAATTTGTCAACAAGTCATCCAGCAGATAGCAATGACCCGCCAAAGGAACATCCTTTAGCGGGTCCGCAAAGTTCGCCTAAAGCTCGCTACACTATCTGCGCTGTTGAACCTATCCTACCCGATAATCCAGCGTCGATTGCAGCATGGCGTCAACGTTTTCGTCCTTGGCATTAAGCGGACAATCGCATCCGGAGCTAAGCATCAAGCCCGTAGGACCTACGTCTTTAAAGAGCTTCATGCAGTAATCGTACACTTCGATTGCCGTACCGAACGCCAACATGCTGGCGGGAACGTCTCCCAAAAGGCACATGCGATCGTCCAAAACTTCTCGCGCCTTACGAACGTCAGTGAAGCCGTCCAGCATGAGTACGCACTTCCTGGCAGGCAACGTTTTCAGTGTCTCCAGTTCGTTATCCCAGCAAGAGTCGAAATGCAGCACAGGAGTAACGCCTGCTTCTATGGTCTTCAAAATCATCTCTTCAAGATAAGGCCACACAAATTCCATCCAGGTGTCATGGCTCATCAGTTGAGGAGCAGCACGCCAACCACCACACCAGGCACCGAAGCAATTCGGATTGAGGCCATCCAAATAGTTCTTCAAAAGGACTTCCCAAGCGGCATCCATTGCTTTCTTAAGCAGTTCCGGCTCTTCCACGGTGTCAACGAAAAAGTCCACCATGCCGCGCGCGCCGCAGAAATTCTCAATGGGAGTCGCACCGATTGTGCTATTCATAATGGGAATGCCTGCCTCATCGCGCATGCGCTGAACGGCGGTGGGCGCATACGCCATATATTTTTTCGTTTCAGGGCGATTCATCGGGTCGCCAATTCGCTCTTCCATGTAGCGTGCCATCCAGGGGCCGTAACCTTCATCAATGATGATCTGGTAATCTTCCTCGGTCATGCACTGCTTTTCATGCATCTGCCACAATTCATCATCGGGCAAATCTTTGCCAGGAACTTTCACTTCGGCAAGCCAAAGTGTCGGCAAAACATACGGACAAAAACAAGGGGAATGCAAACTGTCGATTTCAGGATGAGCATTGCAAAAATCAACAGCAGCCGTGACGGAGCGATCGTAGTCCACCACTGCCTCGGACATCTTTAGACCCTGCCTATGCGGCAAATATGCTGGTCCATTCCAAGAGAAAGGTATCTTGTCCACTTTTTCCATATGGACTGCCTTTAATGTACGGGTCAAGTGATCTTCATACCGTTGATTCATGATAGCTCCTTTCGCCAACAAAGCCCTATCTGTTGTACTCAGACAACAGATAGGAAAATCATCTAATGTGACAAGGGGGAAGGACCTTTCCAATACGCATATTACGTGGTGTTTTCCTAAAAGACCATGTTGCTACTTATCAAATCTGCATATTTTTTTTCACTTCGATTTGTGATTAAATAACAAATAGGAGGTAGGTTATGAAGCTAAGTATGTCATTGCTGTCGTGGTATCTGCGGGACCAAAACCCCATTTGTTACATCCAAGACGATGGCCTGAGCATTAGAGGACTACGCTTCGTTATGGATGATGTTGACGAAATCCATCCGGAGTATCTTTATTTTGGGAAAGGTTCCAGTTTTTTTGCTGACCAGCAATACGCCGACATGCATCTTTTAGTCAATCATCACAGCCTCATGTTCTTTGAGGGAGCCGACGTAAACACGCTTATGAACAGGATTCTTTCTGCCTTCGACTTCTTTAACAACTGGGAGTCAAGCTTGCTGGACGCTAGCGCCCGAAATGCTCCTCTGCAAGACTTTCTTGAATTGGCATCCCCTGTTTTTCAAAACCCCTCAGCTTTTCTTAGCATGGATATGACCTTTATTGCAGCAAGCGATATCACGGGGCACAAAGTTGACCCCCTTTGGCAAGACAATTGCGCCAAGAAGCCTAATGTTAACATGGAAATGTATCGCCCTTTCCTCAATGAAAACGGCGGGAAAATTAGTGACTTAACTGAAAAACCCCAGCTTGTCCAAAACGTGTACCGGGGCGGCAATCCAGTCATGATGTTATATCTTCGCCAAAACGAAGATGTTGTTGGGTGCATGGCTATTTTGCAAGAAGACCAGCGTTTGACCGAGATGAATCGGCAGCTTGCGCCTATTTACGCCCGATATTGCCTTCGCGCCAAAGAAATCGTATCGGAGTCGGGTCCACTCCAGTCAGAGGCTATCCTTTTTCAGCGACTCCTGGAAAAGAGTCAGATCGGTGCAAAAAATATGCAGCGTCTTGAATCGGACCTTCCTTGCGCCCCCTGGAGACTTCTTGCCTTGAAGATAAGCGAGCGAGAAGATCAGCTTGCATCAAATGCCCTGCTCAAACACCTTAAACGACAATCTTATTTCTATTTTCCCCTCGAGCTTGAAGGAATTTGCTTTTGCCTTATCTCTAACAAGACCTTAACATGCCTTGACCTACCGCAAGAATCAACCACAGCAGGCGCTTCGGTTCCCTTCGTTGACTTGCAATCGCTGCCCGTCCGCCGACAGCAAGCTGAATTTGCCTTGAAACAAGCGCAGGATGCCCAGGGAATTCACCTGTGCGAAGATTATGCCTGCGATTATCTTTTGGGGACGTTCCGACAATTAAAAACAACCGCGACGCTTTTACACCCGGCTTTGGAAACGCTGGAACGCTACGATGATGAAAATCAAACCGAGCTCAGAGAGACCCTTCATGTATATCTGCAGCAGGAGCAAAACCAACTGAACGCAGCTCAGATCTTGCAAGTTCACCCTAATACGCTGCGCTATCGCCTAAGCCGCATACGCGAAATAGCGAACTTGACCCTTGAAGACCCCCAGGAGCTAAAGCACCTTCGTTTATCTGACTGGCTGCAAATACCGTAGAAGCCTAGGGGGCCGGCAAGACCACCCTTAGGGTCAAACAATCAATAAGGGTCATCTTGACTCCACGATTCGAGCACAGGGTACCGAAAATCAAAAGTTTCGTTTTCCTCACGGCACTCATGATAGAATGAGTTTGAAGAGGGGCCTTGTACCGCCGTAGCGGTATGAGCCCCCTTTTCGTTTCTTTGAATAGCTGGGCATACGGACATCTCGACTTCCCGAAGAGCATCTTGATTCCCGTATCGCAGTCTGTCCGTGCGAGTTAAGTTTTGCGGGGTAACTGCCAGAAATATTCTCTAGAAATAGGAGAAGAGAACCTTACTATTCTCT
>CAKUFS010000035.1 GCA_934648845.1 uncultured Eggerthellaceae bacterium
ACGGGCACTTGGTCCACGTCAATCGGAAAATGATCGGCGCTATCAACAAGGTACTTATGGAGCAGCTTGTCGGAAAGCCCACTGTATGCGGTCAAGTACGGCTCGTCATAGCTGATGCCGCCGCTCTTGCGCGCCTGCTCAACCAACAGATTGCAGCCGTTCTTCGAGCCGCGCGCCTGGCCAAGTACAACCACTTCCCCATCCTGAACCGCAATGACCGGCTTGATGCCCAGCAAACCGCCCGCAAGCGCCACCGCCGCGGAAACGCGGCCGCCGCGCTTTAGGTACTCCAGCGTGCCCACCAGGCCGATAAGGCGAATGCGCGTCCTGGCCTGCTCGAGGTCGGCAGCAATTTTCGCGGCGCTCATTCCGCCGTCGCGCAGCTGCACGGCGCGCTGCACCAAAATCTGCTCTCCCAGCGAAACGTTCAGGGAATCCACCACGTGCAGCGAGGCATCGGGGTAATCCGCCGCAGCAATGCAAGCAGCCTGATAGCACGCGGAAAGCTTCGACGACAAGCAGATGCACACTACCTCGTCACCCGCTTGAAGCGCCTCGCGGAACGCCTTTGAATACTCGCCGGGCGCGACGGCGCTTGTGGTAGGAAGGCCGTCCATTTCGATGAGCTTCTCGAAAAACTCCTGGCTGGAAAGCGTTACGCCGTCAAGATACTCCACGCCCTCGATGATGGTCTTAAGCGGCAGCGCCTCCACGCCCCATTGCGAAAGTCGCTCGGGCGAAATATCGGCGGCGGAGTCGGTAATGATACGAACGGACATAGCGGTTCTCCTTGACTAGTATCAGACGCATAGTGCCGCATCGAGCGCGGCAAAAAGCGCATTGTTTTCTTGTATGGTTGCCCCATAGTAGCGTTAGTTTGTTGATTAATCAACAAGTTTTAAGCGCGTTCACGAGAAAAAGCAAAGAAGCGCCCGCAAAGGACGCTCCTTCTGGATATCGTTATGTTTTGGGAAATCGCTCGTCGGAACCGCTCTGGCGCTCCCGACGAATACAGGCTCACTCGCGCAAACTTTGGAGCAGACTAATCTGCCGAAGGTGCAGTTGCAGCAGACAAAGACGCTGGCTCTCCCGCCGAGGCAGCCGCCACAGCAGCGGCATTTGAAGCTCGCAGCTCCGCGCGCATTTCTTCTTTCAGCTCTTCACGCAGCTCAGCCATGAGTTCCGCACGCATGTCGGCATCAAGAATCGGCTTCGTGTCCGCCTTCGGGCGGACCGCCCCGCTTGAAGCAGATTCTGCTTCAAACTTCGGCTCAGTTTTGGATTCGGACTTGGGCGCGGGCTTGAGCGCGGGTTCAGATTCAGCCCGCAAGCTTTCCTTCGCGAACATTTCCATACCCGCCTCGGTGCCACCCATATCATCGCTTGCGGCGGTGCTCTTCTTTTCTTCGGAACGAGGCTTTAGCGGCTTGCCCGTGAAAAGATCCTTGAAGTCGCGCATGTCCTGCGCAATCGAACGCAGGCTGTTCATGGTGTCCGCGTTTTCCTTGTAAATGACGTTCAGGTCGTCCCTTAAATGGGACACCCCTTCCGCACTGACAAACGGATTATCGTCAAGCGCTTCTTTCACGCCGCCAACCACGCCATCGACCACGGTGCCCACCGCCTGGCCAACTTTGTCGCCCAGAGAATCCGCATAGTAATACTCGACCTCTTTGCCATCTTCCAGCACAGCGAAGCCAATCTCGTTTCCCTGCTCGTCATCGATGTAATACAAGATGTCGTCATCACTATATTCGATTTCCACGACTTCCGTCTTAGACACGGACATCCTCCTTTAATGAACGTACAAAATGCAGCGCCAACGCAGTATTGACCAACCGCGGCGCATTCGCAAAACCAGCCGATTACAGCTTTGCGGTACCTGCGTGAACGGGGAAACGTACCGCCAACGCGACACCTAATCCGCCTAGTATCGCGAGCGCTCCTTAAGGGCGCGCTCAATCTCGCGATTCGAGTCGCGCTTTGCCATGGTGGCGCGCTTGTCGTAGACCTTCTTGCCGCGTGCGAGCGCAATTTCAACTTTGACCAGGGAGTTCTCTTTGAAATACATCTTCAGGGGAACAACCGCCATGCCTTTTTCTGCCACCTGACGCTCCAAGTACCGAATCTGGTTCTTATGGAGCAGCAGCTTACGACGACGATCGGGATCAACGTTGTTGATGTTGCCCATTTCGAACGGAGCGATATGCACGTTATAGAGCCACATCTCGCCGCCGCGAATAAGGCAATAGCAGTCAGTGAGCTGGCAATTCTTGTCGCGCAGCGAGCGCACCTCCGTGCCGGTCAGCTCAATGCCCGCTTCGAAGGTCTCTAAAATCTCATATTCGAACCGTGCGCGACGATTCTGAGCAATCTGCTTGTCTTTCTTTTCTTTCACGGGCACCTCCTTGCCTGAAAGCTTGCCGGGAACGCATCCGAAAGCTCTTTACGCAGGGTTTCGATTCGTGAAAGCAGACGCAACAATACGCGGCTTTCGCGAGAAACCCAGCTTTGGCATCATACCACGAGCAAAGGGCTTGCTTGCACCAGCAAATAAAAAGTAAACTTCTCGAAAACAAGAAATCGTGCTGAAGGTGCAGGCGCTGGTCCATAGCGGCTTTGCTGACTGCAACGACATCAAACAAGGGAGACTCATGGAAATCAAACCTGTCGCACGCATCCACACCGACTTCCCCGAGAAATTCGGCATTCCGCGCCAGAGCAATTTAGTGAAGGATGCACGCGGGACCATCGTGTTCGAACCGGAGTTTTCCCAGCCCGAGTGCGTGCGCGGCATTGAAGGGTACGATTACTTGTGGCTGGTATGGGGTTTTGACCATGGTGAGAAGAATACCTGGTCACCCACAGTACGTCCGCCTATTCTGGGCGGCAACAAGCGCATGGGCGTTTTTGCGACGCGCTCTCCTTTTCGTCCGAATCCGCTCGGGCTTTCATCCGTACGTTTGGAATCGGTAGAAACAACCGAAGCCGGCCCTGTTCTTCACGTGCTGGGTGCCGACCTGCGCGACGGCACCGAAATTTACGACATCAAGCCCTATGTGCCCACATCGGATTGCCACCCGAATGTGCGCGGGGGCATAGCCACCGAAAACGAGTGGCACAGCGTACGCGTGGAAATACCCGATGACCTGCAGTGTTTTTTCGATGCCAACCAGCTGGAAACGCTCAAGGAAGTGCTCGCGCTTGACCCGCGCCCCGCAACGCACCATGATCCGCAACGCACGTACGCTATGGCATTCTCGGATTGGGACGTGCATTTCACAGTCGATGACCAGGAAGGCGTTTTGGCTGTAACGAGCTTTACGCGGCGATAAACGCGACAGGCTGCAGTGAAAAGGCGAGCCAGCTAACGCCACGATTAAAATGCAGGTGCGACAACTTACGCGGGGCGCACTCCGCGGCTCAATCCCTATAGTGGCCAGCCTTTCACGGCAAACGCGCGATGCCGAGCACTGAAGAACGAGAGCACGACATTTGAGACATGAAAAGCCCCCTTAAAGAGAGCTGTTGTTGGAAAAACAGGTGCAAATTCAGGCAAATCGACGATAATCGGTGGTCCAATTGCCTTACAAGCTGCAAATTTAACACTTAAAGCGGCTGACCGCATTGATTCGATTTTTCATAGCAACATAACCCCAAGTCAATGCGCTGCATGAAAATCGATAGGTTGACCACCAAACCACCGACCACCGATTATCGTCGATTTGCCTGAGATGAAGGTCCTTTTGGCAACAAGCACTACAAGACGCAGGCATTGCGCAATCCTTGCACAAGCATGAACGCAGCAAAACTGCCGAGGCATTGCAAAGCTCCAACGGACAATCCTGAAAAACGACAAAAGTCATTTTTATAAAAAGAAACGTTTTAAATAGTTCCTTAGCTTTTTATTTGCCACGTATACATGGATCCCATAAATACCACGCGTCAAAAGCACGTAGTAGATATTTTTGATATACCGTGTGAGCTCCTCTGAGGTTGCAGTTGCCTTACCATTCCTGTCAAAGTAATTGTTTTTGTTCGCACGAAGCTCACCTGTTGCCTCGTCCAGCTCCAAGTCATCGCCGATAATCACATACGCATAGCTCAGGTCGTAACCTTGAATGGAACGGATGCACCCAACCTCATGAGCAATAGCATTGTCGTTAAAGCCTTTGCCCACCCAGCTATCGTACGTACAATTCCATCGCAAGTTAACCCCATCGAAGGAAATATCGAACGCATTGGGGTCATCGTTCCCTTTCGTATTCCATTTCCATACATAGCCGGCGATCATTCTACTTAAACTATGTGTAGAAAACGTTTGATTGAAACTATCTGTAAAGCTTTTGAAGTCATCATGCAGAACGAACTCGTAATTTTCGAAATCAGCTGGCTGAGGATTTCCAGAGGAAAGGATTTCCGAGATGTAATCAAGATACCCCTTTCCGCCCTTAACCCTCATCTGAGTATCAAGTTTAATAGGAGACAATATCGAATCGCCCAGACTCTTCCGAATTCCCTCTGGACTTAAACAAGAGGGACCAACGGCCTGCAGCGGATCATAAAAGAAAACTGCCAGCTTACTTTGAGAAATAAGCCAATCCATTTGCGTCAATTCCGAAGCAAGACCCAATCTCTCGTTGGTTTTGTCGAAGCTCCCGAACTGAGTGCCCAAATTAACTCTCCGTTTCAGACGGTGAGCTTCATCAACCAAAACAATATCGAAGGGATTAGTGAAATCCTTGCCGCATCTATACTCGGATTTAGCAACATCAGCTGGAGCAATAATGTCGTCTTGGCTTAATCCAGATACCCCCTTGAAAGCCTGCCACAGCGTATTGCGAAGAGACGTGACCGGCTCAACAATTCGTACGTTGAGATTTTTGTAGACAGGATTGTCTTTTAACATCTTCAGCAAATAAATCGCCAATATCGTCTTACCGGTTCCCGGCATCCCCTCAACCACAATGGGTTTTGCCGAGTCAAGACTGTTCCCTATAGACAAGTAAATGCTGTCCAGCGCAACCCTCCGATCAACCGTAAGGCTTTTAAACGGAGAGTATTTAAATACTTCCGATTCCTCAATTTCATCCAGCGCATGATCCGCAAGCCCAAGAACACGCAATTCTTCCCATAGCGCTTTGAACATCTCCGCATACTGAGCCTTAGAGAAATAATTCGTATCGGTCATGCCGTCATTTTTGTTGGTGAGACAATAACGGCGATCACCGTGCATGTGCCCAATAAGCTTGTGCTCGTAGTCGGTGATAACCGAGGAATTAAATTCTTCGTTGAAGATGACGTTCACCGTCGTGAAACCCTTCTTCTCCTCATTTACGCCGTGCTGGCTCATCCTCGAAGCAACACTGGTTGTCTGGCCGACATACGCGGTAGTCTCAGTTGCAAGAATATAAACCATAGGCCAGTTGTAAATTTTATCTTCATCGAGGCTCACAAGAGCATAGTCCATCTGCTCACCGTGTTTAAAAGGAAAGCGATCGATGATAAAGGGAGCGCCTTTTGGCTCCAAGGCTTTTTCGTCTGTTTCGATGGTAATCATAACTCGGTGTACTTTCGGGACGTTCCCCTTGCCTTATCAACGGGATATTTGGCAGCATTTTTATCAATCTTGTCGTTTACCGCCTCAAGCAAGTCGATGCCAAGCCTATCAGCCAGAAGAATGCTGTAATTCACTACATCCGCTAGCTCATCGATCATAGCATCCCTGTTCTTGGAAGCTTCAAGATCCGACCCCGACCACTGAAAGCATTCCAGCAGTTCAGAAGCCTCAAGACTAATGGAGATCGCCAAGTCTTTGGGGTTGTGAAACTGCGCCTAATCGCGCTCATCACGAAAAACCAAAGCCTTTGTTGCAACATCTTCATACTTCATGGAAGTTCACCCCAAAATGCGTTGAATCTAATCATATATAGAAGCTACCGATTATCACCTTATCAACAAGCTGCAACAATAGCAACACGCAAGCAAAATCGCAGCAGCAAGCGCTGAAACTACCATGCGGCTCGCTGGTGAACAAGCGCCTCAATTCGTACAAGGTCTCGCTCGGGATAGAAGGAATAAATAAGATCGAAGGGATTCACCGCAACTTTGCGCACCCCGCTGCCGAATGAAAGCTTTATCGACTCGGGGAGGTTAGCACTGCCAAACTCTCCGAACGCCGCAATGTTGTCCAAGTCAGCAAGAATACGCGCCTCGAGCCGAGGCGATTCCACAAGCGCAAAATCCTCGACAAAACGCTCCGAAAACTCAAGCCGTGGCATGAAGCATCTCTCGCTTCTTCGCAACAGCCGCTAGCATATCGGCTTTAGAAGAATAAAAACGACCCTCTTCGAAGTCCTTGCGAGATTCCGCAAGCGCGCTCTTTAAACGAGCTTCATAAAGGGCATCTTCAACCGCTTGATTAATAGACTGCTCGAATACGTCCTCGGACATAAAAACGTATTTGCCCCACCCGTTTTCCGTAATATGTACGACCTCGCGGTCGGCGCGCGCCTTGATTTCTCGTTGCTGATTTTTCAGTGCAGTCGATGGATATATCGCAGACATAGCCGCCTCCTAACGCGCAGATTCATAATAAACTCAATTACGAACCTAATTAAGAACCCATTAAAGTATCTTAATTGTATCTTCTTTTGAGGCTTACGTGATTCGGAATCTACGATTAGCAGCAAGAAGCCAAGTACTTGGTTTGGCGCCACGAGCGTTAATGGCTACAGCCACGAATGAACAGACTGGATCAAGCGGGAGCAACCGCAGAGGAAGTCGCAAAATGTTGACAAAAGGTGGGGTAATTTGTCAACAAAAAGGGTGCTATTTAGCCTGGTTGCGGCAGAATTTGAACGTGAGATTGCGCGTTAAGGGGTCGGCGGAACTCAAGACAACCGCAACGCGTTGCGCCAGGTGATACAACGTGCCGCTTTCTTCACCGGTAAGCGTGTGATGTACGCCGTCGAAGATGAAATACTCCTGACCCAGCTCTTTAAGCGGCAACAGCCCCTCCGCCGTGTTATCAAGTCGCACGTACACACCATATGATGCCACGCCGGAAATCGTCGCTGAAAAACTCTGCCCCACGAACTGCTGCATGTACTCCACCAGCAAATACTCGTGCGATTCGCGCGAGACCTTTTCAGCCAAGCGCTCCATTTTCGAGGAATGCTCCGCCAGCCACGCAAGCTGAGACACCTCTTGCGCCACCGCTTTCTTCTGATAGGGTGGCAGCGCGCCCAACCGACGCTTCTCCAAATGTGCCTTGAGCATACGATGAACCACCAGATCAGGATAACGCCTGATAGGGCTTGTAAAATGTAAGTATTCATCGGCTGCTAAACCAAAATGGCCCTCACACGTGGGGCTGTAAACGGCTTGCTTCATGGCACGCAGCATTACGTTGGACACCAGCTCTTCTTCCGCGCGTCCACGCGAAAGTTCAAGCACTTTTTGAATCTGAAAACTATTGCCTTGAGAAAACAGCATCTTGTTGACCTGGGAAAACCAGGGAAATTCCTCAAGCAGCGGCACAAGCGATGCGCAATTCATAGGAAGCGGCGCCTCATGCACGCGGAATAACCCAGGAATGCCGTTCTCAATTAGATAATGCGCAACAGCCTGGTTTGCCATGAGCATGGCTTCCTCGACAAGCTGCGTTGCGTTGTTCTTCTCGTGCAGCTCAACCGCAATGGGCTCGCGCTGCTCGTTGAGCTTCATCTTTGCTTCTACCTGGGAAAACTCAGGAGCACCCAGCTTGTAGCGACGCTTGCGGCGCATCTGCGCAATAGCATCCAGCGCAAACAGGCGCTGCTCAATGCTCGCGATCGCCTCCGCACCGGTCGCAGTCCCGCCGGCCTTCAAGTCCGCGCCGGTCGCAGTCCCGCCAGACTCCGAACCAGCAACACTACCCGCAACCGAGCACGAACCGTCACAGGCGCCCAGACCGGCCGCACCTGCTCCTGCCGCAACGTCACCGGCGCCGCCAGCGCCGCCAACACACTCCCCCGTCATCAGCAAATCGTGCACTTCCGCGTAATTCATGCGACGACGCGACTCCATAAGCGCAGGGTAAATGTCAACGCCTACCACTTCCGCTTGCTCATCAAGATACAAGTCCACCGTCATGCAGCGACGCGCCGCACCCGGTTTCAGCGAGCAAATATCGTTCGAAAGCTCTTCAGGCAACATGGGCAACACGCGATCAACTAGATACACGCTAGTCGCGCGACGCCGCGCGTCTAAGTCAATGGACGAATCCCAAGGAACATAATGCGCCACATCGGCAATATGCACGCCTAAACGCCATGCAATACGCGCTCCACCAGCGCCAACACGCCCGCGGGCAACATCGCCCCGCGCGCGTTCAAGCGAAAGCGCATCGTCGAAATCCCGCGCGTCTTCCGGGTCAATAGTGAACACCACACGGTCGCGGATATCGCGATATCCGTGGCTCAACGCATCAAGCTCGTCAACGCGCGCATCTTGCGCTTGAGCCTGCGAGCCTTCGGAAAACACCGTTTCCAAGTTGTTCCGCTCAATCAGTGCGTCAACAATGAAACGCTGCTTTTGGCCTTCGTCAAGCACTTCCTCGATAACACCGGTGGCCGCCGTGCGCCCTGTAGGAAACGTTGTGATGTGCACGCGCACCAGCGCGCCATCGGGAATGGTCGGGTTATCTTTGCGCAGCGTGAAAATGTCGTGTTGCATGCGATAATCAAGCGGCACGACCACACCAAATGGCTCAACCACGTCGTAGCGGCCCACCACCGTCTCATGCGCGCGATCGATAACGCGCACCACGCGAGCAGCGGGACTTTCCTTGCTTGACACCCATTGCAGTTTATCCTGGTCGTAAACAGAATTTCGCCCTTGCGTTTTATGCGGAAGCGGTGCGACCTCAACCAAGTCACCATCGAACGCGCCGTTCATCTTTTTCTCGGGGATGAAAAACTCCCCTTCGGATGTGCGTACGAATCCGTAGCCATCGGCATACACCGTAAGCGTGCCCGTGGGGTACATCTGCGCACTACGGCGCACATGAGCGCGAGAACGACCCATGTACTAGTACCTATTTTGCGAAGCGGCCATATCCACAGCCAGGGACTTCTGATTGTCGGCATCGCCTTCCAGCGAAACGTGAATATCGGGCGAAATACCCGAACCGTCAATCTCATAACCCAGCGGTGTCTTATACTTTGCCGCCGTGTAGCGCAGCGCGCCACCGAATGAAAGCTCGCGCGTAACTTGCATGGTGCCCTTGCCCATAGTGGTGTCGCCCACAATCGTGGCGCGCTTGCTATCCTGAAGCGCACCGGCAATCACTTCTGCAGCAGCCGCAGTCTTATCGTTGATCAGCACATACAGCGGCGCATCGGTGATAGCGGCGCTCGACACGGCTTTCGTGGTAGTCGCGCCGTTCGAATCAATTTGCACAATCGTGCCGCTCTTCATGAACAAGTTCGCAATATCAACCGCCTGGGTAAGATAGCCGCCCGGGCAATCGCGCAGGTCAAGAACGAATGAAAGCGCACCCGAAGCCGCAAGGGATTTCACCGCATCGGATACCAGCGAAGAAGAATTCTGCGTGATTTGGGCAACCTTGATAACGCCCACGTTTTCGTTAGTCAACTCAGTCTCAACGTTCTTCTCTTTGTACTGCGAGCAGTGGAGCGTTACCGTGAATTCTTCGCCACTTTCCGCACCCGTAGAGCTGGGACGACGCCATGTAGTAACCACGGAGCTACCCGCCTCGCGGAATATCGTGTTATTCACTTCGCTGGCTGTCATGCCTTGAGTGCGCGTGCCATCGATTGCCACAATAACATCGCCTATTTGAACGCCCGAACCAGCCGCAACGGAATCGGCAAACACGTCGGCTGCATAGACCTTCTCTCCCTGCTCCGCGAAAATTACGCCAATACCCACGTAATCGGTCGTAGATAAATCCTGCAGGAATTTCTGATAGCGCTCGCTGTCCAGGTAGCGCGCGTACGGATCTTCGATATCCGCCAGCAACGCGTTGATCAGCGACGTTGTTGCTACGTTCAAATCGTACTCGTCAAGGCTTTCTTTCTCAAGCGTGCCCTGCACTTCCGCAATACGCGCCGCAAGCGAGTCGTACGTATTCCCCGAAATCGTCTGTCCCGGATTGACTTGCGTGCTGGTGGTAGCGCCAATGCCCAAACGCTTCATCAAAGGCTCGTTACCACGCAGCAAAAAACCACCCGCGAACGCGATTGCGAAAACCAAAATAACCGTGAAAATGCGCGCCGCCCGTCTCACCTGCATGTTTTCGAGACGAGCTGCGTTTTGCTCACGTTTTGTTTCACCGTGCTTTGCCATATTGACTGACCTGTGCTGACTACACCCTCAAGTGGCGGCGCATGGAGAACGCCGAACCCAAAAGACCAATAACCAAACCAGCAACTACCAGGGCCACATAAATAACGGCAATGGTATTCACCGACATTTCCATGGGCAGCCAAGCGAACGTGTTCGCCAACTGCGTAAGGCCGAAGCGGCGCACCAGCTCAAGCACCAGAATGGCCAACACGGAACCCAGCAGCGAATGAATTGCGGCCTCCATAAGGAAAGGCCCACGAATGAAGCCGTTAGAAGCGCCCACCAAACGCATGATGGAGATTTCCTTGCGGCGCGCCATAATGGCCAAGCGAATAGTGTTGTTGATGAAGATCAGCGCGATAACAATCAGCAACACGATAACGGCAACGCCGATATAGCGAGCGTAATTAATCACCGACAGCAAACGCTCAACGGTCTTCTGGCCGTATTTCACAGAGTCAGAAGGGTCGGCAGTATTATCGCAAATCTTGGCAAACGTGGAGTTCGACTCAATCTGCTCGGCAATCGTAATGACCTGCTGAGCATCCGACAGCGAGACATTCACCGATGCCGGCAACGGATTGCTTCCTTCGTCCAGCTGATCGACGATTTCCGGGTTCGCAACAGAGCCGCGGAAGTTTTCCAGAGCCTGTTCCTTCGTGGTGAAGCTTACGCTTTCTACGCCATCAAGGCCCTTCAGCCAATTCTCGAATTGCGTGACTTCCGTAGACGATTCCTTGTAGTTATCGCCAATGTAGCACGTGATGGAAATCTCGCTTTCAACGGATTCCACAATGTTGTTCACCACCACGCCAGCCATGAAGAAAACACCGATCATAACCAGCGACAGAAAAATGGTAATGATAGAACCAAGCGCAGTTGACAGGTTACGCTTAAAACCAACCAGCGCCTCTTTGATGAAATATGCAAAACTACGCATCGAAACCGTACACCCCTCGATCTTGGTCGCGCGTCAAATGTCCTCGATCCAACGCAATAACACGGCGGCGCATGTTGTCTACCATCTCGCGGTCATGCGTTGCCACCAGCACCGTTGTACCCGTGCGGTTAATGCGCTCCAGCAAATCCATAATGCCGCGCGAGGTTTGAGGGTCAAGGTTTCCCGTAGGTTCATCGCAAATCAGCATAGGAGGCCTGTTCACAATAGCACGCGCAATAGAAACGCGCTGCTGCTCACCACCGGAAAGCTGATCTGGCATTTTGTTCATTTTCTCCTGCAAGCCAACCAAGCGCAGAACTTCGGGCACCTGCGTTTTGATAACATGACGGCTCTTGCCGATTACTTCCAGCGCAAACGCGACGTTCTCGAACACTGTCTTGTTGGGAAGCAGCTTGAAGTCCTGGAATACGCAGCCGATGTTGCGGCGCAAATACGGCACGCGCCAGTCGCGCATGGTGGACAAGTCCTCGTTCGCGATGTAGATATGACCGCCGGTGGGCTTGACTTCGCGCGTGATGGTCTTAATGAAGGTGGATTTACCGGAACCGGAATGGCCCACCAAGAACAAGAACTCACCTGCGTAAATCTCCAGACTCACGTCTTCCAACGCGGGCTTGTTCGGCTGAGCGGGATATACTTTCGTTACGTGGTCAAACACGATGACCGGGCTTCCCTGGCGCTGCGGTGCAGGAACTGCTTCGAGCTTGGGCAGCGTGGATGTTAGGTCGGGCTTTCTTGAAGAAGCCAGCTGACCAGCACGCGGAGCGGTTGCGGGACGTGCATGAGAAGCACGTACCTTTCGCACCTGACCGGTGGTCTGACCAGCGGCATCACTCACATTTTGATTATCTGTCACAGAATGCTCCGTTCGTATAATGTTCGCTGAGACAATCAGATTTTAGCAGACTAGTGACGAGCCATAACATTTTTCACAGCTTCAACAATGGCGGCAGCATCAAGCTTGAAGTACGCCATGAGCTCCTGGAACTCGCCTGACTTGCCGAAACGATCCTTCATAGCAACAAATTCGCACGGCGTAGGGCGTTTCATTGCAAGCAGCTCGGATACTGCGCTGCACAGGCCGCCGTACTGGGAATGCTCTTCGGCCACCACAACGCAGCCCGTCTTTTCCACAGAAGCAAGAATGGTCTCTTCGTCAAGCGGCTTTACCGAGAAGGCGTCAATGATTTCAGCAGAAATCCCCTGTTCGGCCAACAGATCGGCAGCAACAAGTGCTTCGCGGATCTCAACGCCATTCGCAACAATGGTCACATCGGTGCCTTCGCGCAACACGTACGCGCGGCCAAGCTCAAGTTCTACGTCATCGGCGTACACACACGGCACCGTGGCGCGACCCATGCGCACATACACGGGGCCAGGAGTCTGCGCGGCAAGGCGCAGGGCAGCACGCGCAGCGGCGTAATCGGCGGGCACGAGCACCTTCATGTTCGGCAGCACGCGCATAAGCGCTACGTCTTCGAGCATCTGGTGCGTACCGCCGTCGGGACCAACGGAAATACCAGCATGTGTGGGCGCAATCTTCACGTTCAGGTTGCCGTAGCACACGGTGTTGCGAATCTGATCGTAAACGCGACCCGTGCCAAACACGGCGAAGGAACCAGTGTAGGCAATGTTGCCCGTAAGGGAAAGACCTGCGGCAACGTCAATCATGTCCTGTTCGGCAATGCCACAGTTGAACAGGCGCTCGGCGTTTTCCGGACATGCCTGCGCGAACTTCTTCGTGGTGGTGGAACCGGTCAAGTCGGCGTCAACCGCAACAATGGGTACGCCTTCTGCGGCGAGCTCTGCCAGCGTTACGCCGAACGCCGCGCGCGTAGCTTTCTTCTGAGCAGATTGCTCTGCGGTGGCCAATTTAACCATTGCAAATCACCTTGCCTGCTTCTTCCAATTCTTCCAAAGCCTGAGCGGTCTGCTCCGCATTCGGCGCAGAACCATGCCAGCCTGCTTGATTCTCCATAAAGGAAACGCCCTTGCCCTTGATGGTTTCCGCAATAATGACGTGCGGTTTTCCGTTGCAATCAGCTTTAAGCGCCTGCAAAAGCTCCACCAATGCGTCCACGTCATGTCCGTTGACCGTGTGCACATCCCAGCCGAACGCGGCAAACTTCGCGCATAAATCTTCGGGGCTGCACACGTTTTCAATGTTGCCATCAATCTGCAGATGGTTGTGGTCAACGATCGCTATCAAGTGGTCGAGCTTTTGGTGCGCGGCAAACATGGCCGCTTCCCAAACTTGGCCCTCCTGCGTTTCTCCATCGCCCAAAATGGCGAAAACGTGCGCATCGTTATGCGCCAGACGCAGGCCGCAGCACATGCCGGCGCACACCGACAGGCCCTGGCCCAACGAACCGGTGGAAACCTCCACGCCCGGCAGCAAATTCATATCGGGATGACCCTGCAAGCGGCTTCCCAGCTTGCGCAGCGTCTTGAGTTCTTCGCGCGGGAAATAACCAGCGTGCGCCAACGTAGCATATAAAGCCGGCGCGGCGTGGCCCTTCGCCATGACAAAGCGGTCGCGGCTCTCCATCTGGGGATTCGAAGCATCGTAGTTCAACACACCCCCAAAATAAAGCGCCGTCATGATGTCGGTGCACGACAACGAGCCACCTGGGTGGCCGCTGCCCGCTTCCGCGATCATCGCCACGATATCCTTGCGAATCTCGTTGGCCTTCAACTCCAACTCTACCGTCATTGCGAAACCCTCCACTTATGATATCCGATGACAAACTCATCCAAACCGCCGTCCAGAACCGAATCCACGTTACTGGTTTCTACGCCCGAACGAACGTCTTTGACCAACTGATAAGGATAAAGCACATAATTGCGAATTTGGCTGCCAAATGAATTCTCCATGCGTTCACCGCGAAGTTCATCCAGCTCATCAGCACGCTTTTGCTGCTCCAACTCGTAAAGGCGGGCGCGCAGCACTTTCAGAGCCGCTTCCTTATTCTGCAATTGAGATTTTTCATTTTGGCACGTGACCACAATTCCCGTGGGAATATGCGTGAGGCGCACGGCGGAATCCGTAGTGTTCACGCACTGACCGCCGGGACCACTTGAACGGTACACATCTACGCGCACATCGTTCATGTCCAGGTCAACAGCAATGTCGTCGGGCAAAACCGGAAGCACTTCCACACTGGCAAACGTCGTTTGACGGCGCGCCTTCGCATCGGTGGGGCTAATGCGAACTAAACGGTGAACGCCCATTTCGCTGCGCAGCATGCCGTAAGCGTTGCGCCCTTCCACCTGAAACGAGGCGCGGTCCATGCCAATGCCTTCGCCGGGCACAACGTCCAAATCACGCACGCGCCAGCCTTTCGACACCGCATAACGCGTGAGCATACGGTACAGCATTTCGGTCCAGTCCTGCGCCTCAAGACCGCCCTGACCTGGGTTGACGGACACAATGGCATCGCCACTATCAAACTCGCCCGAAAACCACGATTGCACTTCCAAGTCATCCAAAAGCTGCTCGAGCGCATCGAGCGCATGGTCGAATTCTTCCGCGAACGCCTCGTCTTCTTCCGCCAGCTCGCTTGCTGCCTGCGCATCGGAAAGCAGCTGTTCGGCGCGCTTGTATTCTGCAATGGTGTCGCGCACGTCGCTTGCCTGCTTGGAGACCGCCTGGGCACGCGCGGCATCGTTCCAAAAATCAGGATCAGCGGCCTGCGCATCAAGCTGCTCAAGCCGCCCTTCCAATTCATCGATGTGAAGGAAGCCGTATGCATCGTGCACGCGCGCCTGCGCGGCTTCCCAGTCTTTTTTATCGTGTAAAGCCATGATTACTGTATAAATTACTGTATAAGATTCCTATGACATTTCTTGAACTTCTTGCCCGAGCCGCAGGGACACGGATCGTTAGGGCCGCAATTTGCGAAGGGGTCGTCTTTGTCCTTCACGTACGTCTTGGCCTTTTGCGGTACCGGACGCGCAGGCGCACCAGCACCGGCACCGGCAGGCGCACCAGCAGGTGCGGCTTGCTGCGAAGCGGCGCTTCGACCTGTAGAAACACCCGTGCTTGACAAAGCTGCTTCCGGCGAAGAGTAGCTCATCTTGCGCTCAAGCGGGTCAGGTGCGGGTGCTTGTTCGGGCTTGTTCACCACGATCTGCAAGCGTAGGAGTGTGCGCAGGAATTTCTGATACATGGTTTGGGTTAGCTCGCCGAATGCACGGTGCGCTTCCTGGCGATACTCGGTCAGCGGGTCGCGCTGGCCAAACGCGCGCAGGCCAATGCCCTGGCGCAGATAGTCCATTTCCTGCAGATGCTGCATCCAGCACGTATCCATAACACGCAGCATGAACTGGCCTTCAAACGTCTTCATGGCCTGCTCGGGCAGCGCTGCGAACTTCTGCTCATACGTTTCCTGCATAAACTCTTCAATGATGTCCTTCAGCTCATCGGAGTCTTCGCAGTCAATAGCGTTCAAGTCGAAGTCGGTGCGGCCGGTCATGTCGGCAACCCAGATGTTGATGGACTTCACGTTCCATTCGTCGCGCGTTGCATGCGACGGGCAGTTCTCATCGACAGCCTGCTGAGCAGCATCGGAGATGATTTCGCCAATCTTGTCGGACAAATCCTTACCATCCAGAATAGCGTTGCGCTCGCCGTAAATGGCAGCACGCTGCTTGTTCAAAACGTCGTCGTACTCCAGAACGTTCTTACGAGCGGCAAAGTGCATGCTTTCCACTTG
>CAKUFS010000036.1 GCA_934648845.1 uncultured Eggerthellaceae bacterium
CTCTCGGAGTTTTCTCAATGCGAAATGGGAAAACTCCGAGAGGTTTCCCATTCTACGCGGTAGTTTTGACGCTCACAGATTTTCCGGTACCGGGCGCACCTCTGAAAATCAGATTTTTTGATTCAATCAGCATGGAAGAAAACGGATTTCGGTATCCCTTGAACTGTTGAACAAGCTCTTCCTGAACAGCAGCTTCCGTTTCTGCCGCTGCGGTTTCCTTCTCATCTTTTTCGCGGTATGTCAAAATAAACTGATCTCCCGGTTCACCGAAACGTTTCAAACATTCCTGAACGAAGATAATCGTAGAGAAGATATTCCAGCAATAGATAACAAACTGCCGTCCGTTGTCATAGCCGTATGTCAGGTACTCTATTGTGTTGCGGTGCTTCTTGAAATCGTCAACACTCGCATAAATACCTCTGATTACGTCGCTGTCCGGGTTATATTTGCAGACAGGGAAATTCTCCTTGTCCTCAACCGATAATGCAGCAAGCTGCTTCTCGAACACCTGACAGGCAATGCGGGGCAAGGTTTGATTGGAATTTCTTCTTTCGCCTTTGCTGTAGGCTCGCTTGATTACGTCTCCATTTGCCCTCTTGAAACAGGCATCCAGCGGCTTATAGTTATCACCGAGGCTCAGATTATCCATTGTAAAGCGCTCATCTGTTGACTCGACGCTTTCGGCAGTAATAGATAACTCAAGTTTTTCTTGCTGCTTAGTCAACTTTGGTATAGCCATACTGCATCTCCTCAAAAGTGTGTACACACTTTATCCCACAAGGAGCGATCTGCTTTCAATATGAAACCTGAAATTTACCTCCTTAAAATGTAACTTTCCTGCGAATGCAAGCTGATTTTCAGTTTCCACAGTGTCGAACATACTCTGTATCGAAATACCCGCCTATCGACTTTGCGGTTTTGTGGAGTATTTTGCACAACCGCAAATATACGCACTCCCCAGCGAATGGTATTCGCTCCGTAGCAATTCACTGTTTCATAAAGGAATCGCACAAAGGCGATAACTTTTTCACAATTTTTACTTCCCTGACTTTACAGAGCTGAAAATCGGTGATTTTTAACCCTTTGATGTACAAAAACAGGCAGCACTCAACCGAAGCTGGGTGCCGCCTGTTTTATTGTCCAATCCTGCTTAGCAGATGCCGATTTTGTAGTTTTATCAAATTACCGTCTTATCGGCACACGGCAAATCGGGCCCCTTTCCTTTTGCGCTCAATTTTGCAAAGCTTGCAAGAAAATGCGCCTGGCGAAGCATTCGGCTCCAACCGGAATGCACTCAGCAAAGCACTCACTTGCAAAGCATTACGCGTTATCAGCAGGAGCCTCAGCGGCAACTTCTGCTTCTTCGTAGACAGCATCTTTGCCGGGGAATACTTCAACGCCCGCTTTGATTTTCTGCGCGTAATCTGCAACAGCGGTGAACAGAACGTCGGAAGAAGAGTTCAAAGCCGTCTCGCAGGAGTCCTGGATAACGCCGATGATCAGACCAATAGCAACACACTGCATGGCAACGTCGCTACCAATGCCGAACAGGCCGCATGCCAGCGGGATAAGCAGCAAGGAACCGCCCGGAACACCCGAAGCACCGCAAGCGGAAATAGCGGCCATAACGCACAGCAGAACGGCCGTTACCGGATCAACAGCAATACCCATGGTGGTAGCTGCGGCCATAGCCATAACAGTGATGGTAACGGCAGCGCCTGCCATGTTGATAGTTGCACCCAGCGGGATAGACAGCGAGTAGTTCGACTTATCCAAGCCCAGCTTCTCGCAGAGCTCCATGTTCACCGGGATGTTTGCCGCAGAGCTGCGGGTGAAGAATGCCGTAATGCCGCTGTCCTTCAGGCAGCGCAGCACCAGCGGGAACGGATTCTTGCGCATAACGATGAACGCCATAATCGGGTTGGCGATAAGCGCAATGATAAGCATGGAAACCACAAGCACCACGATAAGATGTCCGTACTCGTAGAAAATCTCAAGGCCGTTTTCAGAAACAGAAGTGTACACCAAGCCCATAACGCCGAACGGAGCCAAGGAGATGATCCAGCGAACAACAGCCGAAACAGCATCGGAAACGTTGGTGAACACGTCGCGCGTTTCCTGGCTGGCAACACGAAGAGCAATACCCAGCGCGATAGCCCATGCCAAGATGCCAATGAAGTTGCCGTTCATCAAAGCGGTAACCGGGTTCGTGAAGATGTTCATGACCAGCGTCTTCACAACCTCGCCCACGCCAGAAGGTGCCGTTTGCTGCGCACCGTCAAGAGCAAGCGTAAGCGTGGTGGGAGAAATGAAGCTTGCGATAACCGCAATGATTGCAGCCACCAGCGTGCTCACAATGTAAAGAACAACGACCATCTTCATGGCGCCCGAAGTCTTTGCGTTAGCCATGGTTGCGATAACCAGGAAGAAAACCAGGATAGGAGCAACCGCCTTCAACGCCGACACGAAAAGAGTACCCAGCAGCGGGATGATGACGAGTGCGCCCGGAACAGCAAGCGCCAGAATCAAGCCGATAACAAGACCGACAACGATTCGCAGCACTAAGCTCGTATCGTTCCATTTCGCTATGATTTGCTTCATATTTTATCCTCTCTATGGAAATTGCATGAAGCTATAGTACTCGTAGATACGCCGCGCCGCAAACAAAAAATCCACATTTAGTGCTCGGCGGTTACCATTGCCTGGTTCGAGTATGCTTTTTGGACAAAAGCGGAGAGCGAAACAGCGACAGGCGAAGGGTACATGCAAGGTGCGAAAAAGCGTGGGCGAACGCAAAGCAGCCCCCACCTGTTATGGTGAGAGCTGTCATCCATTCGAAAATAGCAAGTTGTCGAACTGGGCTTTTGCGCACTGCGGCGTTTTATGATGCGCCGGTCGCAAATCCCACGCTTCGATTCTAGTTGTTCGCTGCGTTCGCTGTTTTCGCTGCCTTTTCCTCGGATTCAGTCGTTTTGGCATCGGCGGTGGTTTCCGTTGTTGTCTTCGCGCCCGCCGTCAGAGTAACGTTTTTAAGGTCAACGGTTGTGCCAAGCCATTTCGTCTCGATAAGATCGATGATTCCCTGCGAATCAAGCTGCGTAAGCGTGGTGTTCAGCTTTTTCAGCAAATCATTGTTCGTTGCAAGCGTGGCACCGCAGTATCCCGTGGGCAGTTGCATCATAGCCACAATATGCGCGTCTACCCCAGCCGTTTTCGCAGCATACGTACCAACAACGGCATCGGCGGCAACGTAGTTCGCCGTGCCATCTTTCAAAGCGGTAAACGCGGACTTCAAATCGGTCGAGCTTTCCAACGTGCACTTCTCAAACTGCGAGCCAACCGCCCACGCGCTCATAGAACTTGACTGCGCTGCAATCACCGAGCCATCCGCCGGCGTCTTCGCCTTCTCATCCAGCGAGAACAGCGCAATGCCCTTCTGCAAATACGCAGATGTCTTTGCCAAGTTCGAATTCGTGCTGGACGTGTCATAGCCCAAAGCGATGTCAATCTTGCCATTCTGCAAGGAAGTAAGAGGATCGGAACCCGCATCAACGATTTCCAGCTTCAAGCCCCATTCATCGGCAATGGCAGCAGCAATGTCAACGTCAATACCCACAATCTTAGAGGCCTGGCCCGCCATAGGAGGATTCGTGCTGTTCACGCCCACGCGCAACGTGCCATTAACACCGATGGTCGGAGTAGAAACCGACGCCGTTTTGCTTTCGGGCACATACGTTTCCTTGTTCAGGGGGTTATCGCACCCCGAAAGAACGCTTGCCATGCCTAACGCAAGAACGCAACCAATCACTGCGCACAAAACACGCTTTTTCACTCTTATCCTCCTGCTATCCCAATCAAACGCTTCTTTCGACTGACCTAGTCTTTGCCCCCACACTCGCGTACCGGGGCGGAGCGTGAACCCCTTACCCTCTCGCTCGCGCAACCGTGTGTTGCTATCAACGAGCGGTACGGCTTACCTCTAGAGCGCGCCATGCTCAGCAAACATGCAGTTCACCTTACGTGGATCCTTTCGACCGCGCCTGCCATGGAATTGGAAACAGTCGGTGCTTTTTGGCGCACGAACGTTGTCCGCAACTACAGACTCGAAAGAAGCAATGTTCAAGTTTAACAGATACACCTGCCGATGTCTGTTTTCTCTTAATAAAAGCGCAAACCACTTCTCGTATCTTTCAACAGCGCTTTAAAAGACAGATTACGCCCATAACGCGAAAAAAAAATCACGCGAAGGCTTTTGTAAGAATTTTGAAAGCATTTCTCTCTGTTTTGATAGCTTTTTGTCAACGAAAACGTCCCTTTTGATGGCATTTTGATAGCAGCGTTTTCTAAGATGCCTTTCATGTTACAGACAGAGTGCACATATCAGAAGAAGCCGAAGGCACCTAAGAGCGCCTCGATTTCTTTTGCATGCGCGCAGCTCAAAGACGTGGCCCTTGAACTTGCCTGGCCCACCCGCTGCGCGATATGCGACGCGCCAGGCGCTCTGGTCTGCGACACCTGCAGACAAGCCTTGCGGTTTTGGGACCCTTGGCTTGCCTGCGCAACGTGCGGCGCACCCTTCGGGTTCAGGCAATGCTGCGAATGCAATTCTTTCACGCGTGCCCGCCGCGGACAAACGGAAGAGCCGCTGTTTTGCTCAAGCGCCGTGCTGTTCAGCGAGGAAAGCGGCTCGATCATACGCTGCTACAAAGATGCCGGAGAACAACGCCTTGCCGCATTCATGGTTGACGCCATGCAGCATGCCCTTTCCCCGGAAAAATGGAGGTCATTCGATGCGGTAACGTTTATCCCCGACTCATACGATGCCTACCTGCGGCGCGGCTTTGATCATATGGAGGCAATCGCGCGCAAGATTGCCCGCGCAACTGACCTGCCGTTTCTGTTCGCTTTTGAGCGGCCGCAAGCAAAAGATCAGCGAAAACTCTCGCAAAAAGAGCGCTGGAACAACATCGATAGCGCGTTTAACCTGCGTCTTTCGCAGCAAGCGCTCAGCCTGCCCAAGCGCATACTAATTATTGATGACGTAATGACCACCGGCGCCACGCTTCGCGCAGCAGCGCACGCGCTTGAAAAGAAAGGGGCCGCCCATGTTGAGGGGCTCACGTTTGCCCGCGTTGTTTGATGTTGCTGCGCCCGGATAGCAGCGCGCCCACACGAGCAACGCCGCAACACGACCTTGCCGCAATCCGCCAACCTCTTCCCCGCGAAGGCGGCTGCTCTACGCTACAATGGAAACGTATGCGAAAAAAACAACGGAAAGGTACCCTATGGACGCGTATAAGCAAGAGTTCATTGAGTTTATGGTTCAAAGCGACGTATTGAAGTTTGGCGACTTCACTCTGAAAAGCGGACGTAAATCGCCGTTTTTCATGAACGCGGGCGCTTATGTAACAGGCGAACAGCTTCTGAAGCTGGGGCGTTATTACGCGCAAGCCATCGAGAAGACGTACGGCCTGGACTTCGACGTGGTATTCGGACCTGCTTACAAGGGCATTCCGCTGTCGGTCATTATCGCTATTGGTCTGCACGAACTGTACGGCAAGGAAGTTCGCTACTGCTCGAACCGCAAGGAAGCAAAAGACCACGGTGCCGATGCGGGCATGCTTTTAGGCAGCGATTTGAACGACGGCGACCGCGTGATTATCGTGGAAGACGTTACCACGTCGGGCAAATCCATTGATGAAACGTATCCCATTCTGAAGGCTGCTGCCGATGTTGAGGTAAAAGGCCTGATGGTGTCTTTGAACCGCATGGAAGTTGGCAAGGGCGGCGTAAAATACGCGCTGGAGGAAGTTTCCGAGAAGTATGGCTTCCCCACTGCTGCCATTGTTGATATGGCGGAAGTCACCAAGTACCTGTACAACAAAGAATGCTGCGGCCGCGTGGTCATCAACGATGAAATCAAGACCGCGATTGACGAGTACTACAAGATTTACGGCGCAAAAGCCTAGTTTTTATCCACTAAAGCTTGGTGCTCGAATCAAACTCGAGCACCAAGCTTCTTAAAACCGCAGGTCAGCGTACCTTAGAGCTGCTTTGCGGAACCCGTACGACGGGCTGCTTCGGCAACAGCGGCAGCAACCGTGTCGGCCACGCGCATATCCAGCGCCGAAGGAATGATGTACTCGGGCTTCAGCTCTTCATCGGAAACCAGGCCAGCAATGGCATACGCGGCGGCAAGCTTCATGTCGTAGTTGATGTCGCGCGCATGAGCGTCCAGCGCGCCGCGGAAGATGCCCGGGAATGCCAGCACGTTGTTGATCTGATTCGGCATGTCGGAGCGACCCGTGCCCATAACCTTCACGCCAGCAGCAATGGCGTCGTCGTACATAATCTCGGGCTCGGGGTTTGCCATAGCAAACACAATCGGATCGGCTGTCATGGTCGCAATCATCTCGGGCTTCAAAACGCCTGCGGACGAAACGCCCACAAATACATCGGCACCCTGCAACGCGCGCGCCAAGTCGCCTTCAATGTTCTCGGGGTTCGTGATATCGCACAAATCCTTCTTGTAACCTTCCGTGCAGCCCTTGCGACCGTGATGCAGAATGCCATTGCGGTCAACGGCAATAACGTTCTTCACGCCCGCCGTAAGCATCATCTTGATAATGGCTGTACCTGCAGCGCCCGGTCCATTCAGCACCACCTTGATATCGGCAATGTCCTTGCCCACAACTTTCAGCGCATTCAGCAAAGCAGCGGTAACAACAATGGCAGTTCCGTGCTGGTCATCATGGAAAACGGGGATGTCAAGCTCGGATTCAAGGCGCTGCTCGATCTCAAAGCAACGCGGCGAACCGATATCTTCCAAGTTCACACCACCGAAAACAGGAGCGATAAGCTTCACGGCATGGATGATTTCTTCGGTATCCTGCGTGTCAAGGCAAATCGGGAACGCATCAACGTTACCAAAACGCTTGAACAGAACAGACTTGCCCTCCATAACGGGCATGGCCGCAGCGGCACCGATATTACCCAGGCCTAAAACAGCGCTGCCGTCGGAAACAACAGCAACAAGGTTGCCCTTGGCGGTGTATTTATACGCGTTATTTGCATCGTTATGAATCTCCACGCACGGCTGGGCAACGCCAGGAGTGTACGCAACACTCATGTCGTCAGTTGTCTCGACCGGAACCTTGCTGGCAACCGAAATCTTGCCATGATGCTGCTCGTGCAGTTTCAGTGCCTCGGCATAGTAATCCATGAAAACCTCTCCTTGTACTTGTTGTACTTGTACTTGTACCTGATTCACTTGAATGAGGTACGTCTGCATTGTGCTCTTCCGTATTGTAGGTATCTTTTTCGCGCACGCGAGAAGAAATTCCAGCTGAACGCGAAATCGACAAGAAAGCAACAATCAGCGAGCCCAGTCAACAGAAGCGAAACGAATCGCGCGCGGCCGCAACGCACGCACGAAAACGGTATACGGTATAAGAATCATCACGCAAGCAAGCATTGCGAAGAACACCGTGAACACAAGAGAAGGAGGCATGCCATGTGCACATCAATTGCATTTAACGGAGCATCGGGAGCATTGTATTTCGGACGAAACCTTGACTGGGAAAGCGGATTTGGCGAAGTCCCTGTGTTTGCACCCCGAAACTGGAACTGCACCTGGGCTTTTAATGGCGATTTATCCAGCCACGGCGCACCAGCTGCTGCACAGGAAACGCAGAAGGCCTTGACGCACGCAGACGCGCCGCATGCCGTGCTGGGAATCGGTATTGTCGCACAGGACACGCCGCTGTACTTCGATTGCATGAATGAGGCCGGCTTGGCCATGGGCGGCTTGCTGTTTGCCGGCTTCGCGCAATACGAAGCAGAACCCGTAGATGGAAAGATCAACATCGCATCGTATGAATTCCCCCTGTGGGTTACGCGCAACTTTTCCACTGTTGACCAGGTGCTTGAAGTGCTCAGCAAGGTGGCCATTATCGGTGCGCCCATTGCCGGCATGGACCCCACACCGCTGCATTGGATGATTGTGGACAAAAACCGCTGCGTTGTGGCGGAATACACTAAGCACGGCATGCAGATTCATGACAACCCGGTGAACGTTTTAGCAAACCAGCCGACATTCGATTGGCACTTGGAAAACCTGCGCTCGTACTACATGGTTGCGCCTGACGTGCCGCAAGCAGCCCAGTGGGGAAACGCAACCTTGGATGCCTACGGAACGGGTGCGGGCATGCGCGCGCTTCCCGGCGATTATTACTCTACGTCGCGTTTCGTGCGTGCCGCATACTTGAACGCCCACTACCCCGCTGTTGCGTCCGAGCAGGAAAACGTCACGCGCCTGTTCCGCACGCTGCAGGGCGTTTCCATGATCGAGGGCGCTTCCCGCATGAAAAACGGCAACTTCGAGAAAACCATCTACACCTCGGGTTATTCAACAGAAACGGGAAGCTGCTACTACACCACGTACAGCGATTTTGCGCTGAAGCAGTGCGCTCTGGGCGATTTTGATGCCGAAGGCACCGAGCTTGTCACGGTAAAATTGTAGGACAACGTCAGTGCGACGGGCGTTAAGCTCTTTAGCGCCTGTCGTGTTTCGGCTGTCATAGGCGCACGTCTACTGACGGCAAAACGCCAACGCGCGCGCGAACGTTGCGTAATCACCTACGCGGTGCGCATCGCTTGCCACGTAATCAACCAGATCTTCGCGTAGCAAGGCGGAAGCAGTGCGACGACGCGCGTCGAACGCGCTACCTTCAATAAAGTTGGCGGAAAGTTGCAGATAGCAGCCCATATTTTTTAATTCCCGGGCGATATCGAGATTCTTTTGCACAGCGCGATAGCGCTCGGGATGCGCGATGATCACTTGCAAATCCATGCTCTGCAGCGAATAGATGAAGCGCTGCCAATTCGTAGGCATAGCATCGTCGCTTAACTCCAGCAAGAACAAGTTCGTGTCCCCGAGCGTAAACTCGGGGGCGCGCTCAATACCCAACTCAAAAAGCTTGCGCCAATTCACCTCATACCCAAGTTTCAACGAAATCCCCAGGTCGTTGGCATATTTTTCCATCTCCGAAAAAGCTGCGCGAATAAGCGAACGATCAAAAGAACTCCAACGGCAATGAGGCGTGCACATGATGATGTCAATCCCCTGCTTTTTTGCCGCGCGCAGCATATCGCGCGACTCCGTAACAGAACGCGCGCCGTCATCGACGCCCGGAAGGATATGACAATGTAGGTCGAACACGCATGTGCTCCTTTGCCGTTTTCCCGCGTGCCAGCAGGAGCGCTATTTCTTGAACGCACCCGGAGCAAAGGGATTTTCGGACTTCGCGCCACCACCCGCAGCATTCGCGCCCGCGGCACCAGCGCCCATTCTTGCGGCACCCGCACCGCCAGCCGCACCAGACGCATTCGCGCCGCCGGCCGCACTCACAGCGCCCCGCTTCTCGACAGAATGGCTTGCACGCGACGAAACACGGCGGCTCGTCGGCGCCTGCATTTGCTCCTGCGCCGCTTCCACGCTTACGCCAACGCGCCGCGCCCACTCCACAACGTTATCCTCGTCAAACTCGCGCCGACTTGCAGGTGCGGGCGCTTCTTGCTCTGAAGCATCATCGCCCGCTGCATGCGTGCGCTTCTTTTTGATGCGCTTGTTCTCTTCGTTGTAATAGTAATAATAGTAGTAATCGTCGTCGCCTTTCTGGGCAAACGTGAGCACCAAGCCCAAAACACGCGCATTCGCCGCATCAAGCTGGGACAACGCATCGGCAACAGCGCGTTTTTTTGCCATGCGCTGACGAACGACCAGCGCCACGCCATCGGCCAGCGTGGACACCACAGCGGCATCCACGAACAGCGACAGCGGCGGCGTATCGATAACTACGTAATCGAACGCGTTGCGCAACGTGGCCATAAGCGCCGCGAAACGCTTCGTTGACAGCATATCCGAAGGATTCGCTACATTCGGCTCACAGTCAAGCAGGTACAAGTTCGACTGCGCCATTTGCGTTACGGCACGTTTCAGCGGAACACGACCCGAAAGAACCGCGTAGATGCCCGCGTTCGTGCGCATGCCCAAAACACGCCCCACGCTGCGGCGACGCATATCGCAATCCATAATCAGCGTGCGCTTGCCCGAACGCGCCATGGCCATGGCAAGGGCAATGGCGGTCGTCGTTTTACCCTCGTCAACGCCCGTGCTGGTAATCACAATGGTCTTTACCGGCTCGTCCACGCTTGCAAAACGGATGTTGGCAAGTAGCGTTTCGCTCTGATGCGAAAGCTCGTCGAGATCTATAGGAAGATACTTTTTCTGGTTCTTCTTCGCCATGGCTATTTCACCTTCTTCAGCTCAGGCATGGTGCCTAAAACAGGCAGGCCAAACAGCTCTTCGGCTTCTTCGCGCGATTTCACCGTGGTGTTCAGCATGTCCATAAGCACCACAATGGCAACGGCCACAAACAGACCCGCCAGGAAAGCGACGGCCAGATACATCTTGCGATTGGGGCCACTCGGAATGTCGGGCGACGTTGCATCGTTGATGAAGTTGACCGCCTTCAAGTCCATGATCTCCACCGCGCACGAAGCAGTGTTCTTGGCAAATTCATTTGCAACGCGCTCCGCAGCCTCAGGATCGTTCGCCGTAACCGTAAGCGTGATAACGCGGTTCGTGGTGGCATTCTTAACGCCCAGCGTGTAATCCTTCAAATCCTTCATTCCCAGGGCTTTCGCCGTGGCGTTGCGCACTTTAGGCGTATCGGCAATAACGGCAATGTCGTTTGCAAGCTGCTGAGACGCCGCCGTATCGGAACTGGTTACACGGGACTGATCCTGCGAATTTTGCGACTGCGTCAAAACGTAAAGCCCCACTTCAGAGGTATAAACATCCTCCATGAAACCAAAAGCATAAATGCCCGTTGCCAGCGTAAAGACAACAGGAAGCGCAATGACCAGCGCCAGCTTCTTGCGCAGAAGCTGCAGGAGTTCAAGTAATGTCATGGAGAAAAAGCCCTTTCGTCAAAATGATAGACGTCATATTATCTGTTCTTCACACCAGTTTCAACCCGTATGGAACGGCTGGCGGGAAACTGCCGCGAACCAGCCTGTGTTCATATAGAAACAATAGTACCTTATACCTTTTTATATGGCTATCTGCCATACGGTCATCCATCGGTAACGCGTCGATAAACCCGAAACGGCGCGCATGCTTTAAGAATACACCGAGATGCATACAAGATGCACCTAAGAATATGAAAGATTGCAATAGGACAAAAAATCGCTATAAGCTATAATGAGATGCTGCACAAAAACAGGGGGGATTAATACGCAGGCATGAATAGCAAACTGAAGAAGATTCTTTGCAATGGGGCCTTCCTTTTGCTTTGCATTGGCGTGTCGGTCTACTTCGTGTTATCGGGCGAAGATTTCGGCGCCTTAGTGAGCTATATCCGCAGCTCGTCCCAAGTTTTCTGGATTGCCGGATTTGCGCTGGTCATTGCGTTTATCCTATGCGAGTCCGTTATCATCTTCTATCTGCTGCGCGCGTTCGGCGATGCTCCGCAGCTTTCCCACTGCTTTTTGTATTCCTTCGTGGGGTTCTTTTTCAGCTTAGTCACACCCACCGCATCGGGCGGACAACCCATGCAGCTCGTGTTCATGAAACGAGACGGCCTAAGCCTTACCCGCTGCGTTATTGCACTGCTCATTGTGACCATCGCGTACAAGTCAGTGCTTATCCTGGTGGGCATTCTGGTACTATTCGCCTGCCCACCGTACATTGCACCCCTGCTGGAGCCCGCCATGGGGTGGATCTACCTGGGAATAGTATTGAACGTTATCTGCGTGGGCGCCATGCTTGCGCTGGTTCTTGCTCCTTCCGTTGCGAAAACTATCGTGTTTACCGCGCTACGCATCGCACGGAAATTCGTAGCGGCAGAACGCGTTGACCGTTGGCAAGCGCACCTCACGCAATCGCTTGAGAACTACAAGGAAGCCTCGCGCTTCGTGCGCGAGCACCGCATTGTCACGCTCAACGTTATGCTCATCACGATTGTGCAGCGTTTTTTGCTGTTCGCCGTGACGTATGTTGTGTTGCTCTCGTTTGACGTGAGCAACCTTTCCCTTTTGGATGCAACGCTGCTGCAAGGCAGCATTTCCCTTTCCGCCGACATGCTTCCCCTGCCAGGCGGACTAGGCATTTCCGAGCATCTTTACAACGTAATGTTCCAGCCCATTTGCGGACAATTAACCGCCCCCACCTTGGTAATAAGCCGAGGGCTCAGTTTTTACGCCCAGCTGCTGGTATGCGCGGTGTTCTCCGCCGTAGCATATCTGGTGGTCTTTGGCGCAAAGAAAGGTAATGAAAAATGATCGGCTACTATAACTACACGGTTGTCCTGACGTTTATGAGCTTGATTTCCGCTCTGGTTGGCATAACGCTTTCCATTGATGGGGTCCATTTAGGCGCAATCGCCTGCCTAGCGCTTTCCGGCTTCTTCGACATGCTCGATGGCCCCGTTGCGCGCACGAAAAGCGACCGCAGCCACGACGAGCGCCTGTTCGGCATTCAGCTTGACTCGCTGTGCGACCTGGTGGCGTTCGGCGTATTCCCTGTGGTCATCTGCTTCAACTTGGGCGTAAAGGGCCCCATTGGATTTGTCGTGCTCATCTACTTCGCGGTGTGCGGCGTTATCCGTCTGGGATACTTCAACGTGCGCGAAACGAATAATTTCTTCTCGGAAGAAGTCCGCGAGAAAATTTTTATCGGTCTGCCCATCACGTCAATCGCTGTGGTTTTGCCCCTGATCTACCTCCTAAGCACGTTCATGACCGAGCAAGCATTCATTTTGGTACTGCATTTTGTGCTGCTTATTGTAGGAACGCTGTTCATTGGAAACTTCCAGGTGCACAAGCCGAAACTACACACGCTCATTATTTTCTGCGTGTTGGTGGCAATTGCTATTGCCGCGGTTGCGATTATCGACTTCCCGCACTTGATTTTTGAGCTGTAGACGGGAAACGCGAGCACATGACGGATACAACAACGGCAGCTGCGGCTGGCGCAGGTGAACCGCAAAAGCCCGATGCGCAGGAGCGCTTCCTGCATTGGCTGTACACCTCGGTGCCAGGACGCGCATTATTGCCCCTGATCACGCGCCCCTTCATAACGAAGTTGGGCGGTGCCGCAATGAACAGCGCGCTTTCGAAACGTGCGATTCCGGGCTTTATTCGCAACAACAACATTGATATGAGCGATTTTGAAGAGCGCCCGTATCGGTCATACAACGACTTCTTCATGCGCAAAATTCTGCCGGGCAAGCGCCCCATCTGCGCCGATGAGAACACGCTTATCTCCCCGTGCGACGCGCTTCTTTCCGCATACGCCATAGAGCACAACGCGCGCTTTCAAATCAAGGGAAGAAACTACACGCTGCCCGAACTTCTGCGCGATAATGCGTTAAGCGAGCGCTACACGGGCGGCACGCTTTTGCTGTTCAGGCTTACGGTGCGCGATTACCACCGCTACTGCTATGCGGCCTCGGGCGCAAAAAGCGCAGACGTGCTAATTCCCGGCGTCTTTCATACGGTCAATCCGCTTGCCGCCGCCACGCGACCGCTCTATAAAGAGAACACGCGCATATACGACCTGATAGAAACTGAAAAGTTTGGCACGTTGCTTCAAATGGAAGTCGGTGCGCTCATGGTGGGAAAAATCGTGAACGACTACCCCAAAGCGTGCACTGTTGAACGTGGCTGCGAAAAAGGGCACTTCGAGTTCGGCGGATCCACCATCATCGTGCTGCTTGAGCCGGGCATGGCGCAGATAGACGAAACGTATTTCCAAAATACCGCGCAAGGCCAGGAAACGCCCGTACGCTACGGTCAAACGGTGGGCGTCTCGCTTGGCGTTAAAAAGTGACGGGGTCTTTTTCACATTGCAACCGACTAGCAACCTTTCAAGGGCGCATTCGCAGGTTCGAGCCCCGTCGCCCCAGGCTTACTGCGACCATCTTGTCGGAAAACGAACGCAGATGTGCAAAATATTCCTGTTCGGGGCAGGTTGAAGGGACGCCAACTCTCATTCATCCCTTGCCTCCAGGTCACGACCTGGGCTTTTGCGGGTTCACTTTGTCTCAAACGACGCTATCTGGTCTGCAATCGCTCCCCAAGGTGCCCCGAACGGGAATATTTTGCACATTCGGGCAAGAAAAACGACAACATGACTCTCGCATGGAAACCAAAGAAGAAACTCTCGAGAATCGTCGGCTTTCAGTCAACGATGGAGCTCTTCGAGAGCAGGGTCGAGCAACCGGCCCCTGCCCTGAAATTGCGATCTGGGGAACAAGGACTGCACGTCCAACTTGAACGCGCCAGCTGATTAACAATCGAGGGAAACTGAGGGTTTGACCCCGAAAAAGGCGCTTCCCCCTTGGGACACAAGGGGGAAGCATGGAAGTTGCCGGCAAGAGGAGTGGTGTGGTATCAGCATCGCGAGCGGTGGGTCCTCTTGCCGGCGGGACGGGGTTTATAAGCATGCAGGTCAAGCATGCAATCGAAGCCGATTCTCCCAAAGCGCCTACGCGCCCCAGCCGAGCAGGGCGGCGCGCTGGATGGCGAACGCGTCCTGCGCATCGATCGCGCCGTCGGGCGTGCCTGCCGGGCCCGTCACATCGGCGCGGGAGCGCATCCACGCGAGATCGTGCCGCCCGTCGTGCCCGCCGTTCGCGATATCGTAGGCGATCTGGGCGTCCACGATGTTCAGCAGGCCGTTGCAGTTGACGTCGCCGCGGCCCAGGGCGAAGTACCCGGGATGAACTGCGCCGCCATCGAGGTGGGCGCGCGCCGCGTCCGCGTGCGCCGCATCGAACGCCGTGCCCGCGCCGCCGCTAAGCGACGCGCAGCCCTGGAACATGTTCTCGGAAGCCGCCGCCGCGGGGATGCCTGGGAATCCTTCTGCGACGTAGACCTTCCTGAGCTCGCCGCAGTTGCCGAACATCGCCGACGCGTCCGTTACCTGGGAGAAGTCGAAGCCCGAAAGGTCGACCGCCGGCAGCGACGCGCATCCCGCGAACATCTCCTTCATGTTTGTAACGCCTGAAGTGTCCAGAGGGGAAAGATCGACCGTCTCAAGCGATTCGCAGTAACGGAACATACCGTACATGCTTTTCACTCGGGAGGTGTCAAGTCCCGAAAGATCAACGGAAACGAGTTTCCGGAAACCCCAGAACATGTAGTCGCAATTCATGGCCGACACGCCAGGCTCAACCCGCACGGAAATAGCCCGGTTGGCAGCGCCGTTCCAGGGGCACGCTGCCGCACCCGCCCACGATTCCAAGGTACCGCGGCTCAAACCGGGTAGCGGCCTAATGATAAGCGTCTCGGTTTCGTCAACGCTCCACTCGCAAGAGCCGGACAGAGTCCAGCCTTCCGTTGCCTGCGGATGGACGAACGTCTCAACGCCCGAGGGACGCGCCGCATTCGCCGCGAGCATCTCGTTCGAATCCATGTACGTATTGCCTGCCGTGTCGATCCAAACATGCTCGCGTATTGCGCTGCCAACCAGATTGATCCCCGCAGCAAGCACAAGACGTTCAAGGCTCGGGCAATCGCGGAAGAAGTGGGCCGTGCTCGTTGAACGAGCAATGGTGAACGTCGATAAATCAACCGATTCGAGCGACTCGCATCCTTGGAAAAAGCCCTGCATGAGCTGAACTTTTTTGGTATCGAAGGACGTCAGATCGAGCGACTTGATTGACTTGCAGCTATAGAACATTTCAGTCATATAGATCACGTCCGTGGTGTCGAAACTCGACAAATCGAGTTCCTTAAG
>CAKUFS010000037.1 GCA_934648845.1 uncultured Eggerthellaceae bacterium
CTAGAGAATAGTAAGGTTCTCTTCTCCTATTTCTAGAGAATATTTCTGGCAGTTACCCCGCAAAACTTAACTCGCACCTCATTATCGCAGGTCTGTGCGCTGTTTTCCGCTGCGTCTTTGCCGTCTATCAGCTCGGGGAGCGTTACGTGAAGCGCGCTGCAAAGCTTCTGGATGATGCTGTAATCGGGCATGCATTTGTCGTTTTCCCATTTTGAGATGGTCTTGTTGGATACGCCAAGCATTTCGCCCAGCTGCTCCTGCGTAAGGTTTTGCACGTGCCGCTTCTGCGCAATGAAGCTGCCAATGGCTCTTTGGTTCATAGAGACCCTCCTGTGTCGAAGATGTTTTGAGCATACGGCAAAGGGAGAGATTGGGACACCCCTTGGTGGTAGAATTTAGGGAGAAAACGGAATGATGTGGGGTTTTGCGGTGCAGGCGTTGCGCTTTGAGCGTGGCTTTCTGGTGACGTGGCGTTATTGTTGAGTTTGACGCTAGGATGCGCGGAGCAATTCATCTTGTTGAGCTGACGGATGCAGACGGCGATACGCGGATGATATGTTGATTCCGATGACTTGGAGGAGCTTCCTTAAGTTAAGATGAGTTTTGTTCGTTTGGCGCAGAAGAAGGCGTTGCTGTGAAGCTTTGTTGCAGAAAGAAGGTTGCTGTCCGGTGTTTCGGCTCTATGATCGTGTTTTAGATACAGTAACGGGGAAGCCGTGTTTTATAGTTGACGTTGACGACCACGGTGTTGCTGGCATCGTTTACGGTGTTGAATCCGAAGATCAGGCAGATGACGATTGGTTTAGGTGGGCAGAAGAATCTGAGCTAAAGAAGATTCCTGAGCACTAGATCGGGGCCGCGTGGATGCGATGTCTGTAGGTGATTAAGCGTGCAGATGCGGCAGCGGAGGCGATTTTACGAGTTTGTCTTCTTCGTTTGTTCCTGCAGCTATCTCTCGTGCAAACTTTTGCTTCCATAACCTTTGTCGCCATGATAAAAGCAGGGTACTTTTCTGTGGGTTTGACGTGGTTAACTTTTTCGCGACCTGGGAAAACATTGAAAAATGACGTCAGTGAAACCAAAAATCCACAGAAAAGTGGGTCGTTTTTATCATTGGTTCGGTTGAGGGTGTGGTCGTGCGACGCAATACGTTCAGCGCACCGTTGTGAGAAGAAATAAGCCCTGGGTTAGCTATCCAGCACGCTTAGGGCTTATTGGCACCAAACTGGCGCGCCCAGCAGGACTCCGGCTTCGCCTTCGGCGAAGACCGACCCCTCCCTCGCAAGCTCGGTCAGGCGAAACGCTAAGAACGTGCCACTGGCACGTTCTTGCCCTGCGGTCCGCGTTTCCACCTCATCGGTTCGAGTCCTGCAGCCGCTTACGAATTGGGGGCTGCCATCCTGCGGATGCCAGCCCCCAACTGGCGCGCCCAGCAGGACTCGAACCTGCAACCGACGGATTAGAAGTCCGTTGCTCTATCCATTGAGCCATGGGCGCGCGTCATATGATCGTTTTGCGTGGCTCACGCTTCTAAGCAGCACGTATGCCAGTCGCAATGCTCAGCCGCAACGTGCGACGTATGGCCGTTCGCTCAGTTGCAACGCTTAGCTTCGCAACCGTACACCGCATAGTAGTGTGCACCTTGCGCTTCACGCAAAAACACACGTATTATAGCCCAAAAGAGCGGTAAAATAACTATTTCTGAAAACAATATGAGTGAGCAGGTTAAACGGCGGTGCTTTTTGCACGCGCCAGCAGGCGTTCCACCGTTCCAGCGCGCAGTATCGACAGGAAAGAGGATTCATTATGGAAGTCAATTTGAGCGGACGTAATTTCTTGAAGCTTCTGGATTTCACACCAGAGGAAATTCGCTATCTTATTGACTTATCTGCCCAGCTCAAAGCGAAGAAAAAGGCAGGGGAGCCGCATCGCTATCTTGAAGGCAAGAATATTGTTTTGCTGTTCGAGAAAACTTCCACGCGCACACGCTGCTCGTTCGAGGTTGCCGGTCATGATTTGGGCATGGGCGTGACGTACCTTGATCCGAAAAGCTCGCAAATGGGCAAAAAGGAATCCATTGAAGACACCGCGCGCGTGCTTGGCCGCATGTTCGACGGCATTGAGTATCGCGGTTACGGACAAGATATCGTGGAAGAGCTGGCCGAAAAGTCGGGTGTGGTGGTTTGGAACGGTCTGACCACGGAATTCCATCCCACGCAGATGATTGCCGACATGCTCACGCTGACCGAAAAATTCCCCGAAGGCATCCAGGGCAAGAAGCTGGTGTTCATGGGTGATGCTCAGAACAATGTGGCAAACTCCCTGATGGTGGTCTGCGCGAAGCTGGGCTTGCATTTCGTGGCATGTGGCCCGAAAGAGCAGATGCCCACCGCCGACTTGGTGGAAACATGCTGCGCTATTGCCGCGGAAACGGGCGGCTCCGTTACGCTGACCGAAAGCGTGGAAGAAGGCTGCAAAGATGCCGACGTCATTTATACCGACATTTGGGTATCCATGGGCGAGCCCGCTGAAATCTGGGGCGATCGCATTCGCTTGCTTTCGCCGTATCAGGTAAATGCCCAGGTCATGTCATATGCGAAACCCTCGGCAATCTTCATGCACTGCCTGCCTTCGTATCATGACACGAACACTGCGGTGGGCGCCGATGTTGCAGCCCAGTTCGGCTTGACCGAACTAGAAGTAACCGATGAGGTGTTCGAAGGCCCGCAATCGGTGGTTTTCGACGAGGCGGAAAACCGCATGCACTCCATCAAGGCTATCATGTACGCAACCCTCAAGTAATACACTTGCGCGTCGGCTGCAAGAGCTGCCCGCAAGAGAGACAACGAAAGCGCCGTAAAGCGGCGAACGACGATCGAAAGAAACGAAACAAGGAAGAATAACCATGCAGATTCGCGAACAACTCGAACAGGTAGTAGATGCGGCCATTGCGGCTGCCATGTCCGATGGCTCCCTGGCGCTGGAGCAGGCTCCCGCCGCCGCGCTGGAGCGTCCGCGCGATGCGGCCAATGGCGACTGGGCTTCTACCGTGGCCATGCGCAGCGCAAAGCTTGCGCACTCGAATCCGCGCGCTATCGCTCAGACTATCATCGACCACCTGCCGCAAAATGAGCTTATCGCTTCTGCTGAAATCGCAGGTCCCGGCTTCATCAATTTCCGTTTGACGGAAAGCGCGCTGCAAAGCGTTGTTGCCGCCGCACGCGAAGAGCGCATGGATTACGGCCGCAGTGAGCAGCCCGAAGGCACCCCGCGCATCAACCTGGAGTACGTTTCCGCGAATCCCACCGGCCCCATGCATGTGGGTCACGGCCGCTGGGCGGCGCTGGGCGATGCCACGGCGCGCGTTTTGCGCCATGCCGGCTACGACGTGTACGAAGAGTTCTACGTAAACGACCACGGCGTTCAGATGGACGTTTTCGGTAACTCCATTGTGGTGCGCTACCAGCAGGCGCTGGGTCAAGACGTCGAAATGCCCGAAAAATGCTATGGCGGCGGCTACGTGATGGATATCGCGCAGGAGATCATTGCGGCCGACGGCGACAAGTGGCTTTCCGCTGATCCCGCCGAGCGTCACGAGCATTTCCGCGAATACGGCTACAAGCGCATGTTGGAAATTGTGCGCGAAACGCTGGAAGGATTCGGTACCCACTTCAACATGTTCTTCAGCGAGCGCAGCTTATACGTGCCCGGCGAAGACGGTAAAACCCCTGTTGAGCGTGCTCAAGATGCCTTCCGTGCCCAGGGTTACCTGTACGAGAAAGACGGTGCGCTGTGGTTCCGCTCCACCGATTTCGGCGACGACAAAGACCGCGTGCTCATCAAGGAAAACGGCGAAATGACGTATTTCATGAGCGACTGCGCGTACCATTACAACAAGATTCAGCGCGGTTTTGGCAAGCTCATCGACATCTGGGGCGCCGACCATCATGGCTACGTGAAGCGCTGCGAAGCGATGCTTGAAGCTTGGGGCTACAAGGGTGCGCTGGAAGTCATGTTGGGCCAGCTAGTGAACTTGCTGCGCGACGGCGAACCGGTGCGCATGTCCAAGCGAACGGGTGAAATGGTGTCGTTCCAGGAGCTTATCGACGAGGTGGGCGTGGACGCAACGCGCTATCTCATGCTTTCCCGCTCTTCCGATCAGCCCATCGACTTCGATATTGAGGTCGCGAAGAAGCAGGATTCCTCGAATCCGGTGTATTACGTACAGTACGCGCACGCGCGCATTTGCTCCATTTTGCGCAAAGCCGCAGGTGAGGAAGCTGCCGCAAAGGCGCTTGCTGGGGATGTGACCACCGATGAGCTGGCTGCGCATGTTGTGCCCGCTAACGTTGACTTGTCGGTGCTTACTGACGAATCCGAGTTGGCGCTCATGCGCAAGATGGATGATTTCGGTGAGTTGGTGGCGCTTGCTGCGCGTGACCGTGCTCCGTTCCGCTTGACCCACTATGCGCAGGAGCTGGCTGCAGCGTTCCATCAGTTCTATACGAACTGCCATGTTCTTGGCGTTGACCAGCCTGTTCAGGAAGCGCGCCTTGCTTTGTGCGACGCTACGCGCACGGTGTTGGCGCTGACACTGAGCCTTCTGGGCGTATCTGCTCCCCAACAGATGTAGGAGCAGGCGGTTCTCGGTGCGACGCCCGAATTCGGTTTCGCCTGTTGCATTGAGAAGCAGCGTGCCGCTTGCGGAGTATTAATTGAGGCGTTGATTCAAAGCTGGGGCAATCTTGCTGCCCCAGCTTTTTAATGCGCCCATTTTGCTGTTGCGATAGGCGCTCTCGGATTGAATTTGTTGACAAAAGGTGGGGTAATTTGTCAACAATTCGGCTTGGTGCAGATGGCGAAGGCCTCAGTTCGCTATCTGCCGCTTTCCGTTCGCTTCGTGCGCTTTTTGCTTTTCCAGGACGGCGGAAAGCAGGTATTCGCCGGCGATTTTCCCACCATGCTCCAAATTGAAGATGAAGCCGTCGCGGATATCCTTGATGCGCTCGCTCCAATCGTCGGGGTGGGAAATCATGGAATCCACCGTTTGCGACAAATCATCGAGCGCATCGGGCGCAAACGAAACGCCAATCTTATTGCGTAACGTGATGTCGGTAGGCTCCATGTTCCAATCGCGCCACGTGGTGTTGCGCTCTTTCATGGGCGTATCGATGAAAATGCAGGGCTTGAGCGTGCTGAATGAAAACTCGCAGCTAATGGACGACCAATCCGTGATCAGCACGTCAGACGTGTAGATGCTCTCATTCGAGGAAAAATCGCCCTCAAAATGAAGCTGTTCGTCGTTTGTGTCCCCCCAGCGTTTCTGCAGCGCCTCCCAGCGCGGTCCAAACCGCTTGATATATTCGGGATGTGGGCGCACAATAACGCGTCTATCTGGAGCTACAAGTTGTTCAAGCATGTCGTTTATGCAAAGGTCAAGCAAGTTGTCCTCTTGCCACGATGGCGCAATCAGAATAGTGGAAACAGGGGAAGGGATCGACTCCGTGCTGCTATTTTGCCCCCTGCCGCTGCTTTCCGCGTTGTCATTTCGCGCATCGTTGCTTCGTTGTCTGCTGTGGCTGCTTTGTCCCGTGCCGCCTTCGCTATTGCGTTCCAACAGTTGCTGGTAGCTCCCAATTTCGCGATCCAAAAGGTCGTATCCGCATTCTACCAGGCGCTTTGGCGGTAAGTCTGCCATCTGCTCGCGACGACGCACTTCTGCAACTTGGTGGGGCCCCACGCACAGCAACGTGTTGTAGCTGTCGTAAGCGGCTGCCAGTGGCGTAAGATGCGTGGATAACATATGGTGGAAGAAAAACACGTACTCGATGTCCTGGCGCACATACGAGCGCTTCAGGTAGAACGAATCCAGATCTTCAAGCGTTGTTGCCACCACATCGGCATCCATTTTCATAAAAAGCGTGATGGCGCGTTTAGGGCCAATGTAGTAAGGAAGAAGGCGTGGATGCGTTTGCGCAAGTGAAAACACCTGGTCATCAGGGTCGTTTGTCACGTAATGGATGGGGCACGTGCTGTGTTCTAGCAGGTATTCGATTGCTCCTTGGAAGTATTTGTAGAAACCGCTTCCTTCGGAATAAAACACCAGGTGCTTACCATCGATGCTCATGAACCGTTTGTAATCGGCTTTCTCGCGCGCAGCTTGCGGATCCTTTTTCCACCAAGAGCGCTGCGGACCGCCCAAGTTTTCCAGCTGTTCAAGTTCGATTCTGCTTTGCGCTAAGTCGTTGTAGTCGATGTACTTGCGTGGCTTGATAATCACGTTGCAGAGCGCTTGCACAGCAATGGAGGTTACGTTCGAGCAAACCCAGTAAAAGCACATGCCAGCAGCTACGAATACGCCCAAGAACAGGGATAACGCAATGGAAAGCCCGTTTGTCATGTTCTTTTCCGCGCGCGACTGCTCGCGCTGCAAGGGGTTAATGCGATTTTGTGCAAAGCCCATGATCACGGCGGACGCTCCCGCCAAAAGCGGCATAATCCACGACAATCCGCCGTCAATAGTAGGTTGGGCACCTAGGAATTCCGTGCCGGGAAATCCGTTATCGGTGATGTAGTGCACTACATCTACCAGGCCAAACAGGATTAAGATTTGCACCGCCAGGGGAACAAGCGACAGCAGCGGATGGTAATGCATCTGCTTGTGCAGCTTCGTTTGCGCCTCGCCAATTGCTTCCGCATCGCCGAAATGCTTTACTTTAATGCGGTTAAGCTCCGGCATGAGTTGCACCATGACAATGCTGTTCTTTTGACACCAAAGCGACAGTGGCAGCAAGATGACTTTCACGAGCATCGTGAACAGTGCAATGGCAAGCCACCAGTTTTGCGTCAGGGCATAGCACGGCTGCATGAGAAGCATGAGCGCGTTTGTTATGGCTTCCATAATGGGCAGTGCCATCCTTTCAAAAGAGCAGGTCAATAAGCAGTCGCGTCCAGTTGCATCCAGTCGCTTGCGGTCGGTGTTAGCTAGCCGGTGCCAGTTGGCCGCGTTTGCTGTTCGCGCCAGTCATGCCCGTCGGGTGCGCATGCCTTGCGCGCGGTGCCCACAGCGTGTATGTGCATTGCAGTGGGCCAGGCGCCCCGCCGCGCTGTCGTCCTACTGTGATGGGTCCCAAACAACGCCGGTAAGATCCCAGTTCGAGATACTTCCCGCATCTCCAGTAATGGCGTACTCCACAATTCCTGTCTCGCGGCGCGTTTCGGTTGTGGTGGTGTAATAATAGCGTGTGCGTTCGTCCGCTTCAGTTGCTGCGAAATCAAACACGGTGTTGCTGCCTTTGTAAGCGCTTGCGCCGGAAAGTCCGATGCTTGCGCGAACGGTGGCCAAGATATCGGCGTGGCCCACGGGCGCTTTCGAAACAACGGCGCTTTGTGCGGCCTCGGATGCATCCTGCGACGGCTTCACCAGCAAAATAGGACAGCTTGCGCTGGTCAGCGGGTCGTTGGTAAGGCGCCAGGTGCCGTGGTCGGCCGTTACAATAATGGTGGCGTTATCGTAGAGCCCCTTCTCCTTGAGCATGTCCAGATAGCTTGCCACAATGCGCAGCGACCCCTGTGCTTGCTTGGTCATGGTGGATTTATCCACGCCAATGAACGCGCCCGTTTCGTCGTAGGAGTAGGGGTAATGCGCGCCCAGCAGGTGGATGAAGCGGAAAGCGCCGCGGTAATCTTCATCGTTGCTCTCCACAGAAAGCGATACGTTTTGCAGTTGTTCGTAGAAGCGCGTGTCGTCCATGATGTAGACGGTGTCTTCTGCGGCATTAGACGCATCATAATGCACCATGGCCTTGTTGATTTGGTCTGTGTAATACCAAAACAGCGGCTTTACGCCCCACGGCATCTCGCGGTAAAGCGCAATCTGCCACAGCGCGCCCAGCGTGCCGCGCACATCGATGGTGCTCGTTGAAACGCCGTGAATGTTGATGGTCTTATCAATCACCTGGTCATGTTGCGCCTGTGTGCCCTCGATTTCGCCAATGCCCAGCGAATCGGAGTACAGACCAATGGAGTAGCCCGCCTCCGACAAATCGCCCAGGAACGTGCCGCGCGCGTAACGCTGCGAAACGTACATGCTAAACGGTTCGCCCTGCTGGGGGAGTGACCCCGTGAGCAGCGCCGGAATGGCATAATGGGTGGGAATCATAGAGCCAGTGACGTTCGTGAAGCACGTGAAGCCCGTGTAGTCATCCAGCAAGTCGGGGTTTGTGCGTAGCAGGCTTTTCATGGTGGAGGTATCGAAGGTGTCAAGCACGAACATAATGACGTTTTCCCTGCTTGAAACGGTAAAAAGCCCTTCTTCGGTAGCGATTGCCTCTGTTTGCGCAAGCACGTTTCCCGTAAGGCCTTCTCCCACGGAAGCATCTTCTTGAGCGGGCGGATTGACAACCAGGCTGAGCACGCCCACGGTTTGCACGGCAAGAAGACACACGGAGGCAAGCGCGATTACGCCTTGTGTGCGGCGCAGGTTCCGACGGCTGAAAAGCAGGCAGGCAACAATGATGGCGGTCCACGCCACGGCGCATACCGACATCATGGCGGCGTGATCGGCCCATACAATGGTGTCACCGTTTGCAAGGGGAACACCGATGTTCAGGCAAAGGCACTGCACGTACGCGCATAGTCCCACCGATGCTACCAGTGTAATGAGCAGGGAAAACAGCTTCCCTTTGAAAAGGGAGAGCACCAGGCTCAGCGTCAGGATGAGCACTGCTCCCGCTAAAACGGGAATCCACCAAATGGCATCAAGCCCGAACACGAGCGATCCAGCGCTGGCGCCCACAATCTCTAAGGGCGACAGGATGAAAATCGTGCCGATAGTCAAGGCGCTGGCCGCGAACGCAAGCAAGAAGCGCTTACGCCAACGGGGCGCATAAGGACGTGTGTCGAAGGGGAGCTTATCGTAGAGCGCGCGCAGCTCGTCCCGCAGCTTGCGCGGCTTGCGCACATCGGCAGGGGAGGCTTGCCGCGCATCGTCGCTGTCTGCATTTTCGGTGCGGCCTGCTGCAAACGCGAGGCCCCCTTCGCGGGCATCTTCCGCTTTCGTGCAGGGTGCTGTGGACGCCGCGGCTGCCGTCGAAGGTACTGTGGACCGCCCGGCGCTTACAGCGGGAATAATCGGATTCCCGTGTTCGTCCAGACGATACACTGGCGGGTCCACGGTGCGTTTGCGCGTTTCGTCGATATCAAGCGCGCGCATCAAGAACTTGCGCGTCCGACGTGCGGCAACGCCTAAAACCGCGGAGAGGGCCACAGCGACGCCTGCCAACGCCTGAATGGTGTACGTCATGACCGAAGGGTCTACGTAGGCAAATGCCACCGATGGCAGCGCGCATGTCCATATCAGGGCAAACGCTAGGGCAACTGCAACGCGGTGGGCGCCCATAACGGCGCGTGATGGAATGTTTGAAAAAAATATCATGGGCGACCGCTATACTTTATCCTCAAGATCAATTTGCATGAGCGCAACATTCTCGCGCATACGTTTTGCCGTGGAACGGCTGATGCGTCCTGCCTCGTACATTTCTCGAATGCCTTCAAGCTCAATGCTCAATCCGCGGCGGATGATGTCGTTTGTCACGTCGTCCAAAGCCGTCATAGTGGTGATGCTGGGTCGTTGCGGCTCCATGGACGCGGCAAGTCGGCTCGTTTCGATAAGCAGTTCGCTTACATATTCGGTGGGAATGTCGCCGCTGTTCTTCAGCAACTCGCGTAGTTTTTTGTTGGCGTAGCGGGTGCTCTTTGCGACAAGCTCGTGACGGGTGGCCGCTTCATCGGATACGCTGACCAGCGGCAGGCCGTTGATGATGCGATGCGCCATTGACCGAATGAAGAAGCGCAGCTGGTTAAGGCGCACGGAAAGCTCGGTGGGGCCCATGAACATGTTCTCGCTGTGCTTGATAAGCTTTTCGCGGCGGTTGAGTGTGCTCAGAACAGAGTAAGCGGCCGATTCGTCAACGTCTTTGTTTTCCAGCACGTCTTTGACGTATTCGCGCTCCCAACTAATAATTTGGAGTCTGAGCTGCGTTTTCTCGGGGTCTTCTTCGTCCGATGAGTCTGTTTTGATTCGATTGATGCGTTCGTTATAGGAACGAATCGCAGCATGCACGGCGCGGCGCTCTTTCGGATCATGATTGCGCGCCAGCTCTTCAATAACGTTGCGCAAAACTTCGATTTTCGCGACAGCTTCGTCTTCGCGCCGCTGCAAATCGCTTTCGCTGGGCTCTTTTTTGCCCGCCAGCAAGGGAATGACGAAGTTCGCGATCAGCAGCGTGATAAGGATAACGCCGCAGGCAAGGAAGATGATCAGTTCGCGCTGGGGGAACACGTCGCCTGCTGCGTTGAACCATGGTATTGAAAACACAATGGCCAGCGTAAGCGTGCCTTTTGCACCCGCAAGCGTCATGACGAGCGAGGTTTTCAGGGCTGCTTTCAGGGCCAAGGGCTTTTTCGCGCGGCGTGCGCTATAAGCCTCGGAGCCGAAAAGCCACAGGAAGCGGATGACTTCGATTGCCAGCACGATAACCAGAATAATGACAATCAAAAAGCCGTTGTCAAACGTGTAATCTTCCCAAGTTGAAATCATGGCTTTGGGAAGTTGCGTGCCCAATAGCACAAACACGAAACCGTTCAGCGCGAACGAGAACACGCCCCACACGCTTGAAGAAACGATGTTCGTGCGCGAAACGGAGGGCCCTATCTCGCGCTTACCCACGCCGCTGACCAGGCCGGCAGCAACAACAGCAATAACGCCGCTTGCACCGAAGGCGTTTGCTGCCAGATAGATGATAAACGGCGTGAATACGTCGAATAGCACGTGAAACGTGGTGGAGTCAACGCCTGCCTCGCGCGCGGTCTTTGAAATGTAATTCGTCAGAAGGCCCATGAGCGCGCCAATGGCAATGCCGCCAAAGAAGCTTACAATAAAGCTGCCGGTGGCGCTCAGCAGGGAAAATTCGCCCGTGATACAAGCGGCAATAGCAAACTGAAATGCCACTAGGCCCGACGCATCGTTGATCAGACTTTCCCCTTCAAGAATGCTTTGCTCGCGATCACTGATGCTCAGGTCTTTGGCAAGCGATGTCACAGCAACAGCATCGGTGGGGGCAAGGGCGGCACCCAGCGCCACGGCAGCGGTGAACGGGATAACGGGAATAATGCTATTCACCAGGAAACCTACGGCAAGCGCGGTGACAAACACCAGACCGATGGCAAGCGAGAGCACGGGGCGCTTGTTGTGCCACAGCGCGCCTTTATCAAGGGCCCGTGCATCGTAATACAGCAACGGCGCAACAAACAGAACAATGAACAGATTTGGGTCGAGCGTAATCTTGATGTAGTCTTTTGCGAAAAGAGCAATGATCACACCTGCTGCAATTTGAATGAGCGGAAGCGTGACTTTTGGAATGAACTGGTCCAAAACGGCAGATATGAGCACGGCAGCTAGCAAAAGCAAAACAAGTTCAAAAGTTGCCATGGGCATCTCTCCAAATTATGTGCATGCGTTTTTACGTTTTTCTTAGTTCGCAATTATAGAAGAACGCATTACCAGGACAGGTACTCATGAAGCGCATTGTTACGAAAAAGCAAAACTGGGGAAACGCAGCGGATATCAATGCGCCTGTATGCCTTTCGACGGCGATTGCGTTAATGCGAACAGCGTCTTTTAAGCATGTTGTTGGATTTTGGGCTCCAAATTCGAAGTTGTGATAGGTTGGAAGTAGGTCAGAGACGCGAATAGGCGTGTTTTTCGATGCACATGCTCCTTGCTGGAAATGCGCTTTTGTAAAACACCAGGCAGTAGTTATTCTCGTATAAGGTTGATTACGACGCCGGGACGATGAAGGCGCCCCCACCTACTTCCAACCTATCCCACTTCGAATTTCACCCCTGTTTTTCAACAACATGCCCGCGAATCGGGCGGGGAAGACTTCATTTCGGAGCTGCGGAGGTCCGTGGCGCTTTTTACCCGCGCTCCCGCGTGAGGTGGGGCTCATTTCGGGGCTGCCGAAAAAGTGAGCTTGTGTAGACGGACATTCTTGAGGAAGAGGTCGCTATGAACCAGCCCTGCTTCCTATCGGTCGAAAAGCGCAATCAGTGGTTCGTCGAGCCATTGGTGTCCTTCGAAATCACGAATCTTGAACTCCAGGTAATCGTTGAATACAGTCATTTGCATGCCCCAGCTCCCGCGTTCGTTTGTTTGCGGTTTGTAGCTGCGCGCGCATGAGCCGTCATTGACGTAGATGGGGCGATTCGCATCGTCGGCTTTAATGCCGGGATACACATGGGTGTGGCCTGAAAGGAAAATGGCTTGGGGGTATTGGGACACAACATCATCGATTTTACGATAATCGTAGAAGGAGTTACGTGATCCCCAGCTGCCATCTTCGCTGCCGTACACCGTGTTGTTGATGGGTTCGTGACAGAACACGTAGGTGTGCACTCCTGCGTCGACATCGTTTTTGAGAATGCTATCAAGCCAGCTCAGCTGATCATCGCTCATGTCGAAACAAACCCAGTCTTCACAGAATTTATCGGGTCCAAGTACCACAACGTGCTGTCCTGCCACGGTGGTATCGTAATAGAGCCCGGGCAAGTTGTATGCGTCAACGAACGCGGCGCGCTGCTGGGCTACCAGCTCTTCGTTTGCGGGGTCGTGGACAACCCAAAGATCGTGGTTTCCCATGGCGATGATCATGTTGTCAAGCGAAAAGTCCGATTCTGCAACAAGCTGCTTGAATATGTCGTGCTCGTCGGCGTAGCCTTGATCGCTCAAGTCGCCTATGACGGCAATTGCATCGGGGCGTTGCTCAAGGGATGCAATATCGGTCAGGGCTTGCCTGAAACGTGTAATGGCATCGTTATTTCCGTTATTGATGTGAACATCGCTCATAAGCATAAATGTTGCAAGAGCATCGCTCGAAAGGTTGCTTGCATCCGTGGGTGTTGTTGAGGAATATGCGGGTGTGTCGTTGTTTTCATCTGCGGTTGATGAGCATGCGCTTGCACGGGGGGTCGTGCAGCCGCTTGCGCCGAGCAGTGTTCCGACACCCAGGACTGCGGTTAAGTGAAGAAATGTGCGTCGAGAAACTGCTCGCAAGGAAAAATTATCATGTGTCATGGGGCGTCCTCTCGGTATTTGTGCTGCCCGTTTACGTCGATTCGCGCGATGCGCTTCGACCTGCCGGGCGCAAATGAATCAACGAATCGGAAGGGGAGCGTACCAAGTGGTCTTCGCTGATTCTAAATCCTACCAACACGGAGGACTTTAAGACCTGAAGTTAGGTCTAGGTCAAGAAAGCGATTTAGAAATGCAAAAGGTGCACAAAACCTGTACACCTTTTCGTCAAATTATTTTCGGGAATAATATTTCTTCAGAAACGGGGAGCTTCAAACCGTACGAGGACTTCGGTTTGCTACCAAGCGATAGCGCGCGGAAGGCCCCTAGAAGCCCCACATGCGAATCTCGGGCTCCATATGCACGTCGTCGCGCTCATACACCGCTTTTTGCACGTGGGCAATAAGGTCGCATACGTCTTGTGCGGTGGCACCGCCTGCATTTACCACAAAGCCGCAATGTTTCTCGGAGACTTGCGCGCCGCCGCAGCGGTAACCGCGCAGGCCGGCATCTTCAATGAGCTTGCCCGCGAAATAGCCTTCGGGACGTTTGAACGTCGATCCAGCCGAGGGCATATTGAGCGGCTGTTTGTCTTCGCGGCGCTGGCGAAGATCGTCCATGCGTGCCTGGATGGCGTTCTGGTCATCGGGGGTCAGTTGAAGCGTTGCTTCGAGCACAATGCTTCCATCGTCCATCATCAAGCTGTGACGATACGACCAGTTTGCCTTGGCGGCGGCAATGCGCTCGATGTTGCCGTTCGGGCGCAGGCACAAAACGCTTTCGCATGCCTGACAAAATTCGCCGCCATAAGCGCCGGCGTTCATGATTGCGGCGCCTCCCACGGTTCCGGGGATGCCTGCAGCAAATTCGTAGCCGGCAAGCCCTGCGCGTTTTGCTGTTGCCGCGATTGAGGCATTGCTGGCTCCTGCTTGCGCAACGATTTTTGTGCCTTCAACGCGCACTTCGCTGAAACCTTTTCCAATCTTGATGGTCACGCCGCGCAATCCTGCATCGCTCACCAAAATGTTCGAGCCTAAGCCAATCACGCGCCAGGGAATGTTTGACGCTTTGCAAAGCTGCACCGTGCGGGTAATTTGCTCGACGCTTTGAGGCGTTACCAGGATGTCTGCAGGCCCGCCAATCTTGAAGGTGGTGTGGCGTGCCATGGGTTCATCGGCAAGCACGTTTTGGGCGCCCAGAATCTGCGTCAGGGCGTCTTGGAGTTCTTTGAGGGTTGAAGGCTCAATGGGGGAGTGGTTCATGGTTCGCGCCCTTTCCTTAACCGCGGATGCGAAAACTTCAGATATGAAGAAATCTCCCAAAAAGGCGAATTTCAGTTCGAGATTCGCTAGTTCGTATCTGATGTCTTCTAAATACTAAAAAACCTCCCAGCGGGAGGTTGAAGTTCAAATGGTGGACCGTCGGGGACTCGAACCCCGGACCTTGGGATTAAGAGTCCCCTGCTCTACCAACTAAGCTAACGGTCCAAGAAAAAACTGTGTTGTCAAAAGTGCCTGACTATTATAATACGTACATTTTAGAAATGCAAGAACTTTTTCAGGCGCGCTGGGGTGGGTAAAGGGACTCGAACCCTCGATCTCCAGAGCCACAATCTGGCGCCTTAGCCAACTAGGCCATACCCACCATGCGCGAGGAATCAGTATAGAGATTAACGCGATTCGATGCAAGAGTTTTTTGAAAAAATAATGCTCCCCGTTTTCCAGGGGAGCATTGAGGTTCAAAAAGGGAAGCTTGCGTTCGATGGGTATCGTTCGTGTGGCATTGCGGTTTGCGCCACCCCTGTACCGCGGTCGATGCGTCAAAGGGCTAATTCAAGAAGTCCTCGATGATTTCCGCTTCCGCTTCTTCTTCGGTCAAACCCAGCGTCATGAGTTTCGTGATCTCTTCGCCAGCAATTTTGCCAATGGCTGCTTCATGGATAAGCGTGGCGTCTTCGCAGGCGGCTTCGATGCCGGGAATTGCCTTCACTTTAGCGTTGCCCATGATAATGGCGTCACACTGCACGTGGCCGTGGCAGGCAGCTTCGCCGATAACCAGCGGGTTGAATGTTTGCATGGAGTTATCTTGAGCAACAGAGCGGCTGATAACCTGAACGTTGGAGCCTTCGCCTTTGAGTTCGATCTTCATGTTGGACACGGCAACTTGGTTGTCGTGGGTGAGCAAGCGCTCAGTCAAAATGAGCTTTGCGCCCGCACCGATCTCGGCGTTTGTGTCGCGCACCGTAGAGCTTACGCCGCGCACCTGCACCATTTCCATCTCGCAGAAGGAATTTTCCTCCAGGTATACGTTGGTGGTGGGGTTCAGAATGCGCTCGCCGGT
>CAKUFS010000038.1 GCA_934648845.1 uncultured Eggerthellaceae bacterium
CGGCCGGGAATCGCGAAAAAACGGCGGGAAGGCGCATCGGGGAGATAGAAACCTCAGTTAATCAGCGCTTCCCTAGAAACACGCCTGCCTGTGGCAAAATCTTCCGAGCAGCTTCTCCCTGCGAAGCGCCTGATCACGGGAGAAGATTTGCTCCCACAACCTGCAGCAGCGACGACATGTTGCAGCAGCCCCAGCGTTCTACAGCAAAACCGAGCGAACCCAAGCAGCGTATTGTCCCGACCACATGCCTTCGAGCTGGTCAAACACCTGATTCCAATCAAACCGCCCAGGGAAGATAAGTTCCAGATAATTACACGGAACGGCCTTGCTTACCGCGCGTCCTGCCTTTATATCGGCACGACGTTTCTGCGCCGCCGTATACGTGCACGTGGGGCAGTTCGAAATCAGCAGCTCGGCGCCCGTTTGCGCTGCCTCACCCTTGAGCAGGTAATCGATGCGCTGCTCTTTAATGGCGGGGTCCACCAGACTTACTGCACCGGCACCCCCACAGCACAACGTGTTCGCGCCATGATGCAGCATTTCAACCACTTGAACATCTTGCGTCTGAAGAAGCGTGCGAAGCGGACCGCCGAAAACGCCTTCGCGATCATGACATGAATCAAACGGCGCAATACGCACTGCATCTGCGGTTTCACTTGCAGAAAGCGTTGTGCACGCGTCCGCGACTTCAGTCGCTTCAGGCTGCGCACCCGCGGTTCCGCCCGCGTGGGACAGCGCGTTTGCGTCTACAGCTTCGCCCGCTTCCGCCGCGCCGGACGCTTCTCGCACTTCCGCCGCCGCTTGCGCGACAAGCTCACGTGCGCGTTTGGCGCTCACGCGCACGCCAGCATCCGCCAAAAGCTGCGGCAACGCGACCATCTCCAACGCAGCACCTTGCGCCGCTGCGGCCGCTGCAAGCTCTTCCGCACAACCGGGACACACGCACACAACGCGATGGATCCTCGCCGCAACCATTCGTTCTACCAGGGATTTCTTATACGCATCCGCGCGATCGCCGTAACCTGCCGTCTTCAGCGGACTACCGCAGCACGCATCGGTAAACACCACGGGGCCCACGCTTTCCTGCAACCAAGCAAACGCCTGACGCGTCAAATCGGGAGAATAGCTTGCCAGCGGACAACCCGGGAAGAACAGCGTATCGGCACCCAGCGCGGGCGCATCCTCTATCGGGGGCAAATCCACGTACCAAATGCCGTACACCGCGCGATACGCCGAAAAGCAATGCCATTCCTTATCGACCTGCGTCATGGTGAAGCCACTGCCGTCAACCACGCCACCCAGGGAGAACAGCTCGCGCAGCGCCGTGAACATGCCGCGCGCGTCAACGTTCGTGGGGCAGCCCAGCGTGCAGTAGCCGCACATGAAGCAGCGGCGCACCGCAAAAACGGCCGCTGGATGCGCAGAAGCCGCCGCAGCAACATCTTCTGCGTTTTCCACCAGGGAAAACAGCGATGCCAAGCTGCCTACCGTCTTGCCCGCTTCGCCTTCCCGCACGGGAAGCAACGCGCCCGAAGCATCGCGTTCTTCCAGTACGGCGCAGCGGCCCGTACAGGCACCGCAGCCGATGCAAGCGCGAGCCGCCTGATCAATTGCTTGTTTCGCTAAAGCAAACGACATACGCCCACAAACCTATCGCACTTTGCCCATAGGAACAGGGCCGCATTCCGCGCGCATCGCGCAGTGGTCGCAATCGTCTACGACCGCTTTGTCAACGTCGTCCCAGGTAAGGGGCGCGTACCCCAACGCTTCGTAAAAGCCCACGGATTCACCGCGCGCTACCAGGCGCAACTCGCCGAAACGTTGCAGCGCATCATCCATAAGCGCACGCCCCACGCCATACCCGCGCCACGTGGATACCGTGACAACCGGATTCACGTGCACCACGCCATTCGCGCCGTGCGCCACCCGCAAAAAGCCCACGATGTCGCCGGCCGCGCTCTGGGCAATGGTAATATTTTCCATGGACGGCATATCGTCCATGCCTTCCCACGAGGCATACGCGTTAATCGTATCCGCATCTTCCTCGCGCGCGGGACGCAACATGAATAAATCAGCCACGAACAGGCCTTTCTCTATCTCTATCGTTATTCGCTTCGGGCGCAACAAAGTGGAGAAGGAACCACCGCGCACCTTCGCCACGTACCTTCGCCGAGCCAGCCTACATGATAGGCGGCACGTAAATCTTATTGCGCGAATCGGGGATGCTCTTCTTCGCCAGCTCCGTTAGACCCTTCACAATGGTGGGCATGGCGCTTACGGGCACGCCCATGAACATCATGTCTTCGCCCAGGTCAGTGGCGGCGCGACAACCGTAGCAGCCAAACGTGATGTTGGGCTGCTGCTCAAGCCAGGGGTACAAAACGGCCTCCACGCACATGGAGTTGTAGCCGCTCGCTTTGAAGTCGAAGCGATGACCGGTGTAATACGCCATGGACATGCACAGCCACATCATGTGCTCGGGCGTGCCGGTGAACACCACAACCTCGGGCTCGCGCACCGTTTTGTTCAGCGGCGCCACATACGTTGCACGCTTGCTGTGCGCAGGCAGCGTAGGACGCTCACGCACCATCTGAGCTGCGGCTTCGGCGTTTACCAGCTTGTGGAACAGCACGTAAATCTCACCGGTGGCCAGCTTTTCGGGCACGCCCGTCATACCGAAAATAGACGTACCATCGGGACAAGAATGCTTGAACGGCGGCATAAGAATCGAGGCACCGCGCCGCGCCGCCATCATCGCCTGACAGAAGCGCAGGTTTTCGGCGGGCATAGGAGCATCAGGCAAAAGCTCGTCTTTGTCGATAAGGCTCACCGCCACCGGCTGCCAACGCAGGCCCAGCTTCTCCATGCAGACGCGCTGCCATTCGGCGTATTGTTTGTGCAGGTCGTTGCTAATCTGTTCCGCGCGCGGTTCGTTGGCGAAGGTCGCGTCGAATGAGGCGTCGCCCAGTGCATCGATGGTCAGCGAACGCGTGGGGCAATTTCCCGCGCACGTGGTGCAACCCACGCACAGCTCGGGATGCGCCGCCACCGGATAGCCGTTTTCGTCTTCTTCCAGCACGTCACAAGGGCAAAACGCAATGCACAGACCGCACTTCACGCAACGCTCCGGCGAATGCGTCATGCGATAGCTCACCGTGTTACTTTCACGGCGCTCTTCGTTCCAGTGCTGAATTTGCTGCTCGATCTCTTCCATGATTCCCTCTCATATGTATAGCGTGCGGCACGATGCAAGGCGGCGACGCAGCACTGCTTGCCTTAATGCCGCTACACGTCTCGATACCACTACACGTTTCGATGCTGCTGCGCATCCCTGCCGCCACAGCGCATCGGCATCACGAGCACCCGCATTGCCATGCGCTCCGACACCTTGCGCCTCCGCGCCACCGCACTTCATTTTCAGACCCTTAGAGCGTGTCTGCTATTGTACGACACACCCCGTCATCCACCAAGCACGCGGCGCGAAAGACCGCGCTATCTGCCCGAGTGCCACGCCATTGCGGCCTCTTTGCCCTTTTGCGGCCTTCTTCGAAATAATCAGCGCGTCAAAACCCAGCATTCAATGACCTCTTGTTGGATAAAAGGGGTTAAATTCGGGCTAATCGACGATAATCGGTGGTCGGAAAACAATCAGATTATCTATTAAAATTAACGCATACTTCTGACCTGGGATTATTGCATCGAATTAATTCGGTTCACCGAGCGAACCGCTCAATAACCTTGAAATCCCGCAACTTGACCACCGATTATCGTGCATTTGCCTGAAATCGAAAGCGATTTTGCAACAAGCTCGCTCAAAAACAGCGAAACCGCTGTCGAAATACGCCAGCAAGGCTGGCGCGCCCAACCGCGTGCCAGCCGAGGCGCCCAAGCACGCGCCCGATGGCGAAGCCGACACCCCCGGCACGCCCGCTCCAGCAAAGATTGGCCCGTAACCGACCACCAGGGGGAGCAAAAGGGGCCACCAAAACTCACGCTTACGCGCAAAACGCTTCCTGGAAAAAGCGGCACAGATGCTCGAACAGCACCACCGCCTGGTTGTTCATGGCTCCCAGCTCCGACAAACTCACGTACACGCTGCGCGCGGCACCGTTCGCAAGAGGATGCAACACCACGGCATTCCCCTCAAGCGGACCCCAGCTTTTCTCAGGCCAGAAACCAACGCCTAACCCCAGTCCAATCATCTCGCGCACCACGCTGGGATTATCGCTTTCCAGCGCAATGCGCGGTTGGAACTTTGCGCGGGCGCACATCTCCGACACGAATCGGCTGAACCCCGTGGTCGAAGGCAATGACACAAACGAAAGCCGCTCAAGTTCCGAAAGCTTCACCGCGTTCGCGCTAAATGTTACCGATGCAGGCGCAGCTAGCATGACATGTTCGGTATAACACCTGTTCGAAGCGCAGTCTTCAAGCGGCTCCGACGCAATAACCACATGCGCGTCATCCTGAAAAAGCGAATTCTGCGCCAGCGCCAAACGGCTCTGCGGATTCTCGGTCATCCACAGCGCCAGCGCCTGCGATGCAATACGCGACCCGGCCTCCACGCGAACGCGAATCTCACTTGCCCGCGTGCGGCGAATATCATCGAACATGCTCTCCGTGCGGTGGATGTCACGCACAATAGGCGCCAGCTGCTTTTTCAGCAAACGCCCCTCATCAGTCAGCGAAAGCCCGCGACCAACACGGCGAAAAAGCTGTACCCCCAGCTCATCTTCGAGTTTCGCCATTGATCGGCTGAGCGCAGGCTGCGCCACGTGAAGCCGCTGCGCACTTTTTGTCATGTGCTGCGTCTCCGCGATATCCAAAAAATATTCCATCTGATTTCTATCCATGGCCCCATGGTACGCGCGCGTTGTCCGCTCCTAATGCAAAACGCACGATTGCACGATAAATTCATAACAATACGGTATTAAATTATCATGTTTTAATATTTGAACCGCATAGCGAAGAGACCTACACTCAGCAGGATAAAAAACACGCGTGCGTGCCCGCGAACCGAACAACTTGCGAACGTACCGCCTGCATACCGCATGAAAAATATGCGAGGCCGCAAAAGGTTCCGCACACAGGCACGCGCAGGACGCCAACTGCACGATGCACAAAAAAAAGAACAGGGAGAATCACATGCTTACCGAAATACTTGAAGCCGCCATGCTTGTCTGCTTCGGCCTTTCATGGCCCACAAACGCGCTGAAGAGCTACCATGCACGCACTGCCGCAGGCACAAGCTGGCAATTCCTGGCGCTTATCACCGTGGGCTATTTCGCCGGCATTGCGGCAAAATTCTGCTCGGGCACGCTGAGCTGGGTGCTTATCGTATACTTCCTGAATCTGATTTGCCTGGGTGTGAACTGGGGCGTTTACTTCCGCAACCGCGCGCTGGACGCCGCCCGCATCAATCAAGCAGTGGTAGAAGACGCCATCGAAGCAGAGCTTGCGCAGACGAAAGCGCCGAAGCGCGTGCTTTTTGCCACCGATGGCTCGCCCTGCGCCGCCGATGCGCTTGAGTTCGCCGCCGCAGCATTGGACAAGAGCGGCGCGACCGACACGACCGTGCTGAGCGTTTCCGTTGCAGGTAATGAACTGGGCGAACGTCGTGCGCAAGAGACCAGCGAAGAAGGCGCCGCAACACTGCAGCACCTGGGATGGAGCGCCAAGAGCAAGGTTCGCTGCGGCGAGCCAGCAGCCGAAATCATCAGCGAAGCGCGCGACAGCGATGCCGACCTGATTGTCATGGGCTCGCGCGGCTTGAGCGGCATCAAGGAAATCATGCTGGGTAGCGTTGGACGCGAAGTAAGCGAAGCTGCCAGCTGCCCCGTACTGATCGTTCGCTAGCAAGCAGCGCTTCAACCTGGCATTTCGCGCAGTTGCCCCAACTCAGGGCAACTGCACAACCAGCAGAGCCAGCACGCAAATCCGCTCGTCCTGCGCTATCCTTCTAGCATGCCAGCTTCACGCGTTAGCCCTGCACGACCTCCACAGATCCTACCGCTTCGCGCAACGCATACGCCTTCTGCAGCGTTTCCTGGTACTCGAAATCAAAATCCGACTCAGCGGTAATGCCGCCGCCCACGCCCAACGTGGCCACTCCATCGCGGCAGACCAGCGTGCGAATAACCACGTTCAAATCGCAGCCGCCCGCATTCGAGAAGTAGCCAATGCTGCCCGTGTACAAACCGCGCGCACTGCGCTCCAGCTCGTCGATAATCTCCATCGCGCGAATCTTCGGCGCACCGGTAATCGAGCCGCTTGGGAAAGCATTGCGCACCACATCAAGCGCCGATGCATCTTCGCGAAGCTGCCCTTCCACCGTTGCGACCAGGTGAAACACCGTTGGATACGTTTCCACGGTAAACTCGGGATGCGTATACACCGTGCCCGGCCTGCACGAAAGCGACAGGTCGTTTCGCTCCAAATCCACAATCATCAGAAGCTCGCTATTGTCTTTCGGGCTGGCGAAGAGCTCATCGCGATTGCACGCATCTTCATCGGGCGTCTTCCCGCGCGGCCGTGTGCCTTTAATCGGTCGCGTTACCGCATGACCGCCGCGCACGAACAGGAACCGCTCCATACTTGAACAGCACACATCGAACCCGAGTCCGTGCAGATACGCCGAAAACGGCGCGGGATTGAAAGTGCGCAGGTAGCGGTACAAATCGTAAGGCGGCTGCGGCGCGTCCATGGCGAGCTGCTGCGTCATGTTCGCCACGTAAATGTGACCATCCAGCATGTACTCCACCATACGGTCAAGCGCCCGCTGATAATCCCGCTCGGTGAAGCGCGACGTGAAGCTTGCCAGCGTCGAGCCACGCGAAGACACGGGGGCAGGCGGCGCGGAAGCAACCAGGGATTCCACCCACACACGCGCTTCATCAGCGGAAACAGTCTGACCTTGCGCGCTGGCGTAGAGTTTTTGCTGTTCGTGATCCTCGATGAGCAGCACGTCGTAGAACACCATCTGCGCCTCGGGCATGGCAGGTGCGCAAGGGACCACAGGGGCTGCAGGACACGAAGCATCCGAAGCCTCAGCAGCAGAAATCTTACCGACACCAAGAGCGCGCTCCGCCCCGCAAGCATCCGACTCGCCGAACGGCGCATGACGGGTTGGCACGCCGTCCAACGCACGTCCGAAATCATAACCGAGGTATCCCAACGCGCCCCCTATCAGGGGAAGATGCGTTTCGTTGGGCTCTTGATGCGTGCGCAGCGCGGCATCCAACACGTCAAAAAACGCAGCATCCGCTGGTGCTCCGTTCACCAAACACCGACCGTCAACCTGCTCAATGGCAAGAAACGGCTTGCACCCAACAATCGAGAATCGTCCCTGTTCACCCTGCTCTGATGAATCCAAGAACGCAACTTGATCATTATCCTTCAGCAATTCGAAAACAGCGCTCAGCGGCTTATAACCGCTTACCTCCCAAACAGTTGACCCCATGGATCTTCCTCCTGTTTCCAGCGCGCGCACATCGCACGTACTTCTTCCCGATACGCCTTGTTTACCTGGCATGTTACGCATTGCGTCGCGCGTTGTGTTTCCTGCTGCGCCGCACGCTGTGCCGTCCGCTGCACCTCTCGGTGCTCATCCGCACAATCATTGCCGCATGCAATGCTCCGGCCATCAATGCTGCGCACTGGCATTGCTCCCATCAGGGAGTTCGTCAGGAATACTTCATCTGCCTGCATGAGCTCTTCGGGCGAAAGAGGACGCTCTTTCGCTCCCGTAACGCGCAACGCATAGTTACGCATAACACCGGGAAGCAGCCCGCACAACACCGGCGGTGTAACCACTTCGCCCTGAATCACGGCGAAGATGTTGCTTGTCGCCCCTTCCGCCACCTGGCCTTTTGTGTTCAAAAAGAGCGGCTCGTCAATGCCGTGCGCAGTAGCAGCACGTTTTTGCAAAATGCAGTCGCCGTAGTTGAGGGTCTTCATTGCCACCAGCGGCGATGTCTCATTTCGACGCACTTCGCTGAACGCGCACGTAAAACCAGCGGCGCGGCGCGCATCGTTATACGTGTTCGCGCGAACCGTGGCAAAGCGGTTCTTCTCCGTTACAACCAGCTTGAGCACCTTGCTGCCCGCGATTGCATTGCCCTGGCACGCGTTACGCGCAAGGTCCACCAGCTCACGCGGCTCAGCAGTAATACCCAAACGCTCAAGCGAAGCCATCATGCGCGCAAGATGCTCGCGAAAGAAGATAGGCACACCCTGTTCAAGTGCTATGGTTTCAAAAACACCAAGACCAAAAAAGAAGCCGTCATCAGGTGTTATCTGATTAAGCGTGCTGGAATGATTAGACATACAGCACTTCCTTTTCTGTTGCACGCTTGGCAGCGCCCTCGCTCAAGCACAACCACTCGGCGCCGGCCGCTTCCCCGCCGCGCACGCCTTCCCCTGCACCTGCGCACGCACCAACGCCTTCCCCAGCACCTTGGCCGGCCGCGCCCCCAGCATCCGTTGCATTCCCGGCACCTGCCGCAGTGACGCCGGCGCATACGTCCATAAAGTTCGCAATCAACTCGCGCCCGTAGCGCGTGCGCGCCGCCTCGGGATGAAACTGCACGCCGTAAAGCGGCAGGTCAGAATGACGAAGTGCCATGACCGCACCATCTTCCGTATGCGCATCTACCTGCAGAAACGGCGGCAGGGTATCCTCTCGAACAACCAGCGAATGATAGCGTGTAACGGGAAATTCGCACGGCAACCCGACAAACAGCCCCTTGCCGTTCGCGTGCAGCGACGACACCTTCCCGTGCATCGGACGATGCCCCCGCGTCACGTACGCGCCATAGACGTTCGCCAGAATCTGATGTCCCAAGCACACACCCAGCAAAGGCACCTGCTGAGCGGCTGCCCATTGGACAATCTCTTTGCAATTACCGCAATCATCAGGGTTTTTAGGACCCGGTGAAATAATGATTCCCTCTAAGTTGCCTGCCTGATGCAGCGTGCGCACCAAAGCAGCATCAACGTCATCCTTGCGCAGCGTGAGCACATCTGCGCTCAACTCGGCAAAATAACTTGCCAGCATAGCTGTGAAAGAATCGTAATTGTCAACCATCAAGTACATGCGAGAAACCCTTTCTCGTCAACGTTTTCCCTGCTGAAAAGCCTGTCCCGCACGGCATGCATTTGCAAATAAAAAAGACTGCCAAACGCGGCGCTTTTCGCGCTTTGCTTGGCAGTCTTCCTCATATCATTATCGGTGCGGCAAAAACCGCAGCGAGCCGAACCAGGGCACACCTTATTCAATTGCCTGTGCAGTGTATCACAATCAAGCCGCAATGAGCACGCCGAATCTCCGCATGTTAAAAAGTGACGGGGTCTTTTTCACATTTCCGCCCGCCATTCCGCTTGCACTGCTGAACAAACAGAAAAAAAACGACGGCAAGGGAATGGGCCGACGTGCGGCGCTTTCGATAAGTTGAGCAAGTCGCAAACCAGAAGAAGCATTATCCAAGCGGAGTCCGTTCGGCGAATCCCGCGCCGCCGCCACGGGCATGCAACGGACTGCCAAAAAGTGAAAAAGACCCCGTCACTTTTTCACCTACAGCTCCAATCCGCGGTCGAAAGCAAGCAGACGCTGGAACAGCTCGCTGCTTTGCGCGAGCTCTTGCGGGCTGCCGTCGAGAAGAATGCGGCCGTCTTGAACAAGCAAGACGCGATCCATGTGCTCAATGCCGCAAAGGTGATGAGTAACCATAATCACCGTGCGATCAGCCAAAACTTCGAAAGCTGTATCAAGCAACTTTGCCTCGGTAAGCGGATCAAGACTCACCGTGGGCTCGTCAAGCAACACCACGGGCGTCTGCGCCAACAGCAAACGTGCCAGCGCTATTCTTTGACGCTCGCCTCCCGAAAATCTAAGACCCGCTTCATCGACAGACGTGTCCAGTCCATCGGGCAGACGATCCAAAAGGGGTTGCAAGCAAACTTCTTGCAAAGCCTTAATTGCCTGATCGTCCGTCACTTTTGGATTTCCAACCTTAAGATTTCCCCTCAATGTTTGCGCAAACAGATACGAGCTTTGCTGCATATATCCTACGTATTGGTGGATACAGCCTGCAGCATTAAGCTGGACCGTGGAGACGCCACCCAGCGTGACCGTGCCACTGCTTGGAGCAAGGTCGCCTCGGATTAAATGCAGCAACGTTGATTTACCCAAGCCGCTCGCGCCTAGAATCGCAACTTTCTGCCCGCGCTCGATAGCAAGCGATACGTCGCTCAACAGGGGGGCGCCTGCGTCCGCGGCAGCTCCGCCGCCCGCTTCCCCGGCTACCGCAACGCCGTCCGCTCCCGCCATGCCATCAGCAGCCGCACCTGCGTCCACAGTCGCACCGCCGCCCGCACCTGCAACCGCACCAGCTCCACGCGCGTCGTACGCGAAGGAAACGCCATCCAGGCAGATATCCACACCCACCGGATCAGGGCACATGTCGCTCCCATCATCCCCAGCGGGTCGTTCGAACGCGTTGAACCGTTCGATGGAATCCAAGTGCCCCGCAGCAGCAGCGGTTGCATCGGAAAGCGGTTGAAACGCCTCGAGCAACGGGAAGAAGCCCAGCACAACGGCAGCAATCCACGTAGCCGGCTGGCTATCCGACAACGAACCGGCAAACGCTGCAGGCGCCGCTGGATCCGCAGCACCGAAAAATCCACCCGCCCATGCCAGCAACGCCACAATCATCAGGGAAAACAATGCGTCAACCAGCAAATTCCGCCGACGCGACGATGCCGCGAGCCCCTTCTCGATCCCATCAATCTCCCCCGCCACGCGGGACACGGCAGCCTGAAAATCTTCCTTTCGTTGCGCGCAAACCCAATCGCCAATACCCATCACGTTATCGTACGCGCTTGCGTACAGCTGGGCCTTGAGCGCCTTGACCCGCGCGGTGCGCGCACCGTTTACCAGCAGCGCTTGCAGGGGAAGCAGCACAGCAATCACGACAAACCCCACAAACAGCATAATCGCGCAAGGAATGCTCATGGCACCAACGGCAATCACGACCAGACCGCCCACAGCCCATGCGGTGACCAGGGGAAACACCGTACGCAGATACAAATTTTGAACATGAGAGATATCCTCGCTCAGCAAACCAAGCGCCTCGCCCATCCGCAAGGAACGCGCGCCAACAATGCGCTCTTGCTCAAGGGAGCCGTAGAGCTTCTTCCTAAGCGAGCTTGTCATACGCAGCACCCAATCATGGCTGGCCAGGCGCTCAAAATAACCGAAGAACGGCTTACCGATACCGAACAGCTGCACAAATCCAATGGGGATATACAACGAGAACAGACCCATTTCGGGCGGCAACGAGGCATAGCTGATAAGGAATCCCGACACGAATATGAGCAGCGTTGCGAATAAAAGCGTGAGAACACCCAGCCCCAGCGAAACAAGCATGGTCTTCTTGTAGCGGCTAAAATACGGCTTCACCCACGTATCGGTGCGCCAAATGCCCATCAGACGATTGAGCATGTGGCTGGGCGCGCAGCTTTCCTTGCTCACAAGAAATCACCGCCCCTCATCTGCTTGACCAGGCTCGATAGCGCACCATTAGCTGCCAGAAGCTCGCAAGGGCGTCCGCTTTCCACAACGTGGCCGTCTTCGACAACCAACACGTAATCCATGTTCTCAAGCCAGTGCAAACGATGCGTGGCGAAAAACACCAGCCGATCCTCCATCAGGGGAAGCATGCGTTCCTTCAGCGCAAGCTCTGTCTGAATGTCCAAATGCGCTGTGGGCTCGTCGAAAATGAGCACTTTGCGCTGGGAATCCAAAAACGCGCGCGCAAGCGTCACGCGCTGCGCCTGCCCGCCAGAAAGCTGCCTGCCCTGTTGGCCCAGAAGCGTGTTGACCCCCTGGGGAAGCTGCGCCACCGTATCTTCCAATCCCGCAAGCTTAATGGCCTGGTCAACGTCGTGTTCAGACGCGTCAGGCACGTAAAACGCCACGTTGTCGCGCAGCGACGCATTGAAGATGTGCGGGTTTTGCGGAATAAACGTGACAAGCTTCAGCCACCAGGGGTTATTCAGCGTGGGAACGCTTGCGCCGTTGACAAGAATCTCGCCCGCTGTGGGGTTCGAGAAGCCAGCAAGCAGCCGGGCCAACGTTGTCTTACCCGACCCCGACATGCCAACAATGCCCACTTTGCAAGCACCTTCAACGCGGAAATTGACCTGATTCAAGGCGAAGGGGTCGTTGCTGCTGTGCTGGAAACCGATATCGCGGAACTCAAGGGTAGAGCCGTTATCCCAGTTCAGCGCATCGGATTCGCACGGTTTCTCCGCCGCGCCCGCCGCGGGATGCGCGCCGCCTTCCTCTGCTTCACACGGCGCCCCCGCCGCATCAGCCGCCTGAGCGACAGGAAGTGTGTGCGACGCGCCGGACTCAGCACCTGCACACGCTCCTCGGATAGCAATGGACGCGCACGGCATCTGCACGCCTTCGCCCCCTATAACATCCAAGATCGAGGCCAGACTGTTGCGGCCATCCAAACTGGCATGGAAATCCGTGGAGTAGCGGCGCACAGCGGCAAAGTATTCCGGCACCATGATAAGAACCGCAAGCGCAGGCTCAAGGCCCACACTGCCATTAAGAAGCCTGAATCCCAGCATGATTGCCACCGCTGCCAGGGCAAACGTGCGAAACAAATCCAAAACCAGACTGCTCAACGTAGCCGTGCGCAACGTTTTGACAGTTGCAGCGCGGAACGCTTCGGAAACCGCGAAAACCTGATTCGCGTATGGTTTCGAGCGACCGAACGCCTTGAGCGTGGCAAGCCCGCGCAGCGTGTCCATGAAATGATTGGCCAGGCGGTCGTATTCCTGGTGCTGGGCCGACGCCTGGGCTTTTGCGTGGGCGCCCAGCAACTGCATGTAGCCAATAATGCACGGCAAAATAATCAGCGCAATGATTCCGCTGATCCAGTCGGTGGCAAACAGCGCAACGGCAAGAATGACGGGGATCGCAATAAGGTCGGCAACTTTCGGCAAGATAATCGCAATGTAATTTCTCACGTTTGCCACGCCGTCGATAAGCTCCTGAACGGCAGACCCGCTTCCGCGGCGCTGCACGCCTGCAACTCCCTGCTCGTACGTCGCTTCGACCAACTGATCCTGGAGTTCCGCAGCGCGCTTGCGCGAGAATGCATCGGCCATTCTGCTACGCACGGCATCCAGCGCGTTGCGCGCGATAAATGCGGCAGCAAACCCAAAAGCACCTGGTAGAGCACCTGGAACAAGACTGGCGAACGCCTGCGCCACCGCACAATTCCACATCCAGGTCAACGCATCTGCAAGGCAAAGCGCCTGCACCACAATCAGCAGCGCATCGGCGCCGGCGCACACCAGAAGCAAGACGAACATGCGCCTTGCCCCCGGAAGATTCAGTATGTTGCGATCCAGCATGATTCCAGCCTAACGCGGTTGCGGTCCAACGCCGTCACATTCGAGATTCGAGCATTTGCGCGCGTCAGTCAACACGTCCGCGGAACGCGCGGTACACCAGCACGTGGTAAATCAGCACCAGCGGCACGCCAATGCACGCAATAATGGTCATGGCAAAAAGCGCCGTGCTGCTTGATGCACTATTCGCAACAGTCAAGCTAAGCGCCGGATCAAGCGCGGGGACAAGATTCGGAAACTGCGTTGCTGCAAGGATAACAACCAGGCCCGCACATCCAAGACCAGCCAAAACAGGCCCAAGAACATCTTTTTTAGGAGTATCCGCCTTGCACAAAACCGGAATGCACAGCGTGCTTGCAACAAAAACAACGGCACCCACAGCCGCCAGCGCTTCGATGCCAACAGCATACGGAAGGCTCGGCTTCACAAACACGAAGAACACAACGGTAACCAGCGCAAATACCACAATATCAACCACGGAAAGAATGCGACGAAGCGCTGCGGCGCGATCACGCAGCCCAGAGCCTTCGGGGGCCTTCAGCGCAATCCACGCAGCGCCCTGTGCTAGCATATGCACTAAGCCAAGCACGCCGCAAAGCAGGGCAAAGGGATTGAGCAGCGCGAAGAAGCCGCCCGTGTAATCGCCGTTTGCGGCAAGGGGCAGGCCCTGGACGATATTGCCCATTGCAACGCCCAACAGCAACGCGGGCAGCAAGCTGCCAACGAAGAACAGGACATCCCACAGACGCGGCATATCGCCATTGTGGCCGCGGAATTCCACCGCCACCGCACGGAAGATAAGGCCGAATAGCACCAACATAATAGCCAGGTAGAAGCCGGAAAAAACGGTTGCATACGCCGGCGCAAATGCGGCAAACAAGGCACCACCGGCCGTAAGAAGCCATACCTCGTTGCCATCCCACACCGGGCCAATAGCGCGCACAATGCGCTTCTTGTCGCGCTCTTCCTTTGCCAGGAAGGGGTACAAAACGCCCGCACCCAGGTCAAAGCCATCCAGAGCAAAGTAGCCAATGATCAGCACAAAGATGATAATGAACCACAAGTTTCCAAGGATAAGCATTATTCTTTCACCTCCACGTCCAGCTTGACGGGACAA
>CAKUFS010000039.1 GCA_934648845.1 uncultured Eggerthellaceae bacterium
GAGTTCGAGGAAATGCATGCAAGGGAAAACCGCCCGGAGGCGGCATAGAACCTGTCAACGAAAACGGGGCAGATTCACTTCGCCATCCAATAGGGCGCGGTGGTGTCGGACCTCCTGTCTTCCCTGGTCATGGCGTTGACGCTCTCGAACGACACCGCCTGGAGCACGAAGTCCGCCCAAGCAGAGACGGGCAGCTTGGCGTCTTCGAAGATCGTCCCCGTCACCGGCGAGAAGTAGCGCCCGCAGGTTTTGCAGGAGTACCTCTGCAGCCCGTCGCGGTCCTTGCCCTTCCGGGCGATCTGAGGGCTCCCGCAGTGCGGGCAGCTGTCGCGGGGGTAGCCGTTGTAGAACTCGGAGTCGCCCTCGAAGTCGTGATGCCGGAAGTCGTATATGCTCCTGCTGGAGCGCATCACGGCGCGCTCGGCGGGGTTGAGATCCCGCTCGGGTGTGCCGTCCCATGGCGTGGCCGAGGGCGCGCGCCTGCGTCGCTTCTTTCCGCTCAAGGTGGTAGTCCTGTCCGGCTCGGAAGGACGGTGCCGCGACAGGACTACCACATCCGCCGGAAACGGCACCGCCCCTCCGAGCCTTTCCGCGCGGTCGGATGATTCGGTTGCACAGATAATTATACGTCGGGCAAAGGCTTTCCAGTCGCCCTAGGAGGTGCACACTGCAAGGGAGGATTTTAAATTAACTCGCGCTCATTGCTACGCGCCGCCAGCAATCTGTACTACAATGTGCAAGTGATGCTACGCGATGCGCAATGCTCAGATGCGCCGCACAACAAGACCGAACACAAAATCACACGCGGCCTGGGAAACTGGGCCGGCGAAGTGGCACGGAGGTGTACGCAAGTGTCGCAATCTAGGGACGTGCTAGGATAAAAGTATGGCCGACGTTTTCGCGGAATATGGCAAGCTCGAAGAGGCGTACGCTGGTGACGCCTGGTCCCTTCTGCGAAGCAAGTATTCCCAGGTGTACGTCGCAATGCTCCACGCCGCTTTTCCCGATCGTTCAAAACCAGTAAAAACGGAAGCCCTTCATTCAGCCATTGACGCCATGCTCACAGAACTGCGCAGCGAAGGGTACGAGGTGCCCACGGTATCCGGCCGCGACCTTTGCTCTGACCGCTGGATGAACGAGCTGCGCCTCTTGGAGAAATTCGAACTTGATGACGGCGGAACCGAATACCGTCTGCGTTCGACAACCATTGCCGCTTTGGATGCCGTTGACCGTATGGGCGTGCGCGATGTTGTGCTAAGCAGTCCGCGCATCGAAACCATTGCCCACGAAATCACGAAGCTTGCTTTGCTGGTGAGCGGGGACCCTGCGCAGCGCCGTGCGCAACTCGAGGCCGATCTTCAGGCTGCGCAGTCGGCGCTTGATCGCTTTGACGAAAGCGGCGGCGCAATTGACCTTTCCCCCGAAGAAATACAAGCGCGTCTGATGAACGTGGTTGATCTGCTCCGTCAAGTTCCTGGCGATATGCGCCAAATCGAAGAGCAGCTGGGCCGCGAACGCGATGACTTGATTGACAAGTTTCGCTCGGATGTGCGCCCGCATGGCGAGGTTATTGCCGAATACCTAGAGCATGCCGACGCACTTTTCAATGGTACTGACAGTGGACAGCTCTACAACGGTGCGGTTGCTATGTTTGCCGACAACCAGTTTGATGCCGATATGCACCAGAAAGTGCGCAATATTGCTTCGTCGGAATATGTGGCCGGAACGGATGTCGGGAAGAAATACGATGTGCGTTCGTCTTGGGAAGCCGTCTCCGACGGAATGCTGGGAATTTTCGATTTGCGCAGTCGCTGCTCGCGAACTATTGGCAACGCCGTTGGTAGCTATGATATGTCCAGCTATCGCGCTATGAGCAGGGAGCTTAAGCGCTTGGAATCCCTTATGTGGGAGCGCGCAATGATGGATGGCGGCGCGGGCAAGAAAAAAGCACTTATGACCGATCCGCTGCTTGACGTGGATATTGAATGTCTGCAGCGCAGGCTCAAGGGTCCCGATAAGAATGAGCCGCCTCCTCCGTTGAGCCAGGCTGAAGGCGAAGCGCCCGAAGTTGACCTGGAGCGTCTGCGTATGCTGGGCGGCCCCTTTACCGCTCAAGTCATCGCAGCGTTTGAGAGCCTGCTTGGTCCGGGAGAAACGGAATCGGCGGCATTCTTGTTCGCAAAGTTGGATCAGGATTTACGGCGTGATGTGGAAGTTCTTGGTCTCATTCGATATGCGGCGAGCAACGATTTTGCGATGGATGGAGTCGCTTCTGATGTTTACGAATGCGTTGGTCCCGATGGCGCCAAACGAGCTTGGCTTGCCCCGCGCATTCTTGTTTCAAAAGGTGGCAAACAACCGATAGGAGCAGAACGTGCCTGATCATAATGCGAAATCTGAAGAGCAGGATTCTGCTGAGTTGTTTCCTGGAGATCAGGGAACCTTGCCCGAACCGGTTCGTCGTGTGCTCGTAAGCTTGCTGCGTAACTCCTACATTAGCCATGAGCGCAATTCAGAAGGATGGTCGCATCTCGTTGAATATCAGCAGAGCGTCAAAAGCGCACTGAACAATCTCTTCTTGGAGCTTCACATTGATGAGCGAAACGAAATTGCCTATTGCGTGCCCGTGGAAAACGCGGGTGCCGAGTTCCCCAAGCTCAAACGCGAGCACGAGCTGACCGAAACGCAATCTTTGCTCATTATATTTCTGCGCCAGCAATACTTGAGTCAGGCGTCTGCGGGTGCTGAAAACGTCTGGATCGACGGCGATGAAATGCGCGAACACTTGAAGCGCCTCTATTCAGAGGGCATCGTAAATCACGCACGCGCCAAGAGCACCATAAACAGTGCGATTGAGTATCTGAATAAGCAACGCTATATCGAGAAGGTGTCAGGTTCGGCATCGGAAGATCGCTATCGAATTCTTCCGATTATCGAAACTGCGTTTCCCCTGGAGAAGATACGTACGATTCGCGAGGCGTATGAGAAGGCTGCTGGAGCAGGTGGTGTGATTGGCGCCGATGGGCTCGAAGGGGCAGAGGGAGAGTAGCATGGCGGCAAGCTTGTTCGAGGGAACGCCCATGGAAAACCAGTGGCAGCTGTATCGCGTGCAGCTTATCAACTGGGGTACTTTCGATGGCGTTTCCGAAGCGTATTTTGCAAACGATTTTGAAAACGCTGCCGTGACGGTGATATCAGGCGGTTCGGGCACGGGCAAATCCACACTGCAGGATGCCTATGATGAAATAATGATGCGTGCGCCTCGTTTTAACGATGCCTCCAATGTGGGTGGACGCGGTGCTGGTTCGGGCTTCAGCTCTGGCAAACGCACCTTGCACACGTATGCGCGCGGCATGTTGGACTCCGTGTACGATGAAGCGGCGGGAGCAGAAGTAGCTCGCGTGCTTCGCGATAATTCCTGCTCGCGCTGGACAGCGATAAGCGCCACTTTCATTGACGCGCTGGGCGACTACTTTACCGCCGCGAAGCTCTATTATCTGACTCCCGAGTGCGACTTTGTAGATGGAAGCAATACCAAATTCATTACCGCAAATGAGCTGCTCGATCTTTCCGTTTTATCGCAGGTGGCGGACAAGAAATTCGACAAGCGATCCATAGAGAAAGTATTGCCAAACGCTCGCCAGCACAATAGTCGCAGTGAGTTTCTGAACTGCGTGTATAAGTCGCTAAGCATAGGGGACGAGAACCAAGGTCAAGCCCTTATGGAGCTGCTTGCGCGCATTCGATCGGGCAAAGACTTCAAGACCGTGAGTGCGCTTTTCAACGAGTTGGTGCTGGAGCGGCCGCATACCTATGAGCGTGCGGACAAAGCTCTGGAAGAATTCGACAACCACTCGAAGGTGCACGAACAGATGTTGAAAGCCTTAGAGCAACGCCGCATCCTTGAGCCAATCGTTGATAAAAAGAAGTCATACGATGAGGCGACGGCGTTTTTCGCGCTTTGCGAACGCGTGGGCGATGCAAACGATAAGACAAGCTCTCTATCGCGATGGCTTGAGCATCGTCGTGCGGAAGTGGTGGCTCAGGTGCGAGCCAGTGTAGAGGCCGAAGCGGAAGCAGTGAAATCCCAGCTTGAGGGCGAGAAGTTGCGTGTTCGGGAAGCCGAGGCTCTGGTAAAGCAGCTTCAAGCCCAAATGGAGGAGGCTGGTGCCGGCAAAGCGAAAACCCTGGAGGCTCGCATAGAAGCTGCCAAGAAAGAACGAGTCTTTCGTAACGATAATCTCCTTTCGCTTCGCAAAGCGGTTTCCGATGCGGACATGGAAGTGCCTTGCGATGCTGAATCCTTTGCGGCGTTGCAGGAAATCGCGCGTGAGTACGCAGACGGCTACGACGCTCTCAAGGCGCAAATCGACGAAGAGCGCGACAAGGTTGTTGTTGCGGAAAGCGAGATTGCAAGAGAAGCCGAAGAAACCCGCTTGGATTTGGCGTACTATCAGGGCCATCGCGGTAACATTCCTCGTGAGCTGAGTGAGGCGCGCGATGCAATGGCAGCTGCCGCCGGCATGAGTGTGGAGGATTTGCCTTTTGCGGGCGAGCTCATGGAGATTAAAGATGCGGAATCCTCGTGGCGAGATGCTATAGAAATATGCCTTCACGCTCTTTCGCGCACCGTGCTGGTTGATCGCGCGCGCTATGATGAGTTGAGCCAAAGCATCGATTCAGTGAAGCTTGGCGCTAGAGTGAGTTTTCGGGGAATCGATGTTTCCAATAAAACAATCGGCAATTATCGCGATGGCGGCGTTGCAAGTAAGCTTGATTTGGACAAAGAAAGTCCATTTGCACCGTGGTTATCGCGTGTTTTGGCTGATGAAAACCACGATGCTTTGTGTGTTGAGGATCCGCGCGATTTGCGGGGAGATGACCTGCGCATCACTAAGACTGGGCAGATGCGCCGTAAATTCAAAGGTTCCCATGGTCGCGCATGCGGCGACCGCAACGTTATTGGCTTCTCGAACGAAGCGACCATCGAACGTTTGACCAAGCGTTTGGCGCAGTTGGCGGCAGAGCATGCGGAGCTCTCAAAGCAAAGGAAAGAAATCGACAAGAAACGCGCACTTGCCGAGGGTAAATGGAGGGCATGCGGCCGGCTGCTGGAGATTTCCTTCGACAAGATAGATGTGATTAGCGCCGAATCAAGCGTTGAGCGATTGGCGTGCGAGCTTGAAGAGTTCCTGAAGGGCAACAAACGCCTTGCTGAACTGCGTGAGCAGTACGAAGTTGCTGAAAGGCGAAAGATTGATTACGTGAAACGGGAAGGAGCCGCGGAGGAAAAGCTCAGACGACTGAACGAGGAGTTATCTACTCTGCAGTCAGAGGCGAATAGCCTTGATGTGGCTCAATTTGAACTGCCCGATGATCAGGAACAGCATATAGAGGGCCTTGCCGCAGAAAAAGAGCGGGTTTATCCCACCGTGCGTGATCTTCATAATGCCTTCTCCGAATTCGCAGAAGCAATGAATCGGGGAAATTGCGACAAGCGGACGGAAGCAGAAAAGCGCGCCGACGCCGACAAACAGGCAATCGAGCGAGCGTTTTCCCTGTTCCAGAGTCGATGGTGGGATCCCAATCGAGGTGAAACGCTGGAGTCCTACCAGGAATACGCTGCTATTCTTGCTGAGATACAGCATCAGGGCATCGATGAGCAGGAAGCGCACTGGGCGGATAAAATGCATCATTGGATTCGCGAGGATTTGGTTCAACTGCGGAGCTCCTTCGATAAGGCGGTTCAGGAAATGGAGGATCGCATCGAGCCGATTAATGGCATCTTGGCTGATTTGCCCTTTGGCGTCGATGGCGGACGACTGCAAATTTCATTACGCGTGAAGGAAAGCAAGCGCGTTGCGGAATTCAAGCGCACGTTGAACGACTTCGCTGGTAACGCGACTGCGGATTTCGACGTGGTGAGCTTTTATAACGACATCAAGGGATTCATGGATCAGATACGTCCGGGTAGCATGGATCGCGATGCTTTGCTTGACAGGCGTCGCCACGTGGAAATTTCTGCAAAGGCATCTTGGCCTGCGGAATTGGAACGCGAAGACAGCTACTACAACTCGCTTGCTGGTAAAAGCGGCGGCGAAGTCCAGGAGCTTGTTGCGTTCATTTTGGGTTCCGCATTGCTGTATAGCCTGGGTGGTGAAGCGGGCAGCAAGCCCGTATTTGCGCCCGTGATGCTTGACGAAGGATTTATCAAGGCAGACAGCGAATTTACTGCGCGCGCTGTGTCGGCTTGGAAGAGTTTCGGGTTTCAGCTGATAGTGGCTACGCCCGAGGATAAGTTTCAATCTATTGCGCCCTACGCAGCTGGTTGTGTGTACATAACGAAGAACACCAAGGGTGTATCTCGCGTATCCCAGACGAAGCTGGTAGAGAAGGCGACGGCAAATGCTTAAGAGCGCAGCAACTATCGAAGTTTCGTTTCAACGGCTCTATGAGGGATTGTGGGCTAAGGAAGCTGCAGGCTGCTCCGATGCGCAATGGCCAAGAAAGGTGCCGCTTGGGACGTATTCGAAACAGGAGCTTGAAGCTCACTTTGCAGATATTTGTGCTTTGGGAGATGAGCTGCGCGGCATGGCTCATTCGCTTGTCTTGGGCATGGAATACGCGACAAGAATGGTTGGCGGTACGAAGCAGAGCCTGCCGACGCATTTTGTGATTGAGGATATGTATTCTTTGGCTGTTGCAGCTGGGGAGAAGAAAGCCTACTCTCATGCATGTAGGCGCGCGCAGCGACTTCACCAGGACTTTTCGTGGATCAGCAACGAAGATATCGCTCAGCTGTTGCGCGAAATGAAGCGCGCAGTGCCCGATGATGTTGATTTCGATCTTGCTTGCAGGGCGGGAGTGTGGTTCAGAGAAAACGATGCGCGGGGTCTTACGGCCAGGCAGATGCCGCTTGTTGGATTCCACGCGAAGTGGCTTGACGCGCAGGGAAGGCGTTCCGTAGTTGCAAAGCTTGCCGGTTTGGAAAGGCTGCCATTAGAAGATCGCCCTGCCCAGGTAAGGTTCACGTATCTTGATCCGACGTATCTTTCCAAGGGGGAGCGTCGTTTTGATTCATGGGTTGAAGGCGATGCTTGCGCTCTGCCTTACAGACCGGAAGTGGTTGTAATCTGCGAAAACCGCGATTCTGCTTTGTGGTTTCCCGATGTTGAGCGTGGCGTTGCGGTGATGGGCGATGGTTTTGCTGGAATACAAAACGTTACGCCGATTGATTGGATACGATGCGCGAATCTGGTGGTTTATTGGGGCGACATGGACGCTGCTGGGTTGGAAATCCTGAGCGGGTACCGAGAGCACGGCCTTGCGTGTGAGAGCATGCTTATGGATATCCCTGCGTTTGAGTCTTACAAGGAATTTGGCACGCGTGTGGATAGAAAAGGCAATGAGATTAAGCCGAAGGAGCCTTTGTTGTTGCCGGGCCTGCGCGAATCCGAACGGAAACTCTACCTGCGCCTTGTCGATCCCAAGTGGAGCGGAGTTCGCAGAATCGAACAAGAGCGTATTCCCCTTGCAGACGCATTGTTGATGTTGAACGAGATTCGCAAGAAGCATGAATCAGACAATGGCAGGATGTGATGGTGGGTTTTGCACGGCGATTACTGGTGTCGTGGCTGCAGTGCGTTTGGCGGCGTGCATTGTCCTCTATTCTCGTTCTGAAAAAGAAGCCAGGGTTTTATACTGAACATGTATTGCATTTTTCATGCAAGGAGACTCAAATGAAGTACAGCGACCTTCTTAAATCTGGCGCAACCGATACTGAGATTCAGGAATTCCTTAAAGAAGGGGAGATGACCGCGGTTACTTTCCGCATTCCGAAGAACCTCAAGGATTCGGCTATGGAGTGCGCATCTCTGCAGGGGTTGGGTTTTTCTGCCCTGGTGCGCAAGCTCCTTATCGATGAGCTAACAAGGAGGGGCTAGATCATGCCGTACGATTACCATGCGGTTTCGATAAACGAAGATTTTTACGAAAAGGCCCTTATTGAGTATCTTACCGCCAATTTGGGGTGGGAATATCTCTATGGCCCCGATGTTCCTCGCTCGAACGACAAGTTCCAAGACGTGTTTCTGCCCGATATTCTGCCGAGCTCCCTTAGACGCATCAACAAAAATCTTCCGCAGGCTGCAATTAATGAAGCCATTTATAAGATTTCAAACATTGAGACCGGTTCCCTTGCCCAGCGAAATGAAATTTTCACCGACTACCTGCAGTCGGGTGTGGAGGTTCGCTTTTTCGATGGCAAAGAAGAGCGCAACGATATTGTGCAACTTCTAGATTACGAAAATCCCGAGAACAATGCATTTCATGCGGTGAATCAATGGACTTACGTGGAGCATTCCAATAAGCGCCCTGATCTCATTTGCTTCGTGAATGGCATGCCGCTTGTCATATTTGAACTTAAAAGTCCTTCTCGCGAAGAGACCGACGCATCCGATGCCTATAAGCAGTTGCGTAATTATATGCAGCAGATTCCCGGTATGTTTGTGCCCAATGCTTTTTGCGTTATGAGCGATATGGCGGAAACACGCGTGGGTACTATCACTGCCAACGAAGACCGTTTCGTTGCATGGAAATCCGTTGATGGCGATTACTCCGAAACGGCTTCTGCCACTTGGAAAACTATGCTAGAGGGCATGCTGCGTCACGATCGTTTGCTGGATATCATTAAGAACTTCATTTGTTTTAACGACACCGCCAAGGACACCGTGAAAATCCTTGCTGGCTACCACCAGTACTTCGGCGTGCTCAAGGCCGAGGATCGAGCGGTGAAAGCCGTGGAAGGCGATGGCAAAATTGGCGTGTTCTGGCATACTCAGGGTTCAGGCAAGTCTCTTTCTATGGTGTTTTTCGCTCACCTGGTTCAACAGCGCATAAACACTCCCACTATTGTGGTCATTACGGACCGTAACGACTTGGATGATCAGCTCTATGGGCAATTCAGCCGTTGTGCAAAGTTTCTGCGGCAGACGCCAGTGCAGGCATCCAACCGTGAGCATTTGAAAAAGCTGCTTGTTGATCGTGAAGCAAACGGCATTATATTCACTACCATGCAAAAGTTCACCGATGGCGATGACGCCCTGTGCGATCGCAGCAACGTTATTGTTATGGTGGACGAGGCGCACCGTGGCCAATATGGTCTGGATGAAAGAATTGACGAGCAGGGAAACATTCATCTGGGAGCTGCGCGATTGGTGCGTAAAGCGCTGCCTAACGCAAGCTACATTGGTTTCACGGGAACTCCCATTGAGACGGACGATAAGAATACCCGTGAGATCTTCGGCGACTACATTGACGTTTACGATATGACTCAGGCTGTGGAGGACCAGGCAACGCGCCCCGTCTTCTACGAGAATCGCGTGGTGGCGCTGCATCTTGATAAGACGAAACTTGCCCAGATAGATACGCTGTATAATGAATTCGCCGCTCAAGCAACCGAGCCTCTTTTAGAGAAGAGCAAGCGCGAGCTAGGGGGATTGGATGCTATCTTTGGCGCTCCCGAAACCATCAATTCCCTTTGCGATGACATTGTTTCTCACTATGAGAGCAATCGCGCAAAAATCCTTACCGGCAAGGCGCTTGTGGTGGCTTACAGCCGTCCTATTGCTATGAAGATTTATTATCGCCTTATGGAGTTGCGTCCCGAATGGTCTGAAAAAGTGGGCGTGGTCATGACCATGGGAAATCAAGATCCCGAGGAATGGTTCGAAGTCTGCGGCGGAACCGAGCATAAAAAAGAGATGGAGCGTCGGTTCAAATCCGATGAAGACCCCTTAAAGATTGCCATTGTTGTTGATATGTGGCTTACGGGTTTTGATGTGCCCAGCTTATCCACTATGTACGTGTTTAAGCCGATGAAGGGTCACAATCTTATGCAGGCCATAGCCCGCGTTAATCGCGTTTATAAGGGCAAGGAAGGCGGTCTTGTTGTTGACTATATTGGCATCGCTCGAGCTCTTAAGCAGGCTATGAAGGATTACACAGGTCGAGATCAGAGCAACTATGGCAACATGGACGTTGCCGAGACGGCTTATCCTAAGTTCCTGGAGAAGTTGGATGTATGTCGGGATTTGCTATACGGCTTGAAATATAGAGATCGCATTTTCACCGATGATAAGGTTCAGTTGCTCGAAGCGATAACCGATGGCGTGAACTGGCTTCTCGACCCGCAGCGCGAAGAGGATCTTGAGGCATTCGTGTCTCAATGCAAGCTTATGAATCAGGCTTTGTCGCTTTGCAAGAGTCTGGTTTCCAAGAACGATCATCATGAAGCAGCGTATCTGTCCATTCTTCGCGTGCAAGCATTGCGCCTTTCTGGCAGGACGAGCAGTGGCAATGGCGGCGGCATGACGTATGACGAATTCAACAAGCGCGTGACTGCCATTTTGGAGCAGACGGTCCAATCAGATGGCGTCATTGACCTATTCGAGAAAGATAGCGTTGAACTGTCCCTTTTCGATGAGGCGTTCTTGAGCGAGCTCGCCTCTATGAAACAGAAGAATATCGCTGTGGAATCCTTGAAACGCCTGATTAAGGAACAGGTGAAAAAATATCAGCAAACCAGCGTGGTGAAAGCCGGGCTGTTCAGCGAGAAATTGCAACAAACCCTTAACGCTTATCTCAATGGTATGCTTACCAATGCCGAAGTCATTGAAGAACTGGTCAATATGGCCAAGGACATGATGAAGGATCGCGGGGAAGCGGAAAAGCTGGGGCTCACCGATGAAGAGATGGCTTTTTACGATGCAATAACCAAGCCTCAGGCAGTGCGAGACTTCTACGAAAATGATGAATTGGTCGCTATCACCCGAGAGCTCACCGAAGCAATGCAAAAAAACGCTACCATAGATTGGCAGCGCAAAGAGAGCGCGCGAGCGGGTATGCGCATTGCGATTAAGCGCTTGCTCAGAAAGCACAAGTATCCGCCGGAAGGTGCAGAAGAGGCAATTCAAACGGTTATGAGTCAATGCGAACTTTGGGCTGACTCTAAAATTTGCGAGTAAGAGGAAAACAACATGGCAAAGAAAGCTGAAAATACAGCCGAGATTGGCTTCGAAGGGAAAATTTGGTCTGCTGCTGACAAGCTGCGTGGCAACATCGATGCATCTGAGTACAAGAATGTTGTGCTGGGTCTTATCTTTTTGAAGTATATCTCCGATAAGTTTGATCAGGTATATGAAGAGCTGCAGAAAGACGAGTACGCTGATCCCGAAGACCGCGATGAGTATACTTCCCAGAATGTATTCTTCGTTCCTCCTGCTGCGCGCTGGTCCGTTATTGCTGATGACGCTCATAATCCCACGAATGGTAAGACTATCGATGAGGCAATGCGCCTTATCGAATCTGAAAACCCGCGTTTGAAGGGCATTCTTCCAAAGAATTTTGCTCGCCAAGAGTTGGACAAGCACCGTCTAGGCGAAGTTATTGATCTGTTTACCAACGTGCAAATGGCAGAAAAGGGCGACACGCGTGACATTCTGGGACGCACGTATGAGTACTGCCTTTCTAAGTTTGCCAGTCAAGAAGGCAAAAATGCCGGCGAATTTTACACGCCGGCTTGCATTGTACGCACGTTGGTGGAGATTGTCAGACCCTTCCATGGTCGCGTCTACGATCCTTGTTGTGGATCGGGCGGCATGTTTGTCCAGTCGGCGGATTTCGTGCGTCGTCACCAGGGAAAAATCAGCGACTTGTCCGTGTTTGGCCAGGAAAGCAATCCCACTACGTGGAAGATGGCTATCATGAACTTAGCTATCCGCGGCATCGAGGCTGATTTGGGTGAATTTCACGCTGATACGTTCTTTAATGACGTCCATAAAGACAAGAGATTCGATTTTATCTTGGCTAACCCGCCCTTCAATTTGTCCGATTGGGGCGGCGATAAACTTAAAGATGATCCTCGTTGGGATTTTGGCATTCCGCCCGAGGGCAATGCCAACTTTGCCTGGATGCAGCACATGATTCATCATCTGAACGACAACGGTCGCATGGGTCTGGTGCTTGCCAATGGATCCTTGTCTTCTCAGACGGGAAGCGAAGGGGGTATTCGCCGTGCTATTGTGGAGGCCGATTTGGTGGAAGGCATTGTGGCTATGCCCGACAAGCTATTCTATAGCACCGGAATCCCTGTAAGTCTGTGGATAATTTCCAAAAAGAAAGAACAGCCTGGTAAAACGCTGTTCATCGATGCGCGAGAAATGGGCTCTATGGTTTCTCGCAAGTTGCGCGAGTTTACTACTGAAGACATTTCTAAAGTAGCTGATTCTTTTGAAGCGTATCGCGCGGGAGAGCTTGAAAATGAGAAGGGCTTCTGCGCTGTTGTGGATGCCGATGAGATTGCCAAGCAAGATTATATTTTGACGCCCGGCCGGTATGTGGGCATTGCGGATGCCGAAGAAGATGATGAGCCTTTTGATGAGAAGATGGCACGCCTGACCAGCGAGGTTTCTAAGTGTTTTGAGGAATCGAATCGCTTGCAGGAGCAAATCAAGAAGAATCTGGAGGCGATTGGATATGGGTTCTAATATGCAGCAAATGGAAATAGGCGATTTGGGCTCTGTGGTAACGGGCAAAACACCATCTACAAAAAATCAAGCATTTTGGGATGGAAATGTGCCTTTTGTAACACCAGCCGATCTTCAAAAAACAAAACATATTATGAACACGGCACGTTACGTGACCAAAGCAGGTGTAAATGCTGTAAAAGGGGCCGCCCTGCCTCCAAACTCCATATGCGTTTCTTGTATTGGCAATTTGGGCTATGTGGCGATGACCCATAATTGGTCAATTGCGAATCAACAAATTAATTCAATCATTCCTTCAAAACACTGTAAACGTCAAAACCACCGCGTGGTAAGCGCAAAATCGGAGGCGTCCCGATACGTTTCGGGAAGCCTCCGATTGTT
>CAKUFS010000040.1 GCA_934648845.1 uncultured Eggerthellaceae bacterium
GAGCAGATAGGTGCGGCGGAGGGCCAAGCGTATGTCCATACGCGCAGAGCCCGACGAGCGAAGCGGCAAGCGCCTAGATGCCCGCCCAGCCTGCGCGCAGCGGCAGCAAAAAAGGTCGTTCGTTAGAACGACCCTTTGAATACCTGGCGGAGGAAGAGGGATTCGAACCCTCGTTACCTGGATTACAGGTAAAACGGTTTTCGAGACCGCCGCATTCAACCACTCTGCCATCCCTCCATATTCAGTTAGGTGCACCATTCGCAAACGCAGGCAGATGCGCGCCTATAAAAAATCCCCCGTGGCTTGGGGGACGGAGTAAACAAATGGCGGAGAGATGGGGATTCGAACCCCAGATACGCTTTTGGCGCATACACGATTTCCAATCGTGCTCCTTCGGCCAGCTCGGACATCTCTCCGTTTCGCCAAATATCGCACAATGCTATTTGCATCGTAGCGAGGAAAGAGTATAACTCAGAAAGCGAAGAGCCGCAAACATTTTTTTGCTTGCGGCTCTAAAAATATCAAAATCAGACGTTTTTACTTCTCGGAAGTATCGGAGGCGGCAGAATCACCGGCTTCTTCGCTTGCTGCATCGGTACTTGCGCTCGTATCCGTTGCGGAAGAATCGCCCGAAGCCGAAGATGACTTCGTAGTAGCAGCAGTCATATCAACATCGTACGGCAGGCCCTTCGGCATGTCGTTGATCTTCACGTCAACCGTGGTGCGGTAGCCATTCAGCCAAACAGAGAACGCAGTCGAAGTGGACGTGGACGAAGAGCTGGTGGTGGTTGCCAGCTGCTTGAAGTACGTCTGGAACGCCTCGGGCAAGTCCGACAGCGACTTCACGCTGTCAGCAGCGGGCATGACTTCCGTACACTTGATAATGTGATAACCAAACTGGCTTTCGACCAGCTCGCTTACCTGACCCAGCTCCAAACCGTCAAGCGCGGTCTGGTACTCGGAAACAAAGCTGGTCAGCAAATCCCAACCTACATCGCCGCCGTTAACAGCAGACGAAGTATCCTTCGAGTATTGAGAAGCCGCATCTGCGAAATCCAACGTACCGTTGTTGATCTTCTCAAGCACTTCCTTCGCGGTTTCCTCATCGCTTGCGTCAAACAGAATATGCGAAGAACGCTTTGCTTTCTCGAAGTACTTCAGATTGTCCTGGGCAACAGCAAACACCTGCTCATCGGTGGGGTCATCGGAAACAGCGAAACTCTCCGAAAGCTGCTTGTTCAGAAGCGCATACTCGATGTTTTCACGATATTTTTCCTCGGTCAGACCAGCATTCGTCAAAGCAGTCTGCCAGGCGGCGTCATCACTGTAATTCGATTTCATCTGATTAACGTACTCGTCGATAGTCGCAGAATCAACCGACATTCCCTTTTCCTGAGCAGCAAGCAAGACAAGCTCGCGGTTCACAAACATGTCAATGATGTTCTCGCGGAACGATTCGGGCGTCATGCCGTACATGGACAGAACCATGGCGAAATTACTGTCGTCATCAAGCCCTTGTGACGTACGGTAATTCGTGATGTAATCCGTAATAGTTTGTTCCGAAATCTTCTTCGTTCCAACCGTTGCCGCGACCGATTCGCCGCTGCAGGCAGTTAAGCCGCACAAAAGCGACGCAGAAAGCGCCACCGTGCAAGCTGCCGCCGCAAAAGCTTTAAGTTTCATAATTCCCTTTCGCGTTATTCCTACCTGTTCTGTTGACTAAGAGCAGGCTTACAGCTAATTTCTCATTCTTGCACTCTTTTTGTACGCGCGCGGAACATACACGATTTGACCATACAAAACCAAGAATAGCCAATCGTAACGAAAGAGCCTACAGCGAGAGCAGATAAAAGCACAAACAGACGAAGCGATATCGAAAAAGACAGGCAGAAAAACCGGAGCAACGCCCAAGTCCGCGAGCGACAACAGCGAAACAACACGGGAAGCGGCAACGAAAAACGGGACGACACCTTTCGGTACCATCCCGTTTTGCCTTACTTCTTTAGCTCGCAGCGTTCACGATACAACGGAAACGCAGCCGTCTCACATACTGTATCGCAATGACCGCTCGAAGGCGAGCGCAAAAACTGCACCCCAACCAGCAGATTACGCTACTGCAGCTTGCCGTTTGCCTGCTTCTTGCGGTCAACCGCAGACAACAAGCGCTTGCGCATGCGGATGCTCTTCGGCGTGACTTCCACCAGCTCATCGTCTTGAATGTACTCAAGAGCCTCTTCCAGCGTAAACACAATCGGCGGCGTAAGCTGGATAGCCTTGTCAGCAGTCGAAGAACGCTGGTTGCCCAACTGCTTCGCTTTCTCTACATTCACCACCATGTCCGAATCGTGCGCGTTCTCGCCCACCAGCATGCCTTCGTAGCAAGGATCGCCCGGCGCCACGAACATGCGGCCACGCTGCTGCAGCGTATCCAGAGCGTAAGCAACTGCCTTACCCGTGCTCATGGAAATCATGGAGCCATTCTTGCGACCAGGCATTTCGCCGGTGTAGGGGCCGTACTCGAAGAAGTGGTGGAACAGCTGCGCTTCACCGTGCGTTGCATTCAAGATGCGCGTTTTCAGACCCATGGTGCCACGGGAAGGAATCTTGAACGTAAGGTGCGTCATGGCATCGTCGGAAGACATATCCTCCATGATACCGCCCGCGTTGCCCATAACTTCAATGGCCTTACCAGCGTAATCGTTGGGAACATCCACCGTTGCTTCTTCGATAGGCTCAAGTTTCGTTCCGTCTGCTGCCGCCTTATAGACAACCTGCGGACGACCAACCTGGAATTCAAAGCCTTCGCGGCGCATGGTTTCCATCAGAACGGACAGATGCAAAACGCCACGACCCGCAACCTCAACGCCCGAACCTTCGTCCAGCGGCGTAATGCGCATGGAAATGTTGCTTTCCTTTTCGCGCATCAGGCGCTCGTTCAGCTGGCGTGCACCCACAATTTCGCCTTCGCGACCAACCAAGGGGCTGGTAGAAGCCTCAAACACAATGGACATGGTGGGTTCTTCCACGGAAATCGGCGCAAGCTCAACGGGATTTTCGCGGTCGGTGATGATGTCGCCAATGTCGGCATCTTCAATACCGATAACGGCAACAATGTCGCCTGCTTCTGCTTGAAGAACTTCCGTTTTGCCCAGGTTCTCAAAAACGTGAACCTTGCGAACGGTTGCGTTGTAGCTGCTCGAGCCATCGTTCTTTACAACCAGAACCTGCTCTTTTTCATGCAAGATGCCGCTATGCAAGCGGCCAACGCCAATGCGGCCTTCGTAGCTGCTGTGATCAACCGTGCAGATCTGCAACGCCACCGGACCCTCAAGGTCAACATCGGGGCACGGGATCTCTTTCAGAATGGTATCCAGCAGCGGAATCATATCCATGTTGCCATCGTTGTAATCGTAGCGAGAATAACCGTTCACGGCAGATGCGTAAATCACCGGGAAGTCCAGCTGGTCATCGGTAGCGCCCAGCTCCATCATGAGCTCGAACACCTTGTCGATAGCGGTATCGGGATCAGCGTTGGGGCGGTCGATCTTGTTCACCACCACCACAATGCGTAAGTTGTTTGCAAGCGCATGACTCAGCACGAAACGCGTCTGCGGCTTGGGGCCTTCGTAAGCGTCAACGATCAGCAGAGCACCATCGGCCATGTTCAAAACACGCTCAACTTCGCCACCGAAGTCGGCGTGACCCGGCGTGTCGATGACGTTGATCTTCACGCCCTTGTAATTAATGGAAATGTTCTTCGAAAGAATGGTGATGCCGCGCTCACGTTCCTGATCGTTGCTGTCCAACACGCGGTCTTCCACCTGCTGATTTGCGCGGAATACGTGGGCGGCCTTCAGCAGCTGGTCAACCAGCGTAGTTTTGCCGTGGTCAACGTGCGCGATAATTGCCACGTTACGAATATTTTCCTGTTTCACTCTATGCTCCATATAAACGTTTTAACCTGCATCTAAAGACAAACGTTTATGATACCACCATTTGTGCAGGTAGACAGAGTTTTTACAAAGGCGACACAGACATTGCGTTTTGCTTCAAGCGCAAATGCCGAAGCAAATACACACGCAGCTCCGCAGTCCAGCACGGCGTCGAAATGCACCAATGAAATGCATTGCAGAACGTTCGCGCGAATCTTATCGAACGCACCGTTTTACGGTTTTGAAGTCATCTGCTTATCGCCTGCACCCCACCACGCGCAAATAGCTATACTGACAGAGAAACAAACAAAGATCGAAGAAGAGAAGGACCTTATGATTCGATTCAACAACGATTACAACCGCTCCTGCCACCCCGCCATTCTGAAGGCGTTGGAACAAAGCTGGAGCGAAAGCTACGATGGCTACGGACTGGACACGTGGTGCGAACGCGCATCTGAGCTGATAAAGCAGCATCTGAACTGCGATAACGCACAGGTTCATTTTGTGGTAGGCGGAACTCAGGCAAACTATGTTGGCATCGATTTCATGTTGCGCCCCTGGGAAGGCGTCATCTGCGCCGATACCGGTCACATCAACGTTCACGAAACGGGTGCCGTAGAGCACATTGGCCACAAGTGTCTTCCGCTTCCAAACGAAAACGGAAAAATCACGGCTGCCCAAATCGATGAAGCAGCCACGCTTTACGAGGAAAGCGACATTCCCGAACACATGATAACCCCGCGCATGGTGTACATCTCGCAGTCCACGGAGCTGGGAACGCTTTATTCCAAGGAAGAGCTAGTCGCCATTCACGATGCTTGCACAAAGCACGACCTGTACCTTTTCCTTGATGGCGCGCGCCTGGGCTACGCCTTGGCGGCAGCAAACGGCAGTCTGACCTTGGCCGATATTGCCCATGTTGCCGATATGTTCACCATTGGTGGCACGAAATGCGGCGCGCTTTTCGGCGAGGCCATTGTTATCACAAACCCGGCGCTGCAGCGCAATTACCGCAGTGCCATGAAGCAAAACGGTGCTATGCTGGCAAAAGGCTGGCTTTTGGGTATTCAGTTCGCCACGCTTTTCGAAGACAACCTGTATTTCAAAATCACCGAACAAGCAATTGACCAGGCTCTTCGTATTCGTGATGCGTTTGCGGAAAAAGGCATTGCGCAGTTTGTCGAATCTCCCACGAATCAGCAGTTCTTTATCTTGACCGATGCACACATGCGTGCGCTCGAACAAGACTTCGTGTTCATGTTCGATCATGCAGAAGGTCCCGATCAAAACGTTTGCCGTTTCTGCACGTCGTGGGCAAATACCAATGAAGAAATCGACGCTCTGGTAAACGCAATCGCGCAGCTCTAAAGGTGAAAAAGTGACGGGGTCTTTTTCACCTTTTCCGCTTTTTCGTTGCCTTCGCCTTCGACTTCGCTTTCCCTTCGCTTTCGCGATTCCCCTCATACCTATCCATGAAGAAAGATGGCCGGGAAACCACTTCCCAGCCATCTTTTTGTAGCACCTAGTAGTACGTGAGCAGCCAAAATAGACCAGAGCAGACCAAAACAGGTCAAAACGAGTCCAGCCAATCCAAGCGCAACCGAAGAGCCCAAACGCAAAACCGCGCGGCGGCACGCCTTCCGCGCCGCCTAGAGCTTTTCGATAACGTACTTCGGCACCTCAAAGCGCACGGTCTTTTCGGGATCGACCACTTGGCAAATGCGCACGTAACCCGCCAGCGAGAACAGCATGGTCAGCTGATCTTCGTCCACGCCCGTGCGCTCATGCAGGATATCCAACATGTCATGGACCGCAGTGTCAACCGCTTCATCAAGCGTTTCCGCCGATGCAATGGTAATGAAATGCGTATCGTTTTCCATGATGGGATTCTTAATCTTCAAGTCGGGCAGCGCGGTCAGAGTAACCGTTGCGTATCCCGCAGCTTCAGCGCCCGCGACGCCAATTTCGCCATCGCCCATAGCAGCATGCATATCGCCGCAACCAAAAAGCGCGCCATCTGCAGAAACAGGGAAATACAGCGTTGCACCCGTCGTAATGGCGGTATTATCCATGTTGCCGCCGTGGCTTCCCGGCGTGCCGCAGTTAACAGCCTCTCCCTCAGGAGCGACGCCGATAACGCCAATCATGGGACGCAAAGGCAGCGTGAGCCTATCGCTCCACACCACACCTTCATCGGTTACCGGGCATACCGCCAAACTCCATTTATCGAAGCGGTCGCCGCAAATGCCTTCGTTTTCGCCCGTGCAAACTACCGACTGCGCATCGAATTCAATGTTCTCAATCTTGACCTTCAATGCGCCGCCCGCAACAGCACCTTCTACGTAAATCGGGCCCGTTGCAGGGTTGATGGCATCCCAATCAATATTATCGATGGTATCGTTTGCGCTCTGCAGCTGATTGCCGAAACAATCCTTCGTGCGAATGCGCACCGTCTCACCCGAAGAAACGCGCAAGGCGGGCTGCGTCTCCTTACCGAAAGCGTAAAATACCTTGTCGTCGCTCAGTTCAATCATTACTTCTCCTTCGATGCGCGTCCACACGCGTCATGCAACATTACTCGAAACGAGAGATGAAGTTCTCCACCGCAGCGCACGTCTCATCAGGATGCGTAACCGAGCAGATATGCGGCGCGCCCTGAATCAGAGTCCATTCGCAGTTCGGAATCAAATCGACGCCCTCTTTGATAACCCACGGCGAACCCTCGTCGTCGGTACCGGAAAGCGCCATGCAGGGAACCTTGATGTTCTTCACGCCTTCGCGAATATCCCAGTCGCGCATCTTGCCGGTCACTACGAACTCCGATGCACCCTGCATAATCATGTAGCATTCGCCAACCTGGCTAAACGCATCAATCAGGTGCTGCGGATAATCCTTCTCATACATGCCGCACACGTGGCGCTTGTAATATTCATCGTAAGCAGCCTTCGCCTGAACAGTATCGTAGTTGCCGGTCTCTTCGGCTTCCTTCAGCGCCAGCTGCATTTCCAGCGGCAAGAACGTGATCAGGTGGTTTGCGGCATCCAGCCAAGACTGAATCAGAACGGGAGAAGAGTTGATGACAAACGAATTCACGCCGCGGTCATCCTTCATCATGCACAGCATGCCCAGCATGCCGCCCCACGAGTTGCCGAACAAATGGAAATCGTCCAGGCCCAGCGCATCGATAACAGTGTAGTACTCGTTTACCCACAAATCGTAATTGTAGAAGTCTTCGCCCATGTCTTCGGTCATAGACTTACCGCAGCCAATTTGGTCATAGAAAATGACCTGGCGATCATACTTGTCGGCAATCTTAGCCAAGTCAAGCAGGTAGTTATGCGTATCTCCCGGGCCGCCATGCAAAACCAAAAGCGGCTTCTTTCCTGGCGCGCATTCGCCATAGATCTGCACGTACGTCTTGTGACCAGGAATCTTGTCCTCGTAACCCTTGGGAACGTAGTCAACCCATACTTCTTTCATCTCAGCCATACGATTCTCCTTTCAAGAATCATCACCAATGCTTGGCTAGTCCATTGTACGTCATAGCCTTTGCTTTTATAAGCATTCCATATAAAAACGGACGGACCGCCAGGCCCGTCCGCGTGAAAACACCTCGTCGCTTACTTATTCGACTTCAATAGAAACTGGGTCAGTCAAGTTACCCTTCTTATCAAGCACAACGGCAACAATGAAGCCAATGACGCCGATGATCAGCATCAAGCAACCCAGGAACAGGTTGACGCCAAAGTCCTCGAAGCCGGTAAGCAGGTTGAAGTTGCTCAGAACCAGGAACAGGATGTATCCCATGCCGATGAACGCCAGGATAGGGGCGATGGTAGTCTGGAAGACATTGTGGCCGAAGCCTTCCTCGTTGTTGTGCTTGCGCAGGTAACTGATGACGGCGATGTTCACGATGATTTCCATTGCCATAATGCCCACAATGGCGATGGCGGAGCAGATGGCGCCGACCTGGGAATACGGATCAAGACCACAAGCAGCCATGATGAAGGAAATACCCACACCAAGAACCATGTTCACGCAGCATGCCACGAACGGAGATTTCGCCTTGTTCGTCTTTTCCAGCGCTTTCGGCAGCAAGTTTGCACGAGCAAACGAGTACAGATAGCGGGAAGCCATGCCATGAGCAGCCATCCAGGAAGCGAAGTTGGAGATGAGCAGGAACCAGTTGAACAGGTGACCCACCACATCGCCGCAGTAGTAGACGGCAACATCGTGGTACATGTGGTCGTATGCCACTTCGGAAACCGACACAACACTCGTGGGATCGGCAGCACCGGCGGTTGCGAAGATTTCTGCTCCCGATGCGCCCGTTGCAGCAGTCACCGACCAGGCGGAAAGCGAGTACACCAGGCCAATCACGATAACGGCGGCAATGGTAGCACGGGGGATGGTCTTGCGGGGGTTTTTGGTCTCCTCGCCGAAGATCGCCGTTGCCTCGAAGCCGATGAAGCACAAAAACGCGAAGCAGACGCCCAGGCCAATACCGCCAGGAGCACCACCGTTGAACAGCGTATCAAGGGAAAATACGCTCAGAGAATACGCGCCAGCGCCTTCCGAGAACAGAACCGAGAAGTCAACGATGGCCAAAATGGTGATCTCGCACACCAGGCAGACCATCAGGAACTTCGTGCCGCCCTCGATGCCGAAGTACGAGAACAGCAAAATAACGGCTACGAAAATCAGCGATACGCCCCACCAGGGAACCACCAGGCCCAGCTCCTGCTCAAGAATGGAAGCAGAAAACGTGCCGGCGGCGCAGACAAGGTAGACCGACAAAAGGTTATAGGCAGCAACCGCAATGAATCCGGCGGCAGTACCGAAGCGCTTGCCCAGGCCCATGGAGATGTAGGCGTAGAACGCGCCAGCATTCGTAATGTGCGTAGACATTGCGGTGAAACCGACGGAGAAAATCAGCAAAAGGATGCCGATAATAACAAAGTCGAATGCCGCCGCCGGGCCGTTGCCCAGCATGAAGATGAGCGGCGTGTTCGTTGCGGATGCGCCCAGCGGGGCAGCCGCGGCGATAACCAGAAACACCAACGCGATGCCGCTGATAGCACCATGTTTGAGCTGATTGCTCTGGCCTTCTTGATTGGCCATGATTAACACTCCTTAATCCAAGAAACAATATGTGCAAGTTTTTACAAAGAAGCTTTAACTCCCACTTTCAGCGACCTTGAAAAAAATTGCGTAGTCACGATGCTACACACGTTATGTTAATAATGGGTAAAGAGCCCTTATTTTTCCTACAAGGGGGGTAGGGTAAAGAATCCTGCTGATGACCGCAAAGCAAGAAGGCGAAAAAGGTAAAAAAAGACCCCGTCACTTTTTAACATTTGGGGCGCGCAGACATAAAAACGGACGGACCCGAAGGCCCGTCCGCGAAATCCTAGATTTGGTTCTACGTCTCTGCAGCACGCTGTTTAGTCAACCTCAATGGAAACAGGGTCGGTTAGCACGCCCTTCTTATCAAGGACAACTGCGGCGATGAATCCGATAACACCAATGATCAGCGTCAAGCCGCCCAGAAGCAAGTTCGTACCGAACTCCTCGAAGCCGGTGAGCAGGTTGAAGTTGCTCAGAACCAGGAACAGGATGTATCCCATACCGATGAACGCCAGGATAGGAGCGATCGTGGTCTGGAAGACGTTGTGGCCGAAGCCTTCCTCGCTGTTGTGCTTGCGCAGGTAGCGGATGACAGCGATGTTCACGATGATCTCCATGGTCATGATGCCCACGATGGCGATTGCAGAGCAGATGGCGCCGATCTGCGAATACGGGTCAAGACCGAACGTAGCCATGATGAAAGCAACACCCAAGCAGAACACCATGTTCACGCAGCAAGCGATGAACGGAGACTTCGCCTTGTTCGTCTTCTCCAAAGGCTGGGGAAGCAAATGGGCGCGCGAGAACGAGTACAGGTAGCGGGAAGCCATGCCGTGACCTGCCATCCAAGAGGCGAAGTTCGAGATGAGCAGGAACCAGTTGAACAGGTGGCCCACCGCATCGCCGCAATAGTACACGGCTACGTCGTGGTACATGTGGTCGTAGGCAACCTGGGAAACCGAAACGACGCTCGTGGGATCGGCGGCGCCGGCGCCTGCGAAGATCTCTGCACCCGATGCGCCTGCCGCCGCAGTCACCGACCAGGCGGAAAGCGAGTACACCAGGCCGATAATGATAACAGCGGCGATAGTAGCACGGGGGATGGTCTTGCGGGGGTTTCTGGTCTCCTCGCCGAAGATGGCCGTAGCCTCGAAGCCGATGAAGCACAGGAACGCGAAGCACACACCGACACCAATGCCACCGGGCACGCCGCCATTAAGAAGCGTATCGAACGAAAATACGCTCAAAGAATACGCGCCGGCGCCCTCGGCGAATAGAACGGAGAAATCGACGATGGCCAGAATGGTGATCTCGCACACCAGGCAGACCATCAGGAACTTCGTGCCGCCTTCGATGCCAAAGTACGAAAACACCAGGATAATAGCGCCAAGCACCAAAGAAACGCCCCACCAGGGAACGACCAGGCCCAGCTCCTGCTCAAGAATGGAGGCAGTAAACGTACCGTTTGCAGCAACCAAGTACACAGTGAGCATATTATATGCCGCAACCGCAATGAAGCCGGAAGCAGTACCGAAGCGTTTGCCCAGGCCCATCGAGATATACGCGTAGAAAGCGCCGGAATTCGTAATATGAGATGACATCGCGGTGAAGCCCACCGAGAATATCAACAGAAGAACACCGATGATAAGGAAGTTGAATGCCGCCGCCGGACCGTTGCCCAGCATGAAGATAAGCGGCGTGTTCGTTGCAGATGCGCCCAGCGGAGCAGCTGCAGCGATTACCAGAAAAACCAGCGCGATGCCACCGATAGCACCGTATTTGAGCTGATTGCTCTGGCCTTCTTGATTGGCCATAATTACCTCTCCTTTTTTCTAGATATAAAAAGAGCAATTTTTTACAAAGAAGCTTTGCCCTTCGCTTTCTACAGCAACCTTGCAAAAAATTGCGTGCACAAAATCATATAGTAAATGTGTTAAAAGTAGGTAAATAATCTTCATACTTCCTGTTGAAAGAAAGAATCTTCTTGATGAAAGGCTTAAAAAGAATAAATTAGCGTATCGTGATCGTAAAAGACCCCTAAATTAAAGGAGGAACATGAAGGTACTTATCGCATCCGACTTGCATGGTGCGGCGCAGGCGACCTCGTTGCTGATTAAGCGAATCGAAGAAGAAAAACCAACGGATATTCTGCTGCTAGGCGATATCCTATACCATGGTCCGCGCAACTCGCTGCCGCTTGACTATGAAACAAAGCAGGTTGTGAAACTGCTAACCCCCTATGAGGATCACATTCATGCTGTCCAGGGTAATTGCGATGCTGAAGTGGATAACTGGATGTTCTCCTTCGATTTGGAAAAGCCATCGCTCACGCTTTATGACAGCGATGCGAAGATTACGCTCTTTGCTACGCACGGCCATCGTTTTGGAATGAACCCGAATGAACCCCAGGAGCTGCAAAATCTTCCTGAACCATGCGTATTCTGCTCGGGACATACCCACATTAAGGTTCTAAAGAAACAGGGGAACATGATCTTCGTCAATCCAGGAAGCATAGGTATCCCAAAAGACGATTGCGCTGGATACGCCATCTACGAAAAGGGCGGCGTTATTTTAAAGAAGTTGGAAGATGGCAGCGAAATTTCTCGAATTTCTTTCGAATAGTGCTTGCCTTATATTGGATAGCGTCTTATACTTGAGAAGGTCTGAAACACAAGGGGCTGGATGTAAATCCAGCCCGTTTCTTTTTTATAAGGGGTTTTACCGAGACGAATACCCCAAAGGTTGAAATAGCTCTAAGCGATCGGTAATTCCAAAACCGCTGATACCCTCAAATCTCAAATGAACTTCAATTTAAAATATATCGCAGTTCATTAGCTCTGCATCAACAACTGCGAAACAATCAATAGATCATTGTTAAAATTGGGTAATGAGGATTCGCGCGATCGCGAGGCTCGGTTGCGATCAAGAAATCGTTCACAGTTATCCGATATCGGGGGTTTTACAGGCATTTTCATCCGATTTCGAAGAACCGTGAGCGGTTTCGATGATGGCAGCAAGCGAAGGCAATATAGCATTCTCTGCATCCTGGATCAAAAGATGAAGACAAATGACCGTAAAAAGAAGGGGACCGCATCGCTGCGGCCCCCCTCTCCGGCTTCTCCGCGCCGAGCGGCGTGCCCGGGCGCGCAAAACGCCCTTCATGAGCGCGACGTCCTATCCTCCCACGGGCTTCCCCCGCAGTACTTTCGGCGATGGCGGCCTTAAC
>CAKUFS010000041.1 GCA_934648845.1 uncultured Eggerthellaceae bacterium
GGCATCATGAGCGCGGCGGTTGATGGCATTCGCGTGGCGGAAGCGGTTGCGCGCGATTTGAGCCCCATTGACCTGCAGGCATATGCGCGCGACGTGAGTACGCCAGGAGTAACGGCCGTTCCTTGCCAGGGACGCAGTAGCAAAGGGGCTCGTTTCGCTGAATCGCGGAAAACGGACGGCGAAACATCTTCGGATGGCTCCGACTCTGGTGGTGCTTCCGACAGTGTTTCCGCTGGTGCGCGGAATGTTGCCAAGGATTCGGTGGCGGTCGGTGAAGGCACGAGGGCAGCGGTTGCGGCAGCGGGCGCGACGGATGCGGTGGATGTGCAGGCAGCTGGCGCGGCGGTGGACGACACGACTGCTGCGAGCGCTCCCGTTATCGAAAAAACGTACACTGACAAGACGGGCGCGCGCTTTGTATACCGTGAGCTCGCTGATGGCACGCTGCGTATGATGAGCTGCGAAAACGCTACTGACCAGGTGATATGTGATGCGTATGTCGAAGGACAACTGGTATCCGAAATAGATTCGCGTGCGTTTTTGAACATCGGGCGCTTACGTACGCTGGTATTTCCGGCGGGTGTTCGCCGCGCTCAAGCGGGGCTTTTGCGGCGGCTCCCCAGCATTGAGACGCTCGTTTTGCCCGATGCCATGGCATCGCTTGATACGGCGCTGATCTCATCGCTTTCCCGGATAGAAACGCTGCAGCTGCCCGCAATGCTTGCGCGCGTGCCCATGGGGCTTTTCCGCTCGACTAACATTCGCGTGTTGCGTATTGGCCGGAATACGCGCGATGTTGCTCAAGGAACGTTTGCAGATACAACGCTCGAGCGGGTGGAAATTGACCCGCACAACCCCTGGCTCTCTACCGATGGTCAGGGCGTTTACCGCAAAAGCGATGGAGCGCTTCTGTCGCTTGCGGTTAATGTGTCCCATTATCGGGTTAGGAAGGACTGTCCGCGCATCTGCCATAAAGCATTCGCGAACAGGGAAGATTTGCTTTCGGTGGAGCTGCCCGAAGGCGTGAGCGTGATTGAGCCGTTTGCGTTCTTCCGTTCGGGATTGCGCTCGTTTACGGCGCCCACGTCGTTGCGCGTGATCGAGCGTCGAGCTTTCGCGCTGTGCGAGCAGCTGCAAGAAGCCCATTTGAATGAGGGCCTGTACACGATAGGCGAAGAAGCGTTTGCAAACACGGCATTGCGCGAAATTGAGCTGCCGGCCTCGCTGCAAGCCTTAGGTGGGTGTTTTTGCGGCACTCCGCGGCTGGTCGTTTGCGAAGACGGCAGCGAGAAGTTTCTTCCCGAAGTGCGCATAGCGCCTGGTAGCGTGCATTTTCTTATTGATGACAAGCAAGGCTTGTATCAATATACGGAACAGGGTTTGATCTTCGCGGAGCTTTTGAACGGCAGCGCAAAGGAGTACGCTCTTGATCCGCGTACCAAGGCCATCGCACCCGGTGCTTTCGCGCGCCAGGCGAATCTCGTGTCGGTTGAGCTGCCTGCTTCGCTTCAAGATATTGGCGACCAGGCATTTTCAGGCTGCTCGTCGCTTGCACGCTTGGAAGGGTCCCCGGCGTTGCACAGCATTGGAAACGGTGCGTTCTCCGGCACAGCATTGCAAGCGTTGTATCTTCCTGCCACCATGGAGCGCTTGGGAAAAAATGCGCTTGTCGTGCGCGAAGGGACCGGATTTGTGCCGCCGCGTTTGATTGCCCAGGTGGAGCTTGATCCACAATGCCCGACACTTTTCTTCGATAGCCAGTTTCTCTGCCAGCGCCTTGCATCGGGCGGCGCTGCGGTAATCATGTATTGTGGGGAAGAGCGACACGTGCATATTCCCGATTGCGCAACGGAAGTGCGTGCGTTTTGCCTGGTAAACGTTGATAACTTGGAGTCAATTGAAACGCATGATGGCATTGCGTTTTACGGCACGAACTGTTTTTTGAACGCGCAGATTCCGCATACGGTGACGGTGAATCTGAACAAGCAGCCCCTTCAAGGGCATCGTCGCATTGTGTTGCAATACCCGAATAACTCAACGGGGCGCGATGCGCTGCGGCAATCGTTCACTTCGCGTAATTATCTGCCAGGCGCCGGGTTCAATGAGCACGGTTTTTCCCAGATGATGTGGGGCGGCTCGCCCGACAACGACAAGGATGAGACCGATTTGCCGTCTTTGTCTCATGGGCGGGCGGCCGGTTTGTCGTCTCTTGTTCAGGCTCTTACGAGTAATGCGCCCGCGGCAGACGAAGGGGAGTTGGTATCGCAAACCTCTTCGCAGCCCGGAGCAGGCGCGTGGGACGCTGCTGCTGCTCTGAGATGTTCCGACGAGGCGATGTATTGGTGCCCCAGCACGTTGCGTTCAATGGCATACGCGTTGGGACGCTTGAGCGATCCGCTTTTCTTGGGGGCAGAATCACGAACCCGTTTCGAACCGATGATTGCGCGGCGGTTGGGCGAAGTAGTGCGCATCTTCGCGCGAAATAACTACCTGCAAGGCTTTGACCAGCTCTTTTCTTTGGGATTTATTACGAAAGAGAATGCGGTTGAGATAATTGACATTGCGGGAAACGTTGATAACGTAGAAGTGACAAGCCATTTATTCGAGTTGCGGCGGCGCTTTTTCGGCTACGATGTGATGTCAGAGTTCGATTTATAGGCACCACGGGCGAAGCGCAAAGGTGGCATATTCCCGGTGGGGGATTCGATTGGTAAGGCGGCGTATATGGCGCATGAAAACGAAACAGTGCATTTCTCGGTGCCGTTAGAGGCGCACCAGCAGTATGTGGGGCTGGGGTCGCAGCAGGGTGCGGGGCAGTCGGCATCTGCGGGTCAGGCGCCTGCAGGTCAGCCGTTGCAGGCGGGTCAAGCGTTCGCTGGGGCATCGCGCCCGGGTCAACCTGCCGGTGAGAATCTGCCCGTCCACGACGGTCCAACGTACGATGACGTCATCAACGCTTTGGCGCTTGACGTTGTTGGCGAGGCGCGTATGAAGCTCATGATGGCGTTTCGTTTCCTGAACACGGCGCTGTGGAAGATGCCAACGGTGGTGAGCAGTCATCCCATGGCGCTGGCCACCGATGGAAAACAGCTGGTAGTAAGCCCGCTTTACACTATCGCGCGCTTTCAAGAGGGCATGAATGAGATTACGCGCGACTACCTTCACCTACTGCTGCATTGCGTGTTTCGCCATCCGCTTGACGAAGAACACATCAACGCGGCGGCGTGGTCGCTTGCGTGCGATGTGGTGGTTGAGTCCATTGCGCTGGAAATGACGGAACAGCGGTGCGTGTGTGCCAACGATGCGCAGCGGCGCGAAGCGATTGCTGCAATTCAGAAGGATTTGGGGCATCTTTCGCCCGCGAAGCTCTACCGTATTTTCGCCGATGCCGAGGCAGGTGGCGCGCGGGCGCGCCAGGCGGGATTCAATCCTGCACGCGTTTGGGATTTGCGTCAGCTGTTTCAGCGCGATTGCCACGATGCGTGGGCAAACGTGCGGCACAGTCGCGAAGGCGAGCAGAAAAGCGAAGATGACCAGGGTATTCGTAAGCGAAACTTGTCGGATAGGTTGCAGGATAAACCCGAAGATACGTTTGAGGACGACCAGAAAGAGCGCAGTGGCGAAGGCGATGTCACGCCGCTTGATGACTTGGAAAATGCCTCTGCAAGCGAAAGCCAGGGCAATCAGCAAGAAGACGATGCTGCAACCCAAGGTGGTGCGCAAACGGGCGGCGAACAGCAGGAAGCGCGCGATACGGCAGATGAAACCGAGCAAAGCGACGAGCAACTTGCGGGCGGATTGGCACCCCAGGAACCTGCATCGGCTGAAGAAGAAACATCCGATTCCGATGACGAAGGCGCATCTCAGTCCAGAGATGACGCTCCCGACAGCGAAGCCGCCGATACCAGCGCGGATGACCCCGACGCAAACGGTGCCGCCGACGCGGACGACCCCGACGACCTTGACGAACCTGAGCGTGCCGCCCAGGAGCAACAGCTTCGCGAACAGCTTGAACAGCAGCGTCGGGAGTGGGAAGACATTGCGAAGCAAATAGAAATGGATCTGCAGTCGTTCTCGCAAGGCAAGGGCGATAACAGCAAGGCGCTTTCGCAGAACCTTGCCATTGCGAACCGCCGCTTGGCGAACTACCACGATTTCCTGCGGCAATTCGCCACCATGGGCGAGGACATGAAGATAAACGATGACGAATTCGACTACATCTACTACACGTACGGCATGGACACGTATGGGAACATGCCGCTCGTGGAGCCGCTGGAGTACCAGGAAAGCAACCGTGTGCGCGAATTCGTGATTGCGCTGGATACGTCCGGCTCGTGTTCGGGCGAGCTCATTCGCAATTTCGTGACGCGCACGTACGATATTCTGCGCGAAAGCGAAGGGTTCGGCGATAAAGTCAACATTCACCTTATTCAGTGCGACAATAAGATACAAGCAGATTTGAAGATTGAAAACGTGCAGGATCTGGAGAAATATTGCCAGCAGTTCCAGGCGTTCGGTTTCGGCGGCACGGATTTTCGTCCTGTTTTCGAATACGTCAACGAGTTGTGCGACCAGGGGGAATTCGAGAATCTGCGCGGATTGATCTACTTCACCGACGGGTTGGGTACGTTTCCCACGACGCCTCCCGCGTATGAGACGGCGTTTGTGTTCATGGATGATGGTGCGTCGCGCATCGATGTTCCTCCGTGGGCAATGAAAGTCGTGATGGACGAAGAGGAGATTTTCGGGTTATAAGTTTTAAGCGGGTGTTTTAGGCAAGAAAAGGAGCGCACAGTGAATATCGCGCAAGCAAAACAGCACGTGAAAGATACGGTTGAGGCGTATCTGGCGAAAGACGACGAAGGCATATACTGCATTGACCCATCGAAACAGCGACCCGTTTTCCTTTTGGGCGCGCCGGGCATTGGCAAGACCGCCATTATGTCGCAGATTGCCCAAGAGCTGGGCATTGGCTTGGTCAGCTATTCTATGACGCATCACACGCGCCAAAGTGCCCTGGGTCTTCCGCTTATTGTTCACCACAACTACGAAGGCACGGAGTACGATGCTTCCGAGTACACTATGAGCGAGATTGTGGCCAGCGTGTACGATTATATGGAGAAAACAGGCGTTTCACGTGGTGTTTTGTTCCTGGACGAAATCAACTGCGTTTCCGAAACGCTCTATCCCAGCATGCTGCAATTCCTGCAGTTCAAGACGTTTGGGCGTCATCGCGTGCCTGACAACTGGGTGGTGGTGTGCGCGGGCAATCCGCCCGAATACAACAAGAGCGTCCACGAGTTCGATATCGTCACGCTTGACCGTCTGCGTAAAGTGGTGGTGGAGCCGTCGTTTGATGCGTGGCGCGCGTATGCTATTGACCACGACATCCACCCCGCCGTTTTGTCGTTTTTGGATCTGAAGAAGGAAAACTTCTACTCCGTGGTGTCCACGCCGGCGGGCAAGCGCTTTGTGACGGCGCGCGGTTGGGAGGATTTGTCGGAAATCATCAAGCTGTTCGAGCGCATGGGAAAGAAAGTTGATCGCGACTTGATTGAGCAGTTCCTGCAAGACGATGATATTTCCGACCGTTTTGCCACTTACTACTTGCTGTTCAACAAGTACCGCTCCGACTACCAAGTTGAGTCTATTTTGGCTGGTCAAGCAAGTGAAGACATTGTACGCCGCGCTCAGGATGCCAAGTTTGACGAGCGGCTTGCGCTCATGGGTCTTATGTTGGATGCGCTTTCGGGTTATGCTTCTGATGTGCTGTTGGCCGAAGACGTGTTGGCGCGCACGCGCGATGCGCTGCGCGATGCCCGTCCGCTGGTGGAAGGCGGCTCAAGCGTCGATGACGTGCTGGGCACCATGGTGCGCGAGCGCAAGGAGGCTTTGAAGCGCACAAAGACGGCGGGAACCCTGGCGGCGCGGCGCGTGCGGCGTGAGCGTCGCTTCATCGACACGCTGGAGGGCTTCATTTCCGATTGCGCGCTGGCGGGAGTTGAGAGTGGCCCCGACGCCTTCGCCGTGATTCATGGCGATTACCGCACGTGCGTGAGCGATTTCGAGCGTGCGATGAAGGCGGCAAGCGCGAAGATTGATGCTGCATTCGCGTTCGTTGACAACGTGTTCCCCGAGGGAAGGGAATCGCTCGTGTTTGTGACCGAGCTCACGGCGCGCAAGGCAACATCCCAGTTCGTCAACCATTTTGGCAACGAGAGCTACTATGCCCACAACGAAAGCATGCAGACCGATCAGCATGCGCGCGAGCTGCAGCAACGTGCGGCGCAGCTGAATATCGATGCCAACATGCTTGAGGGTGCGGCCAACAAGCGACCGGCGGTGCGCGTGCAGTCGGAAACGACTTCGGTTTCTGCGGGTGAGCGTGCAGGCGTATCGGCGGCAAAGGCGGGAGATGCTTGCGAAAAGACTACGCAACCTGCCTGCGATAGCGCTGATTTGGCGGAATATTATTCAGGAGCGCAATTCGAATACGGGTTTGCGTCGCTGTGCAAAATGACGCTGCCGGACAACCTGGTGGGTAAGCGCGTTTTGGATATTGGGTGTCGTCGTGGCAAGGGCGTGTTCAAACTTTCATCGCGCGTGGGCGAATCAGGTTCTGTGATTGGCGTTGAGTGGGCGCAGGAGCATTTGGAGGAGGCGCGCCAGCGATCCGAGCGCGCGTGGCACGATACGGGCCTGCCCGAGAGCAACATGACGTTCTTGCACGGTTATCCGGAAGACTTGCTGGGTGCTGGCGTGCAGGAAAACAGCTGTGACGTGGTGTTCGTCAACAGCGTGGTGAACTTGGCGCTTGACCCCAAGCGCGCTTTCCAGCAAATGTTCCAGGTTATGAAGCCGGGCGGCCTGCTGATTTGCGAGACCGTGGTTGCCGACGCGCCGCGCGATGAAGACGTTGTTTTACGCGCGCGCGAGCTGGGTAACAGCATTCAGGCAGCGCCGTATAAGGGCCAGTTCGAGGCCATGCTTGCAAAGATTGGCTATGCGCGTCCCGAGTACAACGATGCACACGATGTGCTGCCTCAGCAAGGGTACAAGTCCAATTACGCCGTGGAGACAGCCGAAAGTGCCGAAGATGTGCGTTTCATCGCGACCGTCGTCCACCTGCGCAAACCCCGCGCCTAACAGCAGCATTGCCTGTTGACAAATTACCCCACCTTTTGTCAACAAGCGTGGTGCGATTCGGGCTTGCGTGCTGGCGGGCTATGAATTGTTGACAAAAGGTGGGGTAATTTGTCAACAAAAGGGCTCAGCGAGCCCCCTGCGCTTCTCGTTGTAGGGAAGCAACAGCGCCAAACCAACCAGCGCGCAGATAGCAACGAAGATCGCCATGCCTTTGAAGCCGCTGTTCAACGTTTGCTGATACGTGGCCTGAATCTCGCTTGCGCAATTGTCCACGGCGGTCAGATAGTTCGTTTCCGCTTCGTCAAACATGGCGGGGATGGCATCGCGCGCGGCCTTCATCTCGGCAATCGTTTCGCTCAAATCATCGTAAGCGGACTGCAGGTTAGCTTGCGCGCTCATCAGCTCGCTGCGACCGGACTCCATCTCGCTTTGTGCGGACAGCATCTCGTTGCGACCTTCGGTCATGCCGTCGCGACCCGCGCTTACGCCGGCACGTGCCTGGCTCAATCCGGCAATGCCTTGGTCAAGCTCAGCTTTTTGGGCCTCCATGGCGGGGATATTCTCTTCCACGGATGCGATCTTGCCGTTCAGCTCGTCCCATTCGGACGTGCCTTCGGTCATCGTTGCCAGCTGAGCCTTCATGCCTGGCAGTGCAGCTTTCATCTGCTCAATGCCGTTTTCAATCTTGTCGGAACCTGTCTGCATTTGGGCAATTTGCGCATCGAAGTTGTCAATCTTCGCGCTTGCTTCGCTAATCTGGGAGTCCACATTGGCAATGCTTTCTCCCAAACCCGCCAGGCCAGCGTTCATCTCTTCAATGCCCGAAGCCATTTCGTTCAGGCCATCCTGCATGTCTGCGCCGCCGCCTTCCATGGCGGTAATGCCGCTATTCATGCCGTCCGACGCCCTCTGAATGAGCTGCGGCTTGAGCTGGTCAAACACATCAGTTGTCATTTCTTTGCACACTCCCACGATGGTGGTCGCGTCGGAGTTTTGCATCTCATCGATGATGGCGGGGCTAATGGTCACGTTCATATCGCCGTTTTCGCTTGTGTTGTTCATATCTACGGCGATGGTGGTGTAGCTCATCAGCTTGGGGATATCCTGGCCTTCTAGCATGGCGGCGGTGTCTTCGTCCGCGCGCATTTCGTCCATCTTCTTGTCAATGACTTGCGCGTACGGCAGGGGGTTCACGGTCACTTCTTCGGGCAGCTCGCTCATGAGGTTTGTCTGCATGTTGGCGCTGGCGTGCACAATGAATGCGACCATAATGGCGGGCGCCACGGCGGTGCCAATGGAGCGCACCAGCGAAAGCGTTGCCAGCGCGGAGTTCGATTCGGAGTCGTGCGTGTTCTGCAGCATCATGTAGTTCAGCGGCGTGCCCATGGTAAAGCCCAAACCCAGGCCGGTCAGAATCAGCATAAGGCAGACGTTGGGCAGGGTGGGGTTATCGCAGGCCACAAACGCCATGAACAGCGAGCCAATGGCCGAGCCAATGAAGCCAAGGGCCATGACCGGTTTCACGCCGTGCTTGTCAATCAGCTTGCCGGACATCATGGCGCCCACGCCGCTTCCCACGCCCAGAAGCGCAATGAAGTAGCCGCCGGAACCCGATTTCATGAACAGGGCGTTTTCGCAGAACTGCGGGAAGAAGATGGTGCCCATCATGATGATGCCCGAGATAACAGCGCAGATCAGCGTGATTAAAATGTTAACGTTTCGGAAGTAATGCAGGTTGATAACGGGGTCTTCTGCCTTGTTCTCGCGGACAACGAACAGCGGCAGCAGCACCACAAAGATTACCAGGAACGGCCATACGTCGGTGCCCTTGATGGACACCACGAAGTTGAAGAAGTCGATGTTTTTCAGGCCGTACATGAGCGACAGCGTCATGATGGTGAGCAGGAGAATGCCCAGGCCATCAATGGGTTTTACTTCTTCGGCGGTGGAGTTCGGCAGTTTCTTCAGGCCAAGGATCAGCACTACCAGGCAAACGGGGATGTTCACGAAGAAGATGAACTGCCACTGGCTCTGACCGAAGATATCCAGAATGGCGCTGCCGACCGAGGGGCCAAAGATGCTGCTCAGGCCGTAGACCATGCCGACCAGGCCCAGCGCCATGCCGCGTTTTTCCTCGGGGAAGGCGGTGCCGAATTCAGCGGTTGCCACGGGCATGATGCCGCCGCCGCCCAGCGCCTGGATGACGCGCGCGCCCAGCAGCAGCCCGAAGCTGCCCATGCTGTTGGCCAGGCCGCACAGTGCCGAGCCAGCGCCGAACAGGAAGATGCACAGCAAGTAGATGTACTTGCGGCCGTGGCGGTCGGCCAGCTTACCCATGACGGGGATGGACACCGCGTAGGCCAGCGTGTAGATGGTAAGAATCCAAACGCCCAGGCTGTCATCCACGCCCAGGGAGTTTTGGATAACGGTACGCGCTGGGTTGACAATGCTCATGTCCAGAGCGCCCATGCAAAGGCCCAGCAGGTATACGACAGCCACCAGGACATATCCTTTGCTCTGTCCGCGCGAGGAGTCTTCCGAGGTGCCTGCGGCGGCCGCGCCAGAAGCGGTGGCACTCGCGCTTCCCGAGCCCCTGCTTTCTGGATCTTGCTCGAGGTCCTTTACTTTGCGTTTCATCATTTTGGTGCTTCCTATTTCCTCTTGCTTCTTCGTTTCTCTTTTATTGTTGTTGTTTTGTTGGTTCAGCTTCTGCGTTCGCTTGGCAGCTCGGTTGTTCTTCGCTTGTTTCTTTTTGCTTTTCGCTTTGTTCTTGCGCTCGTGCCGCTTTGCAGGACCCTCTCTTGCCCCGTTTCCGGCGTTCTTGCTACTCGTCTTTTCCGCCCACCTGGGCGTTTTGCGCGATGCGCGCCAGAAGCGAGGTGGCTGTTTTGATTTCCTCATCGGAGAATCCATTGAAGAACATTGCTTCCATGTCCTTGAGCGTTTCCTCCATGGCTTTCATGATTTGCTCGGTCTGAGGGGTAGTCTCTACGATTTTCTCACGCTTGTTTTTTGGGTTGATGGCGCGTTTCACCAGGCCCTTCTCTTCAAGTTTTGCAATGGTTTTCGCAACGGCGCCTTTGTCGATGCCCAAGCGCGATGCAATGGCGTCTTGGTTCGCGGCGCCGTACGCACGTAAAACCATAAGGACCGATTGCTCGGGAAATCCAACGCCCAAATCGCTCATGGCGCGGTCGGATTGTACGCGCATGCGTCGAACGATTATGGAAACATCTGCCATGAACATAAGACTGTCCTTTCGAACGGGTTGGTTGTTTCGGTGGTGTGTCTTTGGAGAATTGCTCCTGGAGTGCTCACCTGGCTTCTGATGCTTTGGGTTGCTGCGGGTGTTTACCGGCGCATGTCGGTACTTGCTCGTTGTTTATAGTTGCCATTGCAACAGTTGCAGCGACAACAATAATGAACACACAGGTGTCTGTCAAGGGAAATCCTACGATTTTTATAGAAGCGACAATCAAGGGCCGTTGGGCAGTCGGGTACAATGGCGGGCGAGAAAATGTGGGGAAGGCTTTTAGATGGAACAGTTGCTTTATTTGGAGTGCAGCGCTGGCATCAGCGGCGATATGGTGGTTGCAGCGCTTCTGGATGCGGGCGCCAGCGAACAGAAGCTTCGCGGTGTTTTGAACAGCCTTGATCTGGGCGGATTCTCGGTTGGGATTTCACGTGTGCAGAAATCGGGGCTTGATGCCTGCGATTTCAACGTTGTTTTAGACGCAGCCCACGATGGCCACGACCACGATATGGCGTATCTGTACGGGCGCGGTGATTGCGGCAGTGCGGACGACGATTCCTGCGGTGCGTGCGATGGCGTTTCGAGGCATTCCCATGGCGCGCAAGGCAATGCTGCCGAGGTTTTTCCCGATGCGCGTGAAGGTCGCAGCGACAAGAGCGATGCTGCTTTTGGCCATTTCCGCCATGCGGCTGGTGGTCATCACGAGCATCACGAGCACCGCACTTTAGCGGAAATCACTGCCATTATTGATGCCAGCAGCGCCACGCCGCATGCAAAAGACCTGGCGAAACATATCTTTTCGGTGCTTGCGAGTGCCGAGGCGAAAGCGCATGGCGTTTCTTCCAAGGAAGTGCATTTCCACGAGGTAGGTGCGGTGGACTCCATTGTGGATATTCTTGCCGCCGCTGTTTGCTTGGATGATTTAGCGCCAAGCGGCGTTATTGTTTCTCGGTTATGCGAGGGGCAGGGGATGGTTCGCTGCCAGCACGGTGTTATCCCCGTTCCCGTGCCTGCGGTGGTCAATATCGCTGCGGCTTACGATATCCCGCTGAGCATCGTCGATGCGCAAGGAGAGCTGGTCACACCTACGGGTGCAGCTTTTGTTGCTGCTGCGCGTACGGCATCGCGTCTGCCCGAGACATTCACGGTGACGCGCGTGGGGTTGGGCGCCGGCAAGCGTGTTTACCCCGAGACATCGGGTCTTTTACGTGCGTTTTTGATTTCTCCTGTTCCTTCTGAGCCTTCGAAGCACTCCGTTCTTTAGGTCGTTTCCGTTTTGAGGTTGAGCGCTCGCCGTTCCATTTCTATTCTGGGCAGCAGGGGTTTCGTGCTGCCCCTGCGCTTGCGACCGCGGCTCTTCATATCTGGATCGCCAGATTCGGCGAGTCCGCTGTTTTCGCGCTTGCGTCTCTATTATTTTGGGTTATTTCGTGCCTTCCCGGTTGCTTTGTATCGTGGCATGCGTTCTTGGAGGGGCGCTTGTTGGAAAACGACCTCCAAATGCAGGCAGATCGACGATATTCGGTGGTTTGTTCATGCGGAGGGGGTCATTTTGGGACATCTCAATCGCGCAGTTCGAGATGAGTTTTTCGTTTTCCCAGGTCGCAGAGTTGTGTTGAAATCAGGTTCAGTTTAAGGCGACAATTCAACTACCGAGTATCGTCGATTTGCCCGAGTTTACCCCTGTTTTTACAACAAGAGGTCCCTTGGATTGGGCGAAACGGGACCGTATTGCGGGTGCTTGGGAGGTGAACGGGGTTGAATCTGCACTCTCGGGGACCATCTTGCTGGCACTTTAGACGTGATTCATGCAAGGCG
>CAKUFS010000042.1 GCA_934648845.1 uncultured Eggerthellaceae bacterium
ACACGTCTTTACGATAAGCTGGCAGGGCATGTTATGAACTTGAACAGCGATTATGCGCTTGCTCGTTTCGATTATCGCCAGAATGCCACTGATGCAGCGGCGGTTGAGCGTTACGTGGCCAAGCGCGATTTGCTTAGCGACACGACTGCGAAATGCGCGTATCAGTTCAGGCGCGCGTTGGGATCGCCCCAGGGTAAGGGCTTCCGCGCGCATATCGGTAGCGCGTTCGCCTATGCGCTCGATCGTTCAGCTAATGCGAGCGTTGAAGCGTATGATCTTCGGAAACAGCGTAATGACCTGGTGGTTCACTATGATAAGCTGGTGGCGCAAGGGGTAAGCGAAACGGAGCTTAAAGAGCTGTACGTCGAAATGGTGAACACGAATAACGCGCTTGCTCGCGCGTGCGGCTACGATAATTACGCCGAATATGCGTATGCTGTTGAGTATCGTCGCGATTATACGGTGGACGATGCCGTGCGGCTCCAAGAAGCGATTGCGCGCGATTATGTTCCTGTCTATCAGGCGTATTTGGCCGATTACCTTGACGTTGACCTGGTGTATCAGGTGTTTGATGAGAATAACGATACAAGCGAAGCGAAGTTGGCGAACGTGCGAAAATGCGTAGCGGCAGTATCGCCGGCGCTTACGGAAGCGGCTGACCACCTGCAGCGAAACGGCCTATATGACATCGCTGCCGCAAAAACATACGTGAACGACGCCTTCACCATGGAGATTCCCAGCTACAACGATGCATTTATGGTAATTGCTCCTGAAGGGGATGTGACCGATTATCAGACCTTGATCCATGAGTTCGGGCACTTCAACCATATGTATCACGCTCCAAGCAATGCGTTCGTGTCAAACGACGTGCCCGACGTGCAGGAAACCATGTCCCAGGCGCTCGAGCTTTTGTGCTGCGGTGCTTATGATGAGCTATGTCCAGGCTATGGTGAAGCGCTTGCGGCTTACGTGGTCTACGACAAAGCGCAGACGGTACGTGAGGCGTTTGCGATAAACGAGGCCGAATATCGCGCCTATACCACGCCTGATGTAACACCCGAAAAAATCGATGCCATCTGGGCGGACGTTCGTGAAAAATATCGCATGCCGCAAGAGGATGAGTCGTGGACGGCCACTTCGCATATCTTCTCGAAGCCGTTTTACTACGTTGGGTACGGCACATCGGCGCTGGCTGCTTTGAGTTTATACGTAGACGCGCAGGACGATTTTGCATCTGCTGTTACAAAGTACCTGGTATTGAGCGAAGCGCCGCCCGAGACAACGTTTTGCCAGGCCCTTGATTTAATGGATAAAGGCGATTTGATGAACCCCGACAAGATGGCTGCATTTGCGCAAAAAGTGGGGAAGACGTTGGCGCAGTAGCGGATGCGGGCGCCCGGCATCGGCGCTCGGCGCAAGCGCCCAGAGTCGGCGGCGTAATGATTGCGGACGTGCTCGCATGCTCACCGCGCTTGACGCCATCGGGCGTGTTGCTACTTGCTGCGTTCGCTGGGGATGCGGTAGAAATGGTTGACGAGCAGCGCCATCTGGCGCGGTGCCTCTTTGAACCCGCCTTCTGCCCACGGCTCGTAGCACGAGCACAGAAATCCCGCGAAGCCGGTGAGCAGGTATGTGGCCTCGGGCGTTTCGTTTCCCCAGGTGTCCAGCAGAAAACCGGCAATGGCTTGGATGAGCAGCCAGGTGAAGCCGCAGCGAAAAAGGCTGTCAACCAGCTTGCGGTTCTCGTACATGATTTCGAAGAACGCAGTTAAATGCCCCAGGTCATACCATAAGTCGCCGCGCTCAACCAGGGCGGCGGTGGTATCCCAATATTGCTTGACCAGCTCATCGAGCTTGCGGGAGAACACTTCTTCTTTCACGTTGTAATTGCGATAGAACGCCATGCGCGAAACGCCTGCGGCTTTGCAAAGCTCTACGATGGTGATGGACGAGAACGCTTTTTCGCTGGTCAGCTCAATTAAGGCTTCAAGAATGGCTTCTCGAGCGCTTTCGCTTGATTGATTCGGTGTTTTTGCGGGCATGGGCGTTTGTCTCCAGGTGCATTGGTGGACATCGCGGCTATTTTCGCATATTGCGCCGGTGATTGTTGCAATCTGTAACGTTTCTGCAACGTGCCCCGCGCCGTTGTGGCCGTTGCCTTGCGACACGCCGCGCATCCCGCTGGGCGCAAGTCGGCACGCCCGCCACGCTTGCTCGAGCGCCCGCTCGCCCGAACGCCCGCGCCGCGCCGTTACTTGCGACGATACGCCGTGGAGCGCCCTGCGCCCAGCTTCTCCAGGTAACCCTCGCGCGTCAGGGCTCCCAGCGCGTTCTCAATCGTGGACAGCGATACTTCGGGTAGCGCGTCAACAACCTGGGCTTTCGTCATGGGGGTATTGCGGAAAGCGAATAAGTCCTTCACTTGTTGCGTTTTCGATGGTGCGCCCAGCGGCTCTTTTTCCATGAGCGCAAGCAGCGTCCGGTATGCCTCGCTCACCAGCGAAAGCCACAGCGCTACGAATGGCGCATAATCGCATTCCGGCGTATCCCAGCTGCCCAAGCAGGCATTGAGCGCTTCATAATATGCGCTCGCGTGTTGTTCGCACAGCCGATCGATGCTCACGTAGCGGTACACGTCAAACCCTGCTTTCTCCATGAGCAGCAGCGAAAACAGGCGTGCCAGGCGCCCGGTGCCTTCGTCGAACGGTTTGATGCACATCACATCCACCGCGAACGTGGGGATCATCATGAGTTTGCGGCTGGCACTTTTGGCAAACGCACTTGCCAAGTTATCGCAGGCAGAACCCAGATATAGCGGCGTTTCGAATGCCAGGATAGGACTTGCAGGCACGCGCTGCACCTGGCCGTCCATCATCATATTCACGTAATCTTTCTGCCGATACGCGCTTTTCTTCCCCGATGCCGCGCCCACAAGCACCGTGTGCATGGCCAAAAACGTAGCCGCATCAAGGGGGAAGCGTTCGGGATTTTTTTGGAAGGCCTTCAGCGTTCGGGCATATCCGGCAATCTGGCATTCCCGTGCGTTTTGGGCTTCCGAGCCGTCTACGAGTTGCTGAATGCGGGAAGGGTCCAGGTAAATGCCATCAATGCGCGCCGAAGCATCCACGTTATCTACCAGCGCCTGGGTCTCAAGCTTCGCAAGCAAGCCTTGATGCTGGTCGCGCAGAGCATCGAAGCGCCCCTTGCTCTCGTGAAGGGTCTGGTGCAGGCGCCAGCATTCCTCGGAATAGGCAGATGCGGGCATGGTGGCGTAGGTGAACGACTTCATGGAGGCTCCTTCCCTTGGCTTTCTGCCTAATCATATCACCTGGGATTGGGCAGAAACGAGCAATTTGCCTCCCAGCGCGCCATTTCGTTGGTTTTTCTGCCCAATCGCATGCTTTAATATCCTTAGGACTTATTGTCAAGAGTCGAGAGAAGGGATCCTCATGGCATTACAGCTGGTAGTCGATCCGAAGAAGTGCAAAGCGTGTCGCTCTTGCGAGCTGGCCTGCTCCTTCGGCCACTTCGACGAATTCAACCCCCGTTTGTCCAACGTCACCGTCTTCCATTATGAAGAGGCTGCCATTACCGTTCCGGTTATGTGCATGCAGTGCGACGAATCCGCCTGCGCCAAGGTGTGCCCCACAGGTGCCCTGACGCGCAACGCCGCTGGCGTGGTGGAGCACGATGCTTCGAAATGCCTGGTGTGCAAGATGTGCGTGAGCGCATGTCCTTTGGGCAACATCTCGTACTCGCCGCTGAAAAAGAAGGTCATCAAGTGCGATTTGTGCGGCGGTGACCCGATGTGCGTGAGGTTCTGTCCCACGGGTGCTATTTCCGCTGTTGATCCCGTTGAAGCACCAAGTAAAAAGCAGCTTTTGGCTGACAAGCTTATGGCCGCTATCGAGGAGGCGTAGATTATGGCTATCGGAAACGCCTGGGTAGGCACTATTCTTCGCGTCAATCTGAGCGCGGGAACCATTGCAAAAGAACCGCTGAACATGCAAGATGCCAACGATTACGTGGGTGCGCGCGGTTTGGGCACAAAATATTACTGCAACGAGGTTGATCCCAAGATTGACCCGTTTTCCCCTGATAACAAGCTTGTTTTCATGACAGGCGCTCTGACGGGCACGTTCGCGCCTTCTGCGGGTCGCTACGAAGTGGTGTCGAAATCGCCGCTCACGGGCACGATTGGTGCGGCAAATTCCGGCGGCCATTTTGGTCCCGAGCTGAAGTATGCGGGCTACGACGGCATTATTTTTGAAGGCAAGGCCAGCCAGCCCGTGTACCTTTACATCAACGATGACGTGGTGGAACTGCGCGACGCAAGCCATTTGTGGGGCAAGAACGTGCACGAGACCACCGATCTGCTTGAAGCCGAAGTGGGCAAGTTCCGCATTGCCACCATTGCTCCTTCGGGCGAAAACGGCGTGCTGTTCGCGGGTGTCATGAATGACAAGAACCGTGCGGCCGGTCGTGGCGGCATGGGTGCTGTTATGGGCTCAAAGAACCTGAAAGCCGTGGTTGTTCGCGGAACGGGCAGCGTGAAAGTTGCGCGCAACCAGGGCTTTTTGGAGGAAAGCCTGAAGTCGCGCACTATTTTGCGCGAACATCCCGTATGCGGCACCGGCCTGGCGGCGTACGGCACCGAGATCCTGGTGAACATCATCAACGAAGTGGGCGGTCTGCCCAAGAACAACGGCCGCGATGGCGCCGTGTTCGAGAACGCGTACGAGATTTCCGGCGAGAAGCTGGCCGAAGGCGCGCTGGTAAAGAACCAAGGCTGTTTTGGCTGCACCATCGCATGCGGTCGCGTGACTAAGATTGAACCTGATGAGAGCGAGTTTTACGGTTTTGGCGAAGGCCCCGAATACGAAGCGGGCTGGAGCTTTGGCGCCGACTGCGGCGTAGACGACATTGCCGCCGTGCTGAAAGCCAATTGGATTTGCAACGAAGAGGGCATGGACCCCATTACGCTGGGTGCCACCGTGGCGTGCGCCATGGAGCTGTTCGAGGCGGGCTATATCCCCGAGAGCGATATCGGCTTTCCGCTGCGCTTCGGCGATGCTGCCGCCATGGTGCGCTGCGTGCGCATGACGGCCGATGGCGAAGGATTCGGCAAGCTGCTGGGCCAGGGCTCTTATCGTTTGGCGGAATATTACGGCCACCCCGAGCTGTCCATGTCCGTAAAGAAGCAGGAGATGCCCGCTTACGATGGCCGCGCCATTCAGGGCATTGCGCTTGAGTACGCAACGTCCAACCGCGGCGGTTGCCACGTGCGTGGCTACATGATTTCACCCGAGGTGTTGGGTCTTCCCGTAAAGACGGATCCCCTGATCACGGAAGGGAAGGGTGCGCTGCTGAAGACGTTCCAGGACCTTACGGCACTGTGCGATTCCACGGGAATTTGCCTGTTCACAACGTTTGCGCTGGGTCTGCCCGAGCTGGCTGGTTTGTATCGCGAAGCGGTGGGAACCGACGAGACCGATGAAGAGATCCTGCTGAAGGGCGAGCGCATTTGGAACCTGGAGAAACGCTTCAACATGGCTGCCGGCGTGGAGAAAGATACGCTGCCGCCGCGTTTGTTGCGCGAGGAACTGCCAAGTGGTCCGGCTAAGGGTAAGGTGGCGGAGCTGCAGGTCATGCTGGCCGATTACTACGAAGCACGCGGCTGGACGTCCGAAGGCGATCCCACCGAGGCGAAGTTCCAGGAGCTTTCGCTGTAGGGTGCCGCATGAACGTCAAGTTTTTCGCGACATATCGCAAAATCGTGGGGCAGGGGTGTATTGACATCCCCGCTCCGCGCGACGTTTTGGAGTTGCTGGAGATTTTGGAGCAGCGCTACCCCGATTTTCGGGGGCTGCTGCTCAACGCTGATCATACCGATAAGGGACGCGATGCTATTGTGCTGGTGTGCGGACGGCATATCGAGCATCTGGATGGCGTGCACACCGCGCTTTCCGAGCAGGATTATGTTGCCGTGACGCCGCTTGTCGCAGGCGGCTGAGCTGCGGCGATGGCACCGTCGCTGCAGTGGTTGCGGCGGTTGTTGTGTTGCTGTCGTGACGCCACTGCTGCCCGATTGCCGATGCGCCGCCGCCTTCCGTCCGCATGCGCCCCTTGAACACGAAGGAGACTCCTATGGTTTCCGAAGACGAAATCATCCGAATCGTGCAGTCGTATCCTGCCGAGCGCCGCTATGCGCTGGCTGCTATGCAGGATATGCAGCATGCGTTCAATTATATTCCCGAGCTGGGGCTTACTCGGCTGGCCGAGCATCTGAACTGTGGCGTTGCCCAGCTGTATTCCATGGCCACGTTCTATAAGGCGCTGTCGCTCAAGCCCAAGGGCAAGCATATCATTAAGATTTGCAACGGCACCGCGTGCCACATTCGTGGTTCTGTGAACTTGGCAACGGGTCTCAAGCGCGAGCTGGGCATTGAGCCTGGTGAAACCACCGAAGACGGACTGTTTTCCGTGGAAATGGTGAATTGCCTGGGTTCGTGTGCGCTGGCGCCGGTCATGCTGGTTGATGGCACGTACCACAATAAATTGAAGCTGGAAGACGTTTCCGGCATTGTGGAGCATTATCGCTCGCTTGATGCCGAAGAAGGGGAGGCCAGCAATGAGTAAGACCGAGAAGATTCTGGTGTGTTGCGGCACGGGCTGCATTGCCAACGGCGCCTACGATGTGGCGCGTGCCCTTGAGGAAGAAATCGCTGCGCAAAGCGCAAATGCCCAGGTAGAGCTTAAGGTGTGCCGAACAGGCTGCTCGGGTGAATGCGAGCAAGGCCCGCTGGTGCGCCTGATGCCGCGCGACACCATGTACTATAAGGTGAAGCCAGCGGATGTGCCCGACATTATCGCTTCGCTTGAAGGCGAGCCGGTGGAGAAGCTTCTGTATCGCGACGGTCAGGGGAAACGCCACGAGCATCAGGCCGACAATCCCTTCTACGGCTTGCAGCACAAAGTGGTGCTGAAAGATGTGGGTATCATCGATCCGCTCAGCCTGGATGAATACCTTGCCGCGGGTGGTTACGAGGGTTTGAAGAGAGCCTTGACTATGACGCCCGACGAGATTATCACCGAGGTAGAAAAGAGCGGCCTGCGCGGTAAGGGCGGCGCGGGCTTCCCCACGGGGCGCAAATGGCGTAGCGCGGCGGGCTACGACGCCACGCCGAAATACATCGTGTGCAACGGCGACGAAGGCGACCCGGGCGCATTCATGGACGGCTCCACTATGGAGGGAAGCCCCCATGCCGTTATCGAGGGCATGATCATTGGCGCGCTGGCCATTGGCGCCGAGATGGGCGTGCTCTACATCCGCGACGAATACGCCTTGGCGCGCGAGCATATCCAGCACGCCATTGACGATGCGTATGCAGCAGGTATTCTGGGCGAGCACATCATGGGCACCAATCACAAGCTGGACTTGAGCATCGTGCGCGGCGGCGGCGCGTTCGTGTGCGGTGAATCCACAGCCCTTATGAACTCCATCGAGGGCAAGGTGGGCGAGCCGCGCCCCAAGTACATCCGCAGCGTTCAGAGCGGCTTATTTGAAAAGCCCACCGTGTTGAACAACGTTGAGTCGCTGGCTTCCATCCCTATCATTTTGGCTCAAGGCGGCGCGGCATATGCCCAGCTAGGAACGGAGAAGTCGAAGGGCACGAAAGTGTTTGCCATGGTTGGCAAGGTCAAACACACCGGTCTGGTGGAAGTACCCATGGGCACCACGCTGCGCACCCTTATCTACGATATTGGCGGCGGCATTATCAACGACCGTCCCTTCAAGGCTATTCAGACGGGCGGTCCGTCGGGCGGCTGTATTCCCGAGAGCCTACTGGACTTGCCAGTGGACTTTGACACGCTGACTGAATACGGTGCCATGATGGGTTCCGGCGGCATGATTGTCATGGACGATCGCAGTTGCATGGTGGAAGTCGCGCGCTACTACATTGATTTCCTGTGCGAGGAAAGCTGCGGAAAATGCACGCCGTGCCGCGAGGGCCTACGTCAGATGCGCTATATCCTCAACGAGATTTGCGAAGGCCGCGGCAAAGAGGGCGACATCGAGCTGCTCGAGGAAATTGGCCACATGATGCAGGATGCTTCCCTGTGCGCGTTGGGTCGCACGGCAGCGAACCCTGTGTTGACCACTATCAAGTTCTTCCGCGACGAGTACGAGGCGCATATTCGCGAGCATCGTTGTCCAGCAGGTGTGTGCGCCGCTCTGACCAGGTTCGTTATTGACCCGCAGAAATGCGTGGGGTGTGGTCTGTGCGCCAAGGCGTGCCCCGCCGATGCGATTTCCGGCGAACGAAAGCAGCCGCATGCGATTGATCCTTCTGCGTGCATTGCTTGCGGCAGTTGTCGCGAGGCATGTCGTGTGGATGCGGTGCTGACGGAGGGGAGGTAGCCATGACGAAGACCTACGAGATTGCAATCGATGGTGTACCCTGCATTGCTCAGCACGGTGAATACCTGTGGGACGTGGCAAAACGCAATGGTATTGAGATTCCAGCGCTGTGCCGCAGCAACGCGTTTGCGGAGCATCGTGCGTGTTGTCGTGTGTGCATTGTGGAAGTGATTACGCGCGGGCGTTCCAAGGTGGTCACGTCGTGCGTGTATCCCGTTGAAGGCGAGTGCGAGGTACTTACGAATTCGCCGAAGATCGTACAGGAGCGCAAAGTGCTCATGGCGTTGCTGGCCGCACGCGCACCTGAATCCGATGTGATTGCAAATATGGCAGCGCAGATGGGCGCGACTGAAGGGTATGCGCGTCTTAAGACGCTGGATGCGGGCAAGTGCATTCTGTGCGGTCTGTGCGTGCAAGCATGCGAAAGCATGGGTGCGGGGGCAATTTCTACCGTGAACCGTGGCGTAGATAAAGAGGTCAATACGCCGTATGGTGCGGCAAGCGATGCCTGCATTGGTTGTTTGAGCTGCGCAAACGTGTGTCCTACAGGCTGCATTGAGTTTACGGAAGATTCCGATACGCGCACTATTTGGAATCGCACGTTCACGTTGGTTCGTTGCAAGGAATGCGGTCAGGTTTTGGGTACGCGTGAGATGTCGGATGCAGACATTTGCGATGCGTGCCGCAAAAAAGCTCTTGCAGATGAGCTGGCGCAGACGTATCGTTTCGTGTAGCTACTTGGTGGCGTGCCGCGAGCGTGTGGGCGGCGCGGTTGCACGGTTGCGTGGGCGCCGCCGTTGCATGCTGGTCGGATGTGAGTCGCTCGTGGGTGTGAAGGTGGCGGGCGGCTGCTCGGTGGGCGCATCGGATGGCTGCTCGGTGGGCGTATCGAGCGGTGTGCGTCGCGTGTGCTGCTCGGCGTGACGACATGCTGGGTTAGCGCAGGCGCAGGTTGCATGCGTACGTGGGATGACGGATGGCTACTCGGTGCAGCGGCCAGTGAAGAGATATCAACGAAAGGGGGCGCTATGGCATTTCAACACCGATATGATCGCAATAAGCAAGCGCTATCGGACCAAGAGTGCCAGGCGCTCCAAACGTGCAAAGTGGCGGTTGTCGGCTGCGGTGGCTTGGGCGGCTTTGTTGCCGAGCATCTGGCGCGCGTTGGCGTGGGCGGTTTGCGCCTGGTTGATGCCGACGTTTTCGAGGAATCGAACTTGAATCGTCAGCTTTTCTGCACCGAGGAAACATTGGGCGTGGCAAAAGTGGATGCAGCCGCCAAGCGTTTGGCCGCGGTGAACTCTTCGGTTGCGATAGAGCCGGTAAGAGCATATCTGACCAGCGATAATGCTACCGATTTAATAGCCGGGTGTCGCTGTGTGGTGGATTGTCTGGACAACGTGTCTTCTCGTTTCCAGCTGGCACGTGCCTGCCAGACGGTGGGCGTTCCCATTGTGTACGGCGCCATTGCCGGTTGGTTCGGCCAGGTGTGCACGGTGTTTCCCGGCGATATTTCCTTTGCTTCCTTGTATGGTGCCGTTATGGATGCCAACGGAGAAGGTGTGCAGAAAACCGAGGGCAACTTGCCATTTACGGCAGGGGTGGTCGCGTCGTTTCAAGCGGCGGAAGCCGTAAAGGTGCTGCTGGGCAAGCCCGATGTCGTTCGCAATCGTCTGCTTATGATTGACTTGCTGTTTGGTTCCGTGGAAGAAATGATTTTACGATGAGGCGAGCAAATACCCCTGCGGAAAAACTCCGGTTGTTCAATGCGCTTGTTGCTTTGGTGATTGCTGTTTTCTTCTTGGTCCATTCAGGTCTGGGGACGGCGTCTTTTTCTGTTGACGGCCTGGTCAACAGCGTGCCATGGCTGGTGTGGGGCATGTTGGGCGTTGTGGGTGTGCATGTGGTTGCCAGCGTTGTCGCTACCGTTTTGATGTTGACCGACAAAGAACGTCCACCGAGCGCACGTAAGAAGCGTCACTTTGTGTTGAAGTGGGCCACAGGCGCACTGTTGGCGTTGGTGATTGCGGCGCATCTGTGCTGCGTTGTTTTTCCTGGCTTTCTTACGATCGGCCCCGACCAGCTGAGGGTTCCGTTTTTGCTTTTGCTGGCGGTTCTCGCGTGGCACGTGGGCATTGCCACGAAATCTCTTGCGCGCGACCTGGGCATTGGCAAAAAGACGCGCGATGCCATGCGCGCGGTCTATGTTCTTGCTGTTTTGGCCTTGATTGCATTCATGTTGTCGGATTTTTAGCTTCAAAACGCGCAAATCAACGATACGGGGCAGGTTATGTGTGCTGATATCGGATTCCAAAGCTGCTCTTGTCTCCTTTTTTTCAGCTGATTTAGCAAAAGCCCAGGTCGCGTTTGCTGATAGACGGCGACGAGCGTTCAAGATAAAACTCAATATGCCCCGCATCGTCGATTTGGGCGTTTTGAAATCGATTTTCCGACAACATGGGTTTTGAACTCAAAGCGCGGAAGGGAAACGCAAGCGCGCGAAAGCGAATGTCTACGAGGAAAAAGTAACCCGTTAAGATGTCTATTTGTTTGAAGTTCGGCAAAACGTCTGAAAATATCACAGGAGCCGTAGCAATAACGCTACGGCTCCTGTATGTTCGTCGAATGAGTGGTTGTTCATGCGCTCGGTGATAGTACGCCCAGTAGCCAGAGAGGGCTCCGTCAGCCGTTTTATGAGGGTTATCCCAGCACCGCGGAAGCAATCAGCGCATCAATTTCTCGAACGTTGACATCGCGACCAAGGTTGATTTTGATATGCCCCGCGCGAGTCCATAGTTCAATTTCCGCATTTAGGTCCAGCTTGCCGGCGTTTTCGCTCGACCACATGTTTACTGCCGACCAAGGAAGAGAATACACTTCGACTTTTTTACCGGTGATGCCTTGCGCATCGCTCACGATAAGTCTTTTATTGGTGAAAAGTGCAACGTCGCGGATGGTTTTGTAGGCAGCATAAGGGACTTCATTCTCGAGCAGTACCGATGCAGTTTCGCTCGGGATGGCACATTTTGATGCGAAGGTCCAAACGGCGAAGGGTGCAAGTTCATTTGCCATGCGTATTTCCTTTCTTTTGAGGTAGGCGATAGAGCCTTTTTCAATTATAGATGTTTTCGTGCATGACGCGAAGCGTTCCTTATTTGCATTGGGGGCAGGGAAGATCTTTCGAGTGATGTTTTGTCGGTATCCGCTGCAGGCTGTTTGAGATGCAACATTGCGTGTGTTCCAGGATGCTTCACGTGTTCGACGCCTGGGGTGCGGCGTGCTCGGGCTGTGGTCGCTTGTTTGTCCCTGAATTTGATGCAGTAGGGCGCGTGCGGCTACTTGCCGAATGCGTGTTTTCCTGCAATCCAGGCACCTATCAGGATTTCTGCAACAGACAGTCCCAAAAGACCTCCCGAAACGAAATCCGCACGTCTGTTCCGCCGGTGGTGTTGGACAGGGCTCCGCAAGCGATTCCTAAAACGATAAGGATGAGACCGAAAAGGACATTTTTCTGTCGCTCAAGCCCTTGAGTGCGGCGGATCAGGTCAAGAATTCGCTCATTATCGTGCGAGTTAAGTTTCGCGGGGTAACGCCTAAAACAACCTCAAGAAATCAGGTGGGCAATCCAGACCGTTTTTTA
>CAKUFS010000043.1 GCA_934648845.1 uncultured Eggerthellaceae bacterium
GTCCATGGAAGCCGGCGGTCTGTCTCGCGTTCTTGCTGCTTATCTGCGTGGCCACAAGACCATCAAGCCGATGGTCGAGAGCGTTCTGGCTGCTACCGGCCTGCAGCTTACCGACCTGCAGTCTACGCTGGGCCGCGTTGCTGTTCGTCAGATTGAGACAGTCTACATTGCCGAGCTCATGGAACAGTGGTGCGATGAGCTGATCGAGGCCGTAAAGGGTGGCGAGTCCGCATACTTCAGCGCTCCTCGGATCACGACTGGTTCCGGCACGGGCTTCTGGGAAGCTCCGCGTGGTGCTCTCTATCACTCCGAGAAGGTCACCAATGGCAAGATCGATGGCTACCAGATCATCATCCCGTCCACGTGGAACCTGGCTCCGCGCAACGAGTCCGGCGAGCATGGCCCGCTGGAGCAGGCGCTTATCGGTACGCCTATCGGCACTATCGAAAAGCCTATCAACGCACTGCGTACCGTTCACAGCTTCGACCCTTGCACTGCTTGCGCCGTGCACGTGTCCCAGCCTGCGACCGGCAAGCATTTCGAGACGGTAACTTCTCCTTGGGGGGTGAAGTAAATGGCACATCTTGCACATTATCGTGAAGCGCATCCGCTGCCGTTTGTCATTACCCACTGGATCAACTTGATCTGCATGTTCATCTTGATCTTCACGGGCTTCTATATCCATTTCCCGTTCTTCCCGCTGTTCATGAGCGTTGCTCGTGGTCTGCATGTGCTGTGCGGTTTCGTGATTTTCATCAACTGCATCGTGCGTGTGATTATGGCGTTCATCGTGAAGGCGGCTCCTGCGGGCGGTACGCGTGAGAAGACCACCGACATTCATATGTGGCTTCCACAGAAGGATAACCGCCATCAGGCAATCGAATGGATTAAGTACTATCTGTTCTTGCGCAAAACGCATCCGCTCGGTGGTAAGCTGGGCGTTCCTCAGAAGATTTCCTATCTGATGATTGCTCCGCTGCTGATCATCATGTTCATCACCGGCATTTGCCTGTGGCCTCCTACCGCTACCAGCGAGTTCTGCATGGGCTTGCTCACGTGGATCGGCGGCGCTATGAACATGCGCGTTCTGCACTTCTTCTTGATGTTCGTGTTCATCATCTTCTGCTTCATTCACCTATACTTGGCAAACGTCGAAGGTCTGGAGCCCACGAAGCTCATGCTGTTCCGCAAGGAGCATGGTGGCCTGACCTACGATCCCAACAAGCATGTGATCGACGGCAAAGACGAAATGGCGCACGAATAACAGTGCGGCTTGCTAGCATTCGTCTCGCTCGCAGTCGTTAAGCGGTAAAGAGTTTTTTGAAAGGGCATATTGTGTCGGGAAAAGCAGCAGCGTATCAAGGATTGTCTGATGAAGACATCAAGCGCGAAAACGAATTCCTGGCCAATCTGCCCTTTCTTAATTGGGGAGCCTTCTTTATGGCTCCCATCTGGGGATTTGCTCATGGTGACTGGCCGGCTATCCTGTTTTACCCGCTGTGGATGTTCTGCGACAACTTGATTTACGCCGCTTGGGAGAATCCTTCTACGCTCAATGTTGCCCTGGCTGTGTTGACCGGCATCATAATGCTGGTTGCCATGGTGGCGTATGCGCGCGTAAGCTCGCCGCGTTCAGCTCACCGTGCCTTGGAGCGGGGCGAAACGCTTGAGCATTACTTGAAGAACGAGAAGCGTTGGGCAGTGGGCATGGCACTTATTGCGATTGTCATGCTCATTGCGGCAACGTACTATAACTTGAACATTCGTCCCATGTTATAGCGGGGCAGTTCGTGTCTTTGCGCAAAGGTACAAGGGAGTGAGCCTTTCGTGAGCGATATCATGAATACAACAGGGGAAAGACCGCGTAAGGCGGCTCTTTTTTTCGTGGGCAACCAGCTCATGCTCGACGATGGCATTGGTCACGCGGCATTTGAGGAGCTGCCACGCGTCTATGAGCTGCCCGATACCGTTGCTCTGTTCGATGTGGGCTGTATGACCATGGATATGATCAATTACGTGCGCGATTACGATTTCTTGATGACTATCGACGCCGTGGAAGACTCGGGACAGCCCGCGGGAACGGTTTTCCGTTATGCGCCCAGTGACGTTGATCGTGTCGGCATGATGGCATCGCTTCACGACTTGAAGCTGGCGAATCTGTTCGATGCCGCTGATTTGCTGGGATATAGCTCCGATGGTATCTGTTTGGGCATGCAGGTGGAAAATGCCGAGCCCGACCAGTACGTGATCGGGCTTACCGAGCCTTGCGCTGCGGCATTGCCGCTGCTCATCGAGACAATCGCAGCAGAGCTTCATCACCACGGCTTTTCCGTACGCCGCCGGCAAGGTTAAAAAGGGACGGGGTCTTTTTCACTTTTTTGAATAATTGCCGCCGTGCGCCTTACGCGCTGGCTTTCGATATATCGTTTATGAGAGGAACTCAATCATGGTAAAGCACTGCTGGGAACTGCGTGGATGCTATCAAGATGAAGAAATGAACAATCGCTGCCCGCACAACATTCCCGGGGAGCCGTGTCCTGCTGATTGCAAGTTTGCGGCATGCGACCGACCGACCCACGTGGTGGCGCGCGATATCACGATGATTCTGAATCCCGATTTGAAATACGATGCATCCGTAAAGGAAGTATGCCGCATGTGCGAAAACTTCCTGACGAATGGGCCGACGTTTGCCGAAGGGGAAGAGCGCACAACCGTGCGTCAAGGCAACCCGAGCCGCTTTTTGCTGTAGTTTTTGGCGAAGGCGCGCGGCGTGCGGCAAGTGCGCACTATAGCGCGCAGCGCGTAGCAAGCTCGTACTGCTATAGCGCGCGGCGAGCAGCTTTCGCCAAGCGGGCTCCGCTTGGATAATGTTTCTATGCGCCTGCGGCTCGCTCAACTTATCCAAAGCGTCGCACGTTGGCTCAAGCTCTTGCCGCGCGCCTTGGATAAGTTCAAATTATCATCGTTGTCTATTGTTGCGATTGTAGTTGCTCTATGACGTCTTGAGCGCATGCCGCGCACCTTCAAGCTATGAAAGAGGTCTTTTCATGACGCACGATTAGCTTAGAAGCGGTTGATTGACCTGGGGTGTTTTCCAGTTTGCCCGTGCGACGTACCGGTTACATCTTAATGCCGGCGGCTTGAAGCGCCATGCGCAGCACCACATGGGGAATCACGCCCTCGGGGATGTCGCTGGCGGCAAGCGAGGATTCCATTTCCTGCATGACCTGCTCAATGCCAAGCTTTGCTAAAATGCCCTGAGCTGCGGTAATGCCATCAGCTGGATCGTCGGGGAAGGCGGGAACTTCGGCGCATAAACGCTGTGCTGCCAAATAGCACCACGCCTGGCTGGGCTTTGGGTCGTTGAACAAGTAGCTGAAAATGAAGCCGAACAGATGGGCGTTCGCTTTTTCGCCCAATTTGGGGTTTGCGCACAGGGCAATAAGGATGCTTTCGCCATCGTATTCATCGGCGGCAGCATCGCGCTCCATAAGCCCCGCGTAATCCAATTCGTCTACGATTTTCTTCACGGCATCGAAGCGCGCCGTTAGCTTCTCGTTCATGTTTTCCATAGCTTAAAAATCTTTCGCTTTCACCTTGGTACATAATCGAGTTGCTATTGTAGCGCATTGTGCGTACGGCGCGCGATGCCGGCGGAATTGTTGACAAAAGGTGGGGTAATTTGACAACAACTATGCTTGGCGGTAGTGGCTCATGAAGTCGCTCAGCTTGCCCATGCATTCTTTGAGCACGTCCATCTGCGGCAAGTACACCACGCGGAAGTGATCGGGCTGCTGCCAATTGAAGCCGCCGCCATGGATAAGCAGAATCTTCTTTTCTTTTAGCAGGTCGAGTGCGAATTGTTCGTCGTTGGTGATGTTGAAGCGCTTGATGTCGATCTTCGGGAAGATGTAGAATGCGGCATTTGGCTTCACGGCGGAGATGCCGGGAATGTCGTTGAGCGCCTTGTAAATATATTCGCGCTGTTCGTACACGCGTCCGCCGGGTACAACGTAGCTTTCCACGCTCTGGTGACCCCACAGCGCCGTTTGCACGATGGACTGTGCCGGCACGTTCGAGCATAAGCGCATGTTGGAAAGCATGTTGATGCCTTCAATGTAGTCGCGCGCGGCATTCAAGTTGCCGGAAAGCACCATCCAGCCAATGCGGTAGCCGGCAATCATGTGCGATTTGCTCAGGCCGGAAAACGTTACGCAGAACACATCCGGCGCCAGGCTTGCAATGGATTCGTGTTTCAGACCGTCGAAGCACAGACGGTCATAAATTTCGTCCGAGAAGATCATGAGCTGGAACTCGCGCGCTAAATCAACGATCTTCTCAAGCACTTCGCGGGGGTACAGCGCACCGGTGGGGTTGTTCGGGTTGATGATAACGATAGCCTTTGTTTTCGGCGTGATTTTTGCGCGCATGTCGTCGATGTCAGGGTACCAATCGGATTCTTCGTCGCAAAGGTAGTGGACGGCCTTGCCGCCGGCAAGCGTGGCGCAGGCGGTCCACAGCGGGTAATCGGGGGAGGGAATCAGAATCTCGTCGCCATCGTTCAGAAGTGCGCTCATGCATAGATTGATAAGCTCGCTTACGCCGTTGCCGGTGTAAATATGTTCGATGTCAACGTTAGGCAGGCCCTTGATCTGGGAATATTGCATGATTGCCTTACGTGCAGAGTACAGGCCCTTCGCGTCGGAGTAGCCTTCGCAGCTCGTAAGCTGGCGGCTCATGTCGTACACCACTTCATCGGGCGTGCGGAAACCGAACGGCGCAGGATTGCCAATGTTGAGCTTCAGGATGGAGGCGCCTTGTGCTTCCATGCGTGCTGCCTCGTCAACAACGGGGCCGCGGACGTCATACAACACGTTATTGAGTTTCGTGGATTTGCTGAATGTTCTCATGGTGCACCTTTCTGGCGTGGGGTTGATCGAACGGGAAGAAGAAGGGGAAGATGCAGCTTCGGCGGCATTTGCACATGCGGTAGCCGTTTCGGTTGCTGTTGCAGTTGCTGTTGCAACGTTGGCAGTGTCTTTGGCAGTGTCTTTGGCGGCTCGTGCGGTTACTTTGTTTTCGCGGGGAGCTTCGTCGAAAATCAGTTCCGAGGGCGCAAGGTCAAGCGCTTGCGCGATTTTTTGGAGCGTGCTTCTTTTGATGTTGACCACGCGTCCGCTTTCGTATTTCGCAATGGCGGATTTTTGCACGCCAATCTGGTCGCCCAGCTCTTGCTGGGTTAGGCCCTTTGCGGTTCGTGCTTCTTTTATTTTTCGTCCGATTTCCATAGATGACCTCCTGTTGTGTCTTCACTATACGAAAAGTGTCTTGAAAAAACAACGAACAGAAGGGGAGTGGCTGAAAAATTCAAAGAATCGTCAAGAAGTGTCTTGTCAAGACATTCACCGTAAAAAATAACGAGCTGCTGAAAGAACCCCTGTGCGCGGACAGGGATACACTGCGCAAAGCCCGACCATCGCAAATCGCTGGCAAGTTTCGACCCACTTAAATCAAATTTGAGTATTACCGCTGAAGAAATGTTGTCTGAGCGGAATTTCGCCCTGAAGCTGGGCATTTACAATTTTACGGAAAGTATACGCTTTTCCTTTTGAGCGAATTATTTTGTTTGAACGTTACTAAAATAATTTGGAATAGCGATTTTTTCCAAGCATCCGCATGCGTGCATTTTTGTGTCTTGCTGCGCTTGGATTGCTTGTGCGCAAGCGCGACTGAGCGCTTTGATTTCGATAGGAAGGTTATAAGATCCATGAGAAACGTGCTGGCAATCCTCAAGCGCGATTTCATTCGTCTGTTCAAAGCTCCTGCGGCAATTGTGGTGGTGCTGGCGCTTTTGGTTCTGCCCTCGCTGTACACGTGGTACAACGTGTTGGGCTTTTGGGACCCTTACAACAACACGGGAAACATGCGCGTGGCAGTGGTCAACCAGGATAAGGGCGGATCGCACGAGCTTACGGGGGACCTTGACGTGGGTGCGCTCATTATTGATGCGCTGCATGAAAACGACCAGTTGGACTGGCAATTCGCTGATTACGACACCGCCATGGCCGATCTTGAAGCGGGACGCGATTATGCGGTGTTCGTCATCCCCGAAAACTTCACCGAAAATCTTCTTACGCTGCTTTCGGGCGATTTCCAGCAGCCGAACATCCAGTATTACGTGAATATGAAAACAGGTCCGGTGTCCCCTAAAATCACCGATGCCGGCTCCACCACGCTTGAGGAAACCATCAATTCCACGTTCGTGAAAACAGTGAGCGATATTGTGGTTGAGGCAATTACTCAGGCGCTCGGCGAGTCCCAGGAAGCCATAAGCCAAGGTAGCTCCGAAGCATCGATGCAGGTAGACGATGCAATTCTTGCGGTTGCTCAGGCGCGCTCGCAACTCTCGGATGTCAACGACACCATCTACCAGGCTCAAAATATGCGCTCTGATGCGCTGACTGCCCTTGATGAAGCGCGCCAGGCGCTTGATGCAGTGCAGGGCGACTTGGGAGAAGTTTCCCAGAAAACAACTGAGGTGCAGCAGGCGCTTGTCGATATTACCCCCGTGGCCATGGAGGCCGTGAACAAAGCGCTCACCGCGTTGTACGCCCTGGAAGATGTGGCGCAAGCGGCGGGTTATGGCGAAGAGCTGCAGGCTGCAATCTCGGCGTTGGAGAAGTGCTCGGAAGCGTTTTTCGGCACCATGATTCCCGCAGTAACGCAGGGATTGGGATCTATGAGTTCTGCGTCAGCACAGCTTCAGGCAACGGCTTCCAGTCAACAATTGCTTATCGATCAGGCAAAAACCGTTCTGGACTCCCTTGATAGCGCGCTTGACACCGCGCATGATGCGTTGGGTCAAACCGACGGTCTTCTTGAAACGCTTTCGGGTGACTTGTCCGCGCTGAAAGTGAGCCTTTTGAGTTTGGCAAGTTCGAATGCCATTACGTCGCTTGTGGAAAATGGCACGATTGATTCCGATGCTATTGCGAATTTCATGAGCTCTCCTACAACGGTTGTGACCGAAAAGCTCTATGAAGTGGACGTCTACGGCTTTGCCATGGCGCCGCTGTTCATCAATTTGACGTTCTGGATTGGCGCGTTCATGTTGCTGGTTATCATGCGGCAAGAGGTCGATGCAGAAGGCATCAAGAACCTCACGGTGGCGCAGCGCTACGTGAGCCGCTTCATCATGTTCTCGCTCTTTGCGGTACTGCAATCGGCCATTTGCTGCACGGGCCTGATATTTTTGGGAGTGCATGCGCAAAACGTCGGCGCAATGTATTTTGCCTCAGCCATGGCTTCGCTTGCGTACTTGAGTATCATCTACGCGCTTTCCGTGCTGTTCCAGCACGTAGGCAAGGGTCTTTGCATCATTTTGGTGTTCATGCAGATTCCTTCCGCCACGGGCTTGTATCCCATTGAGATGATGGCCGGCTTCTATCAGGCTATTAGTCCGTTTTTCCCCTTCACGTATGGCATTGGCGCTCTGCGCGAGGCGATTTGCGGCTTCTATGGCCTTACCTACGTTCATGACGTTGCCATGTTGGCGCTGTACTTCGTGATCTTTTTGGCGCTGGGTGTGTGCCTGCGCCCCTCGCTTGCGGGCGTGAATCGCACGTTTGCCAAGCAGTTGGGAGAAAGCGGTATTTATAACGGCGAAGACGTGGAGATTCCCGCGCGCGGCTTCCGTTTGTCGTGGATCACGAGCGCCTTGTCCGACCAGGAGGAATATCGCGAAGAGATGCTGCGCCGCTACGAACACTTTAAGTCGCTATATCCGCGTTTGATTAAGGGCGCAATTATTTTCGGCGTGGTTGTTCCTGTGGTGTTCGGCATTGTGCTTGGCCTGACGGTAGGCGAGAAGGTGACGCTGCTTACGGTGTGGCTTATTTGCTTGGTGGTGCTGCTTGTGTTCTTGACGGTCGTTGAGAATCTGCGCGAAGGTTTTGAGCGGCAGCTTTCTTTGGGCGATATGGAAACGCCTGAACTTCACTCGATTTACTCGTCGCGTTTGTACGCCGATGCGAAAGAGGATAGTCATTGCCGCACGTCGGCCGCTGCGACTGATGACTCCTCCCGCGCAACGCTTGCAGTAAACGCCTTAAGCGCAACGATTTCCGCCGTTGCATCAATGGCGGGCGATTCCGGTGTGCCTGCTGCGGCTCCCGCGGCGGCAACCTCCGCCCCGGCGTCTGCAGCGACCCCGGTTGCGGGGGCGGAAACGTCCGCTGGGGGTGTGACAGAAGAGGGTGCTGCGCCCACGGAATCGCTGCCAGGGGAAGGAGGTGAGCGCCATGCGTAAGATTGCAAAAATCTTCTCCCTTGAGATGCGTGCGCTGTTCTCCAACGTGGTCACGGTCATTATCACCATTGGCTTGGCGCTTATGCCTTCGCTTTTCACCTGGTATAACGTGCTTTCGTGTTGGAATGTGTTCGATAACACCGGCGAGCTCTCCGTGGCCGTTGCCAGCAACGACGAAGGCTTCAAGAGCGATTTGTTCCCGCTGAAAGTAAACGTGGGCGAACAAGTGGTGTCGGCATTGCGCGCAAATGACCAGATCAACTGGGTGTTTACATCGGCCGATGACGCGATTGACGGCACGATGTCGGGTCGCTATTACGCTGCCGTGGTAATTCCCGAAGGTTTCTCGCGTGCGATGCTCACGTTCTACCAAGACGATGGAACGCGCGCCCCGCTGGTCTATTACACGAACGAGAAGAAGAACGCGATTGCGCCTAAGATTACCTCGCAAGGTGCCGATAGCGTGTCATACCAGGTCAACGAAGTGTTTGCGGAAACACTTGCCGATATTGCGCTCGGAATCGCGCAGTCGGTGAGCCAGTACATGGATAACGCCGACGTTCAAAGTCGCATTGCCGCTATGGCGCAAGACATTGACGGCATGAGCGGGCGCATTGACAAGACGGCAAGTGTCTTGGAGCTGTACGCTTCGCTGGCAAATTCATCCATGGCGGTGCTTGATGGCACATCGGGTTTGGTGTCGCAGACGTACTCTTCGGCCCAGCAGGTAACGGGAATCGTGAGCAATGGCTTGTCCGATGCGCAAGACGTCGTTGACGCGTTGAACAAAGCGCTTGACGACATGATTGCCGCTATTCAGTCAAGCATCGATCACTTGTCCACTATCGACCTGAACGTTCCCGGCGAAGGCGAGCTGCCCAACGCGCAAGAAACTGCCGATGCGCTGCGCCAACAAGCCGATAATCTGGGCGTTCAGATTGAGCGGTACCAGGCCATGCGTGATGCCATGGCGCAAGAAAATCCTGAAGGCAACGCGGCGGCTATTGCGGCTGCAGATGCTTCCATTGCGCGCATGACGGAGCTTCAGCAGAGCTTGTACGATACAGCCGATGCCATTGAGGCGGGCGAGGTTCCCATAGAGCCCGATTTGATCCAAAATCGAATCGACCTGGCAAAAGGGGCACTTGAAGAGCTCAAACAAGTCATTGAAGAGCAGTTGCGTCCGAAAGTCAACGAAGTAGCCGACGCCATAAGCCAACTGCGCTCTTCTGCCTCTACGCTTTCAAATTCGCTGGTGGGTGCTGCGCACGATTTGAATAGCAGCTTGAATTCCGCGCGAGGCGGCATGAGCGATGCCACATCAACGCTTACGACGGTAGCGGGCAAGCTTAGGGTTGTGTCTTCGTCGCTTCATGATGTGTCGGAGAGCATTCTTACGGCGCTTTCCGCGGAAGACGTCGATGAGATACGCGCGCTTCTTGGTTCGAACTTGGATGTTCTTTCCAGCGCGTTGGCGGCCCCTGTTGGTGTTGAGCGCCATGCCTTGTATCAGGCGGATAACTTCGGTTCGTCCATGATGCCCCTGTATGCGACTATCGGCATGTTCGTGGGCGCTTTGCTGATTCTGGTAGGCGTGAAGCCGCGCTCTTCGCAAAAGGTGCTTGACCAGGCAACAGAGGCGGTGGGAGCTATCAAGCCGCGCCACGAATTCTTCGGACATTTCGGTATTTGCGCATTCATCTCGTTCGCGCAGAGCACCATTCTTGCGATGGGCAACATGTTCTTCTTGCATGCGCAAGTTACCGATCCGCTGCTGTTCATGGTGTGCTATTGGGTGTCCAGCCTAACGTTCACGTTCTTCATTTATTCGCTGGTGGTCTCGTTTGCCAACCTGGGCAAGGCGGTGGCGGTTATTCTGCTTATCGTGCAAGTGACCGGCTGCAACGGCTCGTATCCGCTGCAGCTGCTGCCGTGGTTCGTGCAGGGAATCAGTCCGTTCTTGCCGGCAACGCACGTGGTGGCGGCTATGCGCGAAGCCATGTTCGGCGTCTTTGGAAACGTGTTCTGGCAAGAGATGGCGATGGTCGCCGTTTGGTGTTTGCCTGCGCTTCTGCTGGGTCTTTTGCTTCGCAAGCCGTTCGCGAAATTCATGTCTTGGTATGTGGAGAAAGTGGAAGATTCCAAGCTTATGGCGTAAACTTGTTCGCAGCGCGCAAGTAGAGCCGGCTGTCTTTGCCGGCCTTGGTGCGCTGATTTATGGGCATTTGCGCGCAGGGAACTTCTGCGCTGTTGCAACGGCGTGCGCTGGTTCGCGTCACCACGAAAGGAAACGATATGCCTTCTACTGCTGCATTGGAAAAGTACGCTCGCTTGCTGGTATGCGGTGGCTGCAACATACAGCCTGGTCAAGAGCTGTATGTGAGCGCCGATGTAACGCAAGCGTCGCTGGTGCGTCTAATCGTGGCGCAGGCGTATGCGGCGGGCGCAAGCAACGTGACCACGTATTTCGCCGACGAGCAGGTAAGCCGCATCAACTACGATTGCAAACCCGTTGAGAGCTTCCGCGCGTTTCCGGAATGGCGCGCGTTGCTGCAAAACGGTATGGCGAAACGTGGCGCGGCGTTGCTGTTTCTGTCCAGCGAGGACCCCATGGGCTTTGCCGGCGTTGATCCCAAAAAGCTTTCGGCATTCCAGCTTGCCGCAACAAAAGCGTGCCGCGATTGGCGCGATGGCATGGATTTTGGCCGCAACGTGTGGGTGATTGCCGGCGCGGCAAGCCCTGCGTGGGCAGCGCGGGTGTTTCCCGATTTGCCGCAAGACGAAGCGGTTGAGCGCTTATGGGATGCCATTTTGACCACCGCGCGCGCCGATGGCGATGATCCCTTGGCTGCCTGGCGCGCTCACGATCAGAGCTTTTCCGAGCGTGTGGCGTGGTTGAACGCTCAGAACTTCGACGCACTGCATTACCGCAATTCTTTGGGCACCGATTTGACGGTGGGTCTTAACCGTGCTGGTCTGTGGGCCGGCGGTGGAGAAACCACCGTGTCTGGCCAGCGTTTTTATCCCAACATGCCCACCGAGGAAATCTACACCACGCCTGATTGGAGTCGTACATCCGGTGTTGCGGTTGCCAGCATGCCGCTCAACCACGGCGGCGCGCTCGTGCGTGATCTCCGCATTGAGTTCAAGGACGGCCGCGCTGTTTCCTGGCAGGCGGGCGAAGGCGAAGACGTGCTGGCGTCTATCATCGAAACCGATGAAGGCGCTTGCCGTTTAGGCGAGTGCGCATTGGTGCCATACGGCAATCCCATTCAGCGCACGGGTATCCTATTTCTGAACACGCTCTACGATGAGAACGCGGCATGCCACTTAGCACTCGGGCGCGGTTTTGCCGAATGCATCGAGGGTGGTCGCGATCTTTCTGCCGATGAACTGCAGAAACGCGGCGTAAATGATTCGGCCACCCACGTTGATTTCATGATTGGCACGGCGGATTTGAACATTACCGGCATCAAGCAAAACGGGGAAGAAGTACCTGTTTTCGTAAACGGCGCCTGGGCAACCGACTTGTAGTCCTTTGTTGACAAATTACCCCACCTTTTGTCAACAATTCAGCGATGTTTCTTCCCCTGGCATCATGCCGTCCATCTTGATGGCGGCATGATAAAAACGACCCACTTTTCGGTGGATTTTCTTCTTTGAAATCATGAAATAGCAGCGTTTTCCCAGGTCG
>CAKUFS010000044.1 GCA_934648845.1 uncultured Eggerthellaceae bacterium
GCGGCTTTATCTTCGCAAGTTGATGTTATGATTATCCTTGGTGGGAAAAACTCATCGAACACCACGCGTCTTTTCGAAATCTGCAAGGCGGCGGCTCCTGCGGCCTATCATATAGAAGACGTGGAAGACATTGATCCATCGTGGTTTGACGGATGCGCTACCGTGGGCGTTTCGGCGGGCGCATCAACGCCGGAAGAGCAGATCAAGGAGCTAGTCGATTGCTTGGAGCGCATGTGAGCATTTATCCTTCGCGTGACATAGCGGCGCAAAGCGCCGGCATTGCCCCTGCGGCTATCATCAGCGCCGTTTTGGAAGATTCTCCTGCGTATGACGCTGGTTTTGAGCCAGGCTGTCGTATAACGGCGGTCAACGGTGTGCCGCTGCGCGATATCATCGATTGGCGTTGGCAAACTTCCGATGATGTTATTGATGTCTCGTATGTTGATCTTGAGGGCGATGAAGGAACCGTCACGCTTGAGCGCTATCCCGATGAGGATTGGGGCTTTGAGTTCGAAGGTGTGGTATTCGATGGCATCAAATTGTGCCGCAATGCCTGTACGTTTTGCTTCATGCGCCAACTACCTGCGAATATGCGTCCGTCGCTGTCTCTGCGCGACGATGACTTCCGTTTGAGTTTTCTTTCGGGCACGTTTGTGACCATGACGAACGTGACCGCTGAAGACGAGGCGCGCATTGTGGAGCAGCGTATTTCGCCGTTGCGCGTTTCCCTTCATGCCGTGTCGGAAGAAGTGCGTGAGCGGCTTATTGGCAAGCATGCGCCGTGGGGCATGCAGGTAATCGAGCGTCTTCTTGACCAGGGCATTGAGATGCATGTTCAAATTGTGCTCGTGCCGGGTGTGAACGATGGGGAAGAGCTTGCACGCACGCTTGAGTGGGCGTATGCGCGTCCTGGCATTGTGGAAGTGGGCATTGTTCCCTTGGGATATACGCGTCATCAGGACATATTTCAGCGAAGCTTCAATAGCCCCTATGCCGCCCGTGATGTTTTGCGCTTGATTGATCGGTATCAGCGAAACGCGCTGCGTCATCGCGGCCATGCATGGGTTTTCGCCGCCGATGAGTTCTATCGCAATGCATATCAGGAAAACATGCTGGATAAGTTGCCTTCCGCAGATTTTTATGGCGACTTTGGCATGTTCGAAGATGGCGTGGGCATTATCCGCACGTTTGTTGACGATTGGAACAAATGCGTGGAATCGGGCCTTGCGTCTAAGCTTGCGGGCGCGCTGCAGCGCACCGAGAAACATGCAGTTATCGTGGTCGGTTATGCCATGATGCCGTTTTTCTCACAGCTGGTTGAAGCGAGCCCTCTTGCGGAATACCTGCGCGTTCTTCCTGTTGAGAATAGATTTTTCGGTGGAAATGTTGATGTAACGGGCCTTCTGACTTCCTATGATATTGCGCAGGCGCTCATCGAAGAAAACGAGCTCAACCCCAAGAGCGCATACATTGTGGCCGTTCCCAAGGTGGTGCTCAATGACGATGGCGTGCTGCTTGACGACGGAACGCTTGATGAGATTTGCGAGCAAACAGGCATTGCCGTTCATGCGGTTTCTTGCAACCCTTCAGGGTTTCTTCGTGAAATCATTCAGCTTATATAACTTTTTATTCCTTTTTCCTGCGATAATAAACATTCATGCTGGAATACTAGTGCAATTATGCGCTTAGAGTCATTGCGACTTTTTGAATACAAGGGAGGTTTTCTATGCCTTTGCCGATTATTGCCGTGGTGGGTCGCCCCAATGTGGGTAAATCCACGTTCGTGAACAGGATTGCTCAGGCGGACGAGGCAATCGTCCATGAAATGCGCGGCGTGACGCGCGACCGTTCGTACCATATTGCCGACTGGAACGGCGTTTCCTTCAAGCTTATCGATACCGGTGGTATCGAGATGGGCGATGATGATAAATTCCAGGGAAGCATTCGCGCTCAGGCTATCGAAGCAACGCACGAGGCGGATTTGATTCTGTTTTTGGTAGACGCGAAAACGGGCATCATGGCTGATGATGAGGCTGTTGCGCGTATTCTGCGTCGTTCCGACAAGCCTATTATGCTGCTGGTGAACAAGATGGATACCCCGAATAAGTATGATGATATGTGGGAATTCTATTCCCTGGGCTTGGGCGACCCCTGGCCGGTATCTGCCACGCACGGTAATGGTACGGGCGATCTTCTGGACGCCGTTATTGATAAGCTGCGCGAGATGGGCCTGGACAAAGATATTGAGCCTGATCCCGAGAGTGTGAATATTGCCATTATCGGTCGCCCGAATGCGGGCAAGTCATCGCTCACGAACAAGATGACGAATAACGAACGCTCCATTGTGTCCGATGTTGCCGGCACCACGCGCGATGCCGTTGATACGCTGGTGGAGCACGATGGCAAGCTGTACACCATTGTTGATACTGCGGGTCTGCGCCGTAAAAGCCTGATTGAAGAAGACGTTGAGTACTACGGCTTTGTACGTGCAATGCGCGCGATTGACCGCGCGAACGTGGCGGTTCTGGTGATTGACTCCGAGATTGGTCTGACAAACGAAGACCAGCGCGTTGCGGGATACGCTGCCGAGCGCGGTTGCGCTATGGTCATTGTCCTGAACAAATGGGACCTGGTAGAAGGCCCTGAAAAGAAGCAAGACATCCGCGACAGAATTGAAGATCGCATGACGTTCGTGAGCTATGCGCCGGTTGTTTCCGCGGTTGCGAAAACGGGCAAGAACGTCGATCACATTTGGGAAGCCATCGATCAAGTCTTCGAAAACTATAACAAGACGATCTCTACCAGCGCATTGAACAACTGGCTGAGCGAGATTCGTGAAACGGGCCACACTATTTCCAAGGGTCGCAAGATTCTGCGCATGAAGTACATGACGCAAACCGATGTGTGCCCGCCGCGTTTTACGTTCTTCGTGAACCATCCTGACCTGATCACCGATTCGTTTGAGCGCTTTCTGGAGAATCGTTTCCGCAAGTCGTTTGATCTGACAGGCACCCCGGTGTACTTCAAGTTCAAGAAGAAAGACTAGTGACATGCTGTTGCAAGCTTGTGTCATTTTGGCCGTTATCGTTGAGGCGTTCCTGCTGGGATCTATTCCGTGGGGCGTGGTGCTTTCGCGCGCGTTTTATCACGATGACGTGCGCGAACACGGCAGTGGCAATATTGGCACCACGAATATGATCAGATCTTATGGCAAGAAAGTTGGTTACGCTTGCTTTGTTCTTGACTTTGCAAAGGCGATTGTCGCATGCGTTCTTGCGAACGTTTTGAGTAGCGTGGCGCTGGACGCAGGTTGGATTACGCAATCGTTTGCCGATACGCGTCTGATTGTCATTATCGCTGGTCTGAGCGTTGTTATGGGACATATTTTTACTCCTTGGTTGAAGCTGCGCGGCGGTAAAGGCGTTGCGTGTGGTGCGGGCGTTGCCGTGGTGGCGTTCGGCTTCCAATGGTTTTTGCTGCTCTTGGCGGCGTTTATTTTGTTCGTTTTCTTCACGAAGGCGGTTTCTGCCGGTTCGATTGCGGCAGCGGTTATTTTCCCGTTTATCGGACTGTACGTATATTGGGGCAACCCGTTGGCAATTGTGCTGTGTTTCGCGATTGGGATTCTGGTGTTGTGGTCGCATCGCTCGAATATGGAGCGCTTGGCGCACGGTACCGAGAACAAGATTGGCGGCAAGAAAGCTGCAGGTAAGTAGGGTGTCATGAAAGTTGCAGTAATTGGCGCTGGCTCGTGGGGAACGGCATTGGCGCAGGTCGTTGCAAAAAACAATAATGAGGTTCTTCTCTGGGCGCGCAAGGATGAAGTTGTGCGCTGCATCAACGAAAACCACGCGAACCCGCGTTATCTGAGCGATGTTGCGCTTAGCAAGAACGTTACTGCAACGAAAAGCCACGAAGAGGCACTTTCGGGCGCGCAGGCATGCGTGATCGTCATGCCGTCGTCTACGCTGCGCGAAACGGCTCAGGCGATTGCTCCTTTCGTAAGCGACACCCTTCCTATCATTATTTGCTCGAAAGGCGTCGAGGCTAAAACGGGCATGGTTGGCGTCGAAATTTTCGAAGACGTTTTAGGGAACGCGAGCCGTCTTGCTGCACTTTCGGGCCCGAATCATGCAGAGGAAGTCATCTTAGGCACGCCATCCGCTACTGTTATTGCCAGCGCGAATGAGCAAACAACCCAACTGTTCCAGGAGCTTTTTGCTACGTTTTCGTTCCGAACGTACGCGAGCACCGATGTTTTGGGCGTTGAATTGTGCGCTGCGTTCAAGAACGTCATTGCTATCGCAACGGGTTGCGCGTACGGCTTGGGCTACGGCGACAACACGGCCGCCATGCTGCAAACGCGCGGTTTGGCGGAGATGAGCCGCTTAGTTACGGCATGCGGTGGGCAAGCGCTTACTTGCATGGGCCTTGCGGGCACGGGCGACATGATTGTGACGTGCATGTCGCGGCATTCGCGCAATCGCCGCTTGGGTGAGATGATTGCGCAGGGCAAGACGCTTGATGATTTTACCGCGGAAACGCATATGGTGGCCGAAGGCGCCGTTGCGTGCAAAACGCTTGGCGAACTGGCGGCAAAAGTGGGCGTTGAGCTGCCTATTACCGATATCGTGCGCCGCGTGGTATGGGAAGACTTCGACCCGCGCCTGGTATCCGACCGCCTGCTTGATCGTCCGCTCAAGCCAGAGTTCTACTAGGGTTTTCAGGGCGCTTTGCGCGGTTGCAACGCGTCTGCCTCTTTATTCCAACCCTAAATAATGGCGCTCCGCTTTGAGCAGGGCAGCGTTGAATACATTTGCTTTCGTGGCGTTGAGTTTGCGGCCTGGTGCCGCGCAAATGCGGTGTGTTGGCACCACAATGGCCAAGGGACTGCGTTTTGCGGCAGTGCCGACAACGCGATATGCCGATTCATCGCCCAAGCGTGCGGCGATGGCAGATATGGCCGCACTTTCTCCGTAGGGGATTTTCATGATTTCGCGCCACACGTCTTTTTGAAATGCCGTGCCGGCAGGCGCCAACGGAATATCGAATGCTTGTCTTTTGCCCGCGAAATATTCCAGAAGCTCGGTTGCCATAAGATTGGTCAGTCGATTGGGCTTGCACGGTCCGCTGAGTTCTTCTTCTCCAAACTTTATGCAGGTCACATGTGTATTCGTTGCCTGGATGGTCAAAAAACCGTAGGGACTGCGATACACGTAATATTGAACGGTTGCGTCGAAGGGCGCGGCATGGGTTTGCATAAGGTGCCTCTCTGTGGCTTCCAAAAACCTGCATGTTTTATTATACGCGAGCTGGGGCGCGCTCTTGCCATTAACAAATCGCGAAATAATACCGATATCTGCAAGGCCACTGCTGTCTTTGCGCTAGAATGAGCGGCAAAGTAAACGAAAAAGGAGTAGCCATGTTCCAGGAGCCAAAGATCGCCCCGTCAATTTTATCCGCCGACTTCATGAATCTGGAAAGTCAGATCAAGCTTATCGAAGATGCCGGTGCAGGGTATATCCATGTTGACGTTATGGATGGTCATTTTGTGCCGAATCTGACTATTGGCGTGCCCGTGGTCAAGCAGCTCGCTCGCATTGCGCGCATTCCTTTGGACGTTCATCTGATGATTTCTAATCCGCTTGAGCAGCTGCCGTGGTATTTGGCTGCCGGCGCTAATATGATTACGATGCATGCAGAAGCGTTCGACTGTGTTGACGATATGCGAAAAGCGCTTGATATGGTGCATGAGGCGGGTGCGCGCGCAGCGCTGTCCGTAAAGCCGAAGACTCCCGTTTCCGTTTTAGAGCCTGTCATCGAGCAGCTGGACATGGTGCTTATCATGAGCGTTGAGCCGGGTTTTTCGGGCCAGTCCTATATCGAAGGCAGCGATAAGAAAGTTGCCGAAGTTGTCGAAATGGCGAAAAAGCACCAGGTAGAACCGCTGATTCAAGTTGACGGCGGTATTGGCTTGAAGACGGTTGCCGGCGTTGCCCAGGCAGGTGCCGATGTGTTTGTTTGCGGAAATGCCGTTTATGCCGCAGAAGATCCGGCGCAGGCACTGAAAGAGATCGAAGCAGCGGCACGCCAGGCCCAACAGGACGTGCAATAGCGCGCGACTGGCTGGCTTAGCATGCGAAAAAATCAGCCTTTGTGACAAGCAAGTGAGAATAAGCGGGTAAGAATGAACGATTACGTTTACCTTGATTATGCGGCAACGGCGCCCCTGTGCCCTGAAGCCGCAGATGCGTTGGCGCAGTTCATGCAGCCGGGCGCTGTTCATATGACGGCGGGTGGTGCAAATGCGAACTCGCTGCATGGACCGGGACGTTATGCCTTCGAGCTTTTGGAGAAAGCGCGGCGCAGCGTTGCCGAAAGCTTACATGCGAAGCGTCCTCCCGAGATCATCTTCACGTCGGGCGCTACGGAATCCGATAACGCTGCCCTGTTCGGATTGACGCGCGCTGCATTGCAGCAGCGCGAGAAGCGCGGTATTCATGGGGGCGGCCACGTTATCGTATCTGCCATTGAGCACGATGCGGTATTGGCGCCGGCGCACCGCCTGGAGCGCGAAGGCGTTGCGGTCACGTATCTGCCGGTGGATTCCCGCGGGTTTGTGGACCCCGCTGTTTTGCAGCAAGCGTTGCGCGACGATACCGTGCTGGTTTCCATTATGATGGCGAACAGCGAAGTGGGCAGCATCCAGCCTATCAAGCAGCTTGCGGAGATTGCCCACAAGGCTGGCGCGCTCTTTCACACGGATGCAACGCAAGCACTGGGGAAGACGCCTGTTGATCTTCAGGATTTGGATGTAGATGCTGCATCGTTTTCAGGGCACAAGATTGGCGCTCCGAAGGGCATTGGCGTTTTGTACTTGAAAGCGCGCACGCCGTACGTGCCGTATCTTTTGGGCGGCGGACAAGAAGAAGGGCGTCGGAGTGGAACGCAAAACGTTCCTGCTATCTGCGCTTTTGCTGCCGCGTGCCACACTGCGGTGGCAACTCAGGCGGCAGAGGCCGCGCGCCTTCGCTGCTTGCGTGATGATTTATATGCGCGCCTTTCTCAGCTCAAACGCGTTTCCCCAACAGTTTCGGTCGCAGCAGGTGATGAGGCGTACCTGCCTAATATTGTGCATGTTTTAGTTTCCGGTTTCGAGAGCGAGACGCTTATCATTCGCCTCGATCAAGCGGGTTTCGGCGTTTCAGGCGGTTCGGCGTGCTCGTCTCATAGCTTGGATCCAAGTCACGTGCTCAAAGCCATGGGCGTGCCGCCCGATAAAGCGTACGGCGCGCTTCGCGTGTCCATGGGGCGCTATACCACCCAGGAGCAGCTTGACGCATTTGCGGCGGCGCTTGAGAATTGCATTCGGAAGTAGCTTGCTATGGAACTGGTGAATTGCCACACGCATACGGCTTATTCGGGGCATGGCCAAGGTAGCGTTGATCAGCTGGTGGGCGCTGCGCGCCAAGCGGGAATTACGACGCTTGCCGTAACGGAGCATTATCCGTTGCCGCCTGCGCTTGATCCTTTGAAGGAAAACGCAATCGAAGCAGCGCTTCTTCCGCAGTATCTACAGGAAATCAGCGCAGCCCAGCAACGGTATTCGGATATCGAAGTAGTCGCCGGCGCGGAATTTGATTGGCTGGGGGATTTCGAGACGCGCGCGATGGGCGGCGACACGTTTGCGCCGTTCGCGTATACGCTGCTGTCAGTGCATTTCATTGACGGCTGGGGTTTTGACGACCCGGCATATATGAGTCGATGGAGCGAATTTGGCGTCGATGCCGTGTGGCAGCGTTATATTGAGCTATGGATTGAAGCGACGTGCTCAGATTGGCCCATCGATGCCATGGCGCATCCCGATTTAGCGAAGAAATTCGGATATTATCCAAGCTTCGACCTGGATAAATGCTATCGGGAAATGGCTGAAGCGCTTGCCTCGACCGATAAGATGGTCGAAGTCAACACGGCGGGTGCGTATTACGATTGCCAGCAGATGTATCCAGCCCCCGAGCTTTTGCGCTTGTTTTGCCGTGCTGGCATTCCTTGTTCGGTGGGTACGGATGCGCATTCTCCCGAGCACGTGACGCGTGGGTTAGATAAGGCATATGTGCTGATGTACGAAGCAGGATATCGCTACATAACGGTTCCCACGTCAACAGGGGATCGTCGCCGCATTCCTTTGAGTTAAATGTGTTCGAGGCGCGAAGTTCGCGTGCTACTTGTCAAGAAGAAAGGGAGTTCCATGACGCTGCGTTGCACCATTGGTGAGCTTGAACGGTTGCTTTTGGGGAAATATCCCGCGCAAGATGCGGAGAGTTGGGATAGAACCGGCTTGTTGGCGGGCGACCCTTCTTGCATGGTTTCCGGTGTTGCTGTGGCGCTTGACCCTTCGGTTCACGCGATTGAGCAGGCAAAACGAGCAGGAGTGAACGTGCTGCTCACGCATCACCCGGCGTTTTTGCGGCCGCCCGAGAGTTTTCTTTCGGGAGCTTCCGTGGCGCAACAGCCCGGCGCTTTGATTTATGCTTCGCTCGAAAAAGGTGTGGCGCTTATGAACTTCCACACGGCGCTTGATATGAATGAAGAAGGCCTTATGGCGCTGCCGAACGCTTTGGGCCTTGATTACGTGCGCACGGTGCAGCCGCTGCCAGGTGCAACGGATACGGGTCGCGGCTACGGCGCTTTGTGCGGTGTTGGTGCTGTTGGCAGCAGTGGGACTTCGGGCGTGGTTGTCGGCGAAACCGCAGATGGGGCTATCGGGGCAGCCGCCGTCGAAGTTGTCGGCGAAGCTGCTGGTGCAACCGACACCTTCGCGAAATCCGTCTGCCAGCTGGCCCAGATGTGCAAGCAAGCGCTTGGCGGAACCCCGCGCATTTGGGGGGACGCCCAGGCATCGGTGCGGTACGTTGTAACGGCGCAGGGGAGTGCAGGATCCATTTTGTCCGACGTGCTTGCGCTGAATGTCGATTGCCTGATTTGCGGCGAGTTGAAGTATCACGACGCCCTTGCCTACGCGCAAGCGGGTTTGAACATTATCGAAGTGGGCCACGACGTGTCAGAACAGCCGCTTGTTGATGTGCTTTATCGGTCTGTAAGGGATTTGGGCGTGGAAAACGTTGTAGAATTGCCTCGCACCGCGAATTGGATAAGCTTGTAGGATACGGGGAGGACCTATGTTTGCAACACCCGAGACCATCGACGATTTGTTGGAGCTGCAACAATGCATGCTCGCTCGCACGCAGGCACAGCGTCAACTTGACGAGCTTCCGCAGCGCCAGGAAATTCTGCGTCTGCGGCAGAAGAAAGCGCAGATAGAGGCGAAGGCGCAGCAGGTCGAGGCGCTTTTGCAGCAAGCGCGCCAGGAGCTTTCTCGCATATCTGATGATGACGAGCGCATGGATGCGCGCCAAAAGGAAAAGCAAAAGGAAATCGAGCACGCATCTGCTTCTGGCAATTTCCGTGCGGTAGAGAATCTGTCCAAAGAGTTGGATACCATTGCGAAAAAGCGCGTGACGCTCTCGCAGAAAAACGATGCTGCGGTAGCGCAGCTTGAGAAAATCGATCAAGTGAAAAAGCAGGTCGAAGCAGCGCTTTCATCGGTTGCTGCAAGCGAAGCGAAGGAGATCGCATCATTCCAGGAACAAGGCGGCGCCTTGCAACGAGTAATTGCCCAGCAGAATGCGGCTATCGAGCAGCTGAGCAAGCACGTTCCTGCCAATGTGCTTGCGGAGTTCAAGAAGGTCGCGCTGCGCAGCGGTGGCGTTGCGCTGGGAAAATACGTTGATGGTCGTTGTGGATGCTGTCGTGCTTCCATTGATTCCGCTCATTTGGCGCAACTTCGCACTCAGGCGCCGCTTGCAACGTGCCCCTCGTGCAAGCGCCTGCTAGTGGTGTAGCGGGTTTTGTGGCGGCTGCGTGATCGGAAGCTCGCATGGGCGGCAACGCCCACTCCTAGGGCATCCGGTGCGCCTTGTATACCGGATGCGACACGTTGCTTCCTTTGATTTGCTTCGGTTGGGTCATGGCTCCCATGTAAAAGATACGAATGAAGGCATACTCTCGATGCCCTTAATTGTTCAATCTCAAAGAACCCTGCTGCCGGCAATATCAAAATGAGAGAAACGCTTTTTATCAAAACGCTTCGAGGTGTATACTGGGAAGGTTAGATTAACTGGTTTGTTTCAAAGGAGATGGTTATGGGAAGGAGAATTCCTGCATCGCGGAAGATCGTAAATGCTCTTCTATCGGTTGTTCTGGTGCTGGGTCTCGTGCCGGCACCTGCATTTGCGGGGGGGGGGTGCCCTCAACACTGAAGTAGATCCGGCGGCAACTGCAACGCAAGGCGGGCAAGGAGATTCATCGACAGCGGCAGGCTCATCGGATGCGCGGGTGGATTCGCCGGCTGCGCAGCAGGATGCGGCCGTCATCGGCGCGGATGATTCGAATGGCGGCGAGAGCTTGTCTGAAGCCGGCGATGTATCCGCCTCCATGGAACCGGATACAGCTGCCGGAGCCTTCGATATTGATGCGGCTCCCGCGAGCGACGGTCTCTCCGCGCTTTCGGAGGGCGGCGCAAGACTTACCCCAGGCTGGAAGCAATCGGGCACCTGCGAGTGGAAGATCGATGATGCCGGCTATCTCACCGTGCGGCCTCTGGGGGACGGCGCCTCCGGCGAGCTGGCGGACTGGGGAAGCGGCTACAACAACTACAACAACATCCCCTGGTATTCCCAGCGCGACTCCATCTGGTCGGTCGTCATCGAGCCCGGCGTGTCCGCCAGGACATGCTATTGCATGTTCTCCGGCTGCGAGTCGCTTGCCTCCCTGGACCTGTCGGGCCTGGACACCTCCAAGGTGACGGACATGAGCTCCATGTTCTCCGGCTGCGAGTCGCTTGCCTCCCTGGACCTGTCGGGCCTGGACACCTCCAAGGTAACGGACATGAGCACCATGTTCTCTGGCTGCTCGTTGCTGACGCCACTGGACCTGTCGGGCCTGGACACCTCCAAGGTGACGGACATGAGCTCCATGTTCTACGGCTGCTCGTCGCTCACGACCCTGGACCTGTCGGGCCTCGACACCTCCAAGGTGACGAATATGAGCGGCATGTTCGAATACTGCTCGTCGCTCGCGACCCTGGACCTGTCGGGCCTGGACACCTCCAAGGTGACGGACATGAGCCAGATGTTCTCCATCTGCTTGTCGCTCGCGACCCTGGACCTGTCGGGCCTGGACACCTCGGCCGTGACGGATATGACCGCCATGTTCTACGGCTGCTCGAAGCTTTCGTCTCTCGACCTGTCGTCGTTCGACACCGGCAGCGTGACCGCAATGGGCTACTACAATTTTAACGTCTCCACCACCAGAGGAATGTTCGAGGGATGCAGCTCCTTGAAGGTGCTGGACCTGTCGTCCTTCGACACCTCCAAGGTAACGGATATGGGCTCCATGTTCTCCAGCTGCTCGTCGCTCGCGTCCCTTGACCTGTCGTCCTTCGACACCTCGGCCGTGACGGACATGGGCTGTATGTTCCGCAGCTGCTCGTCGCTTGCGGAGCTCAACCTGTCGTCCTTCGACACCTC
>CAKUFS010000045.1 GCA_934648845.1 uncultured Eggerthellaceae bacterium
GCGGAATCTTTCGCCAGTGCCTGTTTTTTGAACAGCAAGCTGAGCAAGATATGCAGTCCCATAGTCAACGGAGCCACCACCAAAACCGGAACGCTTACAAGGCCGTTAAAGTACACCAGGCAGCCCACAATCGCAGAAACCGCAATCGTGACAATGCCGCGCCAGTTCACTGCAGGAATGTATTTCAGGGAAACAATACCCTTCGAACCGATATGCATGCGCCCGCGCACGATATAGTAATCGGTAATCAGCAAAAATCCCCAGCTCATGGTCAAGATCGAGCCCACCGACATAAAGGAGTTCACCTTGTCCAGAATGTTGCCGAAAATGAAAATCAAACCAACAGCGTTCGTCAAGACAACAGCAACGGGCCATTTCAGCTCAATACCAAACAGACTGTTGAACAGATTAGACATGGCATTCGAAGAACTGATGGAGTTCGATGTTTCCACTTTCAGCTGCGACAGGCAGATGATGATCATGCCAGCCATACCCAGCGACAGCACGAACGTGATGCCGGGGTTCGTAATGGCTGCGCGCGAAGCGGACGCAGGATCAAGCCCTTGAGCCAAGAAGTACTGGTACGACACATCGTAACCATAATAGGCAAGGATTGCGCCAAACACATACGTCAGCACCGCAAAGAAACTGCCAACCAAAGCAATCATGTTTACATCGCTGGCCTTTCGCACGAAGCGCGTAAAGTCGGATGAGAACAAAGCCATAAGGCCCGAAGTCATGATGGAATAGTTCACCGCATACGCAAAGCCATCAAGCTGGCTAACATCAGGAACCATAACGCCATGGGTCAGCGCCTCCACCAGATGACCACCAGCAGCAACCTGCACAGTCACCACAGCAAGTGCCACGAAAAGAAGCGCCACGAAAAGGGTGTTCAACTTGGCAATTACTTTCATGCCAAACAATGCCATGAGCACCCAAACCACCGAGATGCCTACGTACAGCATGTTCTTGCCTAAGGCACCCTCGATGCCAAAGAAATAAATGATGGCATTTCCCAGCTGAACCGTACCAATGGCCAGCGTGCCCACGAACAAGAAAATCCAAATAATGGAATTTAGCGCAGAGCCCTTGGTTCCAAACACATACAAACGAGAAGTCACGTTGCTGGGAAGACCTTCTTGAAAGGAAATACGACCAATCAGGGTGGTCAAAACGAAGCTCAGCACGAACATAATGGCCGCAGCGCCTAAACCGGCATAGCAACCAGCGTAGAAAGCCACAATGCCGCCGCCCATAAGCTTGGTCAAACTCGAAACAACGCCGGAAAGAATAGACGCAATACCACCCGCACCAAGCTTCTTGTCTTCTGGAACCTTCTCGAACAAAGATACCTGCTCAGTGGCCTTGCCTTTGTTTTCAATTTCGGCCATTTTAGAAACACCCTCCCCTTTTGGCATACGCATCTCCCAGAGCTTTGGACACAAAGCGCTTGGAGATGCGTGCACAGGCACGCTTTTGAATTAGATGATTGTGGGGTTGAAAAGCGGAGTCCCACGCCGCCGCGCGGGACTCCATTAGAGCATTTAGGCGATTCCGATATTCGCCAGGACGATCATGACAATCAAGGAGCACAAGCCTGCGCCAATGGAGATAGCGGCAATGTGCTTGTAAGAGTTGCCGTGGTTCAGGCCCATGGCAGCCATCATGCCAAACATCGCGCCAGAGTTCGGCAGCGCGCCGCCGATAGTCGCGGAGGTCGCGATAATCTTGGCCAGTGCCGCGGGATCAACGCCCGTAGCCAGATACGGATCCAAGAAGTTGCCAGCGATAATGCCAACAGCACCCGAACCGGAACCCATAATGCCACCCAGAGCAGCAGCCATCGTAGCAGCGGAAACATACGTGCCACCAGGCATGTTGAAGATTGCCCCGTAGATAACGGTGAAGCCAACGGAAGCAGCTGCAACCGTACCAACGCCAACGGCGGCAGAGGTGAACACCGCAGGACCCAGTGCATTCACAGCGCCCTTACCCAACGTGTCGCGCACGGAAGGCAGGTACTTGAAGAAGCAAGCGATGCACAGCACAACAGATACGACCATGCCGATGTACACAACGTTCTTCACGCCGAGCTGGGAGCCGATGATGATAATCGCGATCAGTGCGATAAGCGGCAGCAAGGAAAGACCCAGAGAAGGAATCTTCTTGTCCTCTTCGACTGCGGCTTCGACATTGTCCTCGCCACCGGTGGGCAGGTAGCCTTCACCCTTGGCCTCGCAGCGCTTCAGGGCGAACTTCATGTAGCAGCAGGAAACGACGATCGCAATGATGGAGCCCACGATGCCCAGAATGGGAGCAGCCGTCATGGAAACGCCGCAGCCGTTAGCGGCATTGATCCATGCAACAGCAGGAACGCCCGGGATCATGGCCATGGTAAAGGAGCAGGCACCCAGCGACCATGCAGCGCAGAACAGATGCCACGGCGTGTTAGATTCCTTGAACAGCGGACGCGCCAACGGAATAAGCGCGAACATAGCAACGAACATGGAAACGCCAGCGTAGGTCAGGATAGCGCCCACCAGCGCGATGCCCAGAAGGATGAAGAAGGGGCCCTTCTTACCCAGCGAGCCCATGATCGCGTTCGCGATGGACTTTGCAGCGCCGGACTTATCCATGAACTCGCCAATGATAGCGCCGCCCATGAACACCAGCAAGTTCTTCTGAACGAAGCCGGCCATGCCCGTAACATACGATTTGTCGCCGCCGACCATCGCGGATGCAAGATCCATGCCATTGGTCAGTGCGATGATTGCAGCCGTGATAAGGGAGGTGATCAGAACATTCCAACCCTTCATGGATGCAATGACGAAAATAACGAGACCGACAACAATGCCGATAACGCCTATAACTTCCATCAAATTCCCCTTTCAAAGGTAAACCCGATAAGGCAACCCGGACCCCCAGAAATCGCGTTCGCGATTATACCTGGAGCGCAGACGCCTTATCCTCTATTTTTATCTCCCTTCCGAAACGTGCAGAATCTCGCATGCTTTGGAAGGGAATCCCCAGGGAGCCAACCGGCGGGAAGGCTCCCCTTGAGAACAAGAACGAAACTCGCAAACGGCAAGCGCGATTACGCCATGTCGTTGCGCGTTGCGCGCATGAGCTCGGCATTCGACTCGTGCTTCATGCGCAGCTCGTCGCGGTAGATCGTGCCCTGGTCAAACGAGGTCAAATCACTCGGGCTCTCGAACATGGTGCCCATGTCGCCGCGCTGTTGGTTCAAGGCAATGGCCTCGTCCACGTCGTACGGAAGAAGCGGTGTCTTCTCGCGCGGATTCCAGATCAGAGTCGCCGGCTTGGTGACCGACGGATCAGGCATGCCCAGGCAGTAGCGAACGTCGCCGTACTTGGCAATGAGCTCGTCCAGCGGGCCGAAGTCCATGGCGCGCAGCGGGCAGCTCAGCGTGCAAACGGGAGCCAGGCCATCAGACAGGCGGTCAACGCACATGGTGCATTTGCTCATCTTGGTACCCAGCTCGTCGCTTGCGAACTTGGGAGAACCATAGGGGCACGCATCGTAGCATTTGCGGCAGCCCGTGCATTTATCCTGGTCAACCAATACAGCGCCGAACTCCTCGTCCTTGTAGATGGCGCCGTTTTCGCAAGCTGCCATGCAGGAGGGATTCTCGCAATGGCCGCAGGAGAACGCCAAGGCGTGCAGGCGGGTCAGGGGGAACGTTCCCTCTTCCCATTCGTAGACGGTCATCCACTTCTCTGCGCCGGGCTCAATGCCATTCCAGTCCTTGCAGGCAATGCTGCACGCCTGGCAGGCGTAGCAGCGATTCATGTCAAAGAAAAAACCATACTGCGTCATGACTTACATCTCCTTCTCGCCCAGAGCCTGGCGAACCTTCAGGGCAACGCGCGCGCCGCGCATGCCGCCACGCTGAGCCTCGGAACCGAAGCCTTCGACATCGCCATCAGCGACTTTCTCAACGTTGACCAGGCCGGCAATAATCAAAGCACCCAAGATGTGCGGCAGGTGCGCGTCATCGAGCAGAATGTTGGGCGTGCCACGCATGTCCTGGCCGAACTGGTTCATCTCGGCCTGCTCGCCGTTGGTTTGGAACCATGCGCCGTGATGGATGGCCGCGGTGCCGGGCATCATACGGCTGGTCACGTAAGCCGCCATCATCGCCTCGCCGCGATCGCTGTACACGCGGCACAGGTCGCCGTCCTTGATGCCGCGCGCCTGAGCGTCAACGGCGGAAATCCACACGCCGTGGCGGTAGCAGTCCTCGCGCATGAACGGGTTGTTATCGTTGCTGGAGTGCTGGCGGTAGACGGAAACGGGGGAAACCAAAGACAGCGGGTACTTGTCCACCTTCGGGTTGTAGAAGCCGTCGTTGGACGCATGGCCGATGTCGCTTTCCAGGTAGCTGGGATGCCACACGGGCATGGGATCGAACTGTCCACGCCAACGAGTCTTGGTCATGTCGTTGTTCTTCACAAAGTTGGAAACGAACTCTACCTTGCCCGAGGGGGTGTGGAAGGGGCTCACGCCCGCGTCCATCTGCTTCTTGAAGGCGTGGTAGGGGGCAACGGTATCGATGCGCACCACGGGATGCTCGCACATATACTCGTAAGTCACCGGCTCGGTGAAGCCCAGGTACTGCATGTAGCGCTCGTTGGCGGCCCACTGCTCAATGGCCTCTTTGTAGACGGCCTCCTGAGCATCCACCCAGTGCTCGGCGTCAACGTCGAGCATGCGCGGGTTGTACTGCTCGGCCACGCCCAAGCGCTTTGCGATCTCGGTCCACACCCATTCCTTGGAGCGAACTTCGCCCGGGAAATCGGCGCCGCGGCCGCAGAACGTGAAGTAGTTGCGCATGCCGTTGGGGCCGGAGACGAAGCGCTGGTGGCCGTACATGTACTCGTCCATGCCCTCGAACTGCCATACGGGAGCAGGCAGGATGATATCGCACAGCTCGGCGGTGGGCTGGTTGATGTGCCACTGGAAGCCCCAGTTGAACTCGGTGGAAGCCATGCCGCCAAAACGCTTGTTCACGTTGGAGTGGTTGTTGGCGTAGTTGTTCTCGAAGATGATCATCTGGACGTTGGGCAACGGCGCCTCATCATCGGGCGAGCCGATCTGATGACGGAACGTGTCTTCAGAAATCTTGCCGTCCCAGAAGTCCTTCTGCGTGGCCAGGATCTCGGTCAAGCAGTTGTTGTTGAAGAGCACGGGTACCTTGTAATCGCCCGGATTGCGCTGCCAATCAGCATGCGGGGTCATGATGCGGCCCGGCGTAGGCAGGCAGGCACCGGTCTGGCAGCCGCCAGCAATGGCGATGTTGCCGGTCATGGCCTGCAGCAGCATTGCAGCTGCAGCGGAGTAATCGCCCAGGTGACGCTTAGCGCAAGAGTAGAAATACTGCAGATGAACAGGCTTGGTGGTGCCGTACAGGCGAGCGAACTCGCGGATGGTCTCGGCGGGAACAGCGCAGATAGGAGCAGCCCACTCAGGCGTCTTCTTAATGCCGTCGTCGCCCTCGCCCATGCAGTAGGCGCGCCACTGCTCGAAGCCTTCTTTTTCAACCCACTGGTCAACGAACTCGTGGTCATAGAGGTCCTCTTCGTAGAGCACCTGGGCCACGGCCAGCATCATGGCAAGGTCGGTACCGGGACGAATGGGAATCCACTGGTCGGCCAAAAGCTCGGCAGATTGCGTGTAGCGCGGATCGATGACAATCGTCTTGCAGCCGTATTCGTGGGCAAGCTGCATGTAGTAGGAGGTCTGGCCATACCAAGCAACAACGGGATCCATGCCCCACATAACCAGCAACTTGGAGTTGAACAGGTCGGATGCTTCGAAACCGGGCAGGTTGTCGTCGATGCCCTTGGCGCACATGGGCATGTTCACGCCAATATGGAACATCTCGCCCGCCGCATGGCCGGAGCAGGAATGCTCGCCCCATGCGCCGAAGCCGGCGTTCCACCACGGAGCCAGCGGGAAGCCGTTCTTCTCAAAGCTCGGGTACTGGGAATGGAAGATGCCGTAGGGGCCGTACTTTTCCTTGATCTCCTTCATCTTGTCGGCGATGGTGTCCAGCGCCTCTTCCCAGCTAATCTGCACGAAATAGCCTTTGCCGGCACCTTTTTCGCCCACGCGCTTCATGGGATGAAGAAGGCGCGTCTCGGCATAAAGCTCTTTTTTCCAGGAGTGGCCCATGGCGCACGGACGAGCCTGCACCTGGCCCTTCCAGATGTTCTCCCAGCCACAATCCTCGCGGCTGCTGTTCTTGTTGACGGAATCGTCGGGCTCGATTGCAATGATTTTGCCGTCTTTCACGTGGCAACGCAAAACGCACGCAGAGTCCCAGCAACCATTTGCGGGGCACGACGTGTAGAAGATGCGATCGCTATCGTGACGCTTGCGGCTCTCTTCAATCAGCTCCTGCTTGTCCATCAGTTCACCTCTCTCTCCGATTGCCTGGCGCGGTGCGAATGCGCAAGTTCGCACGTTGCCAAGATTTAGTTTGCCATCCACGGCGATGACCCCCATCCCTAAAGAGGCACCGTGGCTTGTCGCATACAAGGTACGCCGTCAATTTCGGGGTGAAAACGGCCTGGAGGCGTTTGGGTGTTGCGATTGCCTTCCGCCGCGGAAACGATTTTTTGCATGAAAAGTTAACTTTGCAGCGGCGGTAAAGGTTGTTTTACAGCAAATGTGGGATTTGGTAAAAATTGCGGCATCTCCAGTGCAGGTGCTGTTTGCCGCCAATCTGATGCCGTCTGTATACGATATACAGCCGTTTGCCGAAAGTGGCTGCTCTAGCCTGTCTTGAGAGAGCCGTTTCGAAAGACAAAAAATTGCAAGCGGGGACAAAAAGAGGATGCGCCGCGAAGAGAGGGGGAGGAGGGGAAGCGGCGCATCCTAGAAGGAAGAATATGTAGGTGTTCGAAGAGTGCTCGCTTTGCGCGGACGGGCTGCGCATTCCACCCGTGCAAAGCGAACCGAGCTGTCCGCAGGGGGTTTGCGGCGCTCGTTCTTGCTGGATAAAACAATAGTCGCATTAAGAGCACCGGAGAAGAGTCTTCATAGAAATGGCTGTCAGAATTAGCTTATGCAGCTGATAAGTTTTTCTACCTGAATGAAACGTTATCCCCCAGCGCAAGAAAAAGCTGCACCCCAAAGGAATGCAGCAAAAATGGAATGATGCATTGCGTCGCAGGATAACGAGCAATCAGGAAATTCGCTTTTTATCAGCGGAAGTAGCCCACGGGAAGGTTTTCCCGTATGAAATCTTTGAACTCCAACGCCAAGGGAGAAATCACATGGTCGGTATGCCACGAGATATCAACGGGATACAGCATAGGGTCGGTATCGACCTCGAACCACAACAGCCCGGCATCGTGCTTGTAGCGCTCCATGATGCATTCGGGAACCGTCCCCCAGCCAAGACCTGCGCGCACACCATTGATCATTGCCTCATGCGTATCGAAGCGCGCAACCATGTTGTGATCGGTCAGCGAAATGCCGTAACGCTCACGGAAATGCCTGTTGCCCACCATGTGGCGGCCCGAGTTCCATTCGTAGATGATCATGGGCCACTGCAAAAGCTTGCTCACGGGAACAGGCTGCGGCGTGCAGTCATAGGGTGCTTTCATGGGGGCGCAGAAGCAAAGCTTCTTATAGCCCAGCGTCTCGCGCGATATCTCGTCCTCGATGGGCTGGTTTTCCAATATCGCGAAATCGAGCTTTCCGCTTTTTAGCTTAGAGATAAGCTCGGGTTCATAACCTGCGTCCAAATGAACCATTGCTTCGGGATAAATATCGTGGAACTTTTTCACCAAGCGCGGCAGGAGCTCCACTCCATCGTTTAAGCTCATGCCCACTTCGATTGTTGAGTCAAAATGCTCGTCCACCGCGGCAAGCTCTGCCGCCATAGCGTTTTCAAATTTTTGGATCTTCTTCGCAAACTTTATAACAATAGCGCCTGCCGTAGTGGGAGAAACACCCGATGACGTGCGATTGAACAATTGCGTTCCATATCGCTGCTCAACATTAGTCAAGCGCTGCGAAAGCCCTGGGCGCGACATATACAAGCGCTCTGCCGCTTGCGAAAGGCTGCGCGTTTCGGCCACGGTCAAAATCACTTCGATATCGTCAAGTTGCATGGCGTCTCCCCTTTTTCATTTTTAAAATTCACCCCGAAGCATTGTACCCCGTATTAGAGATAGATGGACGCTACTAAGTACACCCCCCGACAAAATTTGGGAAAAACTCTCAAAATCATCGATTCCTTGCCATAAAAAGGACACTTTAGGAAAAACCCGACTTCTCCCCTTGCCTAAAAACTCACGACCCGGAGAAACGCAAATGGCGCACCCGAAACATTCCAATCCGAGCGCGCCATCTGACTAAAAATCGAAAGAAGTTGAGAGTTTATGCCGCGCCCGCAGATGCAGCCCCCGGGAACGCAGCGAAATTGGCGGGCAGCTTGTCAACGGGCTCCCCTGCTGCAACGGCTTCGTCGCGCCACCTGCGGACCTTGCGCACCTCGTGCACCATAAAGAACACGGTCACGCAAATGCTCGCGAAATCCGCCGTGGGCAAGCACGCCATAATGCTCTCCAGGCCCGTAAAACCAAACAGCTGCATGTACACGGGCGGCAAAAACAGATACATGGGAATCAAGAACAAAATCTGGCGCGTCATTTCCAAAACGGCGCTCTTAATGGGCTGACCGCTGCTTTGGAAATAGCTGGAACCCATAATTTGGAATCCCACGGGACCCAGGAAAATGCACATAACGCCCAGCGCCTGAACCGCAATGTCGAAGCCTTCGTTCTTCACGCCGAAAATGCTCACAATAGGACCCGGGATAAGGATCGCGCACGCCGTGAAGATGAAGCCGACAATCATGCAAGCGATAATAGACCACTTCAGCGTTGCAAGAACGCGATTCCACAGCTTCGCGCCGAAATTGAAGCCGATGATGGGCTGCGCAGCAATCATGATGCCCAGCATGGGCGTGAACGCAAACGACGTGGCTTTCATGGCAATGCCCAGCGCCGCCAGGGCGGTATCAACCGACACGCCATCGACCAGGGCATATTCAGCAACAACCATGTTGAAGACCAAGCTCACGCACATCGAACCAACCTGCGTGATAAACGACGCAATACCCATAACCAGAATGCGACCGAGCAGGCGAATCTCCGGTGCCAAGTTCTTAAGACGCAAGCGGAACGCCGCCGTTTTCACGAAAATGAAGTATGCCATGGTCGGAATCATGCCGCACGCCTGGCCCAACACCGTTGCCCAAGCACTGCCGACAACGCCCCAGCCCCACACCATGACGAACAGATAGTTTAAAACGATGCAGGCCAACGTGCCCACGCCTTGCGTAATCATTGCAAGGTTCGGGCGACCCGCCGTGCGCAGGAAGTTGCCCACGCCCATGCCCAGCGCCTGGAACACGAAACCGCAGCAAATAATTTGGAGGAAGGCCTGCGTTGATTCGCGCAGGTCAGCGGGGGTCGATATGACTCCCAAAATGAAATCAATGCCAAAAACGGAAACAATCGCAACAAGAACGGCAATCGCCAACAGCAGGAAAACGGTGTTGCCCAACGTCTTCTCTACATGATCCATCTTGCCTTCGCCCATCTGAATAGCCGCCAGCGCATTGCCGCCCTGACCAGCCAAAAGAGCAAGACCCAGAAGCAACGTCATAACGGGGAACGCTAGCGTTGCCACCGCAGCGCCCGCGTCGCCCACCGAATGCTGCAAAAATGCGGTGTCAATAATGTTGTACAGCGTGTTGAACGCCATGCCAATAACGGCAGGAATGGCGAACTCCACAAGCAGCTTGCCAATTCTTTCACGACCCAAACGCGTGGGGTCGTTTTTCTGCATCATCTTCTCTTCTGTCATCGTTTCGTTCTTCCAAACACTCTCGTATATACGCAGGTCAGCGAAGCTTCACGCCACACGCACCGCGCCCCCAACCTGCGCGCCTTCGATCTGCGCCCTGCTGCCCGCTTTTCGTGCTGGGCATCCGGATGTCGCAGGATATCCACTTCCCGCCGCGCGCCCTATGCGCGGCCTTGCAGAGCAGCGACCACCTTTTTCGCTGCCTGCGTTATGGACGTCTTTTCCACATCGACCGTGATTTCGGCACACTTTTCGTACAAGGGAAGGCGCTCTTCATAAAGGTCGGCCAAGCTCATGCCCATGCCGCCCTTCATGACAACACCGCGTTCCTGCAGGTCACCCAAACGATTCGCCAGCTCGCTGTAGGATATTTGCAAATACACCACCGTGCCAATGCTTCGCAGATACTCCATTGCCTGATCGGAGTAAACGGCGCTGCCGCCCGTAGCAATAATCGTCCGATGCACGTTGATTTCCTGCAGGTCCTGATTTTCCACGTCAAGAAAACCCTGCGGACCAAGTTCGTTGATAAGGGCCTGCAGCGTTTTTCCGTGTTTGTTCTGAATGACCAGGTCAGCGTCAAGAAAGTCGTAGTTCAAGATTTTCGCCAGAACAACTCCCAGCGTTGATTTCCCCGCGCCCGGCATGCCAATAAGCACAATGTTGTCAGCCGCATTGCGGGACTCATCCCTGCCGCAGGCCGCCTGAGCGTCTGAATCGCATGCAGCGCAAAGCGTGTCGGCAGCGGCCTTAGAAACGCCGTTGCAAAGCGCAGCATTGACACTCGCGCCGGAAGCTGCGAGTTCATCGGGGTTTTCTTCAACCACGTGCCATTTCCTTCCTTTTTTTGTCAATCTGTATACATAGCATGCGAACAGGGCACATGCAACAGGAAACAGGCAAAGGCATACTATC
>CAKUFS010000046.1 GCA_934648845.1 uncultured Eggerthellaceae bacterium
GTGTTGATGCAGCGGATGATGCAGGGCCAGTCGTAGGCACGCTTGCCGTCGCGCACGCCGGTTGCGCGGAAGTCGGGCACTACGGCGAAGTACTGCCAAATGTTCAGGTCGGCCTTGTCGATTTCCTCGCGTACAATCGCGTCGGCATCGCGCAGAGCTTCCAAACGGTCGCGCGTGATAGCGCCCAGGCAGCGAACGCCCAGGCCAGGGCCGGGGAAGGGCTGACGCTCAACCATGTTTTCGGGCAAGCCCAGTTCGCGGCCAACAACGCGCACTTCGTCCTTGAACAGCAGCTTCACCGGTTCGCATAGCTCGAACTGCAGGTCCTCGGGCAGGCCGCCCACGTTGTGGTGCGCTTTCACGCCATCTTCGGATTCTAAAATATCGGGGTAGATAGTGCCCTGGGCCAGGAAGCTAACTTCGTTACCCACCTTGCGCGCTTCTTCTTCGAACACGCGGATGAACTCGGCGCCGATGATCTTGCGCTTTGTCTCGGGCTCATCAATGTCAACCAGCTTGTCCAGGAAGCGATCGGTTGCGTCTACATAGACCAGGTTTGCGTCCATCTGATTCTTGAACACGTCAATGACCTGCTCGCTTTCACCTTTGCGCATCAGGCCGTGGTTCACGTGTACGCAAATCAGCTGCTTGCCAATGGCCTTGATCAACAGGGCTGCAACAACAGAGCTGTCAACGCCGCCGGAAAGAGCCAGCAGGACCTTTTTGTCGCCAATCTGTTCACGGATTGCGGCAACTTGTTCGTCAATGAACGCCTGGGCAAGTTCGGGGGTGGTGATGCGCACCATGTCGTTGGGGCGCTTGTTGGAATCCATGGAGACCTCCTTTAGGTTCAATAGGAATACGCCTTGCTCACGCGAAGGCATATTCTTGTAACATTCTTGTAACATCCCATTATATGCAGTAGATTGCGCTTTCTTTTGCTGGTGGGTCGATTTTTTAGACGATTTTGCAGGAAAAAGCGCATTTTCTGAACAGTGTGCGTGGCAGTCCTGGCAAAGGGGAGCAAGAAAGGGAAGGAATCGGGAAAGCACGGGGAAGGCGAAACGAAAGAAGCCGCCACCTGCGCGGTGCCGGCTTCTTGTATCAAGCGAAGTGAGAGTGTTTGGATTTACTGGATGCGCTTTCTTTTGCGCACGCAGATTGCAACTGCCAATGCAAGTACGCTCGCTCCGATTAGGGCAGCGCCAAGTACCGTTGCCGCGTGATCGCCTGTTGAGGGAATGGCATCGGCCCCCGTGTTGTCGCTGGTAGCGCCCGCATTCGTGTTGCCAGCGCCGGACTGAGTGCCGTCTGCGCCAGGCGTGCTTGCGTCAATGTCAGGTTTTTCGGTGCCGCCAGGAGCTCCACCGCCAGGGTTATCGGTTCCTGGCTTATCGCCTTCACCCGGCTTATTGCCGCCCGGGTTGTCCGTATCCGGGTTGCCGGGATTGCCTTTGGGTACTTTCTTGAACTGGGCTTTATAGACAACGTCTTCCGTTGCATCGGTGATTTCCTTGTGCCACGACTCAAAGACGTAATCGTATTTATCGTCGGACGGTTTCGTGGGGGCGGGCACGGTAATCTGGTGAGCCTTCGTGCCGATTTCGTACCAATCCTCGCTGTAGAACAGGCTGCCATCTTCGTTCGCGAACGAGATTTTCACCAAGGACGGTTTTGCTGCGGCAATCAAATATACCTTGCCGTCAGCTGAAATGTTAGCGTAGTTGGCGTACTCGACGCGCTGCTCTTTTGTTTGCGCGGTGTAGCGCAGCTCTTCGCCGTCAAAAAACCAGCCGTCGATCTTTTTGTTCGTCACGTCATCGGGTTTGCCCAGGTACAGGGCATTCATGTCCTTTGCGGGTGCAAGCTTCAGGGGAGAGCCGTCCGAGTAAACGTCAGATGCCGCTTTACCTGCAGTGTTGTTGCATAGCTTAGTGTCTGTAATAGTAGTGCCTGCGCCTTCGCCGGAATTCGAATCTGCGGCAAAACCACCGCCATAATTTGCGGCCTTATTGCCCGTGATGGTGCATCTGTCAATGGTCATGCTGGTAAAGTTGCCGTACGATGCAACGCCGCCGCCCAAGGCTGCGCTGTTCTCGGTAATCGTGCAGCTGTGGATTTCCGCTGCGGCAGGTGCTTTCAACATGACGGCAAGCACGCCAGCGCCATAACCTTCATTTTGGTTTGCGGTGTTCTGGGTTATCGTAGCTTTCTCAAGGAACAAGCCCGGCTTTTCGGTTGCGCCCACGTTCGGGGTGTCGGCGCACAGGCCGTATGCCGCAGCGTAGAAGTACGCGGAAGCAAGAACGCCTGCGCCGTCGTTTGCTTCATTTCCGCTGATGATGCCGCCAATGATTTGCGCGGAGCTCTGGAGGTTGCCCCATCCGCCGTTGATGATTTCGTCAATGGAGGCAACAACCGCAACGCCGCCGCCCATCTCGTTCGCTTTGTTGTTCGAAATGGTTCCGCCGTTCATAATAAACGACGAACCGCCTGAAACGTACACGCCGCCGCCGGCAGACGTGATAATGCGAGCGTCCATGCCGTAATCCGAGGCTTTGAACGAAGAAGTGGCGAAGCAGTTCTTTATCTCGCCGCCGTCCATGGTGAACGCGCCGCCGTAAATCACCGCAACGCCTCCGCCGTAGCAGATAGAGCCGCCGGTGATGCCGCAGTCATCAATGGTGCCGCCGTACATATGGAAGGTGCCACCCTGCACGGTCACGCCGCCGCCGAAGTAGTTTTCGCCTTTACGGTCGGCAACGGTAACGCCGGGGTACATATTGCACGTGCCTTGGATATACAACAGGCCAGGTACATCGTTGTTCTGCTTATTTCCGCCGCTGATTTTCAGCGTGTCACTGCCATCTGCCGCGCCCAAGTTCAATTGCGCTCCCGACTGTACGGAAATCGAGCTGTACTGACCAAGCGTCATGGTGTGACCGTTACCGAGAATGGTGGTCAGGCACGTGTTGGCGAAGGTAGCGCCGGCTCCTTCTAGGTTGTCGGTCAGTTTGATGATGTATTCGCCGCTCGTAGCAGCGTTAACAGTGGTTACCGCATTATCGAATTCGGTGCTGTTGCCAACTTCGATGGTGGTGGGTTCTGTCGCGAAGCCCGCTGCGGGTGCTATTCCCGCGCAAATTGCCAGCGTTGCAAGAAGAACCATTGCCTTGCTTGGTTTTTTCATTGAGCCGCTCCTATGCTCGTTGATATTTGCGTGAAGTTGTCCGAACCTTCAACCACTCTCCCGAGCGGTTGTGCTTTTGCCGCAGGGGATTTTACTACAACTTCAGGGTAAGTAAACGAGCGTGAACAAAATTGACGGCGTAAAATTGATGGGGGGTCGTCCTCTATCACCCGATTCCCATAAACTTTACACCGTCTATGACACCCTGAGCTACATGAAATGTGCTAAAATATGAGTAATTTAAGTTCAGATTGAAAAAAATTAATCATATATGAGCAATTTATCAAAACTTACGCCATTGAAATCACCGAATGCCGCGACGAAGGACGTAGCGCTTCGTGCACGTGCGCGTCGCCGTGCTTTGGGCATTACTCAGCAGCAGTTGTCCGAGCACTCGGGCGTTGCATTGGGCACGCTTCGTCGCTTCGAGCAAACGGGGCAAATATCGTTTAATGCGCTGGTATCTGTTTGCCGTGCCCTTGATTGCGAGTCCGATCTGGATGCGCTTTTCGCAAAGCGCGCATACCGCTCCATTCAGGAGGTTATCGATGAACAGCAATAACAGACAATCGAATCAGCTCCCTTCGCTTGCTGAAAGCGGGGCGGTCAAGCAGCTTGGCGTGACATTGCATGGCAGGCGGGTTGGAACGCTTGCGCAAACGCCCGATGGTCTTGCTGCATTCGAGTACGATTCCCAATGGCTCTCCGATGGATTCTCGATTAGCCCATTGAGCCTTCCGTTGCGTTCAGGGGTTTTCGTGCCCAACCTGCATCCGTTTGATGGAGTGTTCGGTGTTTTCCGGGATAGCCTTCCCGATGGATGGGGCGCTTTGTTGTTGAATCGGCTCCTGAAGAATAACGGCATTGACCCCGCTGAGGTAACGCCCATGACAATGCTTTCCCTTGTTGGGTCTGGCGGTCGCGGCGCGTTGTGTTACGAGCCGGAAATTATTACGGGCGTTTCGGCGTCGATTGATGATTTTGACACGTTTTCGAAGCTCTGTCAGGAGATTCTTGCCGACAAGCCCGTGAATGACTTGGACGAAGCGTTTGCCGCTGGTGGATCATCCGCCGGCGCACGTCCGAAGGCTTACGTGAAAAGAGAAGAATCCGAATGGCTAGTAAAGTTTCCTTCGAGCATGGACCCCAATGAGATTGGCGTCATGGAGTATGAATACTCACGCGCGGCAAAAGAATGTGGCATTGCTATGTCGCGAACAGAGTTGCTGCCGTCAAAAATCTGCAGGGGTTTCTTTGCGACTGAGCGTTTCGACCGTAATTCTGCTGGAGAAGGCGTGCATATGATTACTGCATCGGGGCTTTTGGAGGTGTCTCATCGGTTCCCTGCGCTTGATTATAAGCATCTTTTCCAGGCAACGCAGATGCTCACCCGCGATTTGAGCCAGGCGTGGCAGGTGTTTCGTTTGATGTGCTTTAACGTTTTCGCCCACAATCAGGATGATCATTCAAATAACTTCGCATGGCTTTGCGAAGAGGGGGAATGGTGTTTTTCGCCCGCATACGATTTGACGTACAGTACGTCGTTTGGCGGAGAGCATGCGACAACGGTGAACGGAAAAGGCAAGCCGACCATGGATGACATCCTTGCGCTTTCCAGTGAGGCTGGACTGCCGTTACGCAAGGCGAAGGTGGTTGCTCAAGAGGTTCAAGCGCGCTGCAACGAATTGCTGAAATCGCTTGGTTTATTCTGATTAAACGAGATTTGCGATTCGGAGCCCGATGATTGCCGGACTCAAATTGCTCGCGCTTAACCTTACCGGAGCCTTCGTGGTTGACGAAGCGGCGGCAATGCTTTTGCGGCTGAGTCTTTCCAGGAGCCTTCTTCTTGCGCTCCCGATAAAACATACATGGTGTCGGCCACACGTTTCGCAATGGCTTCGGGCGCATTCTCTCCCTTAAAATCGCTTTCGAGCCAACGAACTAAAAGCCATACAAGACCTGCTGAAATGGCGGCGCGGCAGTCGTTGGCGTTTGCATGGACACCGCTCAGGCGTTTTTCAATGTGGCGAGTACTCATGCGCTGATCAAGCATTTTCGAAACGCCTATAAGGATTTGAGCGGCGCTTGGTCCGTAAGCAGCGTTTCGGTAGAAAGACCGGTGCCGGTAGACTGCTTGCACAAATTTGTCCATAAGCTCATGGAAATAATCCAGGTCGTTTTGGCTCCCTATTTCGTGATCGATGCGCTCAAGGGTGTCATCAAGGGATTGAATGGTGACCTCGGCAACAAGTGTAGCGGTATCGTTGAACTGTTTGTAGACGGTAGGACGGCTTACACCGGCGTGCTCCGCTATTTGAGTGAGGGTAATTTGGTTGACGGGGCTTTCAGACACAAGCTCGAAAGCCGCATCGGTAAGTGCCTCCCGCACGCGAAGGGTTCGTGGATTCACTTTCGCGGACATAATTCTCTCTTTCAACATGGTCAAAAAATAATGATGCAGCGATTTTGCCCTCTTTGGACGAAGAGGTTGCATGCTAAATGTATTTATTCTTAGAGTTGCGTTTCGCGCCCAATGCTCCTCGCATTTTTCTCACGGATTATACCCCTTCGCGATGTTGCATCGCGCATTGTGAATAAACAGTCCCAAATATGCGCAAATTGACGATGCAGAGTATTTCGGCTGGCAGATACAGGTGAATAAAGCCTGTTCAGGCACTAGTCGATTGACTCCCCGTCAATAGACACATTGCGCAAACCGTCAAACACAAAATGCCAAAACCTTGCTACTATGCGCTTATAATGTTGACAAGTGTAAACGAAAACGCATGAACATGAAAGGAGGTCGCAATGGAAGCGAATGAAGAGGGGAAAGGGAGAAAGGCTAAACGTCGTCGCGCGCCTATTGTGTGCGCCGTAGTAGTTGTCGTGCTCGTGATTGCGGGCGGCGGATTCTACGCTTGGCACAATCAGCCGAGCTTCTGCAATGCAATCTGCCATGATCCCATGGATTTCTACGTAGAGGGTTACTACGGCGAAGGCGCTGCGGACTCTGCTCAGCTGGCAGTTGCTCATCAGCAGGAAGACGTTACGTGCTTGCAGTGTCACGAGGCAACGCTTGAGGCCCAGATTAACGAGGGAATGGCATGGGTTTCCGGCGCATACGAAACAAATGCTGACGGCAGTTTGGTACCGCATCTTATTACCGCCGACAAGAATCAATGCGCAACGGCTGGTTGCCACGATTGGAACGATGTGGTTGCGGCGACCGAGAATTGGGGCGGTCAAAAAGGCGTGAATCCGCATAGCTCGCATCAGGGCGAGGCCATTGATTGCAGCAACTGCCACAGCGTGCACGGTCAGTCGAACATGTATTGCAACACCTGTCACGACTGGGAAGTGCCAGAAGGTTGGACGAGTCCTGAAAAGTAACGCATATTTGCTTGCCACGACTTTTCGGCAAGTCGGTTTCGAAAGAGAGGGCTGATATGAGAAAGACAACAGTGGTCGCTTGCGGCGCAACGGCGCTTATGCTGGGGCTTTCGGGCTGCGGTGCATCGTTTGAGGGCACAGGAAGCAAAGATGCTGCAACTGCTGAACAGTTGGCCATGCGCACTGATGATCCGTGGGATGCGGTTGTTCAGGCCGATCCCGTGAAGAAAAGCGATATCCCTTTGCGCGATGGGGTATATACGGGCGTTGGGCGCGCCATGGCGGGCAATGTGACCGTCACGCTTATGGTTGACGACAATCGCATTACGTGCCTGGAAACCACGCAGGATGGCGAGACGCAAAGCGTGGGTGGCTTCGAAGCGGTGCGCGATGGCACGTTCGCCAGAATGATAGAGGCCGCGCAAGGCTCCGACATCGATGCCATTAGCGGTGCGACAATTACCACAGCGGGCGTGAGGCAAGCCGTTGACGATGCGCTGGCAAAAGCGGCCGAGGTACCCGCCGACCAGGCGCAATCAAGCAAGTAGCGAAGGGGGCTGATATGAGCAAACACATGAATGAAGCGCGCGGTCTTACGCGTCGCGGTTTTCTGACCGCCGCCTGCGCGGTAGTGGGCAGCACGGCTGCAACAGTTGCCCTGCCCGGCGCAGCACTGGCGGTTGACCAGGGGGTTATTGGCGACTGGGCGGCAGATGGGTCGAGAAACGTTACCATACCCGAAAGCGCCGCTACCAACGGCAGTGCTGCCGATGGTACGTTTCGCGAGCATAATGCGGCGGCATTCCCGGCAAATGATGCTTCGCCCATTGCCCCACGCGCGGTTCCTCAAACGTGGGATTACGAATGCGATATATGCGTTGTAGGTGCCGGTGGTGGCGGTCTGAACGCTGCTGCACGTGCGGCCGAGCTGGGCGCGGATGTCATTTGCGTAGAGGCGTTGGGCCTGCACGGAGGCAATGCGCAATCCGCAGGCATGTGCGGCATTCTGGGCGGGTATTCTGGCCAGAACAAGAAGCACTTCGCCTTCCCTAGCTATCCCTTTGATGCGCAGGCTCTTACCGACTGGGCCATGGATGAATATCATTACGCGGCTGACCCGAAGCTGATCTACAAGATTGCGAGCGAAGGCGGCAAAAGCCTTGACTGGATGGCCGATTGTGGCGTTCGCTGGCGTTTGGGCGAGGTGCCCGTATACGTGGCGCCGAAAAACTCCACGCTTGATCATCATGTTTTGAAGATGAAGGATGCCACCGACGCCATGTTCGCGTTCGGGCAGCGAAACGGCGTGCGCTATAAGTTCCAGTGTCCAGCGGTTGCGCTGGTGCGCGATGATTCCGGACGCATTGTGGGCCTGGTGGCGCGTGAGGATTTCGACCACGAGGTGTACATCCACGCTAAGGCGGCCGTTGTTCTGACAGCTGGCGGCTTCTGCAACAATAAGGCGCTGTTGGAGAAGTACATTCCCACGGCGGCTATGGGCTGCGCCTCAAGCTACCTAGTGGGAGGCGAAACGGGCGAGTGCTTCCGCATGGGCTTGGGTGTTGGCGCCGATGTTTCGGGGTTCAACAGCTCGGCGAGTTTCGATGGCGGCGTGGACTGGGAAGCCGAAGGCGGGCAGTGGGCGCGTTTCCTGTACGATGGCATGACACAGCTGTCGCGCCAGCCGTGGTTGACGATCGACCGTTGCGGAAACCGTTTGCGTTACATGGACAGCCGCGTGGGCGAAGACGGGGCAAATGCCATTTATGCTCTTGGCGATCTGGCCACTATCCAGATGACGCCTCCGGGACATCGCAGCTACATCATTTTCGATGCCAATTACGAGGACCATTTGGCGGGATTTGCGCAGGAACATTGCCGCAAGCTCATCACGCCCGACTTGGAGCAGATTGACAAAGTTCCCGAGCATTATCGCGACTGGCACCACGGCGTGCAAGATGCCATTGATGCCGATGTGCTCAAGCGCCGCGACACTCTTGAAGAACTTGAGGCTGACCTAGGGTTTGCGCCGGGTGTGCTGACCAAGGCTGTGGCAAAATGGAACGAATGCTGCGAACGCGGCGAGGATGATTTTATGTATCCCATGCCGCCCGAATGGTTGCACTCCATTACCACACCGCCTTTTTATGGGTGCCGTATTGGCGGTAACCTGTATGGAACGAAGGCCGGTCTGCTTATCAACGACCAGATGCAGGTAATTGGTACGAACGGCCTGGTCATTCCTGGTTTGTATGCCGGTTGGCACACCGCTGGCGGTGCGTGCGGCGAGAATAGCTATATTGGCGACCCCATTTTGGGATCTCTTATGGGCGACGTTGGACTGGCGTTCTGTGGCGGCTACCTATGCGGCACTTCGGCGGTAGAGCACGAATTGCAAGGCGTAGAATAGAAAAGGGGCGTGACGAAAATGAAAGAATCAATGCGTGCTATGGCTCGTCCTTATGCCATTTTGTTCGCCATTTCGCTGGTGGTGGCGCTGCTCGCCCGTATCGGCCTTGGCATTATGGACGCAGCGGGCTGGTTGGCCTATGACTATATTTCGGCATCGAACGTACCCATGCTCGATGTGATTTGCTCCATTTTGACCGGATCGGCGTTTGTGGCGTTCCTATTCGCGGCGGCGCTTACGCTTATGGTTTCGGCGGCGGGCGCAGTGCTGCAAGCGGCGTTATTCGCGAAGGGCGTCAAGGGCGCAGGCACGCCGGCTGCGGCGTTTTTGTGGGGCTGGGCTGCAGCTTTGGTGTCGTTGGTGTGCCTTTTGGTGGTTTCAAGTGGCATTTTGTCGGGCGTGCAGGTAGGCTCCATGAGCAGTAAACTTCCTGGTGCGCCCGTGCTTGTGCTGGCTGCGGTGTGCTTCACGGCGTTTCTTGGCACGCTTTTGGGTGCTGCCTCGCAAGTTATCTGCGCGTGTCTTTCGCGTGCCGAAGGACGTGCGAGTTGGAATTTGATGGGCGCGGCGGCGGCATGTGGCGCTGTGGTCATGGTGCTCACCGTTCTTACGTTTTCCGCGATTAACACTGCCAGCCCGAACTTGGCGGTTGTGGGCGGTTTGTTGGTGACGGACTGTATAGTGAACGTTGCATTGCTGCTGGTGGCAGCCAAGTTCACGAAAAGGGATGCCGTGATTGCGCAATAGCTTTGCAGCGTGATTTTCGTATAACGATTTTGGGAAGGAGCTTGCGTGGCGCGCGGGCTCCTTTTCGTGTATAAGCTATGAACTTAATTGTGTCAATCGAGAGTTATAGGAAAAGAACTGTTGCCAATATCGTGTGCAAAATAATAACTCTAGGGAAACGCTGATTAATTCGCGGCCGACGGCGCGCCGCATGCCGCCCAATCTGCCGTGCGAGTTAAGTTTTGCGGGGTAACTGCCAGAAATATTCTCTAGAAATAGGAGAAGAGAACCTTACTATTCTCT
>CAKUFS010000047.1 GCA_934648845.1 uncultured Eggerthellaceae bacterium
CAGCTGCTCGAAATTCCCCTGTTCGCAGCGCAGGTTGATGTTGCGCGACTCGTTCAGGAAGAAGCTGGCAACACGGAAGCCATCGCGCGCCGTGAGCGCTACGCGCTTGCCTCCGATGCGCTGCAAAGCTTGTGCGACCATGTGGGTGTGCCTTTGTCGCAAGGCCGCGTTTTTACGGCGCACACGCAAGATGATCGCGTGGAAACGTTCTACATGCGCTCCATTGTGGGCACAGGCCCCGGGGGTTTCCGCTCCATGACATACCAAAACGGGTGCATCTGCCGGCCGCTTCTTGATGAAAGTCGTCGGAGTCTGCGTGATTATCTTATGGTGCGTCACGATAGCAACCAGTCCGTTTGCGCTGATGAAAGCGGTAATTTGTGGCGCGAAGACGAAACGAACGAGTGCCCGGACTACTTCCGCAACTATGTGCGCCAGGAAATCGTGCCGCGCGCGGTGGAAAAGAACCCCAAGCTGCTCGTTACCCTGTGCCGCACGATGAATCTTATTGCAGACGAAGATGACTATCTGTCTCAATGCGCTGATAAACTGTATGAAGAGCATGTTGCCTGGTTGAGCGCTCTGCCGGGGTGCGAGCCGGAATACGATGCAGGTTGTGTTTTGTCCCCTTCGCTGGGGCAAGAGGCGCCCGTGATGCAGCGGCGTGTTGCGATGCGCGTGCTGCAGGAGATGCTCGGATTTGACGAACGCGTGGAAACGGCATCGGTCCAAGCGGTTTGTCAAGCGTATGACCAGGGAAAACCCGTGAGCGGCTACGTCACTAACATTCAGGGTGACTTAGCAGTAAGCGCGAATAAGCAAGGCGTTCGCCTTGAGCCGATGAGCGCGTTTCGTGCCCGTCGGAAAAGGGGATAAGCGAAAAGCACAAGAAGCAAGTGCGCGGCGCAAGCGAAATGATACGTGCGAAGCGCAAGAGGGAGCGCTCGGAAACACGAAGCACGAAGCAAAATGCAATGCGCCCGCAAGAGCGAAAAGCGTAAAGCAAAGAGAAAGGGCTTAGCATGGAAATCGAAGAGGTTATCGAAAGCGTTGGGTTTGACTGCGTTGGTTCGTGCCCGACCGACGGCCTGCAGGTGCGCGAAGAAGTGCGCGACATGTGCGCCGCTGGCCGCTGTCAGATTTACGGTCATTCGTGGGCATGCCCCCCGAACTGCGGCGACCTGGATTATTTCGACAAGTTCATCCATGAAAAGAAGACGTGCTACGTGGTGCAAACGGTGGGCGAGCTGGAAGACGACTTCGATATTGAAACCATGATGGAAGCCGAGCAGCAGCAAAAGGAACGTGTGCTTGAGCTGCATAAACTGCTCAGCGAGAGCTTCCCCGAGGCGCGCGTTTTGTCATCGGGCACTTGCACGCTGTGCAAGCCGTGCGCATATCCCGACGAGCCGTGCCGCTTCCCCGATCGCGCCATGGTGTCCATGGAGGCCGCCGGTCTGGTGGTAAGCGACGTGTGCACGCAGGCGGGCATTCCGTACAACCACGGCAAGCAGACCATCGCATATTCGAGCTGCGTTTTGATTTAGCGGATCTATCAGGTAAAACGTAGGAAAGAACAAGGTACAAGGCAGTGGAAGAGCATAATTTGCAGGGCGAAGAGACTCGTTCGGAAGATTGCGCGAGCGAGGGCGCGTGTGAATCCGCGCTGCCTGTTTTCGACGTCATTCTTGCCAGCTCCAGCCCGCGCCGCAAGCAGCTGCTTGAGCAGGCGGGCGTGGCTTTTACGGTCTTGAGCGCCGACGTTGACGAGTCGCTTGAGCCCGATGACCTGGCCCAACCCGACCAAGCGTGCCGCAAGCTGGCCGAGCGCAAAGCGCAAGCGGTGGTGCAGCAAGTTCTTTCCGATCCCAGTTATGTGGGCTCGTTTGTGGTGTTGGGATCCGACACCATGGTGGTGTGCGATGGCGAAATCTTTGGCAAACCCGCAGATGAAGCCGATGCAACGCGCATGTTGTCCCGTTTGGCGGGGCGCTCGCACGAAGTTATGACGTCGGTTTCCCTGTGGATGGTCATGGCGCCCGCCGATCAAGATCTGTCGCTGGGGTTCCGGTCGTTTGTGGATACGAGTATTGTCACGTTTAAGGACTTGACTAGCGAAGACATTGCCGAATATCTGGCAGAAGGCGAATCGTTCGACAAGGCGGGTGCTTACGCTATCCAAGGTGCTGGCGCTCGCTTGGTCGAACGCGTCCACGGCAGCATGGACACGGTGATTGGCTTGCCGGTGGAGCGGCTGATGCGCGAATACGGTGACATTCTGCTTCCAACTGCTCCGTAATGCCGCTGCTTCGCGTGCGAGCTGGTATCATGAAGGGTCGAAAAGATGTTTCTGGCGCGCCTGCCTGACGCGCGCCGACCCGAAACGCGAAAAATCGCAGGGAACCGAAAACGCACGGGGCTGAAAGGAGCCGAAAGGGGCACGCATGAACAATTCGCGACTCATTCTGAATAAATACCTGCCCCTCAAAGAAATCGGCTCGGGCGGCTTCGGCACGGTCTTTGTCTGCAAAGACATGCTGATGCAGCGCCTGGTGGCCATCAAGAAAATCGAACTCACCGAGCTTGACGCGCAGCGGGCGCGCTGGGTGCGCGACGACATGAATCGCGATGCCCAGGTAGATGCGCTGAATGCGTTCGAAACGGGCCACACTACCATTAATTTGCTTACGCCGGGCGAAGAAGATTCCCTGGCCGATTCGCTGGAGCGCCGCTACTTGGCGAACGTGCCCGGCCTGGACGAAGCGCGCATGGCGGCGGCGCTGTCCGACCCCTCCATTGTTGCCATCTACGATTGCCAGATTGCCGGGAACGTGGTGTACCTGGTCATGGAGTATGTGGAGGGCGCCGCGCTCACTCAAGTTTTGGCTGATCACAATGATGAAATCACGTTGGATGTTGTATCTGCCGTGTTCGAAAGCGTGTCGCGCGCGCTGGAGGTAGCACACGAAAACGGCGTGCTGCATTTCGACATAAAGCCTGATAACGTGCTTATCGATGCGCAGGGAAACGTAAAAGTGACCGATTTTGGCCTGGCGACGTTGAGCGACGCGCAAGGCGAAGGAACCGCGGCAGCGGGCACGATTGGCTACATGCCGCTTGAACAAATGCGGCAAGAGCCGCTTGACGCGCGCACCGACGAGTGGGCGCTGGCAAGCATTGTCTACGAGATGCTGGTGGGCGAAAATCCGTTTTTGGCGCCCACGCTTGACCAGGCGCTGAACAGCATTGATGGCGCGGAGCTCACGTTGCCATCGCGCTGTTGGGGTGACTTGCCCGATGAAGTTGATGACATTTTGTTCAAGGCGCTCGATCCGCAAAAAGAGGACCGCTACGAGTCGGTGGCAGCGTTTGCCGATGAGCTTATGCCGCTTTTGGGCGATGCCGACCTGGGACGATGTGAGCTTGCAGCGCTCGTGCAAGGCAAAGACCCCGATGAAGCGGCCGATGAGTTTGCGGGTGGCGATGCCACGGACGGCGACCGTGTAGGTGCAAGCGAAGGTTTTGCCGCGGCATCGAATGCGGCGGGAGCATTCCTTGCTCGTTTGCGCGAAGGCTTCTCTGATTTCCAGAAGTCGCTTGCTGCGCGCGTTTTCGCAGCGGTTGGCTCGGGGTTCGTGGCAGCTTTGGGTGCTTGGAACATCTCGCAGATTTCGGGGCTTAATAACCCGCTGTTCTGGGTTTTTGTTGCGGGATGCGCTGTGCTTGGCGCGGTTTTCCCCTCTGTGGGCGCGCTTGCGAGCCTGATTATTTTGTCGGGCGCGCTGCTGGCATGCGGTGCGTACGTGCCCGGCATTTTACTGCTTGCCGCAGCCGGTGCGTGGTGGTGGTTTGTGGGGCGGCAGGGCTGCGCGGCGGCTAACGGGCTTCTGAGCTCTCCCTTGTGTTCTGCGGTGGGTTTAGCTCCCGTGTCTTCCCTGTTCACGGGCTATATGACCAGGATTCCCCAAGCGGTTGCCACGGCGGCGCTCGGCGGGCTTTTGTGTTTGACTTGCGCGGGGTTCGGGTCAATGGATCTGACGAACTGGGATATTGTGCATAATTGGAATTTCGCGGGCGATGCCGCCCTGGCGTCAAACGTTTCGACGGAAGATGCCCTGGCAGCAGGCGCGTCGGCAGTCGAAGCGGCTGTGCCAGGCGGCGCGTCATCGGCGGATACCGACGCGCGCACGGGTGCTTCCACCGATCCTTCGGATATCAACGCAAACATGGTGGCGCTCGTGACAAACGCGGGAACATGGATCTTGCTGGCAAGCTGGATTTTGGCGGCGCTGGTCATGAGCCTGTTCGCCCATCCGCATAAGCGTTTCATGGCGGTGATTGGTGCCTTCGCCGGGTTTTCCCTGATCATGATAGGTATTTGGCTTGCCTATGCGTTTGATCCGGGTGCGGCATCCATGATTCCGCCCACGTCGCTTCTTGCAAGTGCCGTTATTTCCGGCGCTCTGATGATTTTCGCAACAGCGGCGCTCCCGCTGCCTGAGCGTTAGGCTTGTGGAGAGTGCGGATGTGTCAAAAATAGCGTGGCAAGCAATCCGCACGCCTGTTGGAACTATGGGTAGCGAGCATGCGTTCTGTCCGTCGGCTGGCGATTGCTGCATCAGCGATGGCAAGCTGCAATTTGCTTGTCGTTATGACATCAAAAGTAATGAGAGCAAGTTTGTAAGAAAAAGGTACTTGACCCCCCCCCTATTTCGTAGCGCATACTCCTTCGGGAAAGCAAATAGCACGTCGTGCCGCTGTATCCTCCAGAACTGGAGGCAGATGAATGAGGTGAGATTCCTCGCGAGTGGGTCACCGTGATATCGTTTCTGAAGTCGATGGCAAAGAAGAAACGATTAAGCCGGATCTCTGAGGCGGTAAAAAGGCACTGCCCGCACCGGAGTCTGAGCGTAAAAACAAGCTAGAGAGCGAAAGCAATCAGGTTGCGCCAGCACTTCCTTCGGGGGTGCTGGCGTTTTGCGTTTGCCGAAAAAGGAGAGCGGTCTGTATTGGGACCAAGCAAACAAAAGGAAAGGAAGGGGTACATGGCAAACGAAAAGAACCATACGAAGCATCGCGTGTTGTGTATGCTGCTCTCGTTGGCGCTGGTTGTGGGTCTGCTGCCGGCGCTGCCAGCGATGGCTCTTGCCGACGACGTGACGGGTGCGGGTGCTGCCGACTTGGGCAGCGTTCACGTAACGGTGGAAAACGCTACTTGGTCGAAAGCCGATGGCGCGCCGTGGGAAGGCATGCTCGTTGACACCCAGGTGGCGCTCAAAGAAGATTCAACGATGATGAGCTGCATTGTTGATGCACTTACCGCCGCTGGATACGAGCAGAAAGGTGCCGATTCGGGGTACATTAGCTCTATTAACGGCATTGAGGAAATGGACGCTTCTGACGATTCCGGTTGGATGGGTACGCTCAACGATTGGTTCACTGACAAGGGCTTTGCCAATTACACCGTTGCTGCTGGTACATTGAAGGCGGGCGATGAAATTGCGGTGCAACATACCTGCGATTTGGGTGCCGATATTGGCGGCGCATTTGGCGACAACAACAAGCAACTGAAGGCCATCGCGCTTTCCGCGGGCGAGCTTGCCCCCGGTTTTTCGAGCGAAAACCATGCGTATTCTATGATCTTGCCTGCCGATACGACTGAGCTTACGGTAACGCCGACGGCTGCAAACAAGCAGTTTCAGGTTCACATTTGGGCAAACGGCACCGAGTACGGTCGGAAAGATGCAATTCCGGTAAAAAAGGGTGACGTTATTTCTTTGAAGGTGGGCAACCAGGGTGATGAGTCTCCCGAGGTCTATACGATTGAACTGCGTGAGGCGGGTACGCTGCTTACCGCTGGCTCGGCTACGCTGACAACTGTCAAAGAAGATGGTTCTGCAGGAGATGCAGTTGAACTTTCTCTTGATGCGTCATCAAATGCCTTCTCGGGAACGCTTGCAAACTATACACATTTGAGGCAATACAATGATTCCGGTTTCACGGTGACATTGACGGGCTTACCCGAAGGCGCAACGGCTCAATTGATGGATGCAACGGGCAATGTGCTGAGCGATTTTGCGAACGGTACTGCAACGACAGCCGCCGATTGTTTTCCGGGCAGCGGCTCCGCGATGTTCTATATTGCGGTAACGACGCAGGACAAAGCGGAAATCTACAAAATGACGCTGACAAAGCCCGGCAATTATGCTTGGAAAACTTTCAATTTTACGGGAACCCCCGCCTTTAGTGAGGACAACGTCTTCTACGGGCAGCCCGAGGGCACGCTGTTCCAGGCCGACGAAAGCGGCAACCGTACAGATGCTATCGGATATTCCAAGAACTGCTGGAATTATGTGGTGTATGTCTCTCCGCAGGTAGGTAGCTTCGGCATCACGAAATTCTCCGACGCCATGCAAGACAACGGGCTAAACGCCATGAAGACTCAAATTCTTGTAGATGGCGAAGTCTACGTGAAGCAGGCTGCAGCTGGCAAAGCTGCGATGATGACCTTCGCGAAGAAGCCGGTAGCGCTTACGAAGGAGACAACGGTTATTGAAGTCGTTGCAAAACACAAATCAAACAGCAAGGTGGAAATTCGCACCACTATAACGGTGCATGTGGTGAAAATTGCTCCATCGGAATTGGCTACCAAGATTGATGCATTGCCCGATTTGAGCAGCTTGACTTACGCAAGTGATTACAAAGTGGTCAAGAACCTTCAGCGGGCATATGATGGGTATACCGATGAAGAGAAAGCGCAAATTTCTTCGGATACTGTTCAAAAATTGCAAGATTCAGTTAGCCGTGTTGAGGAATTGAAGGTTCGCCACGAAACTGGTGTGCAATCTTGGATTGCTCAGGTGAACGAATTCGCTGGGAAAGTGACTGCCGGAAACTACGCTCAGTATTATGATGCTGTTCAGGACGCGCAGGTGAAATACCTGGAGCTTTCCGATGCGCAGCGCGCTGAATTCGCTGTACAAGCGAACCCTGAAAATGCGGCGGTGAAAAACGCTTTCGAAGAGGCATATTGCGTTGTGAACGAGCAGTCTATTTTGGATGGTAGCTCCATTGGCAAGCCGACGGAATATTGCGACGATTTCATGATGAGCGCTAATCACTATAATTTGGATTTGGGTCACGAAGATACGTACTACCCTGCGGTCTTCCGTGAAATTTGGACGGATCGTCCTACCAGCCTCTATTTGCCATCTCTTGCTGTAGAAAGAGGTCTGCCTTACACGTTGCCGGGAATTTTGCAATTCGACATCAAAGACGAGAGCATTTTTGAAATCAAAGAAGTTGAAGATGTCTACAATGACCAAGGTTTGGGTGGCGGAAACAGTTATCCGGCCATGAAATATTATCTTGTGCCCAAGAAAGCTGGTACGACCACTTTTACGGTGACATTTACCGATAAGGCGGGCAATTTCATGGGGCAAATCCCCGAGATTCCCGTGCATGTGAACAGCGCCGACGAGACCTCCATTGAGAATTTGAACAAGAATCTGACGAATTTCACCTCGTTGGATTACACCAGCAAGTATGACAACTGGACTTACGATTACGGTACCGAAGGGGCGGCGTTCTCCTTTAAGGTGAATGGGGAAAATCCTCAGGTGAGCGTTTACAATTATCTGCAGTACAACGATGATGGCACACCGGTGAAAACAAACTATGTTCCCGATGAGGATGGTAATGTGACCGTTCTATTGAAGGATGGATACAACGGCATTGAGGTCACAGCCAATTATCAGGGAAAAACCGTAACCCAGGTTTACTCGCTCAAAGGCAAGGTGACCCGTTACGTTTACGAGAATATCTCTCGCCCTGGTGAGGAATTGCGTACGGGTGATACTGCTGGAACATGGATTATCGGCCGTCCGATTAACATGCATAAAATTTTGCGCATCTACAACCCGACGATGAAAACAACGTTCCTTACGGATATGCCAATGCAAAGCACGGTTACTTCCGATAATACGCGAGCCGTCTATCGCAAAACCGCGGATGGCAAATTGCGACAAACGGATAATCAGCCACGTGTTGCTGCTCCTTTGACGAGCTCTGGTTCGATTGTGCTTACCAAGGGCTACTCCGATAATCGCGGTTATGGATCTGCTCCCGATAGTGAAGGCGATCAGGGCAATACCGGTGGGCTTGCTTCATCCACAAGCTTTGGTTTTGGCTGCTTGGCGGACATAACGCTGAACGTTGCAGAAAACGATGGGTATCAGCAAGAAGCAAAATACGAAACCCAGGTAACGAATGATGGTGTTGTGAAGGCGGGAGAAGAAATCACCGTATCGGTGCCTTCGTTGCCTGTTGAGCAATTTACTCAAGAAAAGTATCTGATGTACGGCACCTTTAATTACGCTACTACGATTCCTGGTGCGACGAAAATCGTATCAAAATGGTCACGCGGTACCGATTCTTGGTGGGAAGAGGGCACGACGCCGGTTGCTCCCGAAGTTGCGTTGAAGAATATTACGTTTACCGTTCCCAAGACGACGCCCGCGGGCACCTATCGCATTTATGGCGGAAACATTGACGCGACCTATCGTTCTGGTGGCGAGGCGTTTCTCGATGAATATGCCACGCTCTATCAACGGGAGATAAGCGATTTGACGATTACGGTTACCAAGGGCGACATAGAAGCTGCAGAGGACTTGATTGATGCGATTGGGTCCGATGTGACGCTTGACTCTCAAGATGCAGTCGATGCGGCGAAGGCGGCATACGATGCTTTGAGCGATGACGATAAGGCGCTGGTCAACGCTAATAAAGTAGCGGCTCTAGACGCTGCTTTGGCAAAGCTTGATCAGATTAAGCAGCAGCTTCCTGTAGCAACGCTTTCTGCTGCGATGCGCGAGAATACCGACAAAACGCCCGTTCGTGTAGGCGATACCGTGACGATTGACATAACGGCAACTGCTACCGAAACCGCCGATGGCAACCTTGCGGCGCTATCCGCTACTCTGGATTACGATCAAACGGTGTTTGAGCTGGTAAGCGTAACGAAAGGAGCAGGTCTTTCCCAGGAGGCATCGTTTATGCCCGAAGGGGGCGCCGCTGAAGCGATGTTTAGCTTTTACGGCAACGAAGTTTCCGCTGAAGAATCAGGCGAAGGAGGTTTCGTGGTAGCGACGGCCACGCTTCGTGCACTCAAGGCTGCTGATGGGGCTACGGTTGGCGTGAAAGACGCTTTGGGCGCCCTTGCTGGAGAATCCCTTGATCGCGTGGTTGCCGCGGGCGATGTTACATCTGTGCCGGTATTGGTGAACGTCCTGCGGGGCGATGTTAACGGCAACAACCGCGTGAATATCGTGGACGCTCAGATTGTTTACGATATGGCAACTGGCTGCTACGGCGAGGGATATGTGGCGATGTTGCTTCCTGATGGTTGGACGTATGCAACGCTTTTGTGGGCTGCAAATGTCAACGCCGACGAAGCCATTGATGCTGTAGACGCTTTTGCCATCCAACATTTCGTGCATAGTGGCACTTGGAGATAATCGGATAGGTTAAGGTTTAAGGTTTTGA
>CAKUFS010000048.1 GCA_934648845.1 uncultured Eggerthellaceae bacterium
GGCGGCCGGGAATCGCGAAAAAACGGCGGGAAGGCGCATCGGGGAGATAGAAACCTCAGTTAATCAGCGCTTCCCTAAAGGCCAACGTGGTGCGCACTGCACTTTTGCAAGGTGATCCCGCCTTGACTGCAATGCATCCATTTCAGCAGGTCTCCTGACTCACGCTTTCCTGAAAGCCTTGACTTCCAAGCAGCAGCAACAAAGCCTTCCCAAGCATATGCGCTCAGTGACCGCGGACCACACGCGTCCGCTGCTGTTGCCGCCAAAGCGCTTACAGTGGCGGGTACCGTCCAGGTCTTTCACCTGGTTCCCTTGCCGGCCGCTCGCGCAAATGCGCTGCCGCACCGACCACCGTATGCTGCGATTTCTCGCAGCCACAATGCGCTGTATGGAGTATGAAATTATCAACTTGCTTCTTACTTGACGCCTGTTACTGTCCGCTTTCGTTTGCAGCGACAATCCGCTGGACAGATGCACGCGTCTGTCCAAAGATTAGCACATTTACCAATGCCGCCGCGCGCTCTTTAAACATATCTTTAACATAGGGCGATGAATGTAAAAATGCGGGTTTTGACGACATGTTGTCGTTTTTTTCGCTCGAATGCGCAAAATATTCCTGTTCGGGGTACCTCGGAGAACATTTGCAGACCGACCAGCGCCGTTTAAGACGAAGTAGACCCGCAAAAGCCCAGGTCGCATATCGCAAGCGCTGGAGAAACAAGGGTCGGTGCCCCCTCAACCTACCCCGAACAGGAATATTTTGCGTTTTGCCGCCCGATTTCCAACAACATGGCCTTCGCTTAGTTTCTCGTCGCGGAGTCGTGAGGCACGCCCTTGCCGGCGGACAATATTGAGAGACCGCATATCGGTAGAAATGCAAAGACCCGTCGCTTTTTATTATCTCGACCAATTTCGGGTCATGTTGTTGAAAAGCCAGGGTTAAATTCGAAGTTGATGCAGTTTGGAAGTAGGTCGGGCTTTCAACGGTGTTCCAGCATTTCGATATATTCCAATCGTGTATAGTTGTGAACTGGTATTTTGAAAATTTTTACCTTGTCAGGAAACGTCTTCCGTTGAAAAAATCCCCGATTCGCGCTCTCAACCTACTTCCAACCTATCACAACTTCGAATCTGGGAGCCATTTTGCAACAACATGAATGAAATCGGAGACAGTAGTACCCCCAGCGCGCAACCCCCAAAGAGGGGGCGGCAGTGAGGTCGTGAGGCGACGACAACTTTTGCAAAAGATGGCTGCCAACAAGTAAACGCCCCAAAAGGGCATCGGTCGGCAAGGGCTGAGCCGAACTGCGACGCTTTGGATAAGTTGAGCAAGACACAAGCACGAAGAAGCATTATCCAAGCGGAGTCGTGAGGCGAACCCTTGCCGACGGATGCCCCAAGCGCGCAAATTGTTGACAAAAGGTGGGGTAATTTGTCAACAAAACGGCTTGGGAACCGAACTGTTAGAGTCGGACGGGGATGCCTTGAGAGCGCATGTATTCCTTGACCTGGCGCACAGTGAACTCACCGAAATGGAACACGCTGGCGGCAAGCACGGCGTCTGCCTCCCCTTCCAGGACCCCTTCGGCAAAATGCTCGATCTTGCCCACGCCGCCGCTTGCGATAACGGGGATGTTCACCGCGCGCGCGACTGCACGCGTTAGAGCACAGTCGAAACCATCGCGGCTTCCATCACGATCCATACTGGTCAGAAGGATTTCCCCCGCACCGCGATGACATGCTTCGGCCGCCCACTCAACCGCATCAAGGCCGGTGTTGTTGCGTCCGCCCGCCGTGTAGACTTCCCACTTATTGGGGTTTCCCGGCACTGCCTTCGCATCAATGGCGCACACGATAGCCTGGCCGCCAAACGCCGCCGCCGCTTGCGTAATAAGCGACGGATCCTTCACCGCCGCAGAATTCACGGAAACCTTATCGGCGCCGGCAGCAATCATGGCGCGAATGTCCGCCACGCTGCGAAAACCGCCGCCCACACAATATGGCAGACGCAGCTGCGCGCTGGCATGCGACGCAAGCTCAATGGTGGTGGCGCGGTTATCGCTGGTTGCCGTGATATCCAGGAAGATCACTTCGTCGGCTTTTTGCTGATCATAACGTTGCGCCAACTCAATGGGGTCACCCGCATCGCGCAAGTTCACGAAGTTCACGCCTTTAACAACGCGCCCGTCCTTCACGTCCATGCAGGGAATCACGCGCTTAGCAAGCACAGGAGCCTCCCATTCCGCAGGGGTCTTTCGCCGCTTGCGCAACATTGTAGGCAAGCGTCACTTCATGGCATTTCGCAACGCCTTGCGCCAGGTCAAGCGAGCCTTCATAGATTGCGCGCCCCGTGATGATACCCTCAATGGAGCCAGCAACAGGTGCCAGATTCTCGATATCCGCAAGCGAAGCAACGCCGCCGCTCGCAATCACGGGATTCCCAAAGGCTGCAGCCATGTCGGCATACATCTGCGGGTCGATACCTGTCTGCATGCCGTCGCGCGCAATATCGGTGTAAATCAAATGCCGGTACCCCAGCTTCGCCATGCGCTCAGCCAAGTCGGTGGCCGCAACGCCCGAGCCTTCAATCCAGCCCGCAACGGCAACTTCTCCATTTTTCGCATCAATGCCGGCTGCCAACGCATTGCCGTATTTCTCGATGGCCGCCTGCGCGAAATCGGAATCGCGCACCAATGCGGTGCCCAACACCATGCGCGTAACGCCCGCCTGATACAGCCGCTCGCACGCCTCCAGACTGCGCAAACCGCCGCCGACTTCCACCTTGAGCAGGGTTTTTGCCAGGATTTTCTCAATGATAGCAGCGTTTTCGGAAATCCCGCTTTTCGCGCCGTTCAGGTCAACAACGTGAAGCCACGTGGCACCCAGCTGCTCGAACTGCTGCGCTTGGGCAACGGGATCGGCGTTATACGTGGTCACGGCGTTGTAATCGCCCTTGGAAAGGCGAACAGCGTGGCCATCCAGAATATCAACAGCAGGAAGAAGATACATTTAAGCCTCCTGGGCAATCGTCACGAAATTCCTAAGCAGCGCCAAGCCCGCATCGGAGCTTTTCTCGGGGTGAAACTGCACGCCAAACGCGCACTGACCCAGCTGCACCGCGCACGGGAACGTAATGCTGTGCGTGGTGGTTGCGATGGTTGCGGCGCTATCGGGCGAAACATAGCTGTGCGTGAAGTAGAAGTACTCGCCTTCGGATATGCCGTCGAACAGGGCGCTTTTCGCGGGCGCTGTGGTAGACGAAACGGCAGAAGACCTTGCGGAAGGGGTCGGCTGCTGCTCGTTTGCAGCAAGGTTCGTCGCATGCAGCGAATTGTTGACAAAAGGTGGGGTAATTTGACAACAAGTTGCGGGCGCGGCGGCAGGCATTGCAGCGAAAGACACTTCGTTCCAGCCAACATGCGGAATTTTATAGGAACGCCCCAGCGCGTCTTCACGTGGAAGCGCTGCCACCAGCCCAGGAATAAGCCCCAAGCCCTGCGCGTACCCAGCGGCCGCAGCAAGGGCGGCGCGCTCCGCCGGCGAGCCTTCCACACCTTGCTCGAACATAAGATGCATGCCCAGGCAAATACCCAAAAAGGGAACGCCCGCAAGCACGCGTTCGCGGATCACGTCCATCTGCCCCAGCTCGCGCATGGTAGCTGCGGCATCGGCAAACGCGCCCACACCAGGCAGAACAATGGCATCGGCGGCGGCAATTTCCGCGGGATCGCTTGTTATGAACGCCCGACCGCTCACGGCCGCAAGACCGCGCTGCACGCTCAGCAGGTTGCCTTTCTGATAATCAACAACTGCGATCATTACAGTGCGCCTTTCGTGGACGGCAGTTGATCGGCTATGCGTGCGTCAATAGCAACGGCAGCACTTAACGCCCTGGTCACCGCTTTGAAACTTGCTTCCAAAATATGATGCGAGTTTCCGCCCGCCAGCTGACGCACATGCAGCGTGATACCCGCATTCGCGGCAAGCGCTATGAAAAACTCCGCACCCAGCTCCGTATCGAAATCCCCTACTTTTTGAGCGGGGATGTCCAAGTCAACGTACGCCGCGCCGCGTCCGGAAATGTCAACGGCAGCCAGCACGAGCGTTTCATCCATGGGCAGCGCAAGAGATGCGTAGCGCGTGATGCCGCGCTTGTCGCCAAGCGCCTGCGCAATGGTCTGCCCCAGCACAATGCCGCAATCTTCCACCGTGTGATGGGCATCAACTTCGATATCGCCCTTGCAGCGCACGGTCAAGTCGAACAAACCATGACGCCCGAACGCATCAAGCATATGGTCGAAGAAGGCAACGCCTGTCTGGATGTCGGTTTGGCCCGTGCCGTCCAGATTGATTTCAACCTGGATATCGGTCTCCTTCGTCGTGCGTGAAATCTGTGCTGTACGCATGTTTTCTCCTTATAGTTTCGCGCAACCAAACATCGGCCACGCATCATTACCGCATGTCAACGCCGCGCGCTTGCGCACCAGGTCGCACGCCTGCGCATTGCAAGCCCGCCGCGCGTTACGACACCATTATCGCGCTATCGCGCCCGCAGCGTATTCGCCAGCGCGTCCAAAAACATCTGGTTTTCCTCGGGCGTGCCCGCCGTTACGCGCAAGCAGCCCTCGATTCCCAGGCAACGCGAGAAATCGCGCACCAAAACGCCCTGGTCATAGAGCATTTGCCACACTAGATCCGCGTGCCCCACTTTGAACAGCACAAAATTTGCATCCGTCGGGTACACCGCCTGCACCTGGGACATCCCCCCCAGCGCCGCAGCCAAATCCTGCGCTGCCCGTGCCAGCTCGCGCGCATTCTCCAAAAACTCATCGCGATGCGCGTAGACCACTTTCGCAATTGCTTGAGATACGGCATCCACCGAATACGGTTGACGAAACTTGATGAACTCGCGAATGACCGCTTCCGAGCCCAAAAGGTAGCCCAAGCGCACGCCCGCCAGCGAATAAGCCTTGGAAAACGTGTGCAGAATGAGAAGGTTCTCATGCTGTTTCAGCAGGTCAAGGCATGCTTCGCCGGCAAATTCGCCGTATGCCTCGTCAAGAAGTACCAACGCATCCGTTGCATTGAGCAGCCGTTCCACGAAATCATGGGAAGCAACCGCGCCCGTGGGATTATTTGGGCTGGTCACCACGATATACGAAATATCGCCTTCCGCCGCACGCGCCAGCACCGCTTCCTCATCAATGGAAAGGTCGGCCTTACGCGGAATGTCAACGACTTCCGTGTTATTCAAGTGCGCATTGAGCGCATACACGGAAAACGTGGGCGTGATATTGATCATTTTGCGGCCTGCACACCCATACGCCAGCGCCACATCGAACAGCAGTTCATCGCCGCCGTTACCCAAAAGCACCTGGTCACGCGTGAGTCCGTTCGCTTGCGCAATCATGTCGCGCAGCTCATTTGCTAACGGGTCGGGGTACCGATTGAACGGCACCGCAGCAACCGCCCGGGCAATTTCCGCACGCAGTTTGGGTGAAATGTCGTACGGGCTTTCGTTCGCGGAAAGCAGCGCCTCGGCCGGCAAATATTTCGGGTCGTAAGGCTCCAAACCATCAAGCTGGGGGACCGTTTTCACTACACTTTTCATTCAACTTCCTTACAAACGAATCGCCTGCGCCTGTGCATACCTCAAGCGGATCACCCCGCTAAAACCCGCGCTGGCTCTCACCAAACAAGGCGTGACGAAACACAACTTATGCCTGCGCTCGGCACTCCGCCGAACAATGTCGCCTGCGAAATGCCCCAGATGGCGCGCCTACGCCTAGTTCAAGCGACGCACCAGACTGACACCTACACTGACACCCGACTGATTTGGGAATACAGCGCAACACGCCCGCTTCCGCACCTTCGCCTGTCGCGGCGCCGCACCTGCTGCGGTAGCGCTGCAGCAGCGCGCCTCCTCTTACGCCTGCGCCCTGCCGTCGATAATCTCTTTGCGCAGCTCAACGCTGTGAGCATGCGCCCACAAGCCCTCGTGATGCGCAATCGTGATAACGGCATCGGCGTCGCTTGCCAGCGCTTCCGCAGAATAGCAGATAACGCTCGACTTCTTCACGAAATCGTCCACGGAAAGCGGGCTGGAGAAGCGCGCCGTGCCGCCCGTGGGAAGCGTGTGATTCGGGCCGGCAACGTAATCGCCCACGGCTTCCGCCGTCCATTCGCCCACGAAAATCGCGCCGGCGTTGCGCACCGCACCCAGCTTGTTCATGGCGCCTTCAAAGTGCAGCTCCAAATGCTCGGGAGCAATAACGTTGACGGCCTCGAGTGCGGTTGCCATGTTGGGGCACACCACTACCGTGCCGTGATCGTTCAGCGACGCCGTGGTGATTTCTGCGCGCGTGCTTTCCTGCATGTGCTTGTCAATCCAGCGTTCCACCTGGTCAACGTACGATTCGCTCGTGGTCACCAGGTAGCACGTTGCCAGCGGATCGTGCTCGGCCTGCGCCATAAGGTCAATGGCCACCAGCATGGGGTCGGCCGATTCGTCGGCCACAACGCATACCTCGGACGGACCGGCAATCATATCGATGCCGCAATCGCCCGACACAATCTTCTTCGCAGCGGCAACAAACGCGTTGCCCGGACCCGTCACCTTGCACACGGGCTCGATAGTCTGCGTACCATACGCCAGCGCACCGATAGCTTGGGAGCCGCCCACCGTATAAATCTCGGAGATGCCGCACAACTGCGCTGCCTTCAAAATGGCGGGGTCAAGCGAGCCATCCTTCGTGGGAGGCGTGCAGCATACAATGCGTTTCACGCCCGCCACCGATGCCGGCAACGCGTTCATCAGCAGCGATGATGGATACAGCGCGCGACCACCCGGAACGTAAATGCCCACGGAATCAAGCGGCGTATACTTCGTGCCCACAAACGCACCGTTTTCGCGCTCCTCGAACCAGCTCTGCTTCACCTGGCGCTCATGGAACTCACGAATCTGAGACGCGGCGTGCTCCAGACACTCTGCTACATGGGGGTCGCATTTCGCCACGGCCTGATCAATGGCGGCCTGGCTTACACGGAAATTTTCGATTTCAACGCCGTCGAACTTCGCGGTGTACTCGCGCAGCGCTTCATCACCGCGTGCGCGCACATCCTCGATGATAGCCGTGGCCGATGCCATGGCCTGCGCGTTAAACGCGCCCTTGCGGGAAAGATCCGATTCCTTCAGCTTCTCGCCTTCTTGCAGAATGATTCTGCGCATGATAGTTCCTCCTCTATTGTATCCGCTGTTCAGCGGCCTGTTACCTGTTTCATATTGCCAACGCAGGGCTTCTCGCAACCCCCCCCCAACGCGCAACTTCTATGTGCTCCTTCGCACGCACGACCCTCAATCAGCCATACGCGCATCAGAGCTCAAGCACTAATTGCTTGAACCCGCAATCACCGTAGCTTCGCCGATGGTTTCGCTCATGTTCTGCGCCAGCTGCGCCACGCGCGAATCCGTGCGAAACGAACACACGTTGGCAAAGAAGCGCGCCGTTGATGCGCACACCTCATCAACAATGACCAGGTTATTCTCGCGCAATGTGGTACCCGTGGCGGTAATATCGATGATACGCTCGGCAATGCCCGTGAGCGGCGCCAGTTCGATATTTCCCTGAAGTTTCACGATTTCCACCTGCATGCCGCGCTTCGCGTAGAAGTCGCGCGCGATGCGCGGATACTTCGTTGCCACGCGAAACGTCCCCAAGCGCTGGTAGCGCTCTTCGGCAACACCGGCGGCCAAAGCGGGCTCTGCCACCACGAAACGGCACGCGCCAAACGTTAGGTCAACCAGCTCCACAACATCGACATCGGCCTCTATCAGGGAGTCTTTACCACAAATACCGCAATCGGCAGCGCCCAAGCTCACCATAACGGGTGCATCCGACGGACGCACGATGATGTATTCCACACCCGGATTGCTAATGCGCAGCAAGCGGCCGGGATGCTCCAACCCCGTAGTGTCAAGGCCAGCGCGCTGCAAAGCGGCGATGGAATCAGGATTGAGCGAGCCCTTAGGCACGGCCACGCGCAACGGGCGCACGGGAGCTGCGGCGGTTGTTGCGGCGGGAGCGGGAGCAGCGATCGCTGCCGAGGCGCCACCTTCGTCTGCGCACGCGCCAGCGGATGCGGCGACGGAGGCAACTGGGGCGAAGCCCGCGTCTGCAGCACCAGCACCCGCAGCAGCTTCTCCTTCCCCTTCGCGCTGAAGCTCGCGCGCTGTCATGACTTGCTCCAGGTAGAACGCGAAACCAGCAGCGGGCCGATCCTGCCCGTAAGCCGCCAGCATGTGATCATAGCGGCCGCCGCTGCCCAGCGATGTGCCAATCTGGGGCGCGTACGCCTCGAATACCACGCCCGTGTAGTAATCAAACGAACTCATAACGGAGAAGTCAATCATGATGCGCTCACGCAGGCCACGCGCGCACAGAAGATTGTATGTTTGCTCGAATTCATCCAGACCATCGGCGCAACCCAGTGGCTCAACAAGCAAGCGCGCCGCCGCAATTGCATC
>CAKUFS010000049.1 GCA_934648845.1 uncultured Eggerthellaceae bacterium
CCGCTTTCGCATGCCGAGCGCGATGTGTTGCGCGAATACGTGACGCGTCGCGGTGCGGGCGAGCCGCTTCAGTACATTGTGGGCGAAGTAGGATTCAGGCATATCGACGTGAAGGTGCGCAAAGGCATTTTGATTCCGCGCCCGGAAACAGAAGTGCTGGTCAGCGAAGCGCTTGCGGCTCTGCCGGCAGATGAGCCGTTTTTGGCTGCCGACATTTGCACGGGAAGCGGCTGCATTGCGTGCTCGCTTGCGTATGAACGCCCCGAATGCCGCGTTGTTGCAACCGATATTTCTGCCGATGCGTTGGAGCTTGCGCGTGAAAACGTGGAAAACCTTGGTCTTGACCAGCGCGTTTCGCTTTTCCAGGGAGACTTGGGCCAGGCGGTGCCCGCTGAGTTTATGGGTACGTTTGACCTGGTTATCTCGAATCCTCCCTACATTCCTACTGCCGTTTTGGATACGCTTGAAAGGGAAGTGACCGCTTTTGAGCCTGCATTAGCGCTTGATGGCGGCGCGGATGGCTTGGAGCTGTTCCGTCCGCTTACCCAGTGGGCGGCACGTGCGCTGAAGCCAGGTGGCGTGTATGCCGTTGAGCTGCATGAAACATGTCTTGAGCAGGCAAAAGAGCTTGCTTTGCAGAATGGTTTCGTGCAAGGTGAAATCGTGCGCGATTTAGCGGGACGGCCGCGTATTTTATTGGCACGCCGTGCTGACTAAGAGGCTAAGTGATTAGCTGTGTGCTTGACCAGGTGGTAAACTGAGCAGGTTAATTCGTTTTGACGTTTCGGCTGCTTCATGTGCTTCGGGCTGGTAATTGTTCGCACCTGCGCAAGCCCTGCTGGGCGCGCGATAAGCCCGCGGGGGCGGGTACCAGAAAGGAATTATGTATGACAACGGATGCATACACGTTGAAAGAGAAAATCACGTTCGCGGCGCAGCTCATTCGCACGCGTTTGAATGGTCGCGCGCCTGAAGTGGGCATTGTTTTAGGTTCGGGCTTAGGCCCGCTGGCGGAGCAAATCGAGCAGCCGGTTTTCATTCCCTTTGCGGATGTTCCCTTCATGAAGACCTCGACCTGCACGGGTCATGTGGGTCGCTTCGTGTGCGGTGATCTGGGTGGAAAATGCGTGCTTGCTATGCAGGGTCGCCTGCACGGCTACGAGGGCAACACGGCGCAGCAAGTGGCGTTTCCCATTTGGGTTATGCATGAGCTGGGCATTCAAACGCTCATCACCACAAATGCGGCGGGTGCCATCAACGCGTCTTACCATGTGGGTGATTTCTGCATCATGACCGATCACATCAATTTTACCGGTCGCAATCCTATTGTGGGTATCGAGCCCGATCAGATTGCCTTCCGGTTCTTCAGTATGCTTGATGCGTATGATCCCGAGCTGCGTGCTTTGACGCAAAACATTGCCGATAGGGAAGGTATTCCCGTTCATCAGGGCGTTTACCTGGGGCTTTTGGGGCCAAGCTTTGAGACGCCGGCCGAGATTCGCGCGTTTCGCGCCTGGGGTGCCGACACGGTTGCCATGAGCGTGTGCGAAGAAGTGATTGCGGCGCGTCACGTGGGCATGCGCGTTTTGGGTATGTCGCTTTGCAGCAACATGGCGTGCGGTGTTGAGAATGCCTCGCCGAACGACGTTGAAGTGTTCGAGGTCGCGAATGCGCGCTCTGCTGATTTCTGCAAGCTTATCACGTGCGTTGTTGCGGAAATGAAGTAGATGCTTGAGCGATAGGCTTTTGCTGCAAGAAGCAAAAATGATTCGGGACGTCTCAGGGGGACGTCCCGAATTGGTAAAGACAATCAAATAGAAACTGCTTAGGGCGTGGAAATTATTCCACGCCTTCTTTTACAAGCTGGTCATAGCAATGTGCGAATGTGTCGCAAACGTAAGCAAGCTCTTCATCGGTCATGCGCGTATTCAGCGGCAGCGTGATTTCGTTCGCGAAATGTGCGTACGCGTTGGGATAATCCTTGATATCGAAACCCAGATTCGCATACGCGGAAAGCAGCGGCAGCGGCTTGTAGTGGACGTTCGTGCCCACGCCTTCTTCTGCCATGCACTGAATGAGCAGATTGCGGAACTCCATGGATTTTCCCGTAAGACGCGTGATCATCAAGTGGCCCGACGAATGCTTCTGGTCGGTGTAATGGTCAAGAAACTCCAGGTCGTAGGCAGAAAGCTTCTCTTCATACGCTTCGATCATCTGTTTGCGGCGCTCAAGCATGCCCGGGTAGCGGCGCAGCTGCGCCAACCCGATGGCGGCCTGGATGTCGGTCATGTTGCACTTGTAACCAGGGAAGACCACGTCGTATTCCCACGCGCCCGCCTTGTTTTTGCTCAGGGCGTCTTTGCTTTGCCCGTGGAGCTGCATGAGCATGGTCTCGTGATAGAACGCATCGTTATCAAAGCCGGGAATCGCACGCCAAGAAAGCGCTCCGCCTTCTGCGGTAGTGAAGTTCTTCACGGCATGGAAGCTGAACGTGGAGAAGTCGGCGATGTTGCCCGCCATGGTTCCCTTATAACTTGCGCCTAGTGCATGGGCATCGTCGGTGATAAGGATCATGCGATCGAAAAGCTCTTGCTTGGAACCTGCTTTCGGGTGCCACAAGTTCTTTTTCTGCTCCAGAATGTCGTAAATGCGGTCGAAGTCGCACAGCGTTCCGCCCAGGTCAACAGGGATAACCGCCTTCGTCTTGCTGGTGATGGCGGCGCTCATGGCATCGTAATCCATCTCAAAGGAATCGTTTTGGATGTCAACGATAACGGGAGTGGCGCCCACGTGAACAATGGGCGAGGCAGAAGCGGTGTACGTGTACGCGGGCACAATGACTTCATCGCCCGGGCCGATTTCAAGCAGGCGCAGAATGGATTCAAGCGCACACGTAGCGCTTGAAAACGTTGCGAGCCCAGCGGCTCCCGTGTAGTCACGCAGTTGACGTTCGAGCTCTTTCGTTTTGGGACCGGTGGTAATCCAGCCGCTCTTCAGCGTGTCAACAACTTCGTTTATTTCGTCTTCGGAAATATCGGGGGGAGAAAAGGGAATGTTCATTTTTACACTCATGGAAATCCTCCAATCGGCGGTGGGCGCGGTGCCCTTTAGTTCGAACTTCATATTATGCGCCATTTTTCACATTATGGGCCGTTATGGGCTTTTATCCACAAAAGTGGATACGCCGCTTGGTGGAAATGCCGCTTGGTAAGGTTGTTTGCGGCAGGGAGCTTGCTGCGTCGTGCTCGGGGATGCGTTCAAGGGCGTGTCTTTCCGTAATCCCGCCGCCCGCGGCGCAGGGACTTACCGCATCTCGTTCAAGCAGCGTGCATGATTCGTGACGCTCATAAAATGAAAACTATTTGAAACAATGACACGGTATCATACCAAACGATAATGTGTATATGCCATAATAGCGTTTATGCAGCGCAAGATGGCTTTTGAAGGGCATAAGCCCGAGTTTCAGGAGGCATGAGATGTCTGATCTTCAGCGTGATTTCGTTATTAAAACCATCGAGAACCGTGATGTTCACTTCGTTCGTTTCTGGTTTACCGATGTGCTGGGAACCATGAAATCTTTTGCCGTTATTTCAAGTGAGCTGGAAGATGCGTTCGAACGCGGCATGGGCTTCGATGGCAGCTGCATTGAGGGTTTCGGCCGCGCAGGCGAAACGGATATGCTGGCGTTCCCCAGCCCTACTACGTTCCAGATTCTGCCGTGGCGTCCCGATAGCAATGCGGTAGGACGCATGTTCTGCAACGTGTGCACGCCCGATGGCGAGCCGTTTAAGGGTGATCCGCGCTATGTTCTGAAGAAGATTTCCGGCAAGGCGCAAGAGATGGGCTTCGTGTCAAACATGGGCCCTGAACTGGAGTATTTCTACTTCAAGAGCCCCGATGCGCCTGAACCGCTTGACCGTGGTGGCTTATTCGACTTAACGTCGCTTGACTCTGCAACCGATTTGCGACGTGACACTATTATCACGCTGGAAAAGATGGGCATTCCCGTTGAATACTCCCATCACGAGCGCGGTCATTCGCAGCATGAGATTGACCTGCGTTTTACCGATGCCGTATCTATGGCAGATGCCGTTATGACATACAAGCTGGTTGTGAAAGAGATCGCTCTCAAACACGGTGTGTATGCGTCGTTTATGCCGAAACCCATGGCCGACCAGCCCGGATCATCCATGCATGTGCACCAGAGCCTGTTCGACCTGGATGGCAATAACGTCTTCTTCGACGCGTCCGACCCCCTGGGGTACAATCTTTCCGCTACGGCAAAGCACTACATTGCCGGCATTTTGAAATACGCTCCTGAGTTCTGCCTGGTCACGAACCAGAACATCAATAGCTACAAGCGCTTAGTTGTTTCTGCGAATGATTCAGCGATGCTTACCTGGTCGCGCAGCAACAGTGCTTCGATTGTGCGTATTCCTGGGTATCGCCCCGAAAGCGAGCAAGATGCGCGCATTGAAGTGCGCAACCCCGATCCCGCTGCGAACCCGTATTTGGCGTTCGGCGTTATGCTGGCGGCTGGTTTGCGTGGTATCGAGGAAGAGCTTGAGCTTGCTGCACCTGTCGAGGCAGGCGTGCAGCTTCCGCGCGATAGGCATGCGCTGGCGAAAATGGGAATCGGCACGCTGCCCGAGAGTCTGGGCGAGGCGATTGACCTGTTTGAGGCATCCGATTTCATGCGTGAAACGCTGGGAGAGCACATCCACAACTACCTTATTGAGCATAAGCGTGCAGAATGGGAAGAGTACCAGAGCCGTATTTCTCAATGGGAGCTCGATCGATATTTGGCGGTGTTGTAAATGCAGCGAAAAAATGTGATTTTCATTGCGGACAGCCTTGATAACGCTCGCGTGTTCAAAACGGCGCTTACCGGTCTTGACGTGGATATTGCAAGCGGCTCATCGGCGCAGCTTCAGCGACTTTTGCAGCAGCATCCTGATTATGACCTGGTTATTTTTGAAGCCACGAATGATTCGGGCGAAAAAATGGCGCAGGTGGAAAAGATGCTTTCCCACGAGGGAAGCGGCGCGCTGCTTGTCATTGTAAGCCAAGAACGTCTGAACGATTTCCGCTTTCCGGTGCAAGTGAAAAGCGATTTTGTGGTGCAGGGTGCCTCGGTCGAGGAATGCTCGGCGCGTATTCGCCAGCTTTTGTGGCCGGGCAACGAGACCGCTTCGTCGGATTATCTGACGGTTGACAACATGACCATCAATTTGGCCACCTATCAGGTGAAAGTAAATGGCGAGCCCGTTGATTTCACGTATTTGGAGTATGCGCTTTTGGCGTTTTTAGTCACGCACCCTGGGCGCACGTATTCGCGTGATGCGCTGCTGCGCCGCGTATGGGGCTTCGATTATTATGGCGGCTCTCGCACTGTTGACGTGCATGTTCGTCGCGTGCGCGCGAAGCTGGGCCCCGAGCTTTCCCAGCGTTTGGAAACGGTACGCGGTGTGGGCTACTTGTGGAATTCGTAAGGGATGCGGCCGTGGATGCCGCTGTGGAGACGGCTATAGAGGCGGTTATGAAGGCAGAGTGAGCCCTAAGGCCAAGGTCGAAAGCTTGCTCCGTTCGCGACCGCCGCGCATGTTTGCAGCTAAGATATTGTACCGATTGTAGTGCCGTGCATCGGGCGTGTATTCCGCGCCGGGCGCACGGTATTTTGCTGCCACGCGGTTGTGGACACTCTGGGCACGCAACCAACTTGTCAATAGGGGGAGGGGTTGCGCTGGGGTATACTCTTTTATCGAACAATCGAAGGAGTAATCATGCCTAAAACCGTAGCAGTCATTGACGGCAATTCCCTTATGCATCGAGCGTTTCACGCGGTGCCTCCCACCATGAACGCGCCCGATGGAACGCCTACGAATGCGGTGTTCGGGTTCTTCAGCATGCTGCTGAAATTCATCGATGAAAGCCAGCCCAACGCGATTATCTGCGCTTTTGATGCAGGAAAACCGCAGTTTCGCATACTGGCGTTGGAACAGTACAAGGCGCAGCGTCCTCCCATGGACGATGACTTGCGTGTGCAATTCCCCGTAGTCGAAAAGCTTCTTGAATCAATGGGCATTCCCATTGTAAAAATGCCTGGTTGGGAAGGTGACGACATTTTAGGAACCGTTGCCGCGCGCGATGAGGCTCTTGGCTTCAAAACGCTGCTGCTTACGGGCGACAAAGATGCCTGCCAGTTGGCAAGCGAGCTTACAAGCATTGTTTCCATGAAAAAAGGCGTTACGGATATCGTGGTTATGGGCCCTGCCGAAGTTGCGGAAAAATATGGCGTTGGTCCCGATCTTATTCCTGATTATCTGGGTCTCATGGGCGATAGTTCCGACAATATCCCCGGTGTTCCCGGCATTGGCCCAAAAACTGCCACGAAACTTCTCCAGCAGTTCGGCAGCATGGAGGGTATCTACGAAAACCTTGACAAGCTCAAAGGAAAGCAGCTCGAAAACATCCGCGATAACAAAGATGCCGCGTTTGTGAGCAGGCAAGTTGCGACCATTGTGCGCGATGCGGATTTGGATATTGACCCTGAAACCGTTGAGTTTCCCAGCTACACGGCAGAGGCAGTTCAGGCGGCGTTCGGCGAGATTCGCTTGCAGGCTCATTTGGGTCACGTGCTGCGCTACATTGATTCCGAGGTGCCTGCGGTTCCTGCGTTCGAGGTTGCCGTTGAAGAGCCCTTGCTGGAAGATGCCGCGCGCGCCC
>CAKUFS010000050.1 GCA_934648845.1 uncultured Eggerthellaceae bacterium
CCATAAACGCACCGATCGATGCGCGCCTGATGCATAAGCCCGGCGCACATGATGCACGGCTCCAGCGTCACATACACGGTACATCCCGTTAAACGCCACACGCCCAGCTCCTTCGCCGCGGCTTTCATGGCCAAAAACTCCGCATGCCCCGCCGGGTCCTGCGTTGTCTCGCGCAGGTTGCACGCGCGCGCAATAACGCGCGGCTCGGGGAGCAACGGCCGACGCGTTCCCTTGTCAATGGGGTTGTACACCACCACCGCGCCAATGGGCACCTCGTCCAGGCTGGCCGCCCGCCGAGCCTCCTCAATTGCAAGCTGCATGTAATCTTCATCGTTCATGGGTGCAATTATATGGTATCCTTGTACCCGCTTCGATTGGCGCGTGTGCCGCACCATCGAAAACATAGATGGAGGAATGGCCGAGTGGCTTAAGGCGGCAGTCTTGAAAACTGTTGAGCTGAGAGGCTCCGTGGGTTCAAATCCTACTTCCTCCGCCATTGATAGCAAAGGGTCGTTCCAACGAACGACCCTTTTTGATTGCTTCAAAACTGCCCTCCGCGTCCGAAAGGCTTTCTATCTGCGGTTTTACAAGGCGAAGAGAAGCAACGCAGCGGCGCAACAGCCTGCCGCCCACTCGCACTCAAACGATTCATCGTCCGAACGGCGTCGCTCGGACTGCGCTGCGCGCGAACCATCGGCAGCCCACGCCTTCGCCAAAAATCGCTGTTTAGCGCTCTTCCATGGGAATGTACGTGCGACGGTCGTGCGAGGCGTTCTTGTACGCGGGGCGAATGATGCGCTTGCCCGCAACAATTTCCTCGAAACGGTGAGCAACCCAACCTGGGAAGCGACCGCATGCGAAAAGCGGCGTGAACAGATCCTCGGGAATGCCCAACATGTGGTAAATGAAACCGGAATACATATCCACGTTTGCGCAGATTTCTTCGGCATTCGTGCCTTTGACCTGGGAAATTACCTGCGGTGCAACACGCTCGACGGTCTCCAAAAGCGCCAGCTCTTCCTCGTATTCGGTACCCTTGGCAAGATTGTGCGCGAACGAATTGCAAATGCGCGCACGGGGGTCGCTTTTCGTGTAAACCGCATGCCCCATGCCGTAGATCAAGCCCGATTTGTCGAACGCTTCTTTTGCCAGCACGCGCTGCAGATACGCAGCGATTTCGTCCTCGTTTTCCCAGTTGGCAACGTGTTCCTTCAAATCTTTTTGCATGGTGTACGCCTTCAGGTTCGCACCACCGTGACGCGCGCCCTTCAGGGAACCAATAGCTGCGGAATACGCCGAATACGCATCGGTGTCGGCCGAGCTTAGCACGTGCGTGGCAAACGTGGAGTTGTTGCCGCCGCCGTGCTCCATGTGAACGCATAGCATGATGTCCAACATACGTGCTTCCATCTGGGTAAACTGACGATCGGGGCGCAACATGGACAGGATGGTTTCCGCTGTTGATTGACCCGGAATGAACGGATGGATAATCAGCGAGCCATTGTTGAAGCGATGGCTCACGGCGTAATGCGAAAGGACTGCGGCGCGCGGCAGCTTCGACATGAGCGAAATAGCCACGTCGATCTCATGAGCCGACGAGCGGTCTTCCGCATGCAAGTCGTACGCGTACTGGTTCAGCACGACGCGCGACAGCAAGTTCATAATGTTCGGCGGCGTGGAGCCAAAAAAGATGCTGGCGGTGAAGCCATCGGGCAGCTCACGCTGGGCATCAATGAGCGATACAAAGTCATCGAGCTGCCGCTGCGTTGGCAGCATTGTGGTGAGCAGCAGATATGCTACTTCTTCAAAATTGAAGCGCTTGTCAACGGATTCCACGTCTACCAGGTCATACAGGTCGTAGCCACGATAACGCAAAATGCCTTCATCGGGAACTTTGTAGCCATCGTCCATAAGGTAGCCATGAACGTTTGCCACGTTCGTGATGCCGGTAACCACGCCTGTGCCGTCGGCATTGCGCAGCCCGCGCTTGACGGCGTATTTCTCGTAGAGGCAGGGGTCCACTTCGTTGATGGAGTCGAATGTATCGTACAAAACGAATTTCTTTTCTGCGTTATCAGACATGCGACCTCCTTGTATGTTAGTGATGGGACCCAGCCGTTCGGTATCGTTCGAGGATGCGTAAGTGCGGATGAGCCGCTGAAAGCGAGTATTGTACCAGCTCTCGTTCCTGCAGTTTGAACGCGAGAAAATTTTTCGGCAGAGCGTCATTCCCTGCGTTATGGTGGCAGCTGCGCATGATAAGAATAGAGCGCCCCTTCGCCAAGAAACGATAGATGACCTGCGGTGCCAAAAAACAATTTCCGCTTTTCCGCTTTGTCCGTTAATCAGGCTAAACGCTTTGAAGAAATCCGTCTATATCGTCATCCACAAGGATGCTCCTGCCTGCAATAGCGGCTGGAGCGCACGCTCCTCCTATGTTCACACAGGCATACGTCGCATGACTATTCCGATTCGCAGCGTCCCAGAAAGGGTATTTGATGATGACGGGCGTGTTATCCCCAACGCCCAGCTCCAAATACAGAATGCGGTCATCAGAGTGCGTCTCGCAGAACGCGCGGTAGCGAGAGGCGGCCTTATGCCATCCGCGGTCCTCGCAGAAAGAGCCATCAATGCGCAGGTTGGGAACCAGGGGCGCCCCGCAGTGTGGACAACGGGGGACAAGTTCGCTCGGCACCCGCTGGTCTTTCTGACGGCCCACCATCTCGCGGATCTGCCGTTCGTTGTCGTATGTCTCGCCAGAGCAGTTACGGGCGCACTGGAACAGACCGTAGTCTCCCTGCGTGTAGAACAGCCGAGCCTTGTCGAACCCCGCCAGCTGGAACTGGTGGTCAACGTTAGTGGTAAGAACGAAGTAGTCTCGCCCTTCAAGGATGCGCAGGAGCCCAAGGTAGGGTTTGCCGGCTCCCGCCTCGTAGCGGTTGAGCAGGATGGCGCGGCTCCACCACGCCCAGTAGGTCTCCAGGTCGGAGAAAGGGTGAAACCCGCCCGAGTACATGTCGGTTATCCCGAATCGGTCGCGGAAGTCCGCGAAATTATCGTCGAAGCGCTTGCCGGAATAGGAGAAGCCCGCCGCGGTGGAGAGCCCGGCACCTGCGCCCACCAGAATGGCGTCGCACTCGTCAAGCTCCCGCCTCATCGCCACGGCCGCTTCTTCCGCCGTCGCTTCGGCCCCGCGCACAAAGGCCGCGCCCCGCTTGGCGCGCGCGTACCTGTCGCCGGCGAACAAGTTAGCTGAAAAGAATGTCACGGTAGATCCTTTCGTCCGATTCCAGGAAAACGTCGAACACCACGTGGATATCCGATTCGCTCTTGTCAAGCCATCCGCGCACCGTGCGGACTGCAATCTCCGCGGCCTCTTCCTGGGGAAATCCGAACAATCCGGTTCCAATGCAGCAGAACGCGATGCTCGCCGCCCCCACCTCTGGGGCCGCATCCATGCAGCTTTCGTAGCAGCTCGCCAAGAGCGTCCGATCTTCGTCGTTGGGACTTCCATTCGCGATGGGGCCCACGGTGTGCGCGATCCATTTCGCCGGCAGGTTGTAGGCTCCCGTTATCTTCGCCAGGCCCGTCGGCTCGGGGCAATCCTGCGCCCGCATGATGCGCGCGCATTCCGCGCGCAGCTGGATGCCGGCATAGGTGTGGATGGCGTTGTCGATGCAGTGATGGCCCGGCACCCAGCAACCCAACAATTGGGAGTTCGCCGCGTTCACCACAACATCGGTCGCAAGCGTGGTGATGTCGCCGCGCCAAAGGCTCAGGCGTCCGTCCACCGGCGTACGGGGCAGCGCGCCGGCATCGACTATTCCTGCCGCAATAATGCGATCTTGGAGCATGCGGTCCTGCGCGGCAAAGAACGTATCGGTCGCGAGCATTGGCTCACGCACGTTCGCAAGAGCACGGTAGGCTTCGAAAAGGGCGCGCTCGTCGCCTTCCAGCGATGCCATTATTTCGCGGGCCCTCTTTTCCCCGAACCGCTCGGCGGCCAGATAGCTAACGCAGTAGGCAAGGTCTTCCATCCTCTTCATCTCCCTATCCTTCGTATCGCGCCGTGCGGGCACGCCTCTTCGCACAGCCCGCAGCGCAAGCATGCCCCCTGGTCGATCCCAAACGTTCCGTCTTCGATGCGCCCGACGCAGCCTTGCGGGCAGACGGCAGCGCATACGCCGCAGCCCGCGCACCCTTCTGAGACCTCGAACGCGCCTTTCGCATCCAACAAGGCGCAGCCTATAGCGAACGGCACCCTTACGATGGGCTTCTGGCCAAGGTCGAAGTACTCGCCGCTTCCGTCCTCAATGTAGAAAACCTCGCAGGCGTAACGGGACTCGGCGGGGTACAGCTGGTCCATGGAGGGGTTCAGCTCGAACATCCGGTCAACAAGCGCTTTTTGCTCCCCATCAGCGGCGCGAACCGCCCGGCCTCGCAGCCTGCACATCCTGAAATCCGTTGTCTGCCCAACAATGGCTACAACAGGATTGCCCAAGATCTCTCTGTAGAACTCTTTGCCGCGGGGCGCAAGAAAGTAGAGCCTTCCGTCCTTGACGTGCATCACGTCTATCACGCGGACGGCGGGAAGTCCCTTAGCATCGACTGTCGCGAACGAGCAATCCCTGATGAGCCTTAGGAAGCGCAGACAGTACCCAGCGTCTATCTGCCCGACGCTGGCGACGGGGATGCGGCTGGATGCCGCCAGGCCAAGACCGCTTTGTGCTTCCTGCCCTTGCCATGTTCTCTCCCAGCCCATCTCTTGCCTCCTCATAATCGGCCGCGACACCTCTTGCAAGGGGCGCCGCGGCATTTTGAATCATTAGTCCCACTTTATCACGGTGTTAGAACTTGCCATTCTCATTCTGCCAGTCGGCCGAATCAGCGATGGTCTCCATGACATCCCAGTGCTCCGCAACTTTGCCGTTTTCCACGCGCCAAAGGTCATAGTACGACGTGGGCTTGCCGCCGAAGGAGCCCTCGCTCACGCCCAGGACAAAGTTGCCCTGCGCAAGAACCTGATGGGTCCTATCGTAGATCATCTGGATGCCGTTCGTGGCGAGCGCCTCAAGCGCTGCTCCCAGGCCGGAAAGCCCATCAGCGATTCCGGTGTTGTGCTGAAGGTAGGCATCGCCCGCAAAATACTCCGGGGTCTTCTCGGGATGCTTCCCCTGCATAACGTCTACAAGGAACGCCTCGATAAGAGCTCGGTTCTCCTCTGTCTTGTCGAGATCAGAAGCCTCAACGGGACCATCGATTTGCGTGCGACCAGAGGGGTTCGGCTCAGCAATATTGGCAAGGTTGTCCCAGTGCTCGGCGATGAGCCCCTGGCTGTTGAAGCGGAAGATGTCGAAGGCGACCTGCTCTCCGGCACCGGCAAAGTTGTAGACGTTCTGCAGGAACACCTTGTCGCCGTCCTCGAACGCGCGGATGTTTTTCACCGTCGTTTTGACGGGCGCAGAGGCCAGGTACTCCACGGACCCGACGAACGCGTCGCGGCCCGTGCCGTAGGCAAGGTTGTGCTGAATGTAGTCCTTGTCAAGGAGGCTTGCCGCTTGCTTGGCGTCTCCGGTGGCGAAAGTGCTGATGAGGTTGAGTGCTTTTTGTATATTGCTCATTTCTGTTCCTTTCCCTGTGGGTTTGCGGTCCTTCTCGCCGCTTGCTTGACTTTATGATAAAATCTATGGTGCAAATATAAAAGTAGGCACTATAAAGTGCTGTAGGTACTTAAAAGTAACCATATATGAACAGGTGATATACAATGAGCGACGATGAAATCGGCTACACCGAGTACCGCAATAACGAACTCCCCAAGAAAAGCGACCTTCCCGCCTGCCCAGTGGAGACCTGCGTGTCCCTGATTGGCAGCAAGTGGAAGCTGCTCATAATGCGGGATCTGCTCCTAAACGGCTCGATGAGATTTAAGGCCCTCCAACGCAGCGTGGGAGACGTCTCCCAAAAGGTCCTTACCACGAACCTGCGCAGTATGGAGGACGCGGGGCTTGTCGTCAGAAGGGTCTACGCAGAGGTTCCACCCCGCGTTGAGTACTCCCTCACAGAGCTGGGCCAAAGCCTAAGGCCCATCATGGATTCCATGTGGGTTTGGGGAGAGTCGTACCAGGCTTTAGCGAAGTGATGCGTTCCGTTTCTTTCCTTCTGTTTACTCAGATGCTTGTCAACAAAGCCGGCGCGCCACATAGCGCTTGCCATGCGCGGCGGATTCACCCCGACAACCACGAAAAGACTCGCGCACCGCTATGTTGGCGGGCTTGACCCGGAGCTCGCGAACGACGAAGAAAAGCATGAACTTAAGAAGGATTTCCAACGACAAAGCTGCGCGATACGGTATACTGTCATTTACTCAATTGCGGGTATCGCCAAGTGGTAAGGCACGAGCTTCCCAAGCTCGCATTCGCGGGTTCGAGTCCCGTTACCCGCTCCAAAAATGTCACGACCTGGAATTATTTCCAGGTCGTTTTTGTTTTGCAATGAAGAGAAGCGTGCCGGGCGGGTAACGGGGCTCGAACCGATGAGGTGGAACTCCGTTAAGAAAACGTGCCGGTGGCACGTTTTTAGGAATTCGCCCGACCGAGCTTGCGAGGGAGGGGTCGGGGTTCGCGCAGC
>CAKUFS010000051.1 GCA_934648845.1 uncultured Eggerthellaceae bacterium
CCTGCCATGTTCGTGGCAATGGTCACGGCGCCCAAACGGCCTGCCTGCGCGACAATCTGCGCTTCGCGTTCATGGTTCTTCGCGTTCAAGACTTCGTGCTTGATGCCGCGACGTGAAAGCGCCTTCGACAAACGCTCGGAGCTCTCAATGGACACGGTGCCAATCAAGCACGGCTGACCAGCGGCGTGACGCTCTTGCACTTCATCGGCAATGGCGCTGTACTTCGCAGAAATCGTACGATAAATCAAGTCGTCTTCGTCCACGCGCGCCACCGGCTTGTTGGGCGGAATGGAGAAAACAGGCAGGTTGTAAATCTGACGGAATTCGGCGTCTTCGGTCATAGCCGTACCGGTCATGCCCGAGAGCTTCTCGTACAGGCGGAAGTAGTTTTGCAGCGTGATGGTGGCAAGCGTTTGGTTCTCTTCGCGCACCTGAACGTGCTCTTTTGCTTCAAGCGCCTGGTGCAGGCCTTCGGAGAAACGGCGGCCTTCCATAATGCGGCCGGTGAATTCATCGACGATCTTGACTTCACCATCTACCACAACGTAGTCCTTGTCGCGATGGAACAGGAACTGGGCACGCAACGCCTGCTGCAGATGGTTTGCCAAACTACCGGATTCATCTGCGTAAATATCTTCGATGCCCAGCATGTTCTCAACGCGCGTCAAGCCCGTTTCGGTGGTGGTGATAGTGCGCTTTGCCTCGTCCATCTCGAAGTCTTCGTCTTGGACCAGCGCCGGCATTACGCGCGCGAACTTCTTGTACGTGTCCGCCGCCTGGGTGCCCACGCCAGAAATGATAAGCGGCGTACGCGCTTCATCGATAAGGATGGAGTCAACTTCGTCCACCACGGCAAACGCATGGCCGCGCTGCACGCGATTTTCGGCACGCGCCACCATGTTGTCACGCAAGTAGTCGAAGCCGAATTCGGAGTTCGTGCCATACGTCACATCGGCCTTATATGCGGGAATGCGCTGCGCGGGCGTCATGCCGGTCTGGATCAGGCCCACTTCCATGCCCATGAAGCGATAGATGCGGCCCATCCACTGGCTGTCGCGGCGGGCCAGGTAGTCGTTGACGGTAACAATGTGGACATTTTTCCCGGGAAGGGCGTTCAGGTAACCGGCAAGCGTGGAAACAAGCGTTTTGCCTTCGCCGGTTTTCATTTCGGCAATTTGGCCTTCATGCAGAGCCATGCCGCCGATAAGCTGCACGTCGAAGTGACGCATGCCCGTTGCGCGAACGCTGGCCTCGCGCACGGCGGCGAACGCTTCTGGCAGCAAGTCGTCAAGCGTTTCGCCCGCGGCTAAGCGCTCGCGAAACTCCACAGTCTTGTGGGCAAGTTCCGCATCGGAAAGCGCCTGCATGCTGGGCTCCAACGCATTGATTTTGCCGACGGTTTCCTGGTAGCCTTTCAGCTGTTTCCCTTCACCAAAGCTCAAGAGCTTAGAGAAAAAACCTGACATATAAAGTCCCTTTCTTTCGGACTATCGAGCCGCGGGCACATTGCGTGCGGCGGGCGCGAGCGCGGCGGATGCAGACGCGAAAAACGCGCAAGAAATGCCTATCGGCGGCCGTTGCCTATTCGCATGAAACCAGCAGTCCACAAGCTCATACAAGGGTCAGGTAAGGCGTCGATAGGGGCAAAGCGCTCTTTTGGAAAAGCAGATGCCACAACCCGCACACACTACTCGCATAATAAATAACTTGCCTACTATACCACGAGCGCGCTTTCATCTTTTTTAGCAGCAGAAAATCCATAGCTTGAAATGCGGCGAAGTAACGTGGGGCGGAGGCGCTCCTGCGGGCGGGGGCGGCTGGGGTGCTGCCAGTGCGGGTGCAGTGCGAGCGCGGCTGGGTGCGCAGGCTATGTTGCTAAATATACCCACCGGCGCCGAATCCTTCCCCACCTAGCGGGCACCACCCAGCGCTTGCTCGTACAGGGCGCAAATGGCGGGCGAGGGCTTAACACCCAGCTGCTCGGCCAGGAAACGCTGGCAACCCAAAAACGTGTTGAGCGCGCTCACGCTTTGACCCAGGCTTATTTGGGACTGCATGATCAGCCCGCAAGCGTCCTCGCGCTCGGGGGAGCGCCGGCTCACTTCTTTTGCATATTGCAGCGCTAAAAGGATATCGCCGCGATCGAAAAGCGCCTGGGCAGCCGCCATAAGCGCGTCGTTTATCTGCTCGGTCACGGCACAGCAATAACGCGCAATGCATTCGTTTTCAGGCGCACCGGGCAGCATCTCGCCCGAAAAGTGTTGCGTGAGCTGCAAAAACGCGCGGTCCCACTGATCTTGCGTGCAAGCAGCATCGCGCAAGCACCGGCATAAAAGCTCGGCTTCCTGGGCGTCGCAGTCAACAAGCGCGCTATCAAGCTGATACGAGCCGCCCGAGCGGATAAGGTAGGGACAGCTGCCATCGTCCAAGCGCAAACCTTGACGCAAATCGCTCCAAACGGCATGGAAATTGCGGCGCGCGCAGCTCAAGGGGCTTTCGGGCCACAACAGCTCAACCAGGTAATCGCGATTGAAGCCACGCCCCTTTTCCGAAGCAAGAATCGCCAGCAAAACAATGGATTTCTTGCGCTTGAAGCTACGCGCGTCAAGCGTGCGCGAACCGATATTCGCCGAGAAGCATCCCCACAAGTTCACGTGCAAATGCGGAATGGGGACAACATGATAATCCCAGGTAGATTCCCTGTTTCGAGGCTTTTCATGCTTGGTCGGCTCCTGCAAGTTGCTCAGCGCTTGCGTGATGTTTCGCTGCAGCTTTTGGGGAAGATTCACACCAGGAAGAGCAATTGCACCGGTCAGCGCATCGGCAAACTTTCGCTTGAGCGAATCGCCGAGGACATTGGTCGCATCTTGAGCACACCAGCAAGCAACGATAAGTCCCGCCAGAAAGTTTTGATACGCACGCGGCTCCTGCACCAAAGGAGCAGGCGTTGGATGCTCAGCGAACCACCGAACCGCTTCTTGCAATATGCGCAGTGCAGCGGCGGGCGCGGTCGTAACGGTCGCACCTTCACCAACAGCGCCTTCATCTGCGCCTTCGTGCGCAGTAGGCACAGCTTCCCCCTTGCATGCGGCTGCGGGTGCGCCCACCCTTCCCTCGAAGAGATCGCCTTCTCCCTCGATAGCCGCATCAACAAGCTCCCCAAAGCTTACTTCATCGAGTGGCTGCAAGAACGCAAGCGCATACGCGAAAAAGAGAAGCTGGACCTGCCACGATGCAAGCAATCTATCCACTTTCGCTTGGGCAAGCAAACGACGAGACGTCCCCTCTATCGCATCTGTCTCATCTGTCGCCCCCGCAACCCCATCGGGCGATTCAACCTGGGTGCACAGAACGAGAGCGGCATACAGGCAACGCGCCTCGAGTGAAAGCTGCTCATTCGCGCAGCTTGCCCACAGACAATCAACATCAAGCGCGGCATCGGGTGCTTCCTTCCCTGCAGCGCGCGCAAACAGTGCCGCTGCCGCCAGCATTCCATCATTAGCAGGACAAGCACAAGCGAGCTTTTCCACCATGCGCTCAAATGCGTCAGGAGCCGAAAGCGCCCAAGAAAGCGCCTGTTCAGTGGCAACTCGTTTTTGTTCGGCCCGAGTCAGCAGAGCAAAAGCAGCCGAACACGCACGATCTGAATTTCCCGTTGCCAGCAACGCATCAACAAAGCAACGCGCATAGGTATGCACGTCTTCGTCTTCCAGAAACGAAATCGTCTCGGCGCACAGCGGCATCACTACCCGCTCGAACAACGCATCGTCGCAGGTAAGCGTCTCGTAGCGACCCTTCGCATCGTCATACGCGAAATAGGGATACTGCCGCACCAGCCGCGCAAAAGAAGGCGTCAGATCAACGGGCAGCGCGGGCAGCATGGTAGCCGGCAGCGAACCTGCCCCGAAAAGAAGCAACCCCGCCAGCACGTCTTCTACGGGAAGCTCGTCAAGAGCGAACCCGCGGACCAAAAGAAACGCGCCCTGACCTTCTCCCCAGGTCATTGCAGGTATACGTTCAACAAAGCTGTTTTGCGCGCAACAGCCTTCTTGAACCGCGTGCGCCGATTCCTTCGCGTACGTGCTGGCAAGATCCTGCTCGGAGCTTTGCACGAGCAGCGCCTTACTGCCTGCAACGCCATTCCAAGCGCCGGCTTCCGCAAAGCTTTCCGCGCACACGGGTGTGGAACAAGCAAGAACTTCGCAGCCAGCGGCAAGCAACTTGCTTGCGCATTCCGCGAACGCCTTTGCCTGCGTGGGACTCAACGACGGAACGTCATCGAACACCACCAGCGCAGCTTCGGAGTCGCGTTGGTGGATAAGCTGGTCAAGCGTGCCTTCGTTGAGTGCGCGCAAGAAACGCAAATCCTGGCAGTCCAGCCAAAACACGTGCCAAAAGGAAAAGACAAGGGAGGCATACTGAGCGGCAAGCATCGACTTGCCGAAGCCTGTTGGTGCCACCAGCAGACGTGCGTCGGTGCGAGCGGAAAGCAGCTTGGCAACCAAAAAACGGCGTGATTTCATTCCGCAGTCCTCCAACGCGGACGGAACAGTACCTCGGCACGCTGCGTTGTTGATATAAGTTTCCATGAAAATCCTCCTTTTTACGGGGTCGTCTGGTAGCACGGACAATACCTACGCGCAAGAGGGGAAACAATAAAAAGGGTGTTGATCAACACCTGAGCGGCTGTTGCTCAACACCTTTTCGGTTGAATTTTTTGGATAGATGGCGAAATGCGATGAAAAACCGCACGCTGCAAACAAACATTTTCAGCAGCCCGGCAAACGCCGGCGTGCAAAAAATCGGTCAAGGGACCAAAGCGCCGCTTGCGCGAACCCAAGGGAACTCAGCTTTACACTAAAACAAGATACGCCACTAAAACGGCAACGCCTACAACCGCCGCAGCGATAATGATTTTCTGCAAAAGCGGCATAGGCTCACCCAACAGGTCTTCGGCAGTTTGCTCATGCTCGCTGTTGCGCTGTTTCTTCTGACGCTTGGCCGCACTTGTTGCCGCTGCCTCCCCTGCTTCCGCGCCCAATACATCACGCGGCGCGCCAGCAGGCGCCCCTGCAGCAGCACGCGCATCGGTATCCGCCTTGCTTTCCGCAACAGGCACACCAAAGTCATCCTCTGCAGCAACGTCATAAAAAGCAGCCACTTCATCTGCGATTTCTTCTGCATCTTCGTAAGTTCCCGCAGCAACGGACGCCTTGCTTCGAAGCGATGTCGGAACAGGCAAGGCCGCAGCAGCACCTACAACAAACACTTCCTCTTCATCATCTTCGAAAGAAATATGATTATAGGTATCTTGAGCCATAGCGGCTGTCCTCCTTTAATCTTGCTACTCATTACGAGCTGCCAGCGCAACCGGTTGTCCACAGCTTGCCACAGCTCAACCGCCGCTTCTACGCTGGTCGAACGAAGCTCCGGCGCAGTTCATCATCGGCTTGATTCTTCGCCATTATAGCTACTTACCCGCCGCGCGCATTCCTGAAGCCGGCCGCTTCAGCCATTTACCATTTTATTTCGATCAGAAAGACGCGTGCGTTGTTGAAACATCGAACTAACCGAGGTCGGAAAACGGCCATAATCGAAAAAGCGGGCTCAAACTGATGCGGTACTACTTTGACAACAGCCAGCCAGTGCGCCCGAGTGCCAAAAAACAAGAAATCACGAGCGCCAACATGAATCGAGCCCTTCGAGAAAAGCAGTTTGTCGTTTTTTTGCCATAAATGTGCAAAATATGCCTGTTCGGGGTAGGTACAGGAGGCAAATAAGACGCCGTAAATGCTGCTTCTCGCCTTTCGAGTGCAACTTTCGTGACGTTTCCCCAGGTCGCAATTATTCGACGCTCTTTAGATCCACTATCGCGGACGTTACTACCGCCCCGAACAGGAATATTCTGCACATTGGCCCTTATTTTTTGACAAGGTGACCGCGCGCACGCGATGCAGGAAGCACAAAGCCACTGCGATTCGAATCGCAACGCGCGAAACCATGGGCAAAAGCAGCGCACATACACCGAATCCGCAAGTAATTCAAATCGTGTCCCGCAGCAACCCACGGAACGCAGCGTAAAATCACGCGCGGAGCGGCAGGGCACGCCAATTGCAAAGAACTGTTGCATCTGCATTGCGCTTTGAGGGAAAATTGCAGGCGGAAAAAACATCGACACCGAAAGGCAAAGATATGGTTGAACATACAATCGACGAATCGGCCGAAACGCGCGAAGAAGAATGCGCTTTCAAGGAAACGCTGGAAAAAACGGGGTTTACGCTCACGGATACCACCGACGTTTCTGAAATTGGCGCACGCGCTTATGTGATGCGCCACGAAAAAACGGCCGCACGTCTGCTATTCCTGAAAAACGACGATACGAACAAAGCGTTTTCTATTTCGTTTCGCACGCCTCCGCAAGATAGCACCGGCGTGTTTCACATTCTTGAGCACTCTGTTTTATGCGGCTCGAAAAAATACCCGGTCAAAGAGCCATTCGTGAACCTTTTGAAAACATCGATGCAGACGTTTTTGAACGCCATGACGTTTCCCGATAAAACAATGTATCCCGTGGCCAGCACAAACGACCAGGACCTTTTGAAC
>CAKUFS010000052.1 GCA_934648845.1 uncultured Eggerthellaceae bacterium
GCAATGGCGCGCGCCACGGTAAGCCCACCGTATCCTGAATCGAAAATGCCAATAGGCGCATTACTATATGTTCCTTCTTTTTGCATGGGGAAAGTATAACGCTCCTTACGCCAAGCGAACGCACTGTGCTACCCTTTTCCAAATAAGAAAACAACGCGAACGCTTTGCGGGCAAGCTGGTTCGCCGCAAGATTCAGCGGCACCCCACATCACTACTACGCAAAGGACGTTCGTAAAACCAAGAAGAATCGCCGAATGAGCCATGTCTAAAGAAAAAGAGCTGAAAACAAACGTCATGCGCATGCTTGATGCTGCGAAAATCCCCCACACTGTGCGCACGTATGAGACCGATGGCAGCCACACGGGAACCGAGATTGCCGCCATGCTGGGACTCGATAAAGAAAGCGTGTTCAAAACACTGGTCACGCGCGGAAAATCAGGCGAATATTACGTGTTTATGATTCCCGTGGCCGAGGAGCTTGACTTGAAAAAAGCAGCGGCGGCCGTTGGCGAAAAAGCCGTGAGCATGATCAAGTCAAAGGAGCTTTTGCCGCTTACGGGCTATATCCACGGTGGCTGCAGTCCCTTGGGCATGAAGAAGCAGTTCGTGACCAGCATCGATGAAACGGCGGAACTGTTCGATCGCATTAGTTATTCAGGCGGACATATTGGCTGCCAAGTAGAAACATCGCTCGAAGACCTGGAGAGCCTGATTCCGCTCATTCATGCCGACTTGACGGTGTAAACGCACTCAAAACACCTAATCGCTGGCGCAACAAAGCACGGATGTTAAAAAGACCCCGTCACTTTTTAACATCTGCGATTGGCGAATCCCTTGCCGCCGCCGTCAACGCGAAATTGTTGACAAAAGGTGGGGTAATTTGTCAACAAGAACGGTTACTTTTGCCCCGCCCTTACCAATGGACGACGACAACAGTGCCTACGTCTACGATGTTATAGAGCTCGGCCGCTTTGCTGGGCGGAAGATTCACGCAGCCGTGGCTACCATAGCCGTCGCGATACATCGTACCGCCGAAATCGGGCTGCCAGGGAGCATCATGCAGCGCGTACACGTTGCCAATGAAAGGCATCCAGTAAGCCACCGTTGACTCGTTGGGCTTCTCCTTGCCTTCCTCGTAGGTACGCAGCCGCTCGTTGGTAGCTTTACGCGTAATGTAATAGACGCCGGTGGGCGTGTTGCGCGTTGAATAATTCACATTGCCCGAAATGATGTCGCTCTCCCAAAGGATCGAACCATCCTCGTCGAAGAAATAGACGTGCTGTTCTGCCAGGTCAACGTCGATATAGCGCGTCCATTCGGCACCCGTCTCCATATTGTAGTAAGCGCCTTCGCTCTCGCAAGGAATAGCAATCTCGCCCTGTTTGCTATCATGCACCGCTGCTACAATCATATCGGTAAGCGCAGCTGTATCAAGCTTCCAGCCAAATGCGGGGCCGCCGCTTACGGTAATCTCTTTGCCATCGGGGCGCGTATACGTGTGCTCGGTGCCGTACGTATTCAGCTTGTCGGCCATCTCCTGCGCCCATAGCTCAACAGCTTCCTCGTTCAGCGAAATGTTGCGATTGTCGTCGTAGACAATCCAGTCAAGCAAGTTACCGCGATTGATTTTCAGCGCCGGATAACCGCCAAGCGTCAGCGTCACCTTCACATGCGAAAGCGCGTTGACCTGGTCTGCAGCACTTTTCAGGCTGTCATCGGTGGCGAAGACCGCCGGCGCAACAAGGTCGCGATCGGTAAGCTCAAGACGCACGTGGACAAGACGCAACGCAGCATCAACATCGGTAAGAACCTGTTTTTTATCGAGCTTCGTGCCCGCCTGTTCAGGGGCAATCACAACAGCATCGGTCGCCTCATCGTAAGCAAGATGAGCATCCACGGGATCGGTTGCGGTTTCGTTGCAGGCAGCAAGGGTTTCATCCAAAAGCTCGGCTACTGTCTGTTTATTGTAAGAAACGGCGAACGTTGCGCTTTTGCCTGCATGGGTGAACAGTTCAACAGGCCACGTCCACGGATTCACATACGCCAGCATATCCTGATCCGGGTCAAGACCATAGGAAATCTCCTTGCCGGGAATCATTAGCTTGCATCCATAACCCGTGACCTCAAGCTGATAGCCATCCAGCGTGGCAGCGATTTTTCCCCGCATTTCATCAGGTGTTTTCCAAGAAACATCAACACCATTGATATTCGTACCGGGAAGAAAATGACTCATGAAGAAAACGGCACCGGCAAGATAAAGCGCAGCAACCAGCGCGATGATAACACCCAAAACGATTCCGACGATTTTAAGCTTTCCGCGCGAGTGCGGCATATCATACGCAGCGGCGTCGGAAGAGAAGAAGCCCTGGCTGCCGTTGGCACCGTTGGCTGTTTCGACCTCTGCAGCGGCCTTCGTTTTTCCTTCCGCCTTATTCTTCGCCTTCGCCTTAGCAGGTTTCCCCGATTTCGTGGACGCATCGGCCGTTGCGGGTTTCACCGCATCTGCGGATACAGCAGGCGCTGCGGGTGCAGCAGGAGCCGCTTTAGCAGCATGTTTTGGCTTTTCGGAAGAGACCTCTTCTTTTTTCACATGTTTTGCACTCATGACTAGATCACTAATGCTCTCTTTTTTGCATCGAATTCCCATTCTGACCGTATTCGGGTAATTATATCAGCTTCGCTCGCAACACCTTGCATGCATAAGAAAAACGTCCCGATTCGGCAGAAACGGAACGTTTTCTATCGTGTTTGTAATTACGAAACGCAAAATGCCTGATAACAAGCGCATACCCAAGTAGGAATACTACTTGAACTGGCTCGGATGCTTCGCGAAGAAGTCGTAGCGCGGCGGCAAATCCTCCACTGCATGCCCACCTGCTACACGCTCTTCTTCGGTGCATAGTTCCGCCAGGCTCTCGAAATCCGCATTCCAGCTAAAGAAATGATGCGCATCAAAACCAAGGCGGTCGCAAATCTTTTGGCAGCCACCCGGCACCACGGGATGCATCATCACTGAGCAAACCCACAGCAGATACGCGCTATCGAGCAGCACCTGGCGGCGCTTTTCGGTATCGCCCGCCTGCTCGGCATCGCGAATGCCATCGGCCCAATACTTTTGCGCGTAGCGGATAAACGCATCGGAGAGCGAAACAATGGAATGCAGCTCCACCTTGTGCATAACTTGATCGTAGTTCAAAAGCGCATCGTGCGCTGCAGCCACCACGCTGGGCGTAACGGCCCCAACAGGGATAACGCCATCGAAATTCTTCTGCGCCTCATAGAAGCAGCTACGCGCCAAGCGATTGAACACGTTCGTAAGCAGCGCGCCTTCCTTCAACGCAGGGTCGGCATAGCGCGTATCTTCGCGCTTTTGCGGATCGGGATCGAAAGGCTTTGGCGAAAAACCGACCGATTTCTGATCAAGACCCAGCGCAAGCCAGTGCGCACGCAACTGCTCGGGTGTGTAGTAATTCAGCAGCTCATCGGCTGAAGGAGGCTTCACCGCGCCCGACGAAGATGCCTTCGTCTTGCCGAACAGCACATGATGGTTCGCAACTAAGCGCGTCTGACGGACCGGCGCGCCTTCGCCTTCGAAATTACCCGGCTGCAATGCCTGGAACAGGGCCGGTTGCGCCACGCCGTAGAAATACAAATTATCCTGACCGATAAACTGGTAGACCTGCGCGTCATCCGCACACCAGAAATCGCGCCAGCTTTCATGCGGAAGCCCCAGCTCATCGTTGCATGCCTGCGTAAACGAGATAGGCGCCCACAGGCTTTCCGGCCAGCACCACACGGTAAGGCCCTCTACCCCATCGAACACAGGCGCCTTCACGCCCCACTCAATGTTGCCCGTCATGCGGAACGGCACTAACGCCTTGCCCATACGGAAGCGAATGCCGGCAGCGCTTAACACGCCGCGGGCGGCATCGCGATCGTCAATCGAGGAAAACTCCAGCTCAAAGCTTTGCTTGCCCTTTTCTGCTGCACGATATTCATGCTGCGGCAACTGATCGGCAATTGCCAGATACTGGTCGTACAACTCATTTTTGATGTACGTCACCGGCGCGCCCAAAAACTCGCGAATGGTCTGCGGGACAATAGCGCGCACATCGGGGTCAGCTTCAAGCTGATCGGTGTAATCGCGCAGATACTGCGTGAACGCCGGCAGATCGAAGTACCAGTTTTCCACGGGACGCATCTCAGGCGTGGTGCCCGAAAGCGTGGACACCGGCTTAAGCAAGTCTTGCGGCTCATACTGATGCCCCAAGTCGCACTCATCCGCGTAACCCTTCTCGGACTTGCAGCCCTGAACAGGGCAAAAGCCAACAACCTGACGGCCGTTCAAGAACGTTTCTGCCTGCGCATCGTAGAACTGCAGCGTAGAGGTCTTCTTCAGCCAGCCGTTCTTGTAGAGCTGCGTTAAAAACTCGTTGCTCACGCGCTGATGCACTTCGCCCGCGTGATCCAAGCTTGAACCCTGGTAAATGGACAGCTCAACCTCGTATGCATCAAGCGTTGCCTTCTGGGCATCGTGGTTGCGACGCACGTAATCGGACAGAGTTCCTTGGAACTCCCCCGCCTCGACAAGCTTGCGGTATCCCTCCATAATGGGAGACCCAAAGCAGTCGGTGCCAGACACGAAACGCACGTTTTCCGCACCAATACGGTCCTTCAGGAAGCGCGCGAAGCAGTCGGCAGGCACAAAAACGCCACCGACATGGCCGAAATGCAGCGCTTTATTGCCATACGGCATTCCTGCGGTTACTACTGCACGTGCAGGCCACGGTTTTGAGTTTTCGCTGGTAAACAGTGCCATATTCTATCCTTTTACCCGGTATCCAGTTCTTACCTGGTCATTCGAATCAGCGGACCAACGCGCATACACGCGCGCTGACCCGCCCCTTATTCAACTTACAGATCCAAGCTGTCCTGCTTCGAGGAATTTTGCGCCTTACGGGCAAAACGAATAAGGAATTCTTGGTTCGTTTCAGTTTGCTTGATGGATTTTACCAAAGTATCCATCGCGCGCTCCGTATTGTTCAAGTTTGCAAGAACACGGCGCACTGCCCAGATAAGCGGCGCCTCTTGCGGGTCAAGCAACAGCTCTTCCTTACGCGTGCCCGACGTAATGGGATCAATCGCAGGGAAGATACGCTTGTCGGCCAACGTGCGGTCAAGCCTGAGCTCCATGTTGCCCGTACCCTTGAACTCCTCGAAGATAACTTCGTCCATCTTGGAACCGGTATCAACCAGCGCCGTGCCCAAAATAGTCAAGCTGCCGCCGTTTTCAATGTTGCGGGCGGCGCCCAAGAAACGTTTCGGCGGATACAGAGCGCTTGAATCGACACCGCCGGACAAGATACGGCCCGAAGCGGGCGTGCCCATGTTGTAAGCGCGCGCCAAACGCGTGATGGAGTCCAGCAGGATCACCACATCGCGCCCTTGTTCTACCAGGCGTTTTGCGCGTTCGATTACAAGCTCTGCCACGGCAATATGGTTTTCGCACGGCTTATCAAACGTGGAAGAAATCACTTCGCCCTTGATAGAGCGCTCCATATCGGTCACTTCTTCGGGGCGTTCGTCAACCAGAAGGCACATCAAGTGAACTTCAGGGTTATTCGCAGAAATCGCGGCAGCAATATCTTTGAGAACCGTGGTCTTGCCCGCTTTCGGCGGAGACACAATCAAACCACGCTGCCCCTTGCCAATGGGCGACACCAAGTCGATGACGCGCGCCGTGGTGGTGCTCTTACCGTGTTCCATGATTAAGCGCTCATCGGGGTAAATCGGCGTCAAATCGGCAAAGCGAACGCGTCCTCCCAGTTCATCGGCGGGAGTATCGTTCACGCTGATGACTTTCTGGATGGCGGCATACTTCTCGTTTCCCTGCGCGGGGCGCGTCAAGCCCACCACGTAATCGCCTTTACGCAGGCCGTTGCGACGGATGATGGAAAGGCTCACGTACGCATCGCCTTCGCTGGGCAGATAGCCCTTAGCACGCAAGAAGCCATAGCCATCGTTCATGATGTCCAGAATACCAGTGACCTCGATAATGCCCTCGGCCTTGCACAGCGCCTCGAACACGACATCAACCAGCTCGGCCTTGCGATAACCCGATGCGTCAATGCTGTACTCAGCAGCCTTTTCACGCAGGTCGCCCACTTTCATCTCGGAAAGCTCATCACGCGAAATGCTGGGCAAAACTTCGCGGCTGCCATGTTGACGACGCTGGCGGCGATGGTCGCGATCAAACGATCCCTTGTTATTGGCCTTGTTCTGGCTCTGATTGTTCTGACCTTGCTGATTTTGGCCGTTGCCCTTATCGGAGGAACCTTGGTTTTGGTTCTGATTTTGATTCTGCTTCGGACGTTTTTTGTTGTTGTTGCCGTTGCGCTCGTTGTTG
>CAKUFS010000053.1 GCA_934648845.1 uncultured Eggerthellaceae bacterium
ATTTCGCGCACGAAGCAGCGCTGTTTAGAGGCCGAGGTTCTTGATTCGCTCACACCTGCTCAAAACGTCGTGAAAGTGGTTTTAGACGAGCTCACCGCACTTTTGGGCACGTCTGATAGCCGCCTGGTGCTGGGGAGCCGCATTCCGAATGTCATCATGCTGGTGGGTCTTCAGGGTTCCGGTAAAACAACGGCGGCAGTGAAGCTCGCATATCTTCTGAAGCAGCAAAATCATAATCCCCTGGTTGTGGCGTGCGACGTGTATCGTCCTGCTGCTGCCGACCAGTTGGAAACGCTGGCGGGCGAGATTGGCGTGCGTTGCTACCGTGAGGCATCGACTGATCCCGTTGAGATTGCGCGCCATGGCGTGCAGGACGCTATTGACAGCATGCGCGACGTGGTGATCATCGATACCGCAGGCCGTTTGCATGTTGACGAAGACATGATGGTTGAAGCGCGAAACATCAAGGATGCCGTTAAGCCCGACCAGATTCTTATGGTAGTTGATGCTATGACCGGCCAAGATGTGGTGAACGTTGCCGCATCGTTCGCTGAGCGCGTTGACTTCGATGGTGTGGTTATGTCGAAGATGGACGGCGACGCCCGTGGCGGTGGTGCACTGTCAATCCGCGAAGTTACCGGCAAGCCCATCAAGTTCATCTCGCAAGGCGAAAAGCCCGATTCTCTTGAAGTGTTCCACCCTGACCGCATGGCAAAGCGCATTTTGGGTATGGGAGACATGGTTTCCCTTATTGAGAGCGCGGTGAAGCTGCAAGAGGAAAAAGTTGAGGAAGAGCAGGCAAAACGCTTTGCGAAAGCGCAGCTGACGTTTGATGACTTCTTGGATATGAATAAGAAAGTCAAGAAGATGGGCGGTGTATCGAAGCTCATCTCTGCTTTGCCCGGTGGCGATAAGGCCATGGCGAAGGGCGAGGTCGATGAAGACGCGCTTGACAGAATGGCGGTCATTATTGGCTCTATGACGAAAGCAGAACGCCAAAAGCCCAACATCATCAATGGCAGCCGTCGTGCGCGCATTGCGGCGGGAGCGGGCGTTTCAGTGACCGAGGTCAACCAGCTTATCAAGAAGTTCAACGAAACCTGTAAGATGATCAAGAAGATGTCGGCGGCGCAGGCGGCTCAGCAATCCAGGAAGGGCAAGAAAGGCAAGAAACGCCCCGCGCGCGGCGGATTTGGCGCCGGTTCACCGTTGAGCGGTATGAGCGCTTCTGACCTGAAGAAGCTGCAAGATATGTTAGGTGAGTAGTCTTTTCTTCGATTTTGCGGTTTGAACTTGCCAAAAGAAATGTTTCGTAATAGTATATACAATCGCTGTTTTCTAGGGTAATGAGGCCCTGCATATAGATTTAGAGATAAAAAAGGAGTTCATCTTCATGGCTGTTAAGATTCGCCTTGCACGTCACGGTTCCAAGAAGCGTCCGTACTACCGTATTGTTGTTGCAGAAGCTTCTGCTCCCCGCGATGGTCGTTTTATCGATCAGGTTGGTACCTACAATCCTTGCACCGAGCCTGTTGCTGTTTCTGTTGACCTGGCTAAGGTTGACCAATGGATTGCAAATGGTGCTCAGCCCACCGATACCGTTAAGCGTCTGATCGACGGCGTTCGCAAGGAAGCATAAAATGCCTGAGTTGACCGAGAAAATTTCCGGTCTTGTTGAGACGGTTGTTCGTCCCCTTATCGAGTTCGAGGACGATTTCGAGATTTCCGCCTATGAGGAATCGGGGAATACCATCGTCGTTGAGTTGCGCGTGAACGAAGCCGATGCCGGTAAGGTTATCGGTCGCCAGGGTCGCATTATTAAGGCGGTTCGTACGGTTGCGCGCGCAGCTGCTTCTCAAGAAAATGCCCATGTCGAAGTGGAGCTCATTGACTAACAATGAATGCTTGGGTTGACGTTGCCGTTTTGACGGGAACCAAAACGCTTGATGGAAGGCTCGTGGTGCGTTCTGCACCGAGCCTTCCGTTTTTGTTGTCTAAGGGGCAAAAGGTATTTTTTGCCCCGCCCGTAATTGATGTCCCAAGAACCGCAACGGTTGATGAAATCACGGAAGGTGCCGGAGGCGACTACATTGTTCGCTTCAGCTCGGTGCGCGATAAAACGACGGCGGGAAAACTCCTGGATTGTCACGTTCTGCTGAGCAAAGACGATTTAGATGCCACTTCTGCAGCACTTGCCGATAGCTCGTTTATCGATTATGACGTGATTGACGTTGAAATGGGCCATTTGGGCTCGGTAGAAGCCTTAGAGCAGATGCCTGCCCAGTTCTTGCTGCGTGTTGCCGCCGATGACGGCTACACGTTCTCTATTCCTTTTGTGGATGAGTTCATTAGGGAAGTTGACCCCGAGAACAAGGTTGTAAGCGTGGATATCCCTTCGGGACTTCTTGAGTTGTAGGAGGCGCAGCTATGCGTATCGATACGCTTTCCACGTTTCCCGATATGTTCAGCTCGGTTATGGGTGCTTCCATTATGAAGCGTGCCCAAGATAAGGGCTATCTTGATTTTCATGCGCACGATCTGCGCGAATGGACCCATGATCGTCATCGTACAACCGACGATGATCCTTATGGCGGCGGTCAAGGGCTTGTTATGAAGTGCGAGCCTATCTTTGAGGCGTACGACAGCCTTGTTTCTGCTTGCGATGCGGCTCCCTATACCATCCTGCTTTCTCCATGCGGTCGGCCCTTCAACGATGCGTTTGCCACTGAGCTTTCCGAAAAAGAGCGCATCCTGTTCATTTGCGGCCACTATGAAGGCATTGATGAGCGCGTTTACTCTTTAGCCGATGCCACCATTTCCTTGGGCGATTACGTTTTGACCAGCGGTGAGCTTGCTTCTATGGTCATCATCGATGCGTTGGTACGTAAAATCCCCGGCGTGTTAGGCGCGGAAAATGGCGCGCAAGACGAAAGCTTCTACGACAATTTGCTTGAATATCCACAGTACACGCGTCCTGCGAGCTATCGCGGCATGGAAGTTCCTGCCGAGCTCTTATCGGGTAATCATGCGCTGATTGCTTCGTGGCGCCGCAAGCAAAGTCTTGAGCGTACGTTGCGTTTGCGACCCGACTTGCTTGAGGACGCTCCGCTGACTTCCGATGATAGAAGATTTTTGCAATCTTTACTTGAGCAATAATCGCCATCGCTTATAAGCGGTATCATAGGACGTTAGTGATTTTTAGTTGATATGCGACAGGCGCGCAGTGAAAAGAAAGGTTTTGCATGGCCCCTCAGAGCACGTGGGAAAATGAAGTAAACGCATTGCGCGAGAAGCAAACCGCCCCCGTTCCAGAGAAAAAGAAAAGCTCATGGGCGGGCTTTTTTGGCATGCTTATCCTGGTCGTTCTTATTTCGCTTGGCTTGCGTACGTTTGTTTTTCAGCCTTTCGAGATTCCTTCCGGCTCTATGGAAGAAACCATCATGCCTGGTGACATGGTGTTTTCTGAAAAGGTGTCTTATTATTTCAGAACGCCGGAGCAAGGAGAGATTGTCACGTTTAAAGATCCCGATGAGGCGGGTCGTACCCTTATCAAGCGGTGCATTGCCGTTGGTGGTCAAACGGTCGATCTGCAAAACGGCGTTGTGTACGTTGATAATGAGCCGCTGAGCGAGGAATACACGAATGCAAAACCGTCGTACCCCTTGAATTCTGCGCGGGTGTCGTATCCGTATACGGTGCCTGAAGGATACATTTGGGTGATGGGCGATAATCGCGATCACTCCCAAGATTCGCGTTATTTCGGTGCCGTGCCGGTAAGCAGTGTTTCGGGCCGCGCGTTTTTCATGTACTGGCCGCTGAACAGCATCGGGCTTTTGGAGTAGCGTGTCGTGTGCTGCGACGTGTTGCGGTACGCGGTGACATTGATGCCGTTAGTTGTCGCGAGCGTTTGAGCGCTGGTCCTTCTCGCAAGGCGGTTTGCGTTTTGGCGTTGCGGTTGTGCAGCGTTTTTACGATAGGGAACAAACCGATTGCTTCGCCAATCGGATAAAACGAAGAGATAAAAGGAGAGTTATGGCAATCGAAGAAGCGAACGGGCAAGATTCGCAGAAAAATCTTCCCCCGACATTCCAAGACGTCATTATGAACTTGCAGCGTTTCTGGGCCAAGCAGGGTTGCGTGGTGCTGCAGCCTTACGATAACGAGGTGGGCGCCGGCACGTTCCATACGGCAACAACGCTTCGCGCGCTGGGTCCCGATGTGTGGCGCACTGCTTACGTGCAGCCGTGCCGCCGTCCGACCGACGGTCGTTATGGCGAAAACCCGAATCGCATGCAGCATTATTACCAATTTCAGGTGCTGATCAAGCCTTCTCCCGAGCGCTCTCAGGAACTTTACCTGGAAAGCTTGGAAGCCATTGGCATCAATGTTGCGGAGCATGACGTTCGCTTCGTGGAAGACGACTGGGAAAGCCCCACGTTGGGCGCCTGGGGTCTTGGCTGGGAAGTGTGGATCGACGGCATGGAGTGCACGCAGTTCACGTACTTCCAGCAGGTGGGCGGCTTCGAGTGCAGCCCTGTTCCCGTGGAGATTACGTACGGCCTTGAGCGCTTGACGATGTACATTCAGGGCGTGGATTCCGTGTACGATATTATTTGGAGCCGTTCGGATGATGGCACCGTATTCACATACGGCGATGTTTTCCTGGAGAACGAGAAAGAGTTCTCTGCCTATAACTTCGAAGTTGCCGACACCGATCTGCTTTTCGGTGAATTCGACCGTTACGAGGCGGAATGCAACCGCGTTTTGGCGCAGGGTTTGCCGCTGCCGGCCTATGACTACGTGTTGAAGTGCTCCCATGCCTTCAACTTGCTTGACGCGCGCGGCGTTATTTCCGCTACGGAACGCATGGGCTATATTCTGCGTGTGCGCACCATTGCGAAGGCGTGCTGTGCCAGCTACCTGGAGCACGTGGTGGGCCAGGCTCCCGTTGACGCAGATGAAAAGGAGGCGTAAGAACCATGGCGAACAAAACGCTTGCTTTTGAGATTGGCACCGAAGAGCTGCCGGCGTTTGACCTGCATAACGCAACTATTCAGCTTGAAAAACTTGCTCACGAGGCATTTGACGCTGCGGGCATTTCCTATGAGTCTATCGCGGTGCATTCCACGCCGCGCCGCTTGATTCTTATTGCAACGCAGGTCCCCGAGCAAACCGAGGCCTTTGAGGAAGTATTCAAGGGCCCGTCCGCGAAAATCGCGTTCGACGCCGAAGGCAATCCCACGAAAGCCGCTTTGGGCTTTGCGCGCGGCAAGGGCGTTGATGCGGCTGATCTTGAACGTCGCGTAGAAAACGGCGTTGAGTACGTGTACGCTACGAAGAGCACGCCCGCGAAGCGTATTGCCGACTTGCTGCCTGATTTGCTGTTGGGCCTGATTACGGGCCTGTCGTGGCCGCGTCCCCAGCGTTGGGGTACGCTGAGTGACCAGTTCCGCCGCCCGGTGCGTTGGCTTTTGGCCCTGTTGGGCTCCGAAGTGGTGGATGTTCACTTTGCCGGCCTGACGGCGGGCAACACAACGCGCGGGCATCGTTTCTTGGCGCCTGGTCCTTTCGAAGTTGCCACGGCCAATGATCTTCTTCCTGTTTTGGAAAAAGCGTACGTGGTTACGTCCGAGGCGCAGCGCGAAGCAATCATTCGTCAGCAGATCAAAGACATTGAAACAAAAACCGGTCTTGTTGCCGAGCTTCCCGCTAAGGTTATGGCTGAAGTGGTGAACTTGGTTGAGTATCCAACGGCCATGGTGGGAATATTCGACGAGCTGTTCTTGGCGGTTCCGAAAGAGATTATCGTAGACGCCATGCTGGTACATCAGCGTTACTTCCCGCTGTTCACGGCGGACGGCGCGCTGACGAACAAGTTCATTGTGACTTCAAACGGCAATCCGAAGTACGAAGCAAACATCATCGATGGTAATCAGCGCGTTGTTGCGGCGCGTCTGTACGATGCGAAGTTCTTCTACGACGAGGATCTGAAGAAGCCGCTCGAAGCGTATGTTGACGACCTTGAGAACGTTGTTTTCCAAGAATCACTGGGAACAACGCGTGCGAAAGTGTCTCGTATCGAAGCGCTTGCTGGTGTTTTGGCCGCGGCAACGGGCTTGTCCGATTCCGATATCGCGGAAGCAAAGCGTGCCGCGTTCTTGGCAAAAGCCGACTTGGTCACTGGCGCCGTTGTGGAATTCACCAGCGTGCAAGGCATCATGGGTTCCTACTACGCGAAAGCTGCAGGGGAGACCGACCAGGTTGCCCAGGCAATCGC
>CAKUFS010000054.1 GCA_934648845.1 uncultured Eggerthellaceae bacterium
TGCTCAACGCCCTGAAGCTGACGGGGAAAAAGCTGGAGGAGGTCCGGGTGGTCACCAGCGGCGCGGGCGCAGCGGGCGAGGACGCGACACCACCCGCCGCGGCGAATAACGAACGAGAAAGAGCTCGAATGGATACCGAAATACATACAAAAGTCCTGGTCGTAGGATCGGGTATCGCAGGAACATGCGCTGCATTGAGCGCGGTAGAGGCACTCGACAAGAACGGGAATAAGGCAGCGGTCAACTGCAGCGAAGGCGCAAGTGCTGCCGGCGCAGCTCCTGTCATGCTGGCTTGCAAAGGACCGCTCTTCTCGGGCTCGAGCTTCTTCGAGGGAACATGGGGGCTGGGACTGATCGCCCCCGATGGCACAGACGACGAAGAAGACCTGGTCCGAACCATCCTGCGTGTAGGATGCGAGGCTGCAAACGAAGATATGGTGCGCAGCTTTGTAACGGGAATCCTCCCTTCGATCAAGCGCCTGGAATCATGGGGCGTCACTCTGAAGCAAGCCACGCAAGGTGCCTCTGACCAGCGCGAATACATCCCCTGCTTTGACCATAAGCATCGCGCGTGGCGCGGTATCGAGCGCGAACCCTACGTGAACGCCATAGGGCAGCGCATTGCTAACGCTGGCATTTGCGTAAACGAGGGCTGGGAGCTTCTGGATATCGACCCAAAATCCCGCATTGCCACCTTCTTCGCCGCCAGCAATTTGTTGACAAATTACCCCACCTTTTGTCAACAATTCGTGCGCGTGCGCTACGATGCGCTGGTGCTGTGCACAGGTGGCGCAAGCTCGCTGTACCCGCGCCACTTAACGCAAGACGATTGCTGCGCTACCGTGCAAGGCCTTGCCGAGCAAGTTGGATGCCACTTGACGAACATGGCGTTCCTGCAATTTATGCCAGGCATTGTTTCCCCTGTTCATGGAATTGTTTTCAATGAGAAGACGTTCCGCTACATGGCGCTTGACAACGCAACGGTCGAAGAATTGGGCAGCACACAGGAAGTGCAACGCCTTCTGGATATGCGCAGCGGATACGGCCCCTTTACCAGCCGCCTGGATTCGTGCGCGATAGATTTCGCCATCCATCGTGCGGGAAAAGATGGCCTGGTTTTCACGCCGCATTTCGGAAACGAAGACGAGCTGCCCGAGTTCGTGCGCACCTATCAAACGTGGCTGGAAACCGTGGCGGGCGTGACAGCGGAAACACCCCTGCGCGTGGCGATGTATGCGCACGCGAACAATGGAGGACTGGTCATTGACCAGCACGGATGCACAACGGTTTCGGGGATTTTTGCAGCAGGCGAATGCACCGGCGGCATGCACGGCGCTGATCGCCTGGGCGGCCTTTCCAGCGCAAACGGCCTGGTTTTTGGCATGCGCGCAGGAGAAAGCGCCGCGGAGTTTGCGCTTACGGAAGGCACTGCGGATGCCCCAGGCGCAACGGGTGAAGAGGCCGTGAGCGCGGCGAATCCTCAGAGCACCGCAACCCCTTCGCCAAAAGCAACCCTTTCTGCCTGGATGAACCTCGCATCAACGCAGGCAGAACGCATCGAGAAAGAACTTTCGACCATAATGGACGAATCGTGCGGAATCGTGCGTGAAAAAGCGCAGGTCGAACACGCATTGCAAGAAATCGATGCGCTTTCCGAACAACTTGCCGGCAGTTCTACGGAATCAAGCGACGCCGCAGCCATTGCCGCAACGCGCACCACGCAACTTCGCCTGGCAACGGCGCGCACCATGGTGACTGACATCCTGCACCAGCCAAAAAGCCGCGGCTCCCACTGTTGGAGCGCGTAAAAACGCGTTGATGTTAAAAAGGGACGGAGTCTTTTTAACATCACGCTTTAGCATCGCGCTTGAATCGATGATAAAAACGACCCGCTTTTCTGTGGGTTTGCCGCGACTAACTTTTTTACAACCTGGGAAAATACTGACTATTTACAATTCTCAAGAAGAAAATCCACAGAAAAGTGGGTCGTTTTTATCATGCCGCCCACCCTTCGGGAAGCCCCAAGAGGCGCCTGTCGGCAAGGGTCGAGCCGAACTGCGACGCTTTGGATAAGCTGGGCGATCTCAGAGCAAGAAGAAGCATTATCCAAGTGGTGTCGTGAGGCAGGCCCTGCCGGCAGGCGTCCCGGATTGCGAACGAAAGAAGACGTGCACGATTCCCGCGTCCCTTCCCCATGCGCGCGAATCGCCAACAACCTACCCGTATCGCTAGGCGGCGCATCCCGAGATTCACCGCTTGATTTCGCGTCAATTGTTGACAAAAGGTGGGGTAATTTGTCAATTTGTCAACAAACGGTCTAGAAGCCGGCAAAGTGAGCGGCGGCGAAGCAGAGCGCAACAATACCCGCCGCAAGCGCGTACAATCCCATTGAGCGCTCGTGGTTTTCGCGATACATACCCCAGCACAGACCCGCAAAAACAGCAAGCATCACAGCCGTGGGAGCTGTAAAACTTCTGCCAGTAACCAGGTCAAGCAACAGAAGAACCAACCACACCACCAATGCCAGGGCAAGCGCGGTTACCGCAGGGCGCATCCTTGCGCCGTCTTCGCGGTTAAGCTCGCCCATTTCCTGGCGCACCGCTTGAAGCTCCGCTAAGCGTTCCTCTTCTTTATATGCACGCATGCCTTAGTCCTTCTTGCGACAAAACGCCTTGACCGAAAAAGCCCACGGCAGCACAAAACCCGCCGCCGCAGACACTAAACAAGCCGGCAAAAGCCCTACAAGCGCCAACCGTCCGGAGCCTTAGTAATACCGATAATACGCCGCGCAGCTACCCTCGGAGGAAACCATGCAGGGACCAACGGGGTTTTCCGGCGAGCAAACCTTGCGGAAAAGCGGGCATTCGTTTGGCGCCATAATGCCGCGCAACACATCGCCGCAGCGGCACCCCTTGGGGCTTTGCGTGGGTTCAACGGTGGGCTGGAACCGTTTCATGGCGTCGAATTGGGCGAATTCGGGTCGAATCACGTAGCCCGAACCAGGAATATCTCCTAAGCCGCGCCACGTGGCTGTGCACGTGTCGAACACCTCATCGATAACCGCGCGCGCAACTGGATTGCCCTCGGGCATAACACCACGTGCGTAGGCAATCTCAATCTCCGCACGTCCTTCGTGAAGCTGGCGCATGATCATGGCAACGCATTGCAGCACGTCAAGCGGCTCAAAACCTGAAATCACACCAGGAATGCCATATTTTTCCGCAAGGAACTTATACGGCTCAACGCCGATGATCGTGCTCACGTGACCAGGCAAAATAAGCGCATCAACCTTCAACTGCGGATCGGCGATAATCGCCTCCAGCGCGCCCGGCATGTTCTTATGCGCCGCGAAAACCGTGAAGTTCTTCAAGCCAAGAGCTGCCGCACGCTTGATTGCCATGGCAACAAGCGGCGTGGTGGTCTCAAAGCCAACACCTACAAAAATGACTTGTCTATCAGGGTTTTCTTGCGCAATGGTCAGCGCATCAAGCGGCGAATACACAATGCGCACGTCGCGCCCGGCAGCTTGTTCGGCAAGAAGCGAAGACGTGGAACCCGGAACGCGCGTCATATCGCCAAACGTGGTGATAATGACATTGGGAACGCGCGAAAGCGCAATAACGGCATCGATGTCTTTGTTATGCGTCACGCACACCGGACACCCCGGGCCCGAACTCAAACGCACGCCTTCGGGCATCAAATCACGTAAGCCGTTTCGTGCGATGGCAACCGTATGAGTGCCACACACTTCCATGAGATTCGCCTGTTCAGGAGCCCATTTTTCAATAGTCTCCACCAGGCCCTTCGCCAATTCCGGGTCTTTGAAGTCCTTTGCGCGTACCGAAAGATCAACGGTCATTACATCAGCCCATCCTCACCCGCAAGTTCAGGGAATTCCTTGATCAGGTCGAGCGTTTCTTGCGCATATTGCTCGTCAACTACCTCGATGGCAAATCCAGCGTGCACCAAAACGTAATCGCCCACCTGCGCCTGCGGTGTTAGATCCAGCGAAATCTCGCGCGTAACACCCAACACGTCCACAGTGGCCATGCGGTCTTCATTGAGAGAAGCTATTTTCATGGGAATTGCAAGGCACATGAGCTGCTCCTTCGTTATCTTCGTAGTTCTTCACTCTGCTTTATTCTGCCATTTGTTTGCTCGTGGCACATGCTATCACAGCTTGGCCCAAAGAAATGCAGCCATCGCTGGGCGGAACTTCCCTATTCAGGGCAACGGTAAATCCGGCATCCACCAATGCGGGAACAGCGTGCTCCATAAGGTAGCGGTTCAGGAAGACGCCGCCCGAAAGCGCCACAACGGAAATATCGTAGAGCGCACGGAACAGCTGCGATGCGTTCACGATGAGCTCAACAAACGCATTGTGGAAGCGAAGGGCGATCTCATCTGCGCAAACGCCTGCCTGCATGTCATCAAGCAGCGCCGCAAACGTGGGCGCGGCGTCGAAAATCAACACCGAAGTATCTTGCGCCGTGGAGCCTTCTGTTGCCACGTTCTTCTGGATGGCAATACTGTAGCGCTCGTCGCAAGCGAAGGCCGACCGAAACGCACGGTCCCCCTCTTCGTTTTCGGAAGCAATCCCATCAGAAAGGTCGGTAGAGCGAAGCGAAGGCTGCGCGGCTTCCGAGCAAGGCTCTGCTGCCCCTTCACCGCTATGAACAGGCGAAACAGCGGCGCGTGCGGCCGCCGCCTCCAAAAGAACCGCACCTTCGCTTTCGTACGCAGGCTGCGGACAAATGCCCAAAAGCGCGCTAGCGGCATCGAACAGGCGCCCGACCGAAGACGTATGCGGCGTGTTGATGCCCCCTTCGATCATCTGGTCAAACAGCTTTGTTGCATCACCAAGGGGCGCCAGCGCCGCCTGCGCCGCCGGATGCTCCAGCAAATCGTACTCCCACAGCACGCCATACGCCATACGCAGCGAGTTTTTCACCGCCGCAGCGCCACCCGGCATGGGAACGTACGCGAAGTTCGCGAAGCGCTCGAACGCCACCGCGTTGCACAGTAGCGCCTCGCCACCCCAAATGGCGCCATCCGCGCCGTAGCCCGTGCCATCGAACGCGAAACCAAGCGCAGCCTGGGTGATGCCGTTTTCCGCCAATGCCGACACAATGTGCGCATGGTGATGTTGCGTTTCCACACGCGGCAGCTGCTGCTCGCGCGCCCATTTCGTGGTCAGGTACTCGGGGTGCTTGTCGCAAGCAAGCAGCGACGGCATTATGCCGAAAAGGGTCTCGTAGCGCTCAAGCGTTTCAAACCACGCATCATTTACCAGGGCATTTTCCATATCGCCCACATGCTGCGTCACAAATGCATCGCCCTCGCGCAAAAAGCACGCCGTGGTTTTCTGCTCGGGACCCGTTGCGCAAATGCACGTATCTTCAGGTGCGGCGAACGCATCCGACAGATGAAGTGGCGTGGGCGCATAACCGCGGGCGCGGCGCACAAACTGCAGCGCAGAACCCGCCTGCCCAAAGTCCAGAATGCGCACCACAGAGTCGTCATAGCGCGCACGAATCGCGCGATTGTTGCCCAAAACGGCATCCGCAATGCCCCCAAGCGTACGCAGTGCTTCGGCATCATCCGTCACAATAGGCTCATCGTGCACATTCCCCGAGGTCATAACAAGCATACGACCTCCCGCTGCCACGAAATCATGCATGAGCAACATTTGCAGCGGCGTGTAAGGAAGCATCACGCCCAGCTCGTATAAGTGGTCTGCCAGCCCCGGCGTAAGCTGAACGGAAGGCTTCAAACGCAGCAGCACAATGGGTCGCACCGAACCGCTTAAAAGCTGCTGCTCGTCTTCGCTCACCTGGCAAAACGTACGTACCGCATCAACGTTTTCCATCATCACGGCGAAAGGCTTGCCCTCGCGACGCTTACGCTGGCGCAGCGTTGCCACCGCTTGCTCGTTTTCGGCGTCGCACACCAAATGGAAGCCGCCCAAGCCCTTCACGGCAAGAATGCCACCCTGGCGCAGCAGCTGCGCGGCCTGCGCAAGAATCGCATCGCTTTCCGCGCGCGTGTTGCCCCAGGTGATTGCGAAGTCGGAATCGCACCGTTCGCCCTGGTTGGTTTCACCGAACGCCCCTGCAGCGCACCCTTCGCCGCATTCGCCCAGCGAAACACCCGGCAGCGTGTCGAATTTGCCTAAGTCGCCCGCCTTCAC
>CAKUFS010000055.1 GCA_934648845.1 uncultured Eggerthellaceae bacterium
ATTGCAAACGACTGGAAGATTGAGATTTCCGACATTCCTCTGGTTGGCTGCGCTCCTGAATGGATGTCCGAGAAGGCCGTTTCCATTGGTAACTACGTTGTTGCAACGGGTATCGACACCTACCTGGGCATTGATCCTTACACCGATGGTTCCAAGGGCATTGTTGGCCTGCTGCAGGGCGACATTGACAAATGGGTTGGCGCTAAGTTCACCGTTGAGAAGGACATCGAAAAGCTGGGCGATTTGATGATCGAGCGCATTGAAGAGAAGCGTGCTCACCTGAACATCTAAGAGCCAACGTATCGAAGGACACGAAGCGCGAAGGCGCGCGCGAGCACGAATGCGAGATGCAAAGTACGCGACTAAAAGTAAGTAAAGCACGAAGGAAGCATTGAAGGAAGCGACTATGAAGGTAGCGATCACAGGTAAAGGCGGCGTGGGCAAGACCACGTTATCGTCAACCCTTGCGCGTATGTACGCGCAGGAGGGGCGTCCCGTTCTTGCTGTTGACGTTGACCCCGATGCCAACCTTGGTTTGGCGCTGGGCTTTTCCATGGAGGAAGTAAACAGCATTACGCCTATCTCCAAAATGCGCAAGCTGGTGGAAGAGCGCACGGGTGCAAACGACGCTAACAAGTTCTTCAAGCTAAACCCCCAGGTCAGCGATATTCCCGACACGTATGCTCACGAGCGCAATGGCGTGAAGCTGCTGGTCATGGGAACCGTTGAAACGGGCGGTGCGGGGTGTGTGTGCCCCGAGCATGTCATGATCAAGTCTATTCTTTCAAGCTTGACGTATCGTAAAGACGACGTGGTGATCATGGACATGGAAGCCGGTCTGGAGCATTTAGCTCGCGGCACGGCTGCCAACATGGACCAGTTCATCGTTGTTGTCGAGCCGGGTGCCCGCAGCATCCAGACGTACGAAAAAGTCAAGCAGCTTGCGGCAGATATCGGCGTTACGAAGGTCAACGTTGTTGCCAACAAAGTTCGTAGCGACGAAGATAGAGAGTATCTGCGCGCGCATATTCCCGAAGATGCTTTGCTGGGATTCCTTCCGTATTCGAGCGATGTCATCGATGCCGATCGCAATGGTGAGTCACCCTTCGATTACAGCCCTGAACTCGTAGAAGAGGTTAGGCGCATTAAGCAACGTATGGAAAACGCATAGATTGCATAGATTGATAGCAAAGGAAATCATATGAAATTTTTTGACAGGATTTTCCATGGCTCCAACGATATCTTCTCTGTTGCCACCAAGGCAGTAGATGCAGCTATCGCCGAGTATGGTGAAGACGCCCCTATGCAGATGCCTGACACCGCATACAACATGTCGTGCCAGCTGGCTTACGCGGGGCAGAAGGTTCTCAAGCTGAAGGACCTTAAGACCGCTCTGGCAAACATCAACACCATGAGCACGCGCAATCAGCGCACCGAGTCCATCTTCAAGTCCGGCATCGGTACTGCTATGGCCGGCGAAATCATTGAAGCTGTGAAGTACGTGAACAACCCCACGCCGTACGAGGGCACGAAGTATCACGGTCACTTCTCCGACGCTGAAGTACGTGAGCTGGGCGTGCCGTTGGTTACCAACGACATTCCGGGCTTCGTTGTCATCATCGATCCTGCTCCCTCTGACAAGGAAGCATGCGACTTGATTCGCGGTTATCAGGAGCGCGGTATCTTCGTGTTCTTGGTGGGCGACATCATTGACCAGGCCGAGCGCATGGGCATTGAGCTGGGCTTCCATGTTCGCGTCGTAGGCGTTGGCCCCGATATTTGGGCGGTAAGCCACGTTGTGTCCTTCTGCGTGCGCGCTGCTATGATCTTTGGCGCCATCGAAGGTGGCGACTGGGACGGCTTCATGGAGTACACGTATGTGCGCCTGCACGCTTTCGTGAACGCGTTTGCTCCGGTAAACGACCGCACGTTGGCATTCGGCGCGGGCGCTGTGGCCATGGGCTTCCCGGTTATCACGAACGACATGAATTATATTCGCCCCATCCCGAAGACCATCTTGCTGCAGCCTAACACGAAGGCATTCATCGAGACGTCTTTGGAAGCACGCGACATCCATATCAAGATCACGAAGATCGATATCCCCGTTGCGTACTCCACCGCATTCGAAGGCGAGATTATTCGCCGTCCCGACATGCAGGTCGAAATCGACGGTTCCCGCCTGGACTGCTTCGAGCTTGTTGAGATCAAGGACGTCAAGGAAATCGAAGACCACTCCATTATCGTTGAAGGCCCCGATTTCGACGACGTTCCCGTGGGCACCAAGATGAACGCCGCGTTTATCGTGGAAGTGGGCGGCAAGAACGTTTCCCCCGACTTCGCTTCCGTTTTCGAGCGCAAGATCCACGCATACTTGAACTGCGCAAGCGGCGTTATGCACACCGGTCAGCGCGACATGATCCGCATCCGCGTGAGCAAGGACGACTACGATGCCGGCTTCCGTTTGAAGCACTTGGGCGAGATTCTGTACGCCAAGATCAAGGGCGACCACGATGCCATTATCGAAAAAGCGCAGGTGCGCATTTACACCGAGCCCGAGAAGTGCAAAGAGCTGCGCGCTTACGCGAATACCGTGTTCGATGCACGTGACGAGCGTCTGGGCAGCCTGACCGACGAAACGGTGGAGAACTTCTACACCTGCATTCTGTGCCAGTCCTTCAGCCCCAGCCACGTATGCATCGTCACGCCCGAGCGCTTGGGTCTGTGCGGCGCGGTGTCCTGGCTTGACGCGAAGGCATCCAACGAGCTGGATCCCAACGGTCCGTGCCAGATTGTTCCTCATGAGAAGTGCATTGACGAGCGTATTGGCGCCTACGAAGACGTTAACGACGCTGTTCGCAAGTACTCCAACGGCGCACTTGAGCAGGTTTCGCTGTACTCTATCCTGGAAGACCCCATGACTTCCTGCGGTTGCTTCGAGTGCATTTGCGGTATTGAGCCTATGACCAGCGGTTTCGTTATCACCACGCGTGATCACGTGGGCATGACTCCCTTGGGCATGACGTTCTCCGAAATGGCTTCCATGACCGGCGGCGGCGTGCAGACCCCGGGCTACATGGGCCATGGTAAGCACTTCATTGCCTCCAAGAAGTTCCTGAAGGCCGAAGGCGGCATTGCTCGCGTTGTGTGGATGCCTGCTTCTTTGAAGGAGCAGTTGGCCGAGAAGATCAACGCCACGGCAAAAGAGCTCTACGGCATTGACAACTACATTGACATGATTCCCGACGAGAACGACATGCAGGATCCGGGCGACCCCGCTGAGCTGTACGAAGTTCTGACCGCAAAGAATCATCCCGTTTTGGGTATGGAGCCGCTTCTGTAGGCTTTTGCGGATTCCGCGTGCTATGCAAGACGAACGCATCAAGGGCATGGCACGCAATCCTTGAGTTTCTTTTGCACCACAAATCCGATTTATTGAAGCCGTCTCGCAGTTTATTTCTGCGGGGCGGCTTTTTGGTGATAAAACCCCTCTTTGAGAAAATTTCTCCTGCATTCAGGTTGTTTTGCGGTACTATAAGCAAATATCCATAGTTCGCCCACTTCGGGCTCTTCTTCCATCGAAATTCCCTGCAAGAATAAAGCTGAAGTGTGTTCTGGCGAACAAAAATCTGTAGCAAGTTTTTCAAGGAGGAACCGTGAAGTTTTTTCTGGACACTGCCGATTTAGCCGAAATCGAAGAGGCAGCAAGCTGGGGCGCACTGGCAGGCGTGACCACGAATCCGTCGCTGTACGCGAAAATTGGCGGTAAGCTGAGCGACTTCAACAACCACATGAAGCGCATTTGCGAGATTGTTGGCCCGGATTGTCCCGTTTCTGCCGAGAGCGTTGCCATGACGCGCGACGAAATTGTGCGCGACGGCCTGCAGCTGGCAGAGATTGCTCCCAACATCGTGGTGAAGATTCCGACCATGGTCGAAGGTCTGGCTGCTACGCGTGCCTTGGCCGATCAGGGCGTTCGCGTGAATATGACCCTGTGCTTCAGCGTTCCTCAGGCATTGCTGGCCGCTCGTGCTGGCGCTCGCTACATTAGCCCGTTCATCGGCCGTTTCGACGACATTTCTCAAGATGGCTTGTCTGAAGTCGAGAATATTGTGACTGCCATCAACAACTACGATTTTACCGGCAACACGGTAAATGGTGAACAGATTGAAATCATTGCCGCTTCGGTGCGCAGTGCCAACCATGTGACGCAATGTGCCCTGATGGGCGCCGATATTGCGACCGTGCCGTTCGGTGTTCTGCAGAAAATGGTGAAGCATCCTTTGACTGATCGCGGCCTAGAGTCGTTCATGAAGGACTGGGAGAAAGTGCAGAACGCATAAATGAGTGACGAACTCGAAACTGCTGTACCCGAATCTATTCCTGCGGATGCAGCGTCTGCTGCATCCGCGCCTGAGTCCGCGCCGGTAAAGCCTAAGCGCACCACAACGCGTAAGAAAGCGGCTTCTGCTGTCGCCGCTGCCGATGCAAGTGAAGGAGCCTCCGCAGGGGAAGCTGTTGCGACAAACGTTGCTGCAGTAGCTTCGGAAGAGGGTGCTCCCGCTGTCAAGAAACCAGCAACGCGTAAGCGAACGACTGCCGCAAAGAAGACCTCGGCAAAGGTGCCCGCTGCGGATCTTGAGCCTGCAGCAACAGCATCTGCAACGGAAGCGGCTGCGTCCGCCGTACCTGCGGAATCGGCGGGGGAGGTCGCATCGACAGCCCCCAAGAAGCCCGCGGCTCGCAAGACGGCTGCCACCCGCACGCGCCGCAAGCCGGCCGAAACGGATGTGCCCACAGCAACGAAAGCCGCACCTGAGGCGGCAAGCGATGCCGCCGCAAGCACGTCTGCCGCGGCTGCAGGGAGCGAATCTGCGCCCACTGCAGCGCCCGAGAAGGCCGTAAACACGTCCGAGACGCCTGCGCACGCGCTGCGCACCCGTACGCGCACGAAAGCGACTTCTACGGCCTCTGGCGCTCGTTCCGGTGCGAAAAAGCCGGCTGCATCCCGCGCGAAGGACGCTGCGCCTTCTTCCGATGCGGCGCCACTTGCTCCTATTGAGTTCAGCTCCGATGCAGACGTGATTGCCACGGAAACATTGGCAGATCCTTCTCTTCCCGCAGGTCAATCCCCTAAGGGTAATGGTGCTTCTGCTGCAGAAGTTCTTTCCGTTGAAGTGCTGGTGACGGATGCCCCCCAAAGCGCTGCTTCCGAGGTTCTGATTGAAGCGTCCGCAGAGGCCTCGGCTGCAGAAGGTTCCCCTGAACCGGCAACTCCGAATCGCGTTCGCCGCGAGCGCAATAATGGCGCCAACAACGGTGATCGCAACAACAACGAGCGCAACGGCAACAACAACAAAAAACGTCCGAAGCAGAATCAAAATCAGAACCAAAACCAAGGTTCCT
>CAKUFS010000056.1 GCA_934648845.1 uncultured Eggerthellaceae bacterium
GGCCGCCATCGCCGAAAGTACTGCGGGGGAAGCCCGTGGGAGGATAGGACGTCGCGCTCATGAAGGGCGTTTCGCGCTTCGGGCACGCTGCCCGGATGCGTTGCCGCCGGGAGGGGGGCCGCAGCGATGCGGCCCCCCTCTTTTTATATATAGCCTTTTTATCTTTTCAAAGCGGAATACGTGCGGTGTGGCAGCGTCTTTGTTTTTTGTCGTTGCAAAAATCGTTCACTGTTCTTTAAAATCAAGCGAAAACATCGATAAAACCCTCGAAAACGAATAACTGTGAACGATTTCGAAATCGCAATTGTGTGAAACCTAATATTATGGTTATTTCTTTTCGGCGTTTGCTTCTTATCTGTTTCCGATTCGTTTCTGTACGTTGCGTGGGCTTCTTGATTCCGGTGAAAAACAGGATTTCCTTTCATGCGGGAAACGGGGTATACTTGATACCGATTTATCGCTGTTTTAATGGGAGTTTGTTATGTCGGATGCTTCAAATCGAATTGAAAAATTAATCGCTGATTTATCGGATTCTTCTCGCAAGAAACGTCAGGAAGCCGCGTTGGCCTTAGCAGATTGCAGCAAAGATGATGCGCAGGCCATTCTGCCGTACGGTGATGCTTTGGTTGATGCGCTTGACACTCGTGACGCGCGCACGCGTTGGGCTATTATCGATGTTCTTACGGCGTTGAGCGTCTACGATGCTGATTTGTGCGTTAAAGCGCTGCCTGGTATCGAGGATGCTCTCTTTGACGAGAATAATGGACCGTTGCATTTGGCATCGTTTCGTTTCCTGTGCAGCTATGGCGCACAGTCGCCCCAGGCATCTGACAACGTGTGGTCGCTTTTGGATGAAGCCATTCAGTGCTTCCATGGCGATCAAGAGTTCCAAGATATGCTCAATCTTCTTGTCGATTTCTCTTTGGGGAGCTTGTCGGCGGAAACAAAGAAGAGCTTCTCTGATCGTATGCTTTTCGACGCGCGCAACAATAGGGGCTTGACGCAGCGACGAGCTCAGACAATTGTTGATAATCTTGCTAAATAACACCGATGGCGGGCTTTTAGGTCCGCCATTTTTTATGCCCGTGGTATAGTCTCGGTTTAACTGTGTATTGAAGAAAGGCGTCGTTATGGCTAAACATACGGTAACTTTGATCCCTGGCGATGGTATTGGCGTGGAAACGTCTGCCGCCATGCAGCGCGTTGTTGATGCGTCGGGTGCGTCGATTGAGTGGGAAGTTGCTCCTGCGGGTGCTGCGTGCCTGGAGACGCACGGTGCATTGCTGCCGGAATCCACGTTAGAGTCCATTCGTCGCAATGGCGTGGCCATCAAAGGTCCCATTACCACGCCGGTGGGTACGGGTTTCCGCAGCGTGAACGTTGCACTGCGCCAGGCGCTCAAGCTGTATGTGTGCCTGCGTCCCGTTATGTCGCTTCCTGGTGCGGGTGGGCGCTACGACGACGTTGACCTGGTTATTGTGCGCGAAAACACGGAAGATTTATACGCGGGCATTGAATTTGAGGAAGGATCCGCGGAAGCCGCCGCGCTCATTGATTTCGTGCAGCAGCGCGCGGGTCGCACGATTCTTCCCGACTCGGGTATTTCTTTGAAGCCGATTTCTAAAACAGCTTCGCGTGACATTGTGGAGTATGCATTCGATTATGCGGAAAAGCAGGGACGAAAGAAAGTCACCGCTGTTCACAAAGCGAATATCATGAAGTTTTCCGATGGTTTGTTTTTGCATACGGCGCGTGAAGTGGCGACCGAACACGCGGATATTGCGTTCGATGAGCGCATAGTGGATGCGTTCTGCATGAATATGGTCATGGATCCGTCGCAATTCGACGTAGTGGTGTTCCCGAATTTGTATGGCGACATTGCCAGCGACTTGGCAGCAGGCCTGGTGGGCGGCTTGGGTATTGCGCCGGGTGCGAATATTGGCAGGGATTATGCCGTGTTCGAGGCCGTTCATGGTTCAGCGCCCGATATTGCGGGCAAGAATTTAGCGAACCCCACGGCAGAGATTCTGTCGGGAGCGTTGATGCTTGATCACCTGGGCGAGCAGGAAGCTGCGGAGCGTATTCGCCAGGCGGTTCGTGCGGTGTACGCAAAAGGCGACGTGCTTACGGGTGATATTCGCCGCGCAACGGGATCTTCTGTGGCGCCCGCAACCTGTTCGCAATTTACGGATGCTTTAATTGATGCGATGACACGATAATACGGTGGCGCGGTAATGCGATCGCGCTTGTGCACTGCACTGCATGAAGGGCGCGTTGCGCTGCGCGAAGGGCGCGTTGCAAATCCAGCGTGTGAGGTTCTTTGCGTAGGTATTGCGTGTTGTTGTGGAGGTGCGCACGATTGTTCGGGCTTAGTGTCTTCTGTTTGCGCAGGTGAGCGCATGGGCGCATAACATTTGCGCATGAGCAAGCTTATAAAGGAGAAAAAATTGGCCGAATCATTCAAGCGGGAACTTTCTGTTGCAGGGCAGCGCTATGCGTTCTACCCGGTAGACGCTATTCAGGGCACCGAGCGTTTGCCGTTGTCGCTGAAGATTCTTGTTGAAAACGTTTTGCGCAACGTGCAAGACGAAGAGCAGGCCGCGCGCCTTGCCCAGCGCATTGTTCAGGCTGGTCTGGCGGGTTGCACGGGCGAAGAAGTTGAGTTCATGCCTGCGCGCGTGCTATTCCAGGACTTTACCGGTGTACCCGTGTTCGTTGACTTTGCCACAATGCGTGAGGCGTGCGCTCGACTGGGCGGCGATCCGAGCCGCATTAATCCGCAGATTCCCTGCGATCTTGTTATCGACCATTCTATTATTGCCGATTCGTTTGGCTGCCCTACGAGCCAAAGCGAAAACGAAGCAATCGAGCAGCAGCGCAACGGCGAGCGCTACACGTTCTTGAAGTGGGCGCAAAAATCGTTCCGCAACGTGCGCATTGTGCCGCCGGGAGTAGGCATTTGCCATCAGTTGAACATCGAGAACTTCGCGCAAGTCGCCATGACCGATGCGTGGAAGCGTCGTGCGGATGGCGAAACGTGCGCAGCGGCAGATAAAGCCGCAGATGGAGCCGTGGTCGAGGTCGTAGCCGAAGCCGCCGGCGCAGCAAGCGCAGCAAGCGGACCGCTTTCCGTGTACTTCGATACGTTGGTGGGCACCGATAGCCACACGCCTACTGCAAACGGCATTGGCGTTTTGGGTTGGGGCGTGGGCGGTATTGAGGCCGAGGCTGCAGCCCTGGGGCAGCCTATCACCACGCTTGTGCCGCGTGTTGTGGGCGTAAAGCTTGTGGGGCGTCTGTCCGCAGGTGTGTCTGGCATGGACGTAGCATTGAAGTTTGCGCAGGTCCTGCGCGCAGAAAACGTTGTCGGATGCTTCGTTGAGTGCTTCGGCGAAGGTGTTGCAAGTTTGAGTGCCACGCAGCGCGCGTGCATTTCCAATATGACGCCCGAGTATGGTTCAACGTGCACGCTTTTTCCCGTTGACGAACAGACGCTTGAATACCTGCGTATGACGGGGCGCAGCGTTGAGCAGATTCGCTTGGTGGAAGCATACGCGAAACGCCAGGGTACGTGGGCGGAAGCCGCCGACGCGAGCGACACGGGCGATGCGAATCGTGTGTATGCGCAGGTTATTGAAATCGACTTGTCTGCTATTGAGCCTTGTTTGGCGGGACCGTCGCGCCCGCATGATCGCATTTTGCTGTCCGACATGAAGGAGCGCTTCCGTGCGGTATGCCAGGAACGTAAGCTTGACCTGGACAAATACGTTGACGTTGATGTAATGGGAACGAAGCATCACTTGACGCATGGTGCGTTGGCTATTGCTGCGGTGACAAGCTGCACCACGGCGACCGATCCCGCCATGATGCTGGCAGCGGGCATGGTGGCACGCAATGCCGCCGCGAAGGGACTGTCGCCCAAACCGTGGGTAAAGACGATCCTTGCGCCGGGCAGCCATGCCACGCAGTTGCTGCTTGAGCGCGCAGGCTTGATGGATGGCTTGGCTCAGCTGGGATTTTACAACTGCGGCTTTGGTTGCATGAGCTGCATTGGCAACTCGGGTCCGGTGCTGCCGGGCGTTCACGACAAAGCAACCGAGATTGAATTCGCCAGCATTTTGTCGGGTAACCGCAACTTTGAGGGCCGTATTTCTCCCGATGTTTCGCAGAACTACTTAACGGCGCCCGCGCTGGTAATTGCATACGCGCTGGCAGGCACCATGGATATCGATATGGCGCATGAGCCGCTGGGTAAGACCCCCGCAGGCGAAGACGTGTTCCTGAACGATATCCTGCCCGATGCAGATGAGCTTGACATGCTGGTAAAGAAGCTGGTCACGGCTGATTTGTTCGCATCATGCAGCGAGAATCTGTATGAAGGCAGCGAAGCGTGGCGCAGCCTTTGCGTGGAGCCTTCGAGCCTGTTTGCTTGGGATGAAGCCTCGACGTACGTGCGCAAGGCGCCGTATTTCGACGAGATGGAACTTGAGCCAGGTACGCCGTGCCCCGTGCAGAACGCTTACGTGTTGGCGAAGCTCGGCGACTTCATTACCACCGACCACATTTCCCCCGCAGGCGCTATTGCGGCGGATTCGCCGGCTGCGCGCTACTTGCGCGAAAATGGCGTGCAGGATGCCGATTTCAACACGTACGGTTCGCGTCGTGGCAATCATGAAGTGCTCATGCGCGGTACGTTTGCCAATGTGAAGTTGCAAAACCAGCTGGTCAGCGGCAAGAAAGGCGGCTGGACGCACGATTGGGTCACAAACGATGTCACGAGCATTTTCGATGCATCGCGTGATTACCTGGCGCAGGATTGCCCGAGCGTGGTGTTCGCTGGCCTGATGTATGGCAGCGGATCTTCGCGCGACTGGGCGGCAAAAGGCCCGCTGCTTTTAGGTGTGGGTGCCGTGGTTGCGAAGAGTTTCGAGCGCATTCATCGTTCGAACCTTATTGGCATGGGCATTGTGCCGCTGCAGTTCGAAGAGGGACAGGATTGCGCATCGCTGGGTCTGGATGGCTCCGAGCGCGTTAGCGTTGACCCGATTGACTTCTCGGATGGCTTGCCGCAACCCGCGCACGTGGGCGTTCGTGCTGTTCGCGCGAACGGGGAAGAAGTCCGTTTCACGGCGCTGGTGCGCGTGGACACCCCCATGGAAGGCGCGTACATGCGTCATGGCGGCATCTTGCAATACGTTATCCGCGAGCTGCAAAAGTA
>CAKUFS010000057.1 GCA_934648845.1 uncultured Eggerthellaceae bacterium
GATGCAATTGCGGCGGCGCGCTTGCTTGTTGAGCCACTGGGTTGCGCCGATGGTCTGGATGAATTCGAGCAAACATATGCTCTTCTGTGCGCACGCGGCCTGCGTGAGCGCATCATGATTGATTTTTCCGTCATGAGTTCGTTTGATTACTACACGGGCGTGGTGTTTGAGGCGTACGCGCCTCAGATTGGAACGTCGCTGGGGAGCGGTGGCCGCTACGATCACATGCTGGCGGCGTACGGGCAGGATCGTCCCGCTGCTGGCTTTGCCTTCTACCTGGAGCAAGTCATGACAGCGCGCGAGCTTCAGCGTGAAGGGGAAGGGGAAGGCGTTGCAGTCCCCGCTGCAGCTCCCGCTCGCCCCCTGCGCGTGGCCGTGCCCAAGGGCTCGCTCAATTCCGATTCTATCGCCGCTTTGCAGCGTGCAGGCCTTGACACCACGGGGCTGGAACACCCCGGGCGTCTGCTGCGCATTAGCAATCCGGGCGTGGAATACATCATCGTGCGTCCGTCGGATGCACCCGTTATGGTGAGCTTGGGCGCTGCCGATTGCGGTATTTGTGGTAAAGACTCCCTGATAGAGGCCGATGTCGATGTTGTGGAGCTGGTTGACCTAACGTTTGGCGCGTGCCGTTTCGTGGTGGCAGAGCCCGCTTTGGCCGCCGGTGTTGCCGAAGAGCGCTACCAGCGCTTGGGGACGTTTCGCGTGGCAACGAAGTATCCGCGCATCGCGCGCGACTTCTACGCGAAGCGCGGCATGCAGGTGGAAATCGTGAAACTTCAGGGAAATATCGAACTGGCGCCGCTCACGGGCATTGCCGAGCGTATTATCGATATTACCGCCACGGGAACCACGTTGCGCGAGAATAACCTGGTCATTGTCGATGAGGTGTGCGCATCAACGGCGCGTTTCTTTGTCAATGTGTGTTCGTTTCGCACGGATTCGCGCGTGGCGCAGCTGGCGCAGAACATGAGCGAAACCATTGGCGAAGCAACGGTGATTGCGGGTTCAAGCAATTAGGGTTTGGATGTTGGCGCACTTGTCTTGCAAGAGGTCGGTTGCGTTCGTTTGTCAAGAAAACGGGCGTGCGCAGGCGAAGGAGTCGCCGTGATCCGTTGAATGGAATCATGGACGGCACGCGGACATCCAGGGGCGGTATGCGGCAGCATCGCGGCAAAACCGCTAACACTCGCAAGGCAGGCGGCGGCATCCAAGCCGTCCGCGCTGGCTACATGAAACGGTAACAGGCCGCTGAGCAGCGGATACGATAGAGGAGGAACTATCATGCGCAGAATCATTCTGCAAGAAGGCGAGAATCTGAAGGAATCAGATCTTTCCCGCAAGGGCGCGTTTAACGCGCAGGCCATGGCATCGGCCACGGCCATCATCGAGGACGTGCGTGCACGCGGCGATGAAGCGCTGCGCGAGTACACCGCAAAGTTCGACGGCGTTGAGATCGAAGACTTCCGCGTAAGCCAGGCTGCCATTGACGAAGCTGTGGCGAAATGCGACCCCCATGTGGCGGAGTGCCTGGAGCATGCTGCGTCTCAGATTCGTGAGTTCCATGAGCGCCAGGTGAAGCAGAGCTGGTTCGAGGAGCGCGAAAACGGCGCGTTTGTGGGCACGAAGTACACTCCGCTTGATTCTGTGGGCATCTATGTTCCCGGTGGTCGCGCGCTGTATCCGTCGTCGTTGCTGATGAACGCGTTGCCGGCATCGGTAGCGGGCGTGAAGCGCATTGTATGCTGCACGCCTCCCACGAAGGATGGCTCGCTTGACCCTGCTATTCTGAAAGCGGCACAGCTGTGCGGCATCTCCGAGATTTACACGGTGGGCGGCTCTCAGGCTATCGGCGCGCTGGCGTATGGTACGCAGACCATTGCACCCGTGTGCAAGGTAACGGGTCCGGGTAACGCGTTTGTTGCCGCTGCGAAGAAGATTGTGTCGGGCGATTGCGGCATTGATATGATTGCCGGTCCGTCCGAAGTGTGCGTTGTGGCCGATGAATCGGCCGACCCTATGTTGGTGGCCATTGACCTTATGGCGCAGGCCGAACATGACCCGTTGGCAACATGCTACCTGGTAACTACGAGCGAATCGTACGTTGAACAGGTGGAACGATGGATTGACAAGCACATGCAGGAAAGCACGCGCGCAGAAATCACCACGGCATCGCTGAACGACCACGGCACGGTGGTGGTGTGTCCCAACATGGCAACGGCGCTTGAGGCCGTCAACGTCATTGCTCCCGAGCATTTGGAGCTGCACTTCGAAGGTGCCATGAACAGGCTGGGCGCGGTACGCAACGCCGGCGCGATTTTCGTGGGCGAATGGACGGCGGAAGCCGTGGGCGATTACGTTGCCGGTCCGAATCACACGCTTCCCACGGGCGGCACGGCGCGCTTCTCCAGCCCGCTTTCCGTGGACGATTTCGTGAAGAAGTCGAGCGTTATCTGCTATTCTGCGGAAGCGCTGGCAAGCGATGCCGACGCCGTTATCACCATTGCGCATCACGAGGGCTTGTGGGCGCATGCACACAGCGTTGAGCTGCGCAAAGAGATCATCGACGGCAAGGCGCGGGCGTAAGAGAAGGCGCGCTGCTGCAGTGCTACCGCAGCAGGTGCGGCGCCGCGACAGGCGAAGGTGCGGAAGCGGGCGTAGGCGTGCTTGCAGCAGCAGGCATGGCGTGCCAGCAACCGAAGCTGCGCCGCAACAACTGGTGTGGTGCAGCAGGCGTGCCAGCTGGGGTATTTCACAGGCGGCATTGTTCGTCGGAGTGCCGAGCGCAGGCATAAGTTGTGTTCCGTCGCGCCTTGTTTGGTGAGAGCCAGCGCGGGTTTTAGCGGGGCGATCCACTTGGGGTATGCGCAGGCGCAGGCGTTTTGTTTGTAAGGAAGTTGAATGAAAAGTGTAGTGAAAACGGTCCCCCAGCTTGATGGTTTGGAGCCTTACGACCCGAAATATTTGCCGGCCGAGGCGCTGCTTTCCGCGAACGAAAGCCCGTACGACATTTCGCCCGAGCTGCGTGTGGAAATTGCCCAGGCGGTTGCTGCGGTGCCGTTCAATCGGTACCCCGACCCGTTGGCGAATGAGCTGCGCGACATGATTGCGCAAGCGAATGGACTCACGCGTGACCAGGTACTTTTGGGAAACGGCGGTGATGAACTGCTGTTCGATGTGGCGCTGGCATATGGGTGTGCGGGCCGTAAGATGATCAATATCACGCCCACGTTTTCCGTGTATGCGCTCAATGCGCGCTTGAATAACACGGAAGTCGTTGATATTCCGCGTAGGGCCGACCTTTCCATTGACGAGGAAGCGGTGCTGGCGCGCGCGGCGGAAGGTGATATTTCGTATATCGTGGTGACCAGCCCAAATAATCCCACGGGCGCGGTTGCTTCCCATGATTTCGTGGAACGGCTGCTCAATGCAACGGATGCGTTGGTGCTTCTTGACGAGGCGTACGGCGAATTTTCCGGCGAAACATGCCTTGACCTGCTGAAACAGCATGAGAACCTTCTCATTCTGCACACGTTCTCCAAGGCGTATTCGCTGGCGGGCGTGCGCTTGGGCTATCTTTTAGGCTCGGCAGCGGTCATTCGCGAGTTCATCAAGTTCCGTCAGCCGTATTCGGTGGATGCGGTGTCGCAGGCAATCGCGAAAGTGGTCTACGCGCATCGCGACGAGTTTCTGGAGAATGCGCGCGAGCTGGCGCAGGCGGCGCAGGATTTGGCTGCGGCGCTGGGCGAGGTGCCCCAAGTACAGGCAGTGTATCCAACGGATGCAAATTTCGTGCTGTTCAAAGTGGGGCGTGCGGATTTAGTGTGGCAAATGCTCTATGACCAGGGCGTTTTAGTGCGCGATTTTTCGCGATGCCCGGGAATCGAGGGCTGCTTGCGCGTGACAGCGGGCACGCCAGAGGAAAACCAGAAGTTTTTGGACGCGCTTGAGAATGCGCTGCGGGCGCGATAGCGCGAAATCATAAGGAGAAAACATGCGTACAGCACAAATTTCACGCACGACGAAGGAGACCGACATTCAGGTTGAAATCAATCTGGACGGCACGGGTCAAACCGATATCCAGACAGGCGTTGCGTTTTTCGACCACATGCTTGATGCGTTTGGTCGCCACGGTCTGTTTGATCTGAACGTGCGCTGCAAAGGCGATATCGAAGTCGACGCCCACCACACGGTAGAGGATTGCGGCATTGTATTGGGCCAGGCTATTGCGCAGGCGCTCGGTGACAAGCGCGGCATTACCCGTTATGCGTCCATTACGCTGCCCATGGACGAAACGCTTGTGTTGGCTGCTGTTGACATTTCCGGGCGCGGCGCGGCGTACGTTGATTTGGACATCCCCGCCCAGAAAGTGGGGGATTTCGATACGGAGCTGGGCGCGGAATTTTTCATTGCGCTTGCCGCGAATGCGGGCATCACGCTGCATGTGCGTCAGCTGGCGGGCGGAAACTCGCACCATATTCTGGAGGCAAGCTTCAAGGCTGTGACCAGGGCGTTAAGTGCTGCGGTTGCCGTTGATGCGCGCATTGCCGATCAGCTGCCGTCCACGAAAGGCGCGCTGTAATGATTGCGGTCGTTGATTATCAGAAGGGCAATTTGCTGAGCGTGCAGCGCGGTCTTGCGGCTGTGGGAGGCCAGGCGGTTGTGACAAGCAATCCTGCCGAAATCGCTGCAGCCAGTGCCATTGTGCTGCCTGGCGTGGGTGCGTTTGCCGATGCTGCAGCCACCATGCGTGAGCTGGGGCAGATGGACGTGATCCGCGAACGCGTGCTTGCGGGCGTTCCCTTTTTGGGCATCTGCCTGGGCATGCATCTTATGTTCGAGCACGGTGTGGAAGGCTCGCCAGCGGAACGTGCCGCTGGCGCTGGTGACGCTGGTGACGCTGATGACGCTGGTGACGCCGCTGCGGCTCCCGCTGCTGCCGCTGGTGTCGTGGACGCTGCTTCTGCAGCCAGTGCGTCTGCGGCTGGCGCGCCCGTTGCTGCAAGCGCTGAATACGCGCAGGGCCTGGGGCTTCTTCCCGGGCTCGTGGCAGCGCTTCCACGTGAAGATGCGCAGGGGCGTTCCTATAAAATCCCGCACGTTGGTTGGAATGAAGTGTCTTTCGCTGCAATGCCTGCCGCCGCGCCCGCAACTTGTTGTCAAATTACCCCACCTTTTGTCAACAATTC
>CAKUFS010000058.1 GCA_934648845.1 uncultured Eggerthellaceae bacterium
ACAATGGGAAGTCCGGTAAGACCGCTACCCATGATCAGCTTAGCAACAGCGCCGGCACCACCCGTGGTGATAACGGCTTTGCCCAAAGAAATAATAGTGCCGATAACCAGCACGATATCCCACGGAACCTGCGCTTTCATTTCGTCAAACGTCAGCAGTTCAACGCCCGGAAGCATCATAACGGCCATGGCGATAATGGTAACGGTGGTGGCGTCCAGGCCGGGAATCCAGCTCGAAGCGATCCAGGCAATCAGGGTAACAACAAAAATGACGCCAGCCTTCTTGTCGAAGGTGCTCAGCTCTTTAACGTCGGCTGCCTGACCACGGAGCTCGTCCATAAAGCTGTCTTCGATAGGCTCGGGCTTGAAGGCCAAGGTCAGGAAGAACCAAGCGATAGGTACCATAACAATAGCGATAGGCAGACCAATGGCCATCCACTGGAAGAAAGTGATGGTTTCGCCCGTCGCTGCTTCCATGGTGGACAGTGCCAAGATGTTGAAGTTACCGCCAACGGGAGTGGACATACCGCCGATAACGGCAGCCACGGGAATACCAATCATCAAGCATTTGCCCAGGTTGGAGTGAGCAGGGTCGGCGTTTGCGGCAGACAGGATGGTCAGTGCGAAGCCGAAGAAGATGATGGTAACGCAGAAGTCGGAAAGAACGGTAGACAGAATTGCGCACGCTGCCATGAACAGGAAAACGAGTCGCTTCGAGCTGCCATGAACGCGCTCAACCAGCCAGCCCACCAGGCGAACGCCGTACTGGGTCTTCATGACCACAACGGGTAGGCAGAAAATGACAATCGCGAAGAAAACGGCGCCATTCGCGAAGCCCGCTGCGGCATCCGACAAGCTTGGCGCCACGCCAAGCAAAGCCATAAGAGCAAGGATGAGAATTGCAGTTCCGCCCAAAGGAATGGGCGTGGTGATCCACATAACAGCCAGGGCAAGCAGCAAGCCGATTGCGGTGAGCGCCTGATGGCTGAAGGTTTCGGTGGCAGGCATCAAAAACGCTGCCGCCACAATGATAATAGACAAGATAAGGCCAATGACCTTTACTGTTTTGTTTGTGTTACTCACAGTAAATCCCCCCTCAGAAACGATGTTTACCTTGCATGACGGATCGAGTCCGTCTGGCTCATCCTGATTTCGCCTCCTTTTCCCGTTTTTCGTCTCTTGCTGCTTGGCGTATGTCTGCAGCTCTGCATCTTTTCCTTGATTGTTCGGTGCGTGAGCTTTTTCGGGTACGCCGCGCGCGTTGCGCTTGCAAGAGAAGACCCGCTTAGGATTTCGCCTGGTGGGTACCCTCCCAAATATCCACTGCGACCATCCTATGCTTGAATCATACCGAGCGCAGGATGGGAATTAATCCTCTGCAGGTGTTGAATTCGTCGCTGAAACCGCGTGCGAAGGGCAAAACCGCCTCAACATCAGATGATGAGACAGGTGGTGACGGGCGTTTTATCAGGTAAAATGCTCGGAGCGATTTGAACGGGGAAGAAGTTGGCGCATGCGGGCCGGCGGCGCTCGGCGCGAATTCATACGCGTCTGTTTCATTCGCGTTGAAGTGCCGCAAGCGCTATCAATATAAGTACGAACACGCGCTACGAATAAGTGCGGACTACGAAAGCACGCGCGGAATGGATGCAAATGCGCGCGGAAAACGAGCGTAAAATCACGCGTAAAATTTTGCGCTTGTTTTTACGCGTGAAAAAACGTAAAATCGTTCTATTATCGCTTGATAGGAGTAGCTATGAGGGAATCAAAAGCCCTGGAGTTTAAAGAGGAAATCACCAACTCGTTCCTAAAGACGGTTAGTGCGTACGCAAATTACAGAACGGGCCAGGTGGTGTTCGGCGTTGCGGATGATGGTCGTGTTGTCGGAATTAAAGATCTCAACGAAACGTGCCTCGCCATAGAAAACAAGATCAATGATTCCATTGTCCCAGCTCCTAGCTACACTCTTGAGCCGAATGCCAAAAACGCCACTATTGTCCTTACGGTGGAAGAGGGTCCTCACAAGCCTTATTACTGCAAAGGCAAAGCATATAAAAGAAGCGATTCTTCAACAGTTGAAGTCGATCAACTTGAACTGGGAAGACTTGTGCTGCTTGGCAGGAATATGACATTCGACGAGATGAAGGCTCGCACCGATGGACTGACGTTTACCACTTTGGGCAAACGGCTTGAAAGCGCGATGGGCGTGGACGCGGTAAACGACGACGTATTGAAATCCCTTGAACTTGAAAGTCCGAAAGGGGAATTCAATATTGCGGCCGAGCTTCTTGCGGATGTCAATTCGTTTCCAGGGATCGATGTCGCTCGATTTGGCAAAACTATCAGCATTTTTAGGGAAAGAGCCACTTTCGAAAAAGAATCGGTTCTACTGCAATACGATCATGTGCTCGACATCTACCGAAGAAATTATCAGTACGAAGAGGTTGCTGGCGCGCTGCGTACCACGCGCGACCTTATTCCCGAGGCTGCGTTTAGGGAAGCTATTGCCAATGCGTTAGTTCACCGGCAGTGGGATGTTTCTTCGCATGTGCGCGTGTCAATGTTCGATGATAAGATCGAAGTTGTTTCGCCTGGCGGCCTTCCGGTTGGGCTTTCCGAACGGGAATACCTCGAAGGCCAAGTCTCGGTTTTGCGCAATCCCATTTTGGGCAATGTGTTCTTCAGGCTGGGCATTATCGAGCGATTTGGAACAGGGGTATTACGCATCAAAGATTGTTACCGCGAAAGCGCCGTGCAGCCTTCGTTTGAGATTTTTGAAAACTCGATAAAAGTAACGTTGCCTCTGTGGCAAGATATTACTGCCTTGCAGGAAGATGAAGCAATTGTGCGTCGCATTATTGAGGGTCGTACGCTTCCCATCAGCGAAATCTCTGCAATGTCGGGTTTTGGCAAGTCGAAGACGCACGGCATTTTAAAGGGTTTAGTCGAGAAGGGGTATGCTGAAATCGTGGGGTTAGGTCGAGGTACGAAATACAAGGCTTGAGCCATGCGTTATGTTTGGGCTGATTAGCTCTGTACAATATTGCCTTTATGCAGCGCCAATCACTCACGTGCGGGTGATAGCATTCCTTTCGCAGCAGCCACCCGCGTGTCTTCACTAACTTTCCATCCGTGGGGAAGAAAAACGTGGGATAGGGCGGCGGCAAATCGTGCTATACTAATTCGGCTTGCGTAGACAGAGGCGCAAGCGCATAGTTTTTGGCCCCCGAGACATGTTGTTGCTGCGCGCGACTTCTTACGGCTCAATGGCTTTTGGCGATATTTGCCCCCTGCGAAGGGCGGCAAGCGTTCAACGAAAGTCCGAAAGCCCGCAGATGCCCGCAAAGCAAAGCGAACATGGTACATGTAAGCAAACAATCATGACGACGGGTCCCTACTTTTTTGAAAGGGGTCCCATGACCGAGATTAAGAACACGTCTGTCATTGACTTCGAAGACATCTCCGATGATCAGATGAACGCAATGATCGACGGCTCCCTGACCAACTTCGACGAAGGCGATCTGGTGCAGGGCGAAATCGTCAAACTGGAGCATGATGAGGTTCTGGTTGACATCGGCTTCAAGAGCGAGGGTGTTATCCCTGTTCGCGAGCTGTCCATCCGCAAGGACATCGACCCGGCTGACGTAGTGAGCCTGGGCGACAAGATTGAGGCTTTGGTTCTTCAGAAGGAAGACAAGGACGGTCGTCTGATTCTTTCCAAGCGCCGCGCTGAGTACGAGCGTGCTTGGAACAACATTGAAGAAAAGCACAAGAACGGCGAAACCGTTGTGGGCGAGGTTATCGAAGTCGTCAAGGGCGGCTTGATTCTGGACATCGGCCTGCGTGGCTTCCTGCCTGCATCTTTGGTTGACTTGCGCCGCGTGAAGGACCTGGATATGTACCTGGGTACCGAGCTCGAGGCTCGCGTCATCGAGATGGACCGCAACCGCAACAACGTGGTGCTTTCTCGCCGCGTGCTGCTGGAGGAAGGCCGTAAGAACGAGCGCGCCGAAATCCTGGTGAAGCTCACCAAGGGTATGCGCCTGCACGGCACCGTTTCCTCTATCGTTGACTTTGGTGCCTTCGTTGACCTGGGCGGCATCGACGGTCTGGTTCACATCTCCGAGCTTTCTTGGAACCACGTCAACCATCCTTCTGAGGTTGTCAAGGTTGGCCAGGAAGTCGAAGTCGAGGTTCTGGACGTTGACCTGTCCCGCGAGCGCATCTCTTTGGGTCTGAAGCAGACCACCGAGGATCCGTGGGTGAAGCTCGTTGAGCAGTTCCCCGTTGGCTCCATCGCCGATGGCACGGTTACCAAGATCGTTCCGTTCGGTGCATTCATCGCCTTGGGCGCTGGCATCGAGGGTCTGGTGCACATCTCCGAGATGGCTGGCCGTCACATCGAAACCCCTGCTCAGGTTTGCAAAGTGGGCGACACCGTTAAGGTCAAGATCATGGAGGTCAACCCCGAGCGTCGTCGTATCTCCCTGTCCATGAAGGCTGCTGCCGAGGAACTGGGCATCGAGATCGCCATCGATGAGACCGTTCAGGTTGAAGAGCGTCCGGCTCGCAAGCCGAAGCGCGACAAGAAGGAAGCTGAAGCCGAGGCTGCAGAGGCCGTGGAGGCTGCTGAAGAGGCTCCTGCTGCTGAAGCCGAGGAAGTTGCTGCTGAATAAGCGCTGCGCTCCTGCTGCTTTTGAGTTGCATTCAAAGGGGAATCGTTCGACAACGAACGGTTCCCTTTTTTGTTTTCGCCGATGTTAAAAAGTGACGGGGTCTTTTTCACCTTTTTCGACTGACGCGCCGGATGTTAAAAAGTCCCCGTCCCTTTTTCACGTTTTCCCGTCCCTTTTTCACGTTTTTGCAGGTTCGCATGTGCGTGCGCTGTGAGGTGCAGGGAATGGGGTAAAATTAAAGTTTGAAAAACATACGGAGCGACACAGATAAAAGGCAGTGCGAGCTTTATGAAAAACATCCTGATTATCGGCGGCATGGGGGCGGGAAAATCCAGCGCCACGCGCGCGCTGGCAA
>CAKUFS010000059.1 GCA_934648845.1 uncultured Eggerthellaceae bacterium
ACCCCGAATGGGAATATTTTGCGCATCTGCGCCTGTTTTCTGACAAGATGGCTTTCGCTCGTGCGTTTGCATCTAGGTAATCCGTCGGATCCATCGAGGCGACCCGGCAATGAAAAGAGTTCACATCGGGGAAGGATCCTCGCATTGAGCGCTGGTTTGTTGGTAAAAGGTGGGGCGATTTAACAACATTCATTCCTTTTAGGTCTTCCACGCTTTTGTACGGGGCCGCGTCCCTTGACAACGGGACCTTTTACGCCGTGCCCAGGCCATAAAGAAACCCGCCGAAGCGGGCTAGGGTCTCATTGTTTGCTAACTAACGTACGGCGCCTCGGGATTCGGGGGCGTGCTCCATAGCTCAAAGCTGTCTTTTGCACGCTGAGGAACTGCATCGGTAAGCACGAACTCATCGTCTATGATTGTCCACCACTCTTCGTTCGATTTCCAAAACAAAGGTTCTCTGTCGGCGTTCATAAAACTCTCCTTTCAACAACTTTTGCAATTCTATCAGCTAATTCATTGCCTACATCAAATAATGTATCTTGATGGAACGGGGGATGGAGGTTTGTTCCGTCCATCCGCCCGAATGGCGACCCCCTTCCTTTCCCAAGGCGACCCTAGGCTGACCTGCTCTCGGGCCGCCTTCATCTTTCTTGACAAATTACCCCGGTGGCGTCAACATTTTGCAGCACTCGTTTACGGGTTTCGTTTTGAGGGCGCCTCTGCACAGGATTTTGCAGGAATACGGGCAATCAATTTGCGGGAACGCCAAAAAAGTACTTGCTATGTCAAACCTTTCTGATATCATATATCAGGTTGCACCCAAAAGGGTGCGCATAGGAATAAGCGCGATGCATACGCGGAGACGGTGCAAATAGGGAAACCGACGTGCTACGGTCACGCAGATAAGATATCGCCTTACGTTTATTCAACAAGGAGAAAGAATGTACGCTATCATCAAAACAGGCGGCAAGCAATACAAGGTTGCCGCAGGTGACAAGCTCAACATCGAGAAACTTGATGCTGAGGTTGGCGCCAAGGTTGAGCTGCCCGCCATCTGCATCATCGATGGTGAGAAGGTTGAGGCCGATCCCGCTAAGGCTGCTGCCACCAAGGTTGTTGCTACCGTTGTAGAACAGTTCCGTGGCGAAAAGGTTCTGGTATTCAAGTTCAAGAAGCGCAAGAACTACAAGAAGCTTCGTGGCCATCGCCAGTATCTTACGCGCGTTCAGATCGAATCTATTGGTTAGTAAGGAGGGAAACCATGGCACACAAGAAAGGTCTTGGCTCCACTCGTAACGGCCGCGACTCTCACGCACAGCGACTTGGCGTTAAGATGTTCGCTGGTCAGAAGGTAAAGACGGGTAATGTTATCGTTCGTCAGCGTGGCACCCATTTTCATCCGGGTGAAAACGTTGGCCGCGGCAAGGACGACACCTTGTTCGCTCTGTGCGACGGCACGCTGAAGTTCACGCGTGGCGTTAAGCGCAAGATTCATGTTATTCCTTCTGAAGAAGCTTAGTTCTTGTCAGTTTTAGGATAAACTTAAAAGCGATTGACAGTGCCCTCTGCCTGGCAGGGGGCACTGTTGCATATGTATCGAATTTACGGGCATCTTCGCAATGTTTTGCAGCGTTTTTGTGCAGCTCCGCTACGCGTTCTGGCACTATTTGCCGAGCGAAATTGCCCTTGAGGGTCCCTTCGAAAGAAAAGGAACGGTATGTTCACTGATAAAGTTCGCATTTTTGTGCAAGGCGGCGCCGGCGGCGCGGGTTGCATGAGCTTCCGTCGCGAGGCGCATGTGCCGAAGGGCGGACCTGATGGCGGCGATGGCGGTCATGGTGGAAACGTTATCATTCAAGCCGATGCCAGCTTGTCATCCCTGATTGAGTATCGTTTCAAGCACCATTTCAAGGCTCAACGCGGCACGCACGGCAAGGGTTCGCGCATGCATGGCGCAACGGGCGAGGACATGATTTTGCGCGTTCCTGTGGGCACGGTGGTGCGTGAGTACTTCGAGGAGGAAAAAGAAGCGGGCGAGCAGATTGCCGACTTGACGCACGACGGCGAGCGCATCACGGTGGCGCGCGGCGGTCTGGGCGGACGCGGCAATATTCACTTTGTGACTTCCACACGTCGCGCTCCTTCCTTTGCTGAGCTGGGTGAACCGGGCGAAGAAGGCTGGGTTGAGCTGGAAATGAAGCTCATGGCGGACTGTGCGCTGGTGGGTATGCCGTCGGCGGGCAAGTCTTCGCTTATTGCCAAGATGAGCGCGGCTCGCCCGAAGATTGCCGATTATCCTTTCACCACGCTGGTGCCGAACCTGGGCGTGGCGACAAGCGGGGATTACAGCTTTGTTGTGGCCGATGTTCCCGGCCTGATTGAAGGCGCGCACGAAGGTCGTGGTTTGGGCCATGAGTTCTTGCGCCACATTGAACGTACGGCCATGATTGTGCACGTTGTTGACTTGACGGGCGACTGGGAAGGCCGCGATCCGCTCAACGATTACGAGATTATCAAGAACGAAATCGCGCTGTACAAAGAAGAGCTTGCCGACCGCCCGCGCATGGTTGTTGCTAACAAGATTGACGCTTGCTGGGACGATGAGCTTATCAAGAAGCTCGAGCAGCGCGTGAAGGAAGACTCCATTGCCGCAGCTGGCGGCGACGAATGGGCCGATAGTCCCTTCGACCCGCGCCTGTATAAGATTTCCGCTTTGACGGGCGAAGGCGTTGATTCTCTGAAGGCGGCCATCGCAACACGCGTCCATGCGTTGCGTGAAGAAGCCAAGCAGCAAGAAAGTGCCCAGGAATCTCCCTACGAGCAGGTCTGGGAATACAAACGCGAGAAGGCAGATGCGCGTTTCCGCGTGGTCAAGCTGGGTAAGGGTGTTTTCCGCGTTATTGGCAACAAGGTGGAGCGCATCATCGTTCAGACCGACTGGAATAACGAGGAAGCCATTACGTATCTGCAGCATCGTCTGAAGCGCATGGGCGTGGACAAGGCGCTGATTCGCGCGGGCGCTGTCGATGGCGACGAGATTCGCATTGTGGAGCGCGCATTCGAGTTCGAAGCGGGTATTGCAGGCGAAGATGAATTCGACGAGCTCAATGATTACGAGCCGATGGAACTTGAGGAAGTGTTCGACGACCGTCTTTCCTATCAGGACGAAGCATCGTATCTGCATCATTTTGAAGAAACCGACGGCGAAGAAGCTGAGGACGAATAACGGTAAGGAACTGTTGTGGGAAAAGCTGCCGATAAAAAGCGTGTTGCCGAAGGAGTTGCAGTCGTTGGGGCTGCTGTCAAGGGCGCAGTTGCCGGGCTTGCCGCCAAAGGGGGGATTGCCGGTGTCGCTGCGAAACATGCGGCCGCAAAACATCCCGCAAGCAGGGGACCGCTTGTAGTCAAGATCGGCTCTTCTACGCTGACTGATGGCTCGGGGCGCATTGATTACACATACATGCAAAATATTGCCGACCAGATTGCGCAGTTGAAAAGCCAGGGGTGGCAGCCGGTTGTGGTCACGTCTGCAGCCATTGCATGCGGCCTGGAAGCGCTCGGCATTAGCAAACGCCCCAGTGACATGCCCAGTTTGCAGGCGGCTGCATCGGTTGGGCAAAATGCCTTGTCGGCGGCGTATGCGCGCTCGTTCGAGCCGCACGGGCTGGTAACATCGCTTGTGCTACTCACGCGGCGCGACACAGCCGATCGTGTGGCGTATCTTCATGCGCGTGATACGTTCAAGCGGTTGCTTGAACTGGACGTTGTTCCCATTGTCAACGAAAACGACACGGTGTCTGTTGAGCAGATTAAGTTCGGCGACAACGATACGCTGGCAGCGCTGGTTGCCTGCTTGATTGACGCCCATTTGGTGGTAATCCTGTCGGATATCGAGGGACTTTACAATGCGAATCCTTCCACCTGTCCCGATGCGAAGTTGCTTTCGCGCGTGACGCGCATCGATCAGAGCATTATGGCGGTGGCGGGCGGCGCTGGCTCCACGGTAGGTTCGGGCGGCATGATAACAAAGATCAAGGCTGCACGTGTTCTTATGGCGGCCGGCATTCCCATGGTTATCTGCAATGGACGCTCTGAACAGGTTGTTTGGCGTGCGGCCGAAGATTACGTTTATGCCGGCTCGTGTTCGGAGGCGTGTCTTGAGACCAGCGCGGAAAGCGCTCCTGAAGAAGCCTGCGAATCTCAAGAGGGCCAGGGCGCTTCATGGAACGTGGGCACGCTTTTTGTTGCAAACGAAAAGCCGCACGAGATCACGCCGCGCAAATTGTGGATTGCACTGGGGGATTCCGCCAAGGGAGCAATTGTAGTGGACGATGGCGCAAAACAGGCGCTTGAGCGCAAGGGAAGCTCGCTGCTTGTGGTGGGTATTTGCGCCATCGAGGGCTGGTTTGACGCCGAGGATATTGTTGACGTGCGGGATAGCTCGGGATATCTGTTCGCTCGTGGTCGTGTTTCTGCTTCAAGCGACGAGATTTCGCTTGCGCTGGGTCGCACGCGCGAGCAGCTGGCGAACAATCGCCTTCTATCGAGTTTGGCCGATAAGCCCATCATTCATCGCGATGAATTGATTGTATTCGAGTAGGATATTTTTGAGTGTAAATCGCGTAGGGAAGGAGCGGCGCATGTCTTTGGAGCAAGGGTTCGCGGGTCGGCGGTGTTCAAACGAGCAGTCGTTGGAGCGGGTGGTTCGAGCTGCTGCTACGGCCGCAAAAGAGGCTTCGAGTGTGTTGGCGCTCTCATCGCTTGAGCAGCGCAATCATGCGTTGGA
>CAKUFS010000060.1 GCA_934648845.1 uncultured Eggerthellaceae bacterium
TGCGAGCTTTATGAAAAACATCCTGATTATCGGCGGCATGGGGGCGGGAAAATCCAGCGCCACGCGCGCGCTGGCAAACCAGGGCCTCCCGGTCGTCGATTTGGATCAGCTGGGTCATGTTGTTCTGACCTGGGATTTTGTAAAGAAGGAGTTGCGAGACGCGTACGGTGCAGGAGTATTTACCGCCGAGGTCGAAGTTGATCGTGCTGCGCTGGCGGCGGTCGCTTTTGCCACAAACGAAGGCACGGAAACGCTCAATCGCATCACGCAACCGCGTATCGACCAGGCGCTGCACAACGAACTGGCACGTCTTGCTGCCGAAGGGCACGCTGCCGCCGTTATCGAGTCCTCGTCTTTCACGGGGCAAGCGCCGCTCGTCGCGCTTGTCGATTACATTGTGGCTGTGACGGCCCCCGAAGAGCTGCGCGTTGCGCGTGCTGTTGCCGCGGGTTGGAACGAGGCCGATGTGCGCGCTCGTATGGCGCGCCAGCTTACCGATGAACAGCGTTTGCGGTTCGCTACGGTGTCGTTTGCAAACGACGGAACGCCCGAACAACTCTATGACCAGGTAGTTTCGTGGTGGAATGTCGAAAAGGAGCAATTGTGAGCGATTCTCAAGACATAAAGGAAATGGAAGGCAAACTACCACTCGCACGGTTGGCTAGCGCTCCCTTCCAGGTCGTTTCTCCTTACGAGCCATCGGGCGACCAGCCTCAAGCCATCGAAAAACTTGCCGCAAACGTGAAAGCGGGCTTGCGCTATCAAACGCTTCTGGGCGTAACGGGTTCGGGCAAAACGTTCACCATGGCAAAAACCATCGAAGCCGTCCAAAAACCCACGCTCATCTTGGCGCCCAACAAAACGCTTGCAGCGCAGCTGGCCGCCGAGCTCAAGGAATTCTTTCCCCACAACGCTGTGGTCTACTTCGTGAGCTACTACGATTATTACCAGCCCGAGGCGTACGTGCCGGCATCCGATACGTTCATCGAGAAAGATTCGTCCATCAACGAGGAAGTGGAGAAGCTGCGCCACGCTGCAACAAGCGCGCTGCTTTCCCGCCGCGACATTATTGTGGTGGCAAGTGTTTCGTGCATTTACGGCATTGGCAGTCCAGCGGACTATGCGGGAATGGCCGTGTTCCTTGACAAGCAGAAGGAAATGGACCGCGACCAGGTCATATACAGCCTGATAGACATCCAGTACGACCGCAACGATTACGAGCTCAAACGCGGTACGTTCCGCGTGCGCGGCGATGCGCTTGATGTGTTTCCGCCGTATGCAGATAATCCCATCCGTGTTGAGTTCTGGGGTGACGAAATTGAATCCATCGCCGAAGTTGATAACGTAACGGGCGAAGAGCTGAACACGTATGAGGCGCTTCCCATTTGGCCGGCGTCCCATTACGTTACAGCACGTCCGAAGCTCGATCGCGCGTTAAAGACTATCCAAGAAGAGCTGCGTGACCGTTTGCAGCAGTTCAACGACGAAGGCAAGCTGCTGGAAGCGCAACGCCTGGAAATGCGTGTGAACTACGACCTGGAGATGCTGGAAACGCTGGGCTTTTGCTCGGGTATCGAGAATTACTCGCGCCATCTGGACGGCCGCGAGCCGGGCGAGCCGCCGTACACGCTGATCGATTACTTCCCCAAGGACTTCTTGTGCATCATCGACGAGAGCCATGTAACGGTGCCGCAAGTGCGCGGCATGCATGAAGGCGACCGCTCGCGCAAAGTCACGCTGGCCGAACACGGCTTCCGCCTGCCTAGCTGCCTGGACAATCGGCCGCTGCGTTTCGATGAGTTCGAGCAGCGCATTCCCCAGTTCATTTACGTTTCCGCTACGCCGGGCGATTATGAACTGCGCGTAAGCCAGGCGCAAGTGGAGCAAATCATTCGACCCACGGGCCTGCTTGACCCCGAGATTGTAGTGCGCCCTACGCGCTCGCAGATTGATGATATCATTGACGAAGCGCGCCTTGCTGCCGAGAAAAACGAGCGCGTGCTCATAACCACGCTTACGAAGAAGATGGCGGAAGATTTGACCGACCATTTGCTTGACCAGGGAATACGTGCACGCTACATGCATTCGGATATTGCTACGCTTGAGCGCGTGGAAATCCTTCGTGACTTGCGGCGCGGCGAATTCGACGTTTTAGTGGGCATCAACTTGCTGCGCGAGGGTCTTGATTTGCCCGAAGTGTCGCTTGTGGCCATCCTCGACGCCGATAAAGAGGGCTTCTTGCGCAATCATCGCTCGCTCATCCAAACCATCGGACGCGCCGCACGCAACGTTTCCGGCCGCGTGATCATGTACGCGGATAAGCGCACTGATTCCATGAACCTTGCCATTGAGGAAACGGCGCGCCGCCGCCAGATTCAGATGGCGTACAATCAGGAGCATGGCATCCAGCCGCAGACCGTTCGCAAGGCCATCAACGACATTATGTCGTACGTGACCGACGAAGCGGGTTCGCGTTCGGCTGATGAAGTGAATGCCGAGTTGGCGGAATTCTCGCGCGACCAGATCATGCGCATGATCTCGTCGCTGGAAGAAGAGATGGCTGCGGCATCGGCAAGCATGGACTTCGAGGAAGCGGCGCGTTTGCGTGACCAGGTGGTTCGTTTGCGTTCCCAGGTGGAGGGCGAAAGCGAAGCGGATGTGCTGGCGAAGCTGAAGAAAAACGCCCGCAAGGGAAGCGCGTTCGGCAATCGCAAGAATGCGGCGTATGGTGGCGCGCGGCGCTCGTAGCGCTGCGGTGGCAGACGAAAATGTTGACAAAAGGTGGGGTAATTTGTCAACAATTGATGTTGGTTTTGAGTGAGTTTTGAATGAGTAAGGTGGGGCAATGCTTGAGGTAAGCAATGTTTCCGTTCCTCTTGATGGGGCGCTTCCGCAGGGCAAACGCGTGTTGTTCCAAGCGGTGGCGGATAAGCTGAAGGTGCCGCCAGAATGCATCGATACGGTGCGCATCCTGAAGAAAAGCGTGGACGCGCGTAAGAAAAGCGCAGTTCATTTCGTTATGACGCTGGCGGTCACGCTTACTACAGAAAGCCAGGAAATGGCGCTTATCTACGAGGCGAATGTCAAAACGGATTCTGCGATTGTCATCAACGAGCGCCGTGGTCCTGCTTCTATGTTCGACATGCGCGCAGGAAGCGATGTGAAAGCGAGCGTTCCCGTCTCGAAGTTTGTTGTTCCCAGCTTGCCGGAATCGTTGCTCCCGCAGGATTATGAGCGTCCTGTGGTGGTGGGTTCGGGTCCGGCAGGTCTGTTCGCGGCACTTTATTTGGCACGCGCGGGTTTGCGTCCGTTGCTGGTAGAGCGCGGTGCAAGCGTGGATGAGCGCGTTGCCGCGGTGGAGCACTTTGAGAAAACGGGCGAGCTCAATTCTTCGACAAACATTCAATTTGGCGAAGGCGGCGCCGGCACGTTTTCTGATGGCAAGTTGACCACCAATACGAAAAATCCGCTTACGAAAACGGTTCTCGAATGGTTTGCCCAGGCAGGAGCACCGGAAGAGATTCTGGTTGATGCGAAGCCTCATATTGGCACCGATAAGCTGCGCGCTGTGGTAAAAACGCTGCGTGAGCAAATTATCCAGTATGGCGGCGAAGCTCGCTTTAATTGTCAGTTAGTTGACCTGGAGTTTTGCGCCAACGAGCTTACGGGTGTCGTGCTGGAAGACACCGTGTGCGGCACGCGTCAGAGCATTCCCGCTTCGGCCGTTATCTTGGCGTGTGGTCATTCCGCGCGCGACACGTTTGCGCTACTGCAGGAAAAAGGCCTGTTCATGGAACGTAAGCCGTTCTCGGTGGGCGTGCGCATCGAGCATCCGCAACACATGATCAACCGGGCGCAGTATGGCGATTTCGCGGATCATCCCGCATTGGGCGCCGCTGACTACAAGCTGTCGGCGCATCTGCCGAACGGACGCGGCGTCTACACGTTTTGCATGTGCCCGGGCGGCCAAGTAGTGGCGGCCACCAGCGAAGAAGGCGGCGTGGTGGTCAACGGCATGAGCGTGCATGCGCGCGATGGGGAAAATGCGAACAGCGCTGTTTTGGTGAGCGTTGAGCCTGCCGATTTCCCGGGAACAGACCCCCTGGCGGGTGTGGCGTTCCAGCGCGACCTGGAACAGGCCGCTTACCAGTTGGCGCAGAAAAATGGGGGAGCACCGTATGCAGCGCCTGCTCAGAAAGTGGGCGATTTCCTGCGGGCATCGCAGGCGAAGAAGTCAAAGAAAGCTCACGGACATAAAAGCGAGCAGGTGTCGTGCGCACCGGTAACGCCCACGTACGCGCGCGGCGTTGCGTGGAGCGATTTGCACGAATGCCTTCCCGATTTCGTAACGCAATCTTTGGAGCAGGCGCTTCCTCAGTTCGATCGTCGAATTAAAGGTTTCGCAAGTGACAATGCCGTTATGACTGCCGTGGAAACGCGCAGTTCAAGCCCTGTGCGTCTGGTGCGCGATAGCGGTTCGCTTCAGGCATTTTTCGATAACGGCGAAGTGGCTGCCGCAGGCGTGTATCCTTGCGGCGAAGGAGCTGGATACGCCGGCGGCATCATGAGCGCGGCGGTTGATGGCATTCGCGTGGCGGAAGCGGTTGCGCGCGATTTGAGCCCCATTGACCTGCA
>CAKUFS010000061.1 GCA_934648845.1 uncultured Eggerthellaceae bacterium
AAAAGGATGGCCTCTGCAATTGGAAAGATGGAGAGAGTTGCAGAGGCCAATTAGAGAAAAAGATGAGAGGAGAACTTTTACGCTAAGCGAAAGGAGAGACCTCGCTTAACGGTTCATTCCGTCTCACAGCATCATTATCTCCCGAAATCACGGTTATGGTAAGGGGAATATCCATAAACTCCGAAAGCGCATTTCTGTGCAAACAGACAGAGAGAACTTTAGCGATGCGGCAACAGGAAACTCGACCACCCCTATCCATTCCGACACAAAATAGCTGTAAAAGCAGACAATACAACATGATGTGTTTCTGTCGCATTTTCTAGTGAACAAAAAGCAAGAAGCGGGTATCCTGTCTGACTGTCGTAAAAGAGAGCGACTATGCACTACGCCTGGCAACAGGCAACAAAGAAAGGAATTACTATGTGCTTCAGACCAGCAACTGTAGAAATTGACGAAGATGCCATGGCTAGCGCTCCCGGCGCCCCTGGCATCCCTGGCGTTCCCGGTGCCCCCGCGGCTCCTGGCGCCCCTGGCGCTCCGGCTGCTCCCGCGGCTCCTGGCGCTCCTGCTGCTCCCGGTGCTCCGGCAGCCCCTGGTACTCCTGCAGGTAACTAAAACTAACAAGGAAGGCGTTCGCAAGAGCGCCTTCTTTGTTTTTTTGGGGGTGGGATGAGAAAAATGCCCCGATTTCTATCGGGACATTGAGGCGCCAACGTCTAAGAATAATCCATTCTCAGACGATCGGCTTATAAAGACAAGGTCCAACGCGAATTAGAAAATACGTTCCAATCGTGTTAATAGAATGTCCAAAAGTTCTTGATGCTCAACAGCAAAGCAAATAACGGCAATGTTAATCTCGGAGTCTTCGTCAAGCGTTTCAAGATCATTCGTCATAACGGTGGGTTCAATTCCCGCCTGCGTGACAGAAATATGCAGCGACCCTTCTCCGTTCGAAGCAGCACACTTCACGTGTCCAACAATGCCGCCTAGCTTTTCCACGTCGCACGCAACGCCCGCCAACGCAGCCGCCAAACATGCGGGGCTCAGCGTGGAATCCTCCAGCTCAAGCGCGCAAGATACAACAAGCGCTCCCTCATGAGTCGTAAGCTTGCACAGGGCAATACCGCCGCCCACATTTGAAGATATGGTCTTTGCATCGTCGCTGTGGTGATGGTGCTGATGATTGCAACCGCAATCGCATGAACCATGCTCATGGTCATGCTCGTGGATATGGTCGTGCTCATGTTCGTGGTGATGATGGTGGCCGCAGCCGCAGCCCTTGTGGTGATTCACCGGATGCTCGGAATTGCGCTTCTCGACATCTTCCATGATTACGCTTCCTCTCCCAGCATCGTTGCCATATCGGTGTCGGATATCCCCTGTTGAGCGCTTATAAACACAACGGGTTTTCCCGAACCTGCGTATTCAAGAGCTTCGTTCTTAATCGTTTCAAGATCGGATTCATCCACCAAGTCGCATTTGTTCACCAGTATTACGTCGGCACTTTCCAGTTGCCCACGCAAAAGAAGCTCAAGCGGAACGCGGATGCGCTGCCAACGGGAAGCATCAACCAAAACGCACGTGCGAACTTCCTTTGCATGCGGCGCAAGCGTCTTCGCCATAGAGGACGGCACCGCAACACCCGTTGCCTCCAAAACCAAAACTTCGGGGTCAAACTCCTTGAAGATACCCTCAACAGCATCGGGCAGCTGACCCAAAAGAGAGCAGCAGGCGCATCCTGAGAACAGGCTTTTCACCGCATAGCCACCAGACCCAACCGTAGAACCATCAACATCGACTTCGCCAATTTCGTTTTCCAGAATAGCAACGGGCGTTTCCCTACTCGACCGAGCGGTAATCCAATTTGCCAGTTGAAGTAAAACCGTTGTTTTTCCCGACCCCAAGAAACCGCCAAGAATCAGAATCTTTTCATCACGAACCATTGCACGCACCCTTCCTCCTATAAGTTAGGTATCACTATAGCAAAAAAAAGAATACCTAATGGATTGTGTATTTTATTCTTGATCGCCAGGGGCAACAACGGCGCCAGGAGCAGCACCATCTCCTGCAACTCCGGCTGCATCAGCACAGCTACCATCTTCCCCGCCACCGCCCGCGAGCGCGCCGTCAGCGTCGGCATCGCTTTGACCAGGGAAAGCACCGCGAATCGCCTGCCATGCGCCCTCCATCTGCCCAGCCATCTGCTCGCGCGCCGCACGCAAAGCATCGCCGGCATGGTTCGCCGCGCTTGAACCCAGCGCATCCGCCAAATCCGCAGCAAAGCGCCGCAGGACATCCGCATGCTCCCCCGCACGTGCCGTCGCTGCGCGCAAATACTGCACCGATTGCACACCACCGCCAAACAGCATGTTCACGTCCAGCGCCCCTGATGCTTCCGCGGAATCGAACAGCGCCGCCACAAACGCTCGTTTCTCCTGCTCAGAATACGAGCGAAGCCACCGATTCGTGGCAGCGTCGAACACCTGCGAAGCCGCGGTAAGCCCCGCACGACGCACGAACGCATCATCAATAACTTCCCAGCTGAACAAATCGTGCTGCCGAAAGCCCAGCTCAGAGCTTTGCACGACCTCGAAAGGCGCCTCGGAGTAAAGAATCGTCCCAATGATGGAATCTTGCGGCATCAGCTTGTGAAGCTTCAACGACGCCGCCTTAAACTCCACCGCATCAAACGCACTCTCCATAAAGCCGGGGCCATCAAAACTGTACGCCGCCGCAATGCGCGATCGCGCCTCATCGGAGGCGGAAAGCATCACGTACTCCGCAATATTTCCACCCTTGGAATGTCCGCCCAGATAGAAGGGGCGACGCAGGCAATCGCGGCGCGAAGCGTCAGAAACGTTGTCGGGAGCTGCGCCTTCGCCCGTAACATCCGTCAAGCTTGCCGCGCTCATCCGCACAGACGCATCGTCCACAGCAGCGTGTCGTGCGGTCAGGCGCGCAACAAATCCCCTCCATGGCAACGCGCGCTTTCTCGTCCGCTCATCCCGCACCGCCGGCGCCTGAGCCCGCGCAACCACGCGCCCGTCCCGACAAACCCGCTTCGCCTCCCGCTCAAGCTGCTCCGTCACAAAAGCCAGCCCAAGCGCCTGCGACGGAACAGGGCTTTCAAGCGCCAGATTAAAATCCTCGCGCCACCCGGCAAGCGACGCATCGGTCCCTCGAAACGCCACAAACGTGAATTCATCGCACGCAAACGTGGTGGCACTGAACTGCGCAGCGCGGTCCGCATCAAACACGCTCTGATAGCGAGCGACCCTCACCGCGCGATAACGCGGATTCATTGCCGCCGCCAGAAAACACGCACGTACCTGGTCGGCAACAAGACCCGTAAACATCTGGTCGAAACACTCCGCACAGAGCAAATCGCGCAACGAAAACGCCAGCTCATCGCTACCCGATGCATCAACCAAAACGCCGTCTTCGCGCAGATCATAGCCGCCCTGCACAAACGCCGCCAGCTCCACGCGCACCATGGCAAGCTGCGTAAACAGCGCCGCATCAAGCTCGTTGAACGGCTTCTCGCTAAACGTTGCAAATTCTGTTTCAACATACGATTGAAGATTCACAGGGGTCCCTTCGCTCACCTTTGCCTGCACATCGGTTTCATCCGGAAGGCGCCGAAGCCCTTCCCACCTGCACCGCGCGCCGTCTGCGTCACGCGGCATCCGCACCAAGCGCCACTCGTGCCGCACATCGTCCACGCGAACGCACCGCACGAACGGCCGCAGGGCCTAACCTCGACCTCGCATGCGGGCCGCATCCGCCGGGCGCAACACACTCACCACATTGTAAGCCACTCCCGCGAAATCAATCCCGCACGCAAGCCTCCCCGCTGCATTTGTTACCTATCTGCAGCTCGAGAAGCACAAAAGCCCCCGGACGAAAAGCCATTCAGAAATCCGAAGCAAACGGCAACACAAACCGCCCCCTCAGAACAACCGAAGGATGCAATCAACAACCAGCAACGCATACCCAGGGTTAACAGTCATTACCCAAAGCCAACAACTATTGCGCACTATTGCCCAAATGCTAACAAAGTTATCTAAAAGCTAACAAAGTTGCCCACATGCCGCAAAGGCTATCCAGAGAGTGTATACTGTCAAATGAACGAATCCTAGAGCAAATAACGCTTTTATCAGGAGGAATGCCATAATGGACGAAAAACTGAAAAATCCCTTCACGCCTGTTGTTGGCAAAGTTCCCGTCTTCATGGCCGGCCGCAACAACATCATCGCCGACATGGAGGAGCTATTCGATGAGGGCCCCTCGTCCCCTTCTGTTATTTCTCTTCTTGTTGGCGCACGCGGTACAGGAAAAACAGCGCTTCTCTCCTACTT
>CAKUFS010000062.1 GCA_934648845.1 uncultured Eggerthellaceae bacterium
GCTGCTGCTACGGCCGCAAAAGAGGCTTCGAGTGTGTTGGCGCTCTCATCGCTTGAGCAGCGCAATCATGCGTTGGAGCAAATGGCCGCCGCTCTTCAGGAGAACAAGGAACGCATTCTTGCCGCGAATGAAGCCGATATGGCTGCAGCGCGTCAAGCGGGCACAAAAGAAAGCCTGCTTGATCGCTTGTTCCTGGACGAAGCGCGCATCAACGATATGGCATCGGCGTTGCTTGACTTGGTCAAGCTTGATGACCCGCTGGGTCGGGTGCTTGAGAATCGCGCGCTTTATAACGGCATGAACTTGAAGCGCGTCACCGTTCCCCTGGGCGTGGTTGCCGTGATATACGAGGCGCGTCCGAATGTGACGGTGGATGCTGCGGGCATTTGTCTGAAGTCGGGAAATGCTGTGGTGCTGCGCGGTGGCAGCTTGGCAGTGCGCTCGACGGGCGCGCTGTGGCGCGTTCTTTCGGAAGCAGCCGAGCGGGCTGGTTTGCCGGCATCGTGCATTGTTGGCATCGACTCGACTGATCATGCGGCAACGGATGCTCTGATGCAGCTGCACGGGTTGGTTGACGTGTTGGTTCCGCGCGGTGGAGCAGGGCTTATTGCCCACTGTGTGGAGTGCTCGAAGGTTCCTGTTATCGAAACGGGCACGGGAAACTGCCACGTGTACGTGCATGAATCGGCGGATTTGGCCATGGCGCGCGACATCGTGATGAATGCGAAGACGCGTCGCTACGGTGTGTGCAATGCCGAAGAGTCGCTTTTGGTGGATGCATCTGTTGCGGATGAGTTTTTGCCGATGATTTTGCCATCGCTTGCGGAGAAAGGCGTGTTAGTACATGCCGATGCCCCAACATTGGCCATAGCGAAGTACTGTGGCGTTTCTGCTGTTCAAGCGACTGAGGTCGATTGGGCTACTGAATATTTGGGGCCCGAAATTGCGGTTCGCGTAGTTGGCGGCGTCGAACAGGCCATCGCACACATCAATACGTACGGCACGAAGCATTCCGAGTCTATTGTGGCAACGGATGCTGCCGCTATTGAGGCGTTCCAGCGGGGCGTCGATGCAGCGTGCGTATACGTGAATGCTTCTACTGCGTTTACCGACGGCGGGCAATTTGGCCTGGGAGCAGAAATTGGCATCTCAACGCAGAAGCTGCACGTGCGCGGACCCTTCGCCTTGGAAGGGCTTACGTCGTACAAGTATCTGCTTACGGGCACGGGGCAGACCAGGGCGTAGAGCGCCCTTGTGGCGGGTTTTGGTAATGGACCAAGATTCGGGACAATCATTAAGCTGGGTATTATGCCAGGTCATGCGTGTAGTCGTGATTCAGGCAAAAGGAGAGCAGGAATGCTTGCACAGACAAGAAAAAAGCTTGAAGCGGGCCAAGATGTGCGCGTGGGCATTATGGGTGGCACCTTCGACCCTATCCATTACGGGCATTTGGTGGCGGCCCATGCTGCTATGGAGCAACTTGGGCTGGAAGAAGTGGTGTTCTTGCCTACGGGAACGCCCGCTTTCAAGCTTGATCGAGAGATAACGCCAGGTGATGTGCGTTTTTCCATGTGCTATGCCGCAACGAGCGACGTGGATGAGTTCAGCGTGAATGCCATGGAAGTCATGCGCGGCGGCATTACCTATACCGCCGAGACGCTTCGCCAGCTTTCGAAAATGAAGAATCCGCATATGCATTTCGTGTTCATTATGGGTGCCGATTCCGCATCGACACTTCTGCGTTGGCGTGATCAGGAAACGCTGCGCAACTTGGCAAGCTATGCGATTGTCACGCGTGCCGGGCAAAAAGTGGCGCCTGAAACGCTTGAGGCGCTGCGTGGAGCAGGATATTCGCTTGAGGTCGTGGAGTCGCAAACGCCCCTGGTGTCATCAACCGATATTCGGGCGCGTGTTTTGGCGGGCGAAGATATCAGCCGGCTTGTTCCCCCTGGTGTTGAGCGTATCATTCGCGAGAAGCAGTTGTATCTTCCTAAGCCAGAAGGTGTTGATGATCCGCTTTCCGATGAGTTTTTCGAGGCGCGCGAGGCGGAGTTGCAGCAGCGCGTGAATGAGCATCGGTTCCAGCATTGCCTGGGCGTTGCGGAAATGTGCGTGCGCTTGGCGCGGGAATACGGCGTGGATGTTGCAAAAGCGCGCCTAGCGGGTATTCTGCACGATTGGGATAAAGGATACGATGACCAGGGAATTCGTCAGCGTGCCGATGAGCTGGGCATGAGCATCGATCCTTTTGTCTACAATGCGTTGCCGCGTGTTTTGCATGCGCATACGGCGCCGGTTGCCCTACGGAAGGCGTTTCCTCGCGTTCCTGCGGAAGTTTTGCGAGCAATGGACAGGCATACCGTGGCGGCATGTGACATGAGCGACCTTGATATGGTACTCTATATCGCCGACGCCATTGAGCCGAACAGAGTTTATCCCGAAGTTGGTGAGTTGAGGGCAAAAATTGGTGTAGTGAGTTTGGAAGAGCTCTTCTTCACCATTTATGAATATTGGATAATGCGTATGATGGGAAGAAAGATGCTGCTGCATCCGAATACCGTTGACGTTTGGAATCACTACGCGGGGCGCGCGGCTCTGCGAGCAAAGGAGAACTGATGACCGACCAGAACAATACGGAAGTTGTGTACAATCAAACAGGTGGCATCGTTGAGTGCCCCGAGCCGAAGAGCGTTCGCGAGTGCGCTCTTATCGCGGCGCGTGCTGCCCATGACAAAAAAGCTCTGAACATTGTTATCCAGGACGTGCGCGAGCTTATTTCCGTGACGGATTATTTTGTGATTGCAACTGCTTCGAATAGCCGTCAGGTGAATGCTATCATCGACAACATTGAAGAAGACGTGCGCCGCAAGGGTGGTATGAAGCCCACGCATCGCGAAGGTGGCGCTGGCGGCATGTGGACGCTTCTGGACTACGGTGAGTTCGTGGTACACGTGTTCCAGCCCGAAGCACGCGACTATTACCGTCTGGAAGAGCTGTGGAACGATGCTCCCACCTTGGATCTTTCCAAAGAAGAAGGCTTCGAAGACCTCAACGAAGCATAATTGTTGACAAATTACCCCACCTTTTGTCAACAATTACTTTCTCGCTCTATCGTTCGGTAGATTATTCCGCGGGTGATTCCCGTCAGTCTTTCTATCTGTCGATACGTTAGGCCGGCATCGCAAAGTGAAACGATGCCGGCATTTCTTTTTTTACGTGGCCATGATTTGATAGCCTCGATCCCTTGGATTCCAATAATCGATTGCGCAAGACTCAGGGCTTCTTCATCGCGCATCCCTCTGGTTTTATTTCGCTCGTAGGGCTCCGGCACGTCGATGCAGACGCAATTTGAGCTGAGGGTTACGTGAAAGCGAAGGAATTGCTCTAGATCACCAAATAATTCGATGGCAAACCGTTTGTCGCAGAGGGAAGGGAGCGTGTTGCTTTCACGATATTCATCGAAACTGCTCCAGGGAAAAGAGCAGGTACGCGACAACCCAGCTTTGAGCGGATTCTGATGTATGTAGCGAAGTGTGGCTAGATAACGAGAGTCGTCATTGATAGGCTCGCTCTTAAATGCTTCTTGAAATAGATGTCCCGATCGTCCGTATTTCTTATTGAACGACATAGCGTAAGTTTCTAAAACTGATTTAAGGCTTTTTGAGATGGATTCGATTTCTCCCCGCAAAAGAAGATGTATGTGATTATCCATAAAGCACCAGGCGTGGACATCGATTGAGTTCAGGCGGAAGTTTTTATTGAGTAGAGCATGGAGAAGGTGTCTATCGTCTTCATCCTCGAAGATAATTTGCTTGCCTGTTCCCCGTGCGAAAACGTGATAGATGTTAGATTCGCTTTTCTCCCTTTTGGGCATGATTGTCTCCTTTGGTTCAGATAGGTGAGTGGGGTAAAAATACCAATCCAATCCAACAAAAACCTATCAAAAGAGGCGAAAACGCTATCAAATTTCTTACAAAAAGATACAAAGGCATTAGAAACATATGTTGTTGACAAATTACCCCACCTTTTGTCAACAAAGAGGGCGTTCTGCTTGTTGTTTTATTTCTGTGCTCGTTGTTTATCGAGAAGCACGCAAGAGATGGGGGCAGGTGTTGAAGCGCTCCATCGTTGCATTTGTTGACAAAAGGTGGGGTAATTTGTCAACAAAAGCGGTCGTCAAAGCCACCAGACGTAGTGGGGACGACCGCTTTCGTTGGATTGAGTATAGCATAATCGTTTCTATGGGACAACCATAGGGGGACAGACGTGCGAGTTAAGTTTCGCGGGGTAACGCCTAAAACAACCTCAAGAAATCAGGTGGGCAATCCAGACCGTTTTTTAT
>CAKUFS010000063.1 GCA_934648845.1 uncultured Eggerthellaceae bacterium
GTTTCCATGCTATCAAGAACGTCTTGCGCCGCTTCGTAGCCAATTGCGCAATCAGCCGTGTCGCGGATCATGGTTGCCAGCTGTTGCGCCTGCTCATACGCTTGCTCACTGGCCGTGCAGCTTTCGATCTCACGCAGAAGCCGCGCAAGATGCGGCAAACCATCGCGACATGGAACGCATTTTCCGCACGTCTGCTGACAGGCTGTTTCCAAAAGCGCCACCTGCGCCGCCACGGGGCAACTCCCCACCGGGAGCGCCGCTACACGCCTGCTGAAGCGCTCCATGGTGGCGCCAAGCTGCATGTCAATATTTTTCATGGGCATGACCTGGAGTTTTGCCATATACCCATCCTCTCTTCTCTCATTTTTTGCCGTGCCTATTGTATGGCGTCGCGTTGCCTTAACCGAACGACATCGCATTTTGTTTTTCGCTATTTAACATTTCCGCCGCAGGGATTCTGCTACGCTGCGCCCGTGCCGCCACGCCTGCCGCGCGCAAGCATTGCGCCCGCGCGGCGACGCCCGCCGCATACCTTCTCGCGCGCTATTTCTTCCCGCGCTTCGCGTAAGCAAACCAGTAGCTCACGCCCACCATCAGCGCGCCACCCACAATGTTCGCCAGCGTTACCACGCCGATGTTGTAGAAGATACCGCCCAGTTCGATTCCGCCAACACCAAAGCCTGCCATCTGGGCAAACAGACCCTCGAACAGGAAGAACATGTTGGCAACGCTGTGTTCGAAGCCGCAGGCGACAAACGCCGTGATCGGCATAATCACGCACAGCAGCTTGTCTGCCATCGTGCGCGCACCGAAACTCATCCACACCGCCAAACACACCAGGAAGTTGCACATGATGCCCTTGCAGAAAAGCGTAAGCACATCGGGAGACACCTTCCCTGCCGCAATGGACACCATAGCCGCACCTACTTCGCCGCCGTTCATGCTTGCCATATTCGAGCCGAACACCAGCGCCGCGATGATAAGCGAGCCCACGAAGTTGCCCAGCCACACAAGGCACCAATTGCGCAAAAGGCCCTTCACGTCAATTTTGTTGCTGTTCAAACCGCACACCATCAGGCAGTTTCCCGTGAACAGCTCGGCGCCGCAGCAGACTACGAGCATAAGGCCCAAGGAGAAGCAAAACGCGCCGAACACGCGCTTGACCGCAAACGGCAGCTGCGCGTCGCCTTGCACCAGCGTGAACAGCGTGGCACCGCAGGCGATGAACGCACCGGCCATTATGGCTAAAAGGAAGAGTTTCGAAGCTGCCATGGTTGCTTTACCTGTGGCAAGCGATTCTGCTTTCTGTTCAATCTCGGCAGGCGACAACGCATCGGGGCGCAACGCTGCTACCTGGGAGTTCGTTATATCTACCTGTTGGGGCAATACTGTCTGGGTCGTCGATGGCGGCTGAGTTGCCGTTCGATCCATCTGCATGTCTTTCGTTTGCTGCATGATTCGCCCTCCTTCGCTTTCCGTTGTCTTTGGAGTCGTCCTTACCCTGTGAGCGTTCTTTTGCTATCCGGGCCCCTACCCGCTTCTATTGCTCTCTTCACAAAATCAAGCGCGCCGCTACGGACCGCATTTTTACAACTGCGTAAATAATATTGCACGAAACGCACGAACAGACAGCACTCCCCCACACCTATCGGCGAAGGCGGCAAAAAATAAGCGCGCTGGATTGGTTTGCTCCACTCGGCCCACCACGATTCGCGGCGCTTCGCCCCAGCTCCGCTCCGCACCTGCGTTCCGCGTCGCAGCCATCCGCTTCGCAATGCGCGTGCCGTTTGCGCACCCCAATATGCTCCCCGCGCACTGCGCCCCCTGCGCGCGGCACCTTCGCCTTGCTCCACGCGCTACGCCACACTGATTGTGCAAATCGTGCATAAACCGTGAAGACGCGCAAAAGCACCCCACGCAAAAGGCTCCACGCGCCGCACATGTTTTACAATGCGCATAGTGTAATTTTTTACAGTATTTGCAGCTATTTTTCCACACAATCGTACATGCGTAGGAGTTTCTGATGGATAAGCGCCTTTCAAACGCTGAACATCGCCATGAATTGAAGGTATCAACCGGTATTCTTACCGACCACCTTGCCATTATGGGCTACGAGATTGTTTTGCCGTTTGAGACCAGCTTCCCTTGCCTTCGCAGGGTTATGCGTCCGAATAACACCGTTGCCGAACAGGCTTCCACGCTGCTGGTAGCCGACACGAAATGCACCACGCTGCCTTCAGGGGATGGAGTTTCGCCTTTCCTGCTTTTTCTGCGCAGCAACGAAGATGAGCAATGCGACCAGGCAATTTGGGCGAAAAAGACGCGCTCGAAAGTATGCATCGTGCGCGCCACGAAAAGCGGCCAGGACATCGATACGCTGCTTTCCGATATTCAGGGAAGCTTTTTATCCATTGACGATTACGCTTACCGATCCGCCTTGGCATTGAGCACGCCTAAGCCCCTTCAGACGCTTGTTGACCTGGCAGAAACGGGAATTGGACTTTTCATCAGCATCGTTGACAGCAATTATCAACTTCTGGCTTACACACGCGGCATAAAGCCGATCGACGATGTCAATCGTTCGCTCATTGAGCTGGGCTACCATTCCGATGAGATACTGGCTTCCCAGCGTCACGGCGACTATCTAAGCGAAGAAATAAAATACCAAACGGGCATCAAAGAATATCCCGCATCCGAAAGCATCCCCTGCTCACTTATGACCGCGCCGCTTTTCCTGCAGCAGCGCTATATGGGCTTGGTAGTTATGGCCACCAGCGCGGATCACTTCACGCAAGGGCAGCACGATCTGTTCGAAATGTTCATGGGGCTTTGCAACATGCTGCTCAAAAGAAAACTGGGGCTGTCTGCCGGCCAAGAAGAGCTTGATCAGAAGTTCCTGCTGCACTTGATTTCCACGGAGGGTCTTGAAGCTTCTTACATATATCGGCAAATGGCGCTTTTGGACATTCCCACGCAAGGGTGTTTTATGATGGCCATGATAGAGGTCCATCAGGACATGGCGGCGCAAGTCGGGTTTATTCTAGACGAGATTCGCGCAATCAAAGAAGCGTACGCCCTTCCTGTTACCTGCGACGATGCGATTGTCGTTTTGCTGAATGCGCAAGACGGCGCGCAGCTGACGAAATGCGTTGAAAGCTTGCTTGCTAGCCGAGCGGGAGAATACCTTGAGCGCATTTACGAATCGGAGATTTTCGGGGATTATCGGTCGATCAACGTTGCGTATCGCTCGCTTTTGGTCGCGCGCGATTTTGCCCCTCTTACAGCAGCCCCCATCTGGGAAGAAGAACCCCGGGAGAGCAAGGTTATCCCGTTTGCGGAGGTATTCACGTTCGTTATGGTCGACCCCGAATGCAGCACCGATGTAAAGTATTTCGCGGCATCGAACACCGTAATCGAACGCATCTTGGAAAACGATGCGGAAAAAGGCACGAACGACTTCGAGCTTTTGGCGGCGTACCTTTCAAAGGGAAGCAAAGCCTCGCGCGTAGCCGACCTGTTCCATCTTCACCGCAACGGCGTAGCGTACCGCATTGACCGCATTCAGAGTCGGTTTAATATCGACCTGGAATGCCCCACCATCAGGAATTATGTTCAAAAGGCGATCTTCTTCAAGATAACGACCGACCCCGAGTGCGCACGGAAAGTCCTGGGGAAACCGGAATAATAAACAGAGAGCACCGCGATGGGCGAATCGGCATCAAGCAACAACCGACGGCGGCGCATACGGCAAACAGGACCACGGACGCAAGCGCAACGGTACTAGCTGCAGGTGTATAGACCGCAAACGAACGAACGCGGGCGGGGCAAATGCATACGAGACGACATCGGCGCAAAACAATGAAACCGCCAGTGAACAAGCAAAAAAGGATGGCCTCTGCAATTGGAAAGATGGAGAGAGTTGCAGAGGCCAATTAGAGAAAAAGATGAGAGGAGAACTT
>CAKUFS010000064.1 GCA_934648845.1 uncultured Eggerthellaceae bacterium
AAGTAGGAGAGAAGCGCTGTTTTTCCTGTACCGCGTGCGCCAACAAGAAGAGAAATAACAGAAGGGGACGAGGGGCCTTCATCGAATAGTTCCTCCATGTCGGCGATGATGTTGTCGCGGCCGGCCATGAAGGCAGGAACTTTGCCAACAACAGGCGTGAAAGGATTTTTCAGTTTTTCATCCATTATGGCATTCCTCCTGGTTAAAGCGTTGTCTGCTCTAAAGTTCATTCGTTTGATAGTATACACCCCATGGGCAAGGTTTGCAGCATGCGGGTAACTTTGTTAGCTTATGGATAACTTTGTTAGCATTTGGACAATAGAGGGTAATAGTTGTTAACATTGGGCAATAACTGTTAGCTTTAGGTAAAAGCTGTTAGTTTTGGATAAAGTAAGGCAAAAGCCGCTCCTTGCTGGTTGCTTTCTTTAAATCGTTTGGGGTTGCTTCAAAGCTTTTGTCGTTGCTTTTTTCTCGCGGGCGGTTCCTGTCTCGGGCCTTCCAAACCTTTGTGCTGAAAAATCAATGAAAGTGCTGCACGAATGATCGGCGTGCAGAAATGGTTTTGAGATAGTGGCTTACAATAGTGCCGTTCTGCGTTGCGCGTGCGGCGGCGGCAAACAAGACGGCGGCAAGCAACGCGGCGGAAGCACGGCGGCGGAAGAGCCTTGATTCTTTCCGAATGAATCTGACATGCAGGCAAAGGTGAGCGAAGGGACCCCTGTGAATCTTCAATCGTATGTTGAGACAGAATTTGCGACGTTTGACGAAAAGCCGTTCAACGAGCTTGATGCGGCGCTGTTTACGCAACTTGCGATGGTGCGCGTGGAGTTGGCGGCGTTTGTGCAGGGTGGCTATGAGCTGCGCGAAGACGGCGTTTTAGTTGACACGTCGGGTAGCGATGAGCTGGCGTTTTCGTTGCGCGATTTGCTCTGTGCGGAGTGTTTCGACCAGATGTTTACGGGTCTTGTTGCCGACCAGGTACGTGCGTGTTTTCTGGCGGCGGCAATGAATCCGCGTTATCGCGCGGTGAGGGTCGCTCGCTATCAGAGCGTGTTTGATGCGGATTGCGCTGCGCAGTTCAGTGCCACCACGTTTGCGTGCGATGGGTTCGTGTTTGTGGCGTTTCGGGGGACCGATGCGTCGCTTGTCGGGTGGCGCGAGGACTTCAACCTGGCGCTCGAAAGCCCTGTTCCGTCGCAGGTGCTGGGGCTGGCTTTTGCGATGGAGCAGCTTGAGCGGGAGGCGAAGCGGGCTTGTCGGGACGGGCGCGTGGCTGCGCGGGCTCAGGCACCGGCGGTGCGGGATGAGCGGACGAGAAAGCGCGCGTTGCCATGGAGGGGATTTGTTTCACGTCTGGCCGCACGACGCGCTGCCGTGAATGATGCCTCCGTGCGGATGAGTGCGGCAAGCTTGACGGATGCCGTGAGTGCGACGGGCGCGCCGGCGGCGGATGCCGCATCGGCGGCAGTGGACGGCGCGTTTTCGGCTTCGGCGGATGCGGCTTTGGCGCTGCCCGCTTCGGCAGATGTCGCAGGCGGTGTGCGCGAAGGTGCAGCTCCCGATAGCGTTTCTGACGCCTCGCGCCGCGATCGCCTGCGTCGCCCCTTCTACCTGGGCGGACACTCCAAGGGCGGCAATATTGCAGAATATGTGATGCTTTCCGCCTCCGATGAGCAGCGCTCGCGCGTTACGGCGGCGTACAGTTTCGATGGTCCCGGCTTTATGGAGAGCGCTTTCGATGCGGCGGAGTTTAAGGCGGCGTCGTTGAAGCTTCGCAAGTTGATGCCGCAAGATTCCATCATTGGGACGATTCTTTACTCCGAGACGCCTTTTGAAGTTGTGCAGAGCTCCGAACTGGGTTTTCGGCAGCACGATTTGTTCAGCTGGGAAATTACTGATGATGCGTTTGTGCGGCGTGCGGGGCTTACCGCGGCTTCGCAGGTGTTCGACGCTGCCACGAATCAGTGGCTTCGTTCGTATTCCGAACAGGAGAAGCGCGCGTTTGTTGCGGCGCTGTTCGATTCTGCAGAGGCATCGGGGGCGTTGGATGTGAACATGCTGTTTGGCGGCGGCGTGCAATCGGTGCAGTATTTGCGCGCTGCGGCGGCACGTGCGGGGGAGCATGCGGATGTCCTACGGCGCTTTGCTGCAGATTTGGCGGATGCGCTGGGTTCAAGCGCGGCAAATCATGCAAGCGACGCTTTGCGCTCGGCACGCGAGCATATGGCTGGGCAGATGGAGGGTGCTTGGCAGGCGATTCGCGGTGCCTTCCCTGGTCAGGGCGCTGCTGATGCCGGCGGTGCGCTTGCGGGTGGTGACGGGGAAGGCGATGCTCCCGATAGGGAAGGGACCGATGCAGACGGTGGTACGCTTACAGGCATTCCGGTCGGCGATGGCGCCGATGGCGCGTGTGACGACAGTGGCGTAGGCGACAGCGGCGGCGGACTCGCAGGCGATGAGACCAGTAGCCGCGTTGGCGTGCGCGTTGCCACTACTGCAGTATCCAGCGCCCTTAGTGATCAAATCGATCGAGAATAAAATGCACAAACCATCAGACTCTCTTTTTGCTATAGTTGTTTCTAGCTATAGGAGGAAGGGTGCGTGCAATGGTCCGTGATGAAAAGATTCTGATCCTTGGCGGTTTCTTGGGGTCAGGAAAAACAACGGTTTTGCTTCAGCTGGCAAATTGGATTACTTCCCGATCAAGTAGGGAGACACCAATCGCCATTCTTGAAAACGAAATCGGCGAAGTTGATGTTGATGGCTCCACAGTTGGATCTGGCGGCTATGCGGTGAAAAGCCTGTTCTCAGGATGCGCCTGCTGTTCGCTGCTAGGTCAGCTGCCCGAAGCCGTTGAGGGGATTTTCAAGGAATTTGATCCCGAGGTCTTGGTTTTGGAGGCAACAGGCGTTGCGGTGCCGTCCTCTATGGCGAAGGCGCTTGCACCGCATGCAAAGGAAGTTCGCACGTGCGTCTTGGTTGACGCCTCTCGCTGGCAGCGCATTCGTGTTCCGCTTGAGATTCTTTTGCGTGGGCAGCTGGAAAGTGCCGACGTAATACTGGTGAACAAATGCGACTTGGTGGATGAATCCGATCTTGAAACGATTAAGAACGAAGCTCTTGAATACGCAGGTTCGGGAAAACCCGTTGTGTTTATAAGCGCTCAACAGGGGATATCCGACACCGATATGGCAACGATGCTGGGAGAGGAAGCGTAATCATGGAAGATGTTGAGAAGCGCAATTCCGATCACACGATGAATCACCACGAGGGCTGCGGCTGCGGCCATCACCATCACCACGAGCACAAACATGACCACATCCACGAGCACGATAATGGTTCATGCGATTGCGGTTGCGGCCATCAGCATCACCATCACGACGATGATGCGAAAACCATATCCGCAAATGTGGGAGGCGGCATTGCCTTGTGCAAGCTTACGACCCATGAAGGAGCGCTTGTTGTGTCTTGCGCGCTTGAGCTGGAGAACTCCACGCTGAGCCCCGCATGCTTGGCGGCTGCATTGGCGGGCGTTGCATACGATGTGGAGAAGCTGGGCGGCATCGTTGGGCACGTGAAGTGCGCCGCCTCGAACGGGGAAGGAACGCTGCATATCTCGGTGACGCAGGCAGGAGTCGATCCAACCGTTATGGTGAATAATCTAGAAGTGCTTGACGAGGATTCCGAGGTTAATATCGCTGTTATCTGCTTCGCGGTTGAGCATCAAGAGCTTTTGGATATCCTGCTAACGCGATTGGAGCGTATTTTCTAATTCGCGTTGGATCTAGTCTTTATGGGCCGATCGTTTGAGAATGGATTTTTATTCTTAGATGTTGGCGCCTCAATGCCTCGATAGAAATCGGGGCATTTTTCTCATCCCCCCCAAAAAAAACAAGGAAGGCGCTCTTACGAACGCCTTCCTTGTTGGTTTTAGTT
>CAKUFS010000065.1 GCA_934648845.1 uncultured Eggerthellaceae bacterium
GTTTCCATGCTATCAAGAACGTCTTGCGCCGCTTCGTAGCCAATTGCGCAATCAGCCGTGTCGCGGATCATGGTTGCAAGCTGTTGCGCCTGATCATATGCTTGCTCACTGGCCGTGCAGCTTTCGATCTCACGCAAAAGCCGCGCAAGATGCGGCAAACCATCGCGGCAGGGAACGCATTTTCCGCACGTCTGCTGACATGCCGTTTCCAAAAGCGCCACCTGCGCCGCCACAGGGCAGCTTCCCACGGGAAGCGCCGCTACGCGCCTGCTGAAACGCTCCATGGTGGCACCAAGCTGCGTGTCGATTGTTTTCATGGGCATGACCTGGAGTTTTGCCATATACCCATCCTCTCTTCTCTCATTTTTGCTGTGCCTATTGTATGGTGCCGCGCCGTCTCAACCGAACGACGTAGCGTTTTGTTTTTCGCTATTTAACATTTCCAACGCAGGGATTCTGCTATGCGACGCGCGTGCCGCTGCACTCTGCCGCGCGCAAGCATTTCGCCCGCGCTGCGACGCCCGCCGCATACCCGTCCCGTGCGTTACTTCTTCTCGCGCTTCGCATAAGCAAACCAGTAGCTCACACCCACCATCAGCGCGCCGCCCACGATGTTCGCCAGCGTTACCACGCCGATGTTGTAGAAGATACCGCCCAGTTCGATTCCGCCAACACCAAAGCCTGCCATCTGGGCAAACAGACCCTCGAACAGGAAGAACATGTTGGCAACGCTGTGCTCGAAGCCACATGCGACAAACGCCGTGATCGGCATAATCACGCACAGCAGCTTGTCTGCCATCGTGCGCGCACCAAAACTCATCCACACCGCCAAACACACCAGGAAGTTGCACATGATACCCTTGCAGAACAGCGTGAACGCATCGGGGGACACTTTCCCCGCTGCAATGGACACCATAGCTGCGCCCACTTCGCCACCGTTCATGCTGGCCATATTTGAGCCGTACACCAGTGCTGCAATGATAAGTGAGCCCGCGAAATTACCCAGCCACACAAGGCACCAATTGCGCAAAAGACCCTTCGCGGTAATCTTCTTGCTGTTCAGGCCGCAGACCATCAGGCAGTTTCCCGTGAACAGCTCGGCGCCGCAACACACCACCAGCATAAGACCCAGGGAGAAGCAGAATGCGCCGAACACGCGTTTGACCGCAAACGGCAACTGCGTGTCGCCTTGCACCAGCGTGAACAGCGTGGCGCCGCAGGCAATGAACGCACCGGCCATTACGGCTAAAAGGAAGAGTTTCGAAGCTGCCATGGTTGCTTTGCCTGTAGCAAGCGATTCTGCTTTCTGCTCGATTTCCGCAGGCGACAAAGCATCGGGGCGCAACGCCGCTACCTGGGCGTTCGTTATATCTACCTGTTGGAGCAATGCTGTCTGGGTCGTCGATGGCGGCTGAGTTGTCGTTTGAGCCATCTGCATGTCTTTCGTTTGCTGCATGATTCGCTCTCCTTCGCTTTCCGTTGTCTTCGGAATCATCCTTGCCCTGTGGGCGTTCTTTTGCTATCCAGGCTCCTGCCTCTCCTATTGCTCTCTTCGCCAAATCAAGCGCGCCGCTACGGTCCGCATTTTTACACCTGTGCAAATAATATTGCACGAAACGCACGAACAGACAGCACTCCCCCACATCTATCGGCGAAGGCGGCAAAAAACAAGCGCGCTGGGTTGGTTTGCCCCACTCGGCCCACCACAATTCGTGGCGCTTCGCACCCGCGTTCCGCGTCGCAGCCATCCGCTTCGCAATGCGCGTGCCGCTTCCGCACCCCAATATGCTCCCCACGCACTGCGCCCCCCGCGCGCGGCACCTTCGCCTTGCTCCACGCACCACGCCACACCGATTGTGCAAATCATGCATAAACCGTGAAGACGCGCAAAAGCGTTCGCGCGGACGGCTTCACTTACTTTGATTGCTTTACAATGAAAACTAGTGTAAATATTTACAGTATTTATTGATTTCTTTCCGCGCAACTGTATATAAGTAGGAGTTTCTGATGGATAAGCGCTTCACAAACGCTGAACATCGCCACGAACTGAAAGTTTCAACGGGCATTCTTACCGACCATCTTGCCGTTATGGGTTACGAGATTGTTTTGCCGTTTGAGACCAGCTTCCCTTGCCTTCGCAGGGTTATGCGTCCGAATAACACCGTTGCCGAACAGGCTTCCACGCTGCTGGTAGCCGACACGAAATGCACCACGCTGCCTTCAGGGGATGGAGTTTCGCCTTTCCTGCTTTTTCTGCGCAGCAACGAAGATGAGCAATGCGACCAGGCAATTTGGGCGAAAAAGACGCGCTCGAAAGTATGCATCGTGCGCGCCACGAAAAGCGGCCAGGACATCGATACGCTGCTTTCCGATATTCAGGGAAGCTTTTTATCCATTGACGATTACGCTTACCGATCCGCCTTGGCATTGAGCACGCCTAAGCCCCTTCAGACGCTTGTTGACTTGGCGGAAACGGGAATTGGGCTTTTTATCAGCATTGTTGACAGCAATTATCAGCTTCTAGCGTATACGCGCGGCATAAAGCCCCTTGATGATATCAACCGATCGCTTATTGAGCTGGGATATCATTCCGACGAGATACTGGCTTCCCAACGTCATGGCGATTACCTGAGCGAGGAAATAAAATACCAAACGGGCATCAAAGAATACCCCGCATCCGAAAGCATCCCCTGTTCGCTTATGACTGCGCCGCTTTTCCTGCAGCAGCGCTATATGGGCTTGGTAGTTATGGCCACCAGCGAGGACCATTTTACGCAAGGACAGCACGATCTGTTCGAAATGTTCATGGGGCTTTGCAACATGCTGCTCAAAAGGAAACTGGGGCTGTCTGCCGGCCAAGAAGAGCTTGACCAGAAGTTCCTGCTGCACTTGATTTCCACGGAAGGGCTTGAGGCATCGTACATATATCGACAGATGACGCTGCTGAACATTCCCACGCAAGGCTGCTTCATGATGGTCATGATAGAGGTTCATCAGGATATGGCGGCGCAAGTCGGATTTATTCTGGACGAGATTCGTGCTACCAAGGAAGCGTATGCTCTTCCCGTTACCTGCGACAATACGATTGTGGTTTTGCTGAACGCGCAAGATGGCGCGCAGCTGACAAAAAGCGTTGAGAGCCTGCTTGCCAGCCGAGCGGGAGAATATCTCGAGCACGTTTACGAATCGGAGATTTTCGGGGATTATCGGTCGATCAACGTTGCGTATCGCTCGCTTTTGGTCGCGCGCGATTTCGCCCCTCTTACAGCAGCCCCTATCTGGGAAGACAAACCGAAAGACAATAAGGTTATTCCGTTTGCAGAAGTGTTCACGTTTGTCATGGTTGACCCCGAATGCAGCACCGATGTGAAGTATTTCGCGGCATCGAACACCGTGATCAAGCGCATCTTAGAAAGCGATGCGGAAAAAGGCACGAACGATTTCGAGCTTTTGGCGGCATACCTTTCCAAGGGAAGTAAGGCATCGCGCGTGGCCGACGTTTTCCACCTTCATCGCAACGGTGTTGCATATCGCATCGATCGCATCCAGAGCCGGTTTAATATTGACTTGGAATGCCCTGCCATCAGGAATTATGTTCAGACGGCGATTTTCTTCAAGATAACGACCGACCCCGAGTGCGCCCGAAAGGTCCTGGAGCGTCCGAAAGAGTAGAATCGTCACGCGAGCCGTGGATCGCTTGGGCAAATGAAAAGGATGGCCTCTGCAATTGGAAAGATGGAGAGAGTTGCAGAGGCCAATTAGAGAAAAAGATGAGAGGAGAACTT
>CAKUFS010000066.1 GCA_934648845.1 uncultured Eggerthellaceae bacterium
TCCGTGTTGCCAGCTTCTTCCTGAACGAGTCGCGCAACATCAACCTGCGCTGCGAACAGGGGAATTTCGAGCAGCTGTGCAAGATGCGCCACGAATCCGGCATCGGCATCGGAGTTTTCGCCACGCAGCATATGGTTCACGTGAAGCATGGCCAAAGGACCAATTGCCTGCTGTTTGCGCAGCTCATAGGCAATGTAGGCAAGAGCCGTTGAATCCGAACCGCCCGACACCATAAGAAGCACCGGCGTTTCGGGCGTAGCGAGCTCTCGCTGAGTTATGGTGTCTTTTACCTGGTCAATGATATTCACGCGACCATCCTTTTCTTCTGTTTCGCGCTTGCGCGCCACGCGCGATGACGGTGCATTCCGGGCTGTGCGTCCGCCCGCGCCCGGCGCCCGCAGTCTTGCCGCCGCACTCCGGAGCGCACGACGCCGGACCCTTCGCCATGCTGCCGCGCAAGCCACGCCGCGCTGAACCCCGCTCGATGCGCTCCGTTCCTGCCCGCCTCACGACGCCGGGCCCTTCGCCATGTTGCACGATTACGGCGCAAAATGTGCCCGAATTATGCCCAAAATGTGTCGTAATTGTGTCATAACGCTTGTTTACGCGGTATTTTATTCGCTTGCAAAGTTTACGGCAGAATGAGTGGCAGAATGTTTACAGTAGGGAAAAAACTAACTTGACGACGCCGCCGCACATCCGAACGCAACTCATGCGAAACGCTGCACGCTCTTGCGCGAACACGGGACACCGCCGAGAGACGAAAAGCGAACTTGAAATTAATCGAATCATGAAAAACCATTATGAACGCCTTATATGCCTCTGCTGTTTTTTGATTTTCTTCGTGAACGTGGGGCTTCCGAGTACGTCATTTAACGTTTTCCAACCATATCTAGCTGCCGAGCCTGCCGTGGGAAACACTGGCGGCTCGCTTGTTTTAGCGGCACGCACGCTTGTTTCGTTCTCGTGCATGTTCTTCGTTGATCGCTACGTGAACGCTTTGGGCGCGCGCCGCGGAGCTGCGCTTGCAACGGTGTTCACGAGCGTGGGATTTTTCCTGTTTTCCCTGGCCAACACCATGACGGAATACTTCGCGGGCGCATTTTTTGCCGGCATTGGCTACGGACTGGGCGGCATGGTGGTGGTCACGCTTATCACGCGCCGCTGGTTTGCCACAGGCGTGGGAACCGCCGTAGGCATTGCAACCATGGGAAGCGGCCTGTCATCGCTTTTGCTTTCACCTATTGTGGCTCGCATTATCGAGAACGTTTCGTTGAGCTGGGGTTTCAGGTTCGAAGCGCTGGTTGCTCTTGCGTTGGGCGCCGTGATTTTCGCGCTGTTGCGCGATGATCCCGCCGAAATGGGACTTGCGCCCTACCACAAGGAAGGCGCCGCCGGTGCAGCAAAGGCATCGGAGCATAATCCGCGAAAAGAGCCACTGCCTAAACCGGCCATGGCCATTCTAATTGTGGGATGCGCGCTTCTGGGTGCCGTTGCCATTGACGCATCGAACTACTTCTCCATTTTGCTTACGTCGGAAGGCATCAGTACGCTGAACGCCGCAACGATTATCGCACTTATGGGACTGGCGTTGACCGTGGGCAAATTCGCCAGCGGTTTCCTGTTTGACCTTATCGGGACGATTCGCGGCACCATTATCTTGTTCGCCTTCATGTTCGCGGGACTTATTTTTGCGTGCCTAAGCAGCCTGAATCCCGTTTTCCCGTTCTTGGCGGCCGTGCTTTTCGGCTCCGGCGTAACGCTTGGCTCGGTGGGCATTTCGCTGTGGTCCATTGAGCTTTCCACGCCCGAGCGCTTAACCTCAACGGTGAAGAACTTGCAGATTGCCTATGTTATGGGCGGTTTTCTGTTCAGCATGGTGCCGGGTCCCCTTATGGACCTGTGCCATTCATACGTGATTTCGTACGAGATTTTGACAGCTGCGGCGGCCGCGTGCGCTTTGATTGTTGTAGGCACGTATCTTCGCTATGCTCCCCGCGCAGAAGCGCGCAGGAACGCACGTGCAGGCGCGGGAGCGGGAGCAAAGACGGGCGCGGCGGGTACAGGCGCTGGCGCGAGTGCGAAAGCGGCTGCAGGCGCGTACGCCGCCGCGCAGACGCGCAGCAGCGTACGCAGCGGACGCACCGATCAGAACGTATGCACTTCCTCGGGAGCCGTAAAGCTGCAGAAGCGAGCCGTGGCGTCTTTCAGGTAAAACACCACGCAATTGCCGTCACCTGGCGCATACATGGCGCGCAGGTTCGGGTACTCGCTTAGCACGGCTTCGCTTGCTTCATCGCGGTCATCGATCACGGCCGTAGCATCGATACGCAACCAAACACCCGCCTCGGGATCCCATCCGCAAATATTGATTTTGGGGTTTGCCTCAATCTGCTTGAACACGTTTTTCGAACGACCCGTTTGAATGTAAAGTTTGTCCTCGAACTTGGCAATAGTGCCAAACGGACGCGATTCAGGCTGGTCGCCATCACATGTTGCCAGGAAATACGTCGGGTTCTTCTTCAAAAATTCCAGCACTTTATCCATGAGCGTTCCTTTCAAAAAGATGAACTATCGTAAGCATTTTCATGGTAGCACGCTACGGAAAAAACGACGCAAAAACGTTTTCAAATTGGCAGAGCATTAGCCAGCAAACGGATTGTCGTTGCGACCAAGGGAGCTTTTCTTATAGTTTCCCGCCCCCTTGTTGGAAAACGACCCCCGAATTCGGGCAAATCGACGATATTCGGTAGTTCGGAATCTCAAATCTGCCTCTTTTAGAGGCCCATATTCGCTCCTTAAAAAGTTGTGCCCGCAAAACCCCAGTTCAGATAACTGTCGACTTGAATCGCTCTCAACAACAAGCGACCAGAGGTCGGCCAGACCACCGAATATCGTCGATTTGCCCGAATTTGACCCCGATATTTCAACAAGCGGGGGCGGTACGGTCTTTCCGTACCTGACAATTATGCGACAAAGCCTAGAAATGTCGAAAGCCGCCCGAGACGGCGGCTTTCGACAAGACATAAAGTAAAGAGGAGAGAGAAGAAGGAAAGAGGGGGTCTTTCCTCTTGACACGTATAATACTCGTTTATTATTTCTAGTCAAGAATAGTTCTCGGAAATGTATAATTTTTTCCAGCAAAAAACCGTTTGCCATCAAGTTACTACCAGGTAACCCTGAAATGACGCGGAGCACCCAATAAATTAGCAAGAGCCCCTCAAAAACGATGGTTTTTAGTCGAAAAGAATGCCTTGAGAAAAACCTGACTTTCCCCCTGCCTCAAAACTTGCGACCCGGAGAAACACAAATGGCGCACCCGAATCGAGTGCGCCATTTTGACCAAAAATCAAAAGAACACAAGAGTTTGTACCGATTATCTTCCGATCAGCAATAACCCAATTAGAGCAGAAATCAGAAAGAGAAAGGGGGCTACTTTCCCCAATGCTCCTGACGGGCCAGCGCTGCAGAAGCAAGCTCTGGGTCGGCAAATTCGGCATTGCGCATAGCGGAATCTTTCGCCAGTGCCTGTTTTTTGAACAGCAAGCTGAGCAAGATATGCAGTCCCATAGTCAACGGAGCCAC
>CAKUFS010000067.1 GCA_934648845.1 uncultured Eggerthellaceae bacterium
CGCATAAGGTATACTGATGACTTGTAGTTTCGCATTCGATACGAAATAGGAAAGGAACTCTTTCATGGAGGAAAGACCGAAAAGTGGCCTGGAAGCCTTGATGGCAGCGCTGGGCGGCTCTGGGTTCAACGTCGATGGCTTTGGCGGAACCCAGAACGCGAAAAGCGCCGAAGATGAAATTGCCGAAGAGGTGGACTCCGTTTTCTCTGGCAGCAAGGGGGAAGGAGCGGCCGGTGGACAGCAGCGCAAGTCCGGAAACGGTGGCGGCTCGATACCGAAGGTGCATTTTATTGAAGACATGGCTGAATGGAGCAAGAAACGCCTGGTAATTGCTGCAATTGTTGCTATTTTGGCATTGGCGGCGGCGTACTGGTGGTTCCATCCGCCTATCAACATCCACAGCATTGACACCTGGTTTGTTGTCCTTATCATCGTGGCATTTTTGTGGGCGTTCATGCGCGTGCGTTCCCGCAATTTTAGCAAGGGAACGAAGAAGGTCGAGCGTAATCCCGGTAAAGCGAAGGCGCTGAAGGTCGCATCGTTTATCCCGGTTGCGGTGGTTGTGGTGTTCTTGCTGGGTTCGGTGATGTCGCTTTCGCTGTTCCCGGGCAACGCGGAGAAGTATTCCAGCATCCTGACTATCCAAAACGAGGACTTCACGGAAGACATCAAGGAAGTCAACTACTCCGAGATTCCCATTATCGATCGCTCCACGGCCGAGCTTTTGGGCAACAAGGAGATGGGCACCATTCCTTCGTACGTGAGCCAGTTCGAGATTGACCCGCTGTACAGCCAGATCAACTACAAGGGAACGCCGGTGCGCGTGAGCCCACTGGGTTATGCCGACTTGTTCAAGTGGCTGTCGAACCGCTCCGAGGGCTTGCCTGCGTACGCGTTGGTTGACATGACCACGCAGGATGCACAGATTGTGAGCTTGCCGGAAGGCGAGGGCGTGAAGTATTCCACTTCCGAACCGTTGGCGCGCAACATTGACCGCTACATACAGCTGAAATACCCGTTCTACATGTTCGACGAGAAGTCGTTCGAGATTGACGAGGACGGCCATCCGTGGTGGATTTGCCCTGTTCAGACCCGTACGATTGGCTTGTTTGGCGGCACCACCATCCATCGTGTTATCTTGTGCGATGCCGTAACGGGCGAGTGCCAGGACCTCTCGATCGATGAGGTTCCCCAGTGGGTTGACCGCGCATATCCAGCTGAGCTGCTTATCCAGCAGTACAACTGGTACGGTTCGCTGAACAACGGCTGGTTCAATTCCTGGTTGGGTCAGTCGGGCGTTGTGCAAACCACGCCGGGCAACTCTTCTCAGCTGGGTTACAACTACCTGGCGAAAGACGATGACGTGTGGGTATACACGGGCGTGACTTCGGTGACTTCCGACAGCTCCATCATCGGCTTCGTGCTTATCAACCAGCGCACGCAAGAGACGCACTTCTACTCGGTGGCGGGCGCAACGGAAACGTCGGCCATGAGTTCGGCGGAAGGCCAGGTCCAGAACTTGCGCTACACGGCAACCTTCCCCATTTTGATCAATGTGGCGGATCAGCCGACGTACTTCATGGCGCTCAAAGACGGCGAGGGCCTGGTAAAGAAGTTTGCCATGGTTGACATTAAGAGCTACCAGATTGTTGCCATTGGCGACACGGTGGCCGATTGCCAGGCGAACTACATGACGCTTTTGGCAACGAATGGCATTGATGTGTCGTCTTCGCAGGAAGTGATTGTGGGCAAGCCGGCAAGCGGAACCATTGCCAAGATGGTGCCGATTGTCATCGACGGCAACACGCATTATTACGTCACGCTCGATGGCTCCAAGGCAATGTATGATTTCTCGGTTGCCGCACTTCCGGAAATCATCCTGTTCGAAGCGGGTGATTCTGTGACGTTTACTTATGCGGAAGGGTCGTCGCCGTTTGTGGTGCAGACTATCGGGTAAACTGTAGCACGGCAGATTTTATGCGCTGCGCATCGCTGGAAATCCGGCGGTGCGCTGCGTTGCGTTAAAGAGCGGTGCGCGGGCGGGCGATTTTCGTCGTGCGAACGAGTGGAGGCTTTCGCTTGCTCCTGCATCTAAGCAGGCGACGGGCGTGTTGCTTCTGCGCGTGCGGTAGGTTCGTTGCGCTGCGCAAGCGATACATGGTAGGAATGCGAGGAAGAACGATTTCATGGAACAGTATGTCACCGAAAGCGATGTGCGCCGCATTGCGGAATACGCGCGCATTGGCTTGACGGAAGAGGAAGTTGCCTCTTCGACCGTTGATCTGAACAGCATCATCGATACGCTGCAGCCCATTATGCAGTACGATCTGCAGGGCGTTGAGCCCACGTTTCACCCGATTGGAAGCTTGTCGAATGTCATGCGCGAAGACGTGGAAGGCGAAAGCTTCACGCAGGATGTTGCGCTGTCGAACGCTCCGGCGCGCCAGGATGGCTGCTTTCTGATCCCTTCCATTTTGGGCGAAGGGGGCGATTGCTAATGACCGATTTCGCTTTGATGGACATCGCCTCGATTCAGGCGGGCCTGCGCGCTAAAGAGTTCACGGCGCGCGAAGTGGCGGAAAATGCCTTGGAGCGTGTGAGCACTGTTGACCAGCAGATTCACGCTTTTCTGGAAACATGTCCTGACCTGGCATTTGCTGCAGCCGATCGCGTGGATGCTGCAATTGCAGAAGGCGATTTGTCCCGCGCTGGCCTGCTGGCGGGCGCGCCGGTGGCGTTCAAGGACAACATGAACTTGATTGGCACGCATACTACGTGCGCAAGCCGCATGCTGGAAAATTACGTTTCGCCGTACACGGCTACGTGCGTTGCGCGCATTATCGATCAGGGTGGCATTCCCTTGGGCAAGTTGAACATGGATGAGTTTGCGTTCGGTTCTTCCACGGAGACGTCTGCATTCGGTCATACGTGCAACCCGTGGGATCTTGGTCGCGTTCCCGGCGGCTCTTCGGGCGGTTCCGCGGCGGCCGTTGCTTCCGGAACGTGCACCATGACGCTTGGCTCCGACACGGGCGGATCTATCCGCCAGCCGGGCAGCTTCTGCGGCGTGGTGGCGGTCAAACCCACGTACGGCATGGTTTCCCGCTACGGCGTGGTGGCGTTCGGTAGCTCGCTTGATCAGGTGGGTCCGCTCACGCGTACGGTACGCGATGCTGCGTTGAGTCTGAATGCCCTGGTGGGACGTGATGTTTTGGATTGCACGAGCCAAGCGGTGGAAACCGACTTCACGGCGGTGCTTGACCAAGATGTTGCTGGCATGAAGATTGGCGTGGTGCCTGAGTTCATGGAAGCCGCTGGTCTTTCGGCCGAAGTCAAAGAGAAAGTCCAGGAAGCGCT
>CAKUFS010000068.1 GCA_934648845.1 uncultured Eggerthellaceae bacterium
TGAGGCTCTTGGCTTCAAAACGCTGCTGCTTACGGGCGACAAAGATGCCTGCCAGCTGGCAAGCGGGCTTACAAGCATCGTTTCCATGAAAAAAGGTGTTACCGATATCGTGGTTATGGGTCCTGCCGAAGTTGCAGAAAAATACGGCGTTGGACCCGAGCTCATCCCCGATTATCTGGGTCTTATGGGCGATAGTTCTGACAACATCCCCGGTGTTCCCGGCATTGGCCCGAAAACCGCCACGAAACTTCTGCAGCGGTTCGGCAGTATGGAGGGCATCTACGAAAACCTTGATAAGCTCAAGGGCAAACAGCTCGAAAACATACGCGACAATAAAGATGCCGCGTTCGTAAGCAGGCAAGTTGCAACTATTGTGCGCGATGCGGATTTGGATATTGACCCTGAAACCGTTGAGTTTCCCAGCTACACGGCAGAGGCGGTGCAAGCGGCGTTCGGCGAGATTCGCTTGCAGGCGCACTTGGGTCATGTTCTGCGCTACATTGATTCCGAGGTGCCTGCGGTTCCTGCGTTCGAGGTTGCCGTTGAAGAGCCCTTGCTGGGGAATGCCGCGCGCGTCCTTTTCGAGAAATGCTTGGAAAATGGTGATGAGCTGGCCCTTTGCGTTGAGAAAAGAGAGGCGGAAACGCTTTTCGACGAAGAGAAACTGATTATTGGCTTTGCCTGCGAAGAAGGACGCGGCTACCTGGATTCTCCCGAGTGCTCCGATTTGCTTGCGCGTGCAATTCAGCAGGGAAATCTTGTTTGCGAAGACTTGAAGGGTCTCATGCATTTTGTTTCTCCTGTTGATTCGTCGCAGCCTGCGCTGGTGAACAGCGAGGATCTTTTGCATTGCAAGGCGTTCGATTTGGGGCTTGCGGGCTATGTCTTGAATTCATCTGCTCAGAAATACGGTTTGGAAGATTTGCTGCAGCGTCATATGAATTGCTCGCTGCCCGAGCCGGAAGACCTTTCGCCCGAAGGGCACTTCGCTTTGCGTGCTGCCGTTTGTTTGGCGCTTAAGCAGCCGCTTTTGGATCGTATGGACGAAGCGGAGAACAGCTCGGGGTATTTCGACATCGATCTTCCGCTGGTCAGCGTGTTGGCCATTTTGGAGCGAAATGGCGCCGCGTTGGATGTTCCGCGCTTGCAGCAGCTTGGCGTGCAAACGCAAGTTGAGATCGACGAGCTGAAGACGCAGATTTTCCAGCTAGCGGGAGAGACGTTCAACGTAGATTCGCCTAAGCAGCTTGGCCATATCCTGTTTGAAGTGCTGGGCATGGAACCAAAGAAAAAGACGAAGGGCAAGACGGGCTTTTCTACCGATGCTTCCGTTTTGGCAGAGCTTGCTGCCGAGTATGAACTGCCTGGGTTGGTGCTGAAATATCGCGAGCTGGCAAAAATCAAGTCTACGTATATCGATGCGTTGCCGCCGCTTCGAGCAGGCGATGGACTGGTGCATACGTCTTTCAACGAGAAAGTGACTACAACGGGTCGTTTGTCTTCATCGGATCCCAACCTGCAAAACATTCCCGTGCGCACCGAGTTCGGCCGCAAGATTCGCGAGTGCTTTGTGCCGTTGGCGCCCGATCATGTGTATGTTTCCGCTGATTATTCTCAAATCGAGCTGCGCTTACTGGCGCATCTTTCGGAAGATGCGGGGTTGATTGCCGCGTTCACGTCGGGCGCCGATTTTCACGCAAGCACTGCCGCGCAAGTTTTCGATGTGCCTATCGACCAGGTCACACCCGAAATGCGCAGCCGCGCGAAAGCGGTAAATTTCGGTATTGTGTATGGCCAGCAGGCATACGGGTTATCGCAGAGTTTGGGCATTTCGTTCGGCGAAGCAAAGGATATGATCGATAGATATTTTGCTACGTATCCCCGCGTTCGAACGTATCTGGATGAGACGGTTGAGTTCGCGCGCAAGCATGGATTTGCTCAGACTATGTTCGGGCGCCGTCGCTATATTCCCGAGCTGTCGCAGCGTAATCCCATCCGCAAGCAGTTTGGCGAGCGCACTGCTATGAATCATCCCATGCAAGGAAGCGCGGCCGATATCATCAAAATTGCCATGCGTCAAGTGCAAGAGCGCTTGGTAGCGGAAGGACTGCAGGCGCGCGTGATGCTTCAGGTGCACGACGAATTGGACTTGTCGGTTCCGCAAGAGGAGCTTTCCCAGGTGGAGACGTTGCTGAAGAGCGTGATGGAGAACGCGGCAAGCTTGCGTGTTCCGCTCAACGTGGACGTTTCCCACGGCGCGAACTGGTCCGAAGCGCATTAGTTGTTGACAAATTACCCCACCTTTTGTCAACATTTCGAGCATTTGAGAACCCGAGGTGCCCTGCGTGCTTCGGGTTTTTGCGTTCCGCTGCGGTGCGTAATCCGGGTTGAGATGTTTCCTGATGCGATGCTGACTAACGATGTGGGCGGCATGATAAAAATGACCCACTTTTCGGTGGATTTTCTTCTTTGTAGTGGTCAAAAATCGTCGTTTCCCCAGGTTGCAAAAAAGTAAGCCATGGCAAACCCACAGAAAAGTGGGTCATTTTTATCAAGACGGAGAAACTCTGTTGCCCTTCGGCAATCCGGGGAGGCGCCCGCCAGCAAGGGCTTGTCTCACGACTCCGCTTGGACAATGCTTCTTTGCACTAAAGGCCCGCTTAACTTATCCAAAGCGTTGCTGTTCGGCTCGACCCTTGCCGGCGGAGCCCCTTTGCCGCATTTCCCTCTTTGGAACGGGGGACGGAGGTTTGTTCCGATTCATCCATCCAGCGAACGCCCTAAGGGTCCGCACGTCGGGGTCTTGACGTGCGCGCTTGGGTTTGCGGCGCGTAGTTCCTTGGCTCGGGCATCTCTTTTTAGGTCCTGCGGCAGCATGTTGTCGCTTTTTCCGTCCAAATGCGCAAAATATTCCCATTCGGGGTACCTCGGGGAGCGCTTGCAGACCATATTGCGCCGTCTAAGTTGTTTCCGATCCGCAAAAGCCCAGGTCGCGCACTGCAAGCGTCGGATGAACGTGAGTCGATGACCCTTCAACCTACCCCGAATGGGAATATTTTGCGCATCTGCGCCTGTTTTCTGACAAGATGGCTTTCGCTCGTGCGTTTGCATCTAGG
>CAKUFS010000069.1 GCA_934648845.1 uncultured Eggerthellaceae bacterium
GTGACGTTGATGCTGAATAAGCCGGCAGGCTACGTTACCACCATGGACGATCCGCAAGGGCGCGCTTGTGTGGCATCGCTTGTGCCGCTTGATCGGTATCCCAGCCTTTTCCCGGTAGGGCGCCTTGACCGTGACACCACCGGCTTGCTTCTTTTCTCCACCGATGGCCAGCTGGGTAACAGGCTGCTGCATCCGCGTCATCACGTGAGCAAAACGTATCTTGCGCTTACGTTGGGCGTTCCCACTGATCAGGCACTTGAAACGTTGCGCGCGGGCGTGGAGCTGTCAGACGGTGTAACGCAGCCGGCTTGCGTTGACGTGCTTTCCGGCGAAGAAGCCGACCAGGCGCTTTCTTGTTTCGAGTTCGATCGGGCGGGCGCAAGTGGTACGGGAAATGCCGCTTGCAAGATGCAATCACGCCGCAAAACGCGCGGCAAGCAGCGCGCAGTAGTGCGTATTACCATTGCGGAAGGGCGTAACAGGCAGGTAAGACGCATGCTCGATGCCGTGGGGTGTCCTGTTATTGCGCTTCATCGCTGCTCGTTTGGACCGCTCACGCTTGATGGCGTATCGCGTGGTGCGTGGCGACTGCTTTCGGCCGAAGAAGTAGCGGCGCTTGGGGTGCCGGGGGAGTAGCAAACGCGCAAAAGAAGCGTTTTTGCTGCTGACCTTGGATGTTTCCGTTTCCGCCTTATGCTTCCCTGGTTTGCTGAAAAGGCAGTTTTTGCTTGGGCGGTGAGCATACTTTGCTGAAATGCGCTATTCTATCGTGAAATGAATTTCGGAAAGGATTTTTATGATCGTTGCAATCGACGGACCATCTGGTGCCGGCAAATCGACCATCGCGAAGATTGTGGCCAAAACGGTTGGTTTTTCCTGCTTGGATACGGGTGCCATGTTTCGCAGCATTGCGGTGCTGGCCCTGGAAAAAGGCATCTCGCTTGATGACGATGCCGCTTTAGGCGCTCTTGCTACGGAAAACGAGATTGCGTTCACGTTCGACGACAACGAAGAGCGCACGCAGCACGTTTTCATCGCCGGGAAAGAAGTGACTTCCGCCATTCGCACTGCCCAGGTTGATAAAGCGGTTTCTCCTGTTTCGGCGGCGCCTTCGGTGCGCGCGGCTTTGCTTGAGCAGCAGCGTCGCATTGGCAACGCCGGCAATTACGTGGTCGAAGGCCGTGATATTGGAACTACAGTGTTTCCTCAGGCAGAAGTCAAGATTTTTCTTACCGCTAGTGCCGAGGAGCGAGCACGCCGTCGTGTTTCGCAAAACGAGGCGCGTGGCATTGGCTCGGTGGATTACGAAGAAGTGCTTGCGGATATCATTCGCCGCGATCAGGCGGACTCCACACGTGCGGTTTCTCCGTTGCGCCAGGCGGAAGACGCGTACTTGTTGGATTCTTCCGATTTGACAATCGATCAAGTAGTTGAAGCTATTTGCAGCCGCGTTAAGCAGGCGGCGCAGTAGGTGCGCGATTTTGCGGTGTGTGACGGCATCGCTGCCGGCCAGTAAGCTGCAGCGCGCGAATGACATGGTAAAAGCGCAGTTCAGAATAGGATAATCGAATGTTTCTTTCCTCAAAGGAAATGTGGGACCGTCCGCTGGGCGGCACCTCGCTGGAAAAAGAGATTCCCCATTGGTGCGGCAACATTCTGTTTGTCGTGCTGGGCGCTCTGTGCAAGCTGTTTTGGCGCTATCGCGTTGATGGGCGCGAAACGCTGCGCGCCTTCAACAAGCGATATGGGTGCTTGGTTATCTCAAACCACACGTCGTTTTTCGATGTGGTGTTTGCCTATTTGGCGGCGCGTCCGGCTCAGTGGGTGCGCTTCGTGGGTCGCGATACGCTTTTCGACAACGCGGGCGGTTTATCGGGTCAGATTCTTTCGCGCGTGGGTGCTTTTCCCATTACGCGCGATACGGCAGACCGCAGTGCCATTAAGCGTGCGGTGCGCCATTTGAAGGACAACGAATTGGTGGGCATCATGCCCGAAGGAACGCGTCGCGGCAAAAGCGATCGCGATGCCGAGCTGCACGGGGGAGCTGCGCTTATTGCGCGCATGGCGAAAGTGCCCATTCTTCCCATGACGGTGCGCAATGCGGAAAAGATCAAGCAGAAAGGCAAGTTCGTAGCATTCCCCAAGGTCACAGTTGAATATGGCAAGCCTATTTTGCTGGATGACTTCGATTTCCTGCCGAAATCGGAGCGCTTGGAAGCTTGCACGTGGTACGCCATGCGTGAGTCGTTTGCGCTGTTCAACCGTATTCCGCGCGAAGAAGTTGATATGGTTGAGCTCTTCCCCAAAACGAAGGATTATCGCCAGACGTTTTTGGAGCATCCGATTCCCGAGCACACGGCCGAAGAGGTCATTGCGTACTTCCAGAGTAAATCGCAGGCGAAAGACGCGGAGGAATAAGCAATGGAAGTTGTCCGTTCCAAATATGCGGGGGCCTGCTATGGCGTTCAGCGCGCGCTTGATTTAGCAGAATCTGCCATTCTTGGGTGTGAGCCCGCTGTGACGCTTGGGCCTATCATTCATAATCCGAAAGTCGTGCGCCACTTGTCTGAGCAGGGTATTCGCTCTATTTCGGACTTAGATGAAGCGAACGGCGATATTGTTATCGTGCGCAGCCACGGCGTTACGCCCGAAGTGATGGAAGATATCGAGCGGCGCGGGCTGGAAGTCATTGATGCGACGTGCCCCCATGTGGCGCGCGCTCAAAAAGCTGCTGAAGAGCTTGCATTGCAAGGCTGCACCGTTGTGGTGGTGGGCGAAGCAGGGCATCCGGAAGTTGAGGGTCTTACGGCATATGCGCGCAAAGGCGGAGCGCGCACGCTGGTGGTGAAGGATCCTGCCGATTTGCCCGATGATTTAGTTGAGCCCGTGGGTGTTGTGGTGCAGACCACGCAAACGCGCGAGTCGCTTGACGCGGTTGCGCGCGCGCTTGAGGAAAAAGGGATTGAACCCCAGGTCAGTAACACGATTTGTTTTGCCACCCGTCAGCGCCAAGATGCTGCCGCGGCTTTATCTTCGCAAGTTGATGTTATGATTATCCTTGGTGGGAAAAACTCATCGAACACCACGCGTCTTTTCGA
>CAKUFS010000070.1 GCA_934648845.1 uncultured Eggerthellaceae bacterium
AATGCAACGCTCGAACATTCCAAAACGCGAAGCGATCGCCTGCGTAAGCAAAACGATTTCCGACCTATGCCGCGATTACGCCTGCAAAGCGGGAGAAAGTCGGCCCTTCAGCACCGTTGCAAGCCTGCATGCCCACCGAGAAGAAGCGCACATGGCACTTGAACTGGGAGGCACGATTAATCCTTCCCTTTGGCATTATCGATTCGCTGATTACAGCCTTGCCCATTTACTCCGCTACGGCACGGGAACCCTTGAAAAGCGCCAGCTGTGCCACCCCGCTTTGCTGGACCTGATCAGGCACGACGAGCAGAATGGCACCGCGTACGCCCCGACACTTGTAAGCTTCCTGCGCAATAACCAAAGCCCCACGCCCACGGCAAAAGCCCTGTTCATTCATAGAACATCGCTTCTTCGAAGAATCGAGCGCATCAATAAAATAACAGCACTTCACCTGGATGACCCCGATGAAGTGCTGCATCTATTGCTCTCTGCTCGACTGCTGAACTTGTAAGGTTTAAGCCTTCCCTGCGCTTGCTGCGCCATAAGTGGGCAACAGCTGGCGATACCGTACCACTTCCCCAGCCATAACCGGGTCACGCATATTGCTCAGCTTGAAGCCTTGGAAACCGTAGGAGTGACCGTACTTGCCGTATTCATTCAGGCAGCGCTGTACTTCAGAGCACGTGAGCTCATCGGTCGCATCATCCTGACCTGGGGCTCCCTGAGTGTCGTAGCCGCCCATGACGGAAAGCTTGTCGCCCAAGGTCTCAATAATGTTGCAAATGTCATTTATCGGCTGAGCAGCCTGCCACGCCATAGACCCTTCCTCAATGACATCGGGAAGAATGTCTTCGCAGTGACCGCAAATATGGATCTCGGGAATGATTTCCAACTGCCGCGCCGCCTCGTTCATGCGCGTGTGAGCAGGCTTGATGAACTCGCGATAGATTTCGGGAGACATGAACAGAGAACGGCTGGTTGCCACGTCATCGTAATGGACGTATGCATCGGGTTTCAGGTATTCCGCAACGCGCTCAAGCAGACGAACCTTGTAGTCGGCGATTGCCATGCACAAGGCATACGTTGCTTCAGGCTCCTCATAGAAAGCGCACAGGGCATCTTCGAAGCTCAGAAGGTGCGTCAAACGCAGAAACACCGAGTTCCACGTGTGGTATTCAAAAACGCGCTCGTTGCGATCCTTGCCTGCAAGCTGCTGTTCCGCGAAAGCCTTCCAGTCGATGGCATCTAAGTCCGGAAAACGGACTTTATCCTCCCAATCACACACGTCATCCAGCGGGATAAGCTCGGGGTCAAGAGCCGGTTGACCTGCTGCCGACGAAGTTGGAATCCAGTTGCATCCAAAGCCATCCCGGCCGCCTGCAAGCGGGCCGTTCTCCCAATACTCCAGCTGGCTGCCAAGAATGTACTGATCAACCGCAAAAGAGGGAACCCAATCCGTTGTCTCATGATTGAGATACGCCAAGTAGTTCTCACGTACGCTATACATACCGCATCATCCTCCCTTATCGAAAAACTTCCCCTGTTTTACGACCCTGAGCTCATAATAGATGCACGCGCTGCCAGGCGAAATACCAGCAAACGTGAATAATGACGCAGCCAACGCATCGTTTTGTAGCGCTCCTATTTTTGCAAGAGCGCACTTCCTTTCACGAGCCCAGGAGGCTGGGATCTCGGCATTCGGGGGCTTCCTATTCCTGAAACGAACATAAGGAGTTGCATCCAGATTATGAGGATTTACCGCTGAATTTCCATTTCCACCCTTGAGCATCTTGTTCTTTTCACCTTCGCTCCCGTCATATCTCACGACCAAAACGGTGCGCTGCCCCAATTGCGCACGCGATCGCTCCCCCGTCACATCTCATGACGCCGCATTGAACTAGACGACTTCACGGCACCTCCCCTTTCTGGTTGCATTTCACGCCATTTGTCCCGACCCACGTCCCTAAAGCACTTCTCGCGCACCCTCAACCCGCCCTTTTCAATTCATGTTGTTGGATTTTGGGGCCGAAATTCGAAGTTGTGGTAGGTTGGAAGTAGGTCGAAGCTCCGAATCGAGCGAACCTCATGAAATACCTCAACAGAACATAATGTTGAACTGGGCTTTTGCAGAAGCACTTTTTACCGCGACCGAACTCGACCCGAAAAAAGACCCCGAATTGCAGCGCACACCTACTTCCAACCTGCATCAACTTCGAATTTGAAACCCATTTTTCAACAACATGATCCGAAACATGTCGTTTTCCATACGGATTTGCCCGCGGTGAAGCGAGCCCACTCCCCGAATCCCCTTAGATTCTTCTTTTTAATAAAAAGTATTGGCTCTTACACGCTATTTGTGGGAAGATAGCATGTGTTTTTGTGTTCAGACCATCGTACGCTTGCAACGCGTTGTTCAAGACGAATAAAAGCGATAAAGAAAAGAGGTTTCTATGTGGGGTGCCTGCCATCCGAAGAGCGATGAGGATATGAAAGAGTGCGCCGAACTGGGGAAATCGCTCAATCGCCTTTCTCAGCCTACTATCTTGACCATTCTTGCCGAATCCGAAAAGCCGCTGCACGGCTACGTTATTGTGCAAGAAGCTGCAAAGTCGCCCATGTTCGGCGGCAAAAAGCCCGACGCCACCGGTGTGTACCGCACGTTGAAGCGCCTGGAGGAATCGGGGCTCGTGACGTCGCGCTGGGATATCCCCGAAGAAGGTTCGGCAAAACGCCTGTTCACGCTCACAGACAAAGGTCGCAGCTGCCTGCGTCGCTGGATTGACGCGCTGGCGTGCTACACGCTGACCATTGAAGAACTGCGCAACGAGGCATCGCACGCGCTGGGTATTGAAACACCCGATACACCCACCTGCTCGCACTAAGTCGCCGCATTGCTCGCTGCCGCCGCTAACGTGCGGTGACAGCGCTGGAAAACAACACCAGATAGATCCCCGAAAATGGGGGTCTCTTTTTGCGCCGAAGCGAATTGCGAAGGGACCGCATGCGGAAGGCATCCCCCCTAGGGAAACGCTGATTAATTCGCGGCCGACGGCGCGCCGCATGCCGCCCAATCTGCCATCCGGCCTGCGGAAATA
>CAKUFS010000071.1 GCA_934648845.1 uncultured Eggerthellaceae bacterium
ATCATTTACTGCTTGGGCGTGACCGAGCATTCCAGCGGCACCGAAGGCGTTATGTCCATGTCGAACATGGCGCTGCTCTGCGGCAAATTGGGGCGTTCCGGCTGCGGCGTGAATCCGCTGCGCGGTCAGAACAACGTGCAGGGTGCATGCGATATGGGCGCTACGCCCGGCGATTTTCCCGGCTACCAGAAAATCGCAAACCCTCAGGTCATGGAGAAATTCGAGAAGGCGTGGGGGGTGGAGCTTCCCAAAAAGCAAGGCATGTGGGCAACGGAAGTGTTCCATGCGGCGGTAGAAGGCAAGATTCGCGGTCTGTTCATCTTCGGCGAAGATCAAGTGCGCACCGACCCGAACCTGAACCACGTGATCGAAGGCATTAAGGCGCTCGATTTCTTCGTGGTGGATGATCTGTTCATGACCGAAACGGCAAAGTATGCCGATGTGGTTTTGCCAGGCATTTCCTATGCCGAAAAGTGGGGCACGTTCAGCAATACCGAGCGTCGCGTGCAGCTCATCCGTCCCGCCGTTGCATCGCCCGGCGATGCACGTCCCGACACGTGGATCTTCACGGAAATCATGCGTCGCATGGGCTATGACCAGCCGTATTTGACGCCTGCGCAGATTATGGACGAGATTGCCAGCTTGACGCCAAGCTTTCACGGCATAAGCCACGAACGCCTTGATTCTGCCGAAGTGGCGGGGCAGGGATTGCAGTGGCCGTGCTTGGACAAGAATCATCCGGGTACGCCTATCATGCATGTGGGCACGTTCACCCGCGGCAAGGCTTGTTTCTCTACGGCGCAGTATCACGATGCGTACGAAATGCCCGATGCAACGTATCCGCTCATGCTGACCACGGGTCGCATTCTGTACCAATACAACGCTCAAGCTATGACAGGTCGCACGGAAGGTTTGAACGTTATTGCAGGTCATTCATTTATCGAGATGAATACGGCCGATGCCGCTGCACGCGGCATTGCAAATGGCGATAAAGTGCGCGTGTTCAACCGCCGCAGCTCCATTGAGTCCACGGCGCGCGTTTCCGACAAAACGAAGCCGGGTCAAACGTGGATGCCGTTCCACTTCCAAGACGGCAACGCGAACTGGCTTACCAGCCCCGCGCTTGACAACATTTGCGCAACGCCCGAGTACAAAGTGTGCGCCATCCAGGTGGAACGCGCGTAGCGAAGCGCCTGATCTGGACGTTATTGGAATTATGGGGAAGCGGTCGTCGCAAGGGTTGAGCCGACGTGCGAAGCTTTGGATAAGTTGAGCGAGTCGCGAGGTTGGTGAAGCATTATCCAAGCTGAGTCCTTCGGCGAATGCCCTTGCGTCGACCGCTTCCCCAATCACAAGCAAATGATTTCTACTGAGCAGCCCGCCGAAGCTACGTGCGTTTCGCGAAAGGAACGAATATGAACATCGAAGAACTCACGTTTGACCAGCATGGACTTATTCCCTGTATCGTGCAAGACGCGCAGGATAACGCCGTGCTCATGATGGCGTGGATGAACGCTGAATCCATTCGTCGCACGCTGGATACGAAGACTACCTGGTTTTGGTCGCGCAGCCGTCAGGAGTATTGGAATAAAGGCGCTACGTCGGGCAACTTCCAGCATCTGGTGGAGCTGCGCTACGATTGTGACGCCGATTGCCTTCTTGCGCTGGTACACCCCGATGGCCCCGCGTGCCATACCGGCGCGCGCAGCTGCTTTTATCGTACGCTTCAGGCGGAGTAGGCGGTATCCTGGGATGTCCCTCTGGGTGAGCGATGCTCGTCTGCAGCGCCTTCCGCACTGCCTCTGAGCCAGTGCGTCTCCTTGCCATTAACGCCTCTGCGCGTCCATAAAATAATCTTACTTTTAACAAAATTGTAATAATGAAAACACACTATACGCACAGCGGCGGAAAGTAACGATTTTTTCGCCGCCTTTTTTTGCCCTCAATTCGCAAGATTGTGCAATTTCTGTCAAGATTGGAGAAAACTCCTGATGGAAACCGTGAGTAGTACGAAATCACATTTAATAACACGATTTTGACCTTGAGCCATAATTGCAGGTAAAAATCAGAAACTTGACCAATTTCAAACCCCCCGATAATCTGACCTAAATACTTTCCGTGGGGGAAAGTAGGCAAAATTCTTAATCGGGTTTGCTGTGAGAAAAAGAGAGTTGAGGTGGTCCTTTGTCTTGGGACATTCTTATTCCGAATGAGGAGATGGAAGCTGCGACAACCCGTCTTCTTGAGTCTGCGGAGCTTGTTGGCGCGGACACCTACCAGGCTCGTACTGCTGCTCAGGGTACCCACTGCAAGATTGGCGAGCAAGGCTTGTGCTGCCGCATCTGCTCTATGGGCCCCTGCCGCATTACCGCTAAATCGCCGCGAGGCATTTGCGGTTGCGATGCCGATGGCGTGGTTGGCCGTAACTATCTGCGCTTTACCGCGGGCGGTTCCGCAACGCACTCTGATCACGGTCGTTCCATTGCCATGACGCTGTACCGCAGCTCCGCTGGCGGCGACTATACCGTCAAGGACGAAGAGAAGCTGAAGCGCATCGCTGAAGAGTGGGACATCGAGGTTGAAGGTCGCGACATCTACGACATCGCTCACGAAGTCGCTCTGACCGGTCTTGAGGAATTCGGCAAGCCCTTTGGCCGCCTTCGCTTCCTGAAGCGTGCCCCCGAGGCTCGTCAGAAGATTTGGCGCGAGAACAAGCTGTCTCCCCGCGCTATCGACCGCGAAGTTTCTCAGTCCCTGCACATGACGCACATGGGCTGCTCGTCCATGCCTGAGGCACTGGTTCATCAGTCCCTGCGCGCTGGCCTGGCCGACGGCTGGGGCGGTTCCATGATTGGCACCGAGTTCTCCGACATTCTGTTCGGTACTCCGAAGCCCCTTGACACCACCGCTAACCTGGGTGTTATGGACAAGGACATGGTCAACATTGTTGTTCACGGCCACGATCCTTCGCTGTCCGAAATGGTTGTGTACTACGCAAACGACCCCGA
>CAKUFS010000072.1 GCA_934648845.1 uncultured Eggerthellaceae bacterium
TGGCTTGAGACGCTGGGCAGCATTCTGCCTATTCTGCTGCTGGCGGGCTTGATGATTTTCTTCTTCGTTCAGATGAATCGTTCCACGAATTCCCAGATGAACTTCGGTAAAACGAAGGCGCGCAAGGCGCAGGAAGAGCGCCCCGATGTGACGTTTGACGATGTTGCCGGCGTGGACGAGGCCGTGGAGGAAATGCGTGAGATCAAGGATTTCCTGGCAAATCCCAACAAATATAAGGCTATGGGCGCAAAGATTCCGCGCGGTTGCCTTTTGGTGGGCCCTCCGGGTACTGGCAAAACGTTGCTCGCGCGTGCCGTTGCAGGCGAGGCGGGCGTGCCGTTCTTTAGCATTTCAGGTTCGGACTTTGTGGAAATGTTCGTGGGCGTGGGTGCTTCCCGTGTGCGCGACTTGTTCAACCAGGCCAAAGAGGCAAGTCCAGCCATTATCTTCATCGACGAAATTGATGCCGTTGGTCGTCAGCGTGGTGCCGGTGTGGGTGGCGGCCACGATGAACGCGAGCAAACGCTGAATCAGCTGCTTGTTGAGATGGACGGCTTTGACAAGAACGATGCTGTGGTGCTTATTGCTGCCACGAATCGCGTGGACATTTTGGACCCTGCGTTGCTACGTCCGGGCCGTTTCGACCGTCAGATTGTGGTGGACGCGCCCGATGTAAAGGGCCGCAAGCGCATTTTGGAGGTGCACGCCAAGAACAAGCCGCTGGGTTCGGACGTGAACTTGGAGCGCGTGGCATCGCTGACGCCGGGCTTTACGGGTGCCGACCTTGCGAACCTCATGAACGAAAGCGCCCTGTTGGCGGCTCGTCGCAACAAGAAGATTATCACGCAGGCCGAGGTCTCCGAGTCCATGGAGCGCGTTATGGCTGGTCCCGAGCGCAAGGGCTTTGTTATGGACGAGCATACGAAGAAGACCATCGCATACCACGAAAGCGGTCATGCGCTGGTCGGTCACCTGCTTGAGCATGCGGATCCTGTCCACAAGATTTCGATTATCTCGCGCGGTCGTGCGTTGGGCTACACGCTGTCCATTCCGCAGGAAGATAAGGTGCTGAACACGCTGGGCGAGATGCTTGACCAGCTGGCGGTGTTCATGGGCGGTCGTGTTGCGGAAGAGATTTTCTGCGACGACATTACCACGGGCGCCAGCAACGACCTGGAGCGCGCCACCAAGATTGCGCGTTCAATTGTGACGCAATACGGCATGAGTGCCCAGCTGGGAACGCAGGTGTTTGGCCAGCCAAACCACGAGGTGTTCTTGGGTCGCGATTACGGCAATACGCAGGATTACTCCGATGAGACCGCACGTCGCATTGATGCGGAAGTAGCGCGCCTGATGAAGGAAGCTCACGACCGCGCCCACGAGGTGCTTGTTGCCAACGAGCAGCAAATGCACACCATGGCGGCAGTGCTGCTTGAACGCGAGACGGTGGAAGGCGAGGCGTGCGACGCCCTGCTGAACAACACGTGGGACGATTATTTGGTGCACGAGGTTGACCTGATTGCCCAGCGCGAAAAGGAAGAAGCCGAAGCACGCACGCACGACGATGAGATTTTGGAGCGCATGCATGCTCAGCAGCAGGCCGAGGCTGCGCAGCACGAGCACGATGGCAAGGGTGGTTCTGGTCCGCATCTTCCCGAGCCGTTCTTTGGGCATGTTGATCCGTTCAAGCTGGAACGCCCGCAAGAGCAGGAAGTCTCCCAGGAAACGCTGCCGCGCGTTGACCAGCAGGGTTCGACATCGCAGACGCAGGCGCGGGGCGCTCACGTGGCGGATGCCGGTGCTGCTGGTGTTGCGGGCGCCGTTGGCGCTGCGCACGAGAAGCCGCAGGAATGCCGCGACCCGTATCAGTGCGCGCCCCAAGTTCAGGGCGAGCCTGCTGTTTCGGACGGAGCTGCCAGTGATTCCGCGAATGTGCCTATGGGTGCCCAGAGCGGTGCGGCAGACGCTTCGCAGGCGAACGAAAACCCTACGTCTGAACAGGAAAAATAAGAAAGGAAGCCTTCTTCATGCAGTGGAAATGCGGTTCCTATTCCTTTGATACCAAGATGCCCATTATTATGGGCATCTTGAACCTTACGCCCGATTCTTTCTCGGACGGTGGCTTGTATAATGAGACGCAAGTGGCGCTTGACCATGCGCGCGAAATGATTGAGCAGGGCGCCCACATGGTTGATGTGGGCGGCGAGTCCACGCGTCCGGGTTCTGCCCCCGTGACCGAAGAAGAAGAGCTCGCGCGAGTTATTGATGTGGTGCGCACGTTGTCTGAACAGGGGATTTGCGTGAGCATTGACACTCGTCACGCGTCGGTTGCGCAGGCGTGCGTTGAAGCGGGCGCAAGCATTATCAACGACATTTCGGGTTTTCGCGACACTGCCATGATTCAGGTTGCCGCAAACTGCGATGCGGGTTTGGTTGTCATGCACATGAAGGGCGACGAGCCGGCAACTATGCAGCAATGCGCGGTGTACGACGATGTTGTTGCGGAAGTGCGCGATTATCTGCGCGATCAAGCGCACATGCTTGAAAAGGCGGGCATTGACCACGATCGCATTTGCGTTGATCCGGGCCCCGGTTTTGGCAAGACTGCTCAGCAAACACTTGACCTGGTGCGCAACTTCCAGGAGTTCGTCCATTTGGGATACCCTGTGATGGCGGCTGTTTCGCGCAAGAGCTACATTGGCGCGAAGTACCAGATTGAAGAAGCGTCTCAGCGCGATATTGCCAGTGCTGCCGAAGCGCTTTTGGCCTGCGA
>CAKUFS010000073.1 GCA_934648845.1 uncultured Eggerthellaceae bacterium
GCAACCATGATCCGCGACACGGCTGATTGCGCAATTGGCTACGAAGCGGCGCAAGACGTTCTTGATAGCATGGAAACGTTTGCGGCCGAATACGAAAGCCACGTGACGGCGCACGCATGCGTGCTGCCCGAAGGCCAAGCGGCGCAAGTTGTGCCGTGTGAGGCGTTTTGCCCCGCTCACGTGGATATTCCCGGGTACATTTCGCTTGTGGGCCAGGGCGATTGCGCAAGTGCCATCAAGCTCATCCGCAAGGACAATCCATTTCCCACGGCGTGCGCGTTCGTGTGCGAGCATCCCTGCGAGTTGCGTTGCCGCCGCATGCTGATCGATGCGCCCCTTAATATTCGCGGCATCAAGAAGTTTGCCGTGGATCAAATGGCGGCCGATACGGTGGAAGTTCCCGCGCGCAGCGTTGACACAGGGCGCACTATTGCCGTCGTAGGTGCGGGTCCCAGCGGTCTGACCTGCGCGTATTACCTGGCGCTCATGGGTCATCACGTAACGGTGTTCGAAGAGAAAGCCCAGCTGGGAGGCATGATGCGCTACGGCATTCCCGCGTATCGCTTCCCGCGTGAGCGTTTGGACGAAGATATTCGCGCCATTCTGAGCGTGGGGAATATCGAAGTGAAGACGGGCGTGAACATTGGCACTACGCAGATGGAGCGATTGTGCACAACGTTCGATGCCGTCTACGTGGCTATTGGTGCTCATGCCGGCAGCTGCATTCATCTGCCGGGCGAAGATGCGCACGGCGTATGTTACGCCGTTGATTTCCTGCGCGCGATGGGCGATGGCGACCATCCCGATTTGACAGGAAAGAAAGTAGCGGTCATTGGTGGCGGCAACGTGGCAATGGACTGCTCCCGTACGGCCGTGCGCCTGGGCGCGGCGGAAGTGAATTGCATCTATCGTCGCCGTCTGGAGGACATGACAGCCCTTCCCGCCGAGGTCGAGTCTGCCTTGCAGGAAGGCGTGGAAATGCTCACGCTGCAAAATCCTGTGGAAATCGAAGTGGACGCGCAGGGGCATTGCGCTGCTGTTATCGTACAGCCTCAAATGATCGGCGCCGTGCGCGGTGGGCGTCCTGCTCCGCAAGATGCGCATAAGCCTCAAAATCGCATTGAAGCCGACATTGTTCTTATTGCTGCAGGTCAACAGATTGTTTCCGAGCCGTTTGAGGAATTCGGCATGCAGGCGAATCGCGGTCGTTTTGCTGCAACGCCGTATTTGGAAGCTCAAGGTTTCAACAACATTTTTGTGGGCGGTGATTGCCAAACCGGCCCTGCAACCGTGGTGCGCGCTATTGGTGCGGGCAAGGTGGCGGCACGCAACATCGATGAGTTCTTGGGCTATCACCATAAGTTGACTTGCGATGTTTCGGCGCCGGCGGCGCATCCCAACGACCGAACGCCTTACGGCCGCGTGAACATTGCAGAGCGTCCTGCGCGCGAGCGCCGCGCCGACTTCGCCTGCGTTGAAACCGAGATGAACTTGGAAGAAGCTCGCCAAGAATGCAACCGCTGCCTGCGCTGCGACCATTATGGTTGCGGCTCCCTGGAAGGAGGGCGCGTCCAAAATGTCTAGCAATTTCCTGAAAAACGAGCCGATCCTTGCGCTCGAAAACGAAGTTGATGCGTCGTCTGACAACCTGCTTGCCGTTACTATTGATGGTGCATCGGTGCAGGTCAAAGAAGGTGCAACAATTCTTGACGCCGCTGCTCGTGCGGGCGTGAGAATCCCTACGCTGTGCTTCCTGAAAGACGTGAGCAACATTGGCAGCTGCCGCATGTGCGTGTGCGAAGTGGCAGGGCAACAAGCCCTTGTTCCCGCATGCAACACGCCTGTTGTCAACGGTATGGAGGTCATCACCGATTCGCCGCGCGTGCACGTCGCTCGCAAAATGGCGCTTGAGCTTATCATGGCAAACCATCGCACGCAATGCCTGACCTGCGTCAAGAACGGCGCGTGCGAACTGCAAAGCCTTTGCCGCGCTTTTGGCATTGAAGAAGACCTGATCGCGAAAGCCGCGCTGCCGCAAAAACCCATCCTTGACAGCAATCCTTTCTTGCGCTTTGACCCCAACCTGTGCATTGCCTGCCAGCGCTGCGTGGGCGCCTGCAACAGCATTGCGCGCAACCACACGCTGGTGGCGGGCAGGAAAGGTGCGCGTACCACCATTCGGGCACCGTTCGGCCCTGACTGGAAAGCAACGGCGTGCGAGAGCTGCGGCACGTGTGCGGGTGCGTGCCCCACGGGCGCGCTCGCGGAGAAGCGTCGCGCGGATTATCGTGAATGGGAAGTGGCAAAAACGCTCACGACCTGCCCGCATTGCGCTACGGGATGCCAGTACTACTTGGTGGTGAAAGACGGCAAGATCGTGGATACGGAAGCGGCAAACGGCGCTTCGAACCGCGGCCGTTTGTGCGTGAAAGGGCGCTCTGGCTCCTTCGATTTTGTGCAAAGCCCCGATCGCTTGACCACGCCGCTTATCAAAAACCGCGCGACTGGCGAATTCGAGCCGGCTACTTGGGATGAAGCGCTTGACTTGGTGGCAACGCGATTCTCCCAGCTCAAAGCGCAATACGGTCCCGATAGCCTGGCTGCCTTCGCTTGCAGCCGCTCCACGAACGAGGACGTTTACCTGCTGCAGAAAATGGCGCGTGTGGCATTCGGCACGAA
>CAKUFS010000074.1 GCA_934648845.1 uncultured Eggerthellaceae bacterium
CCGTCTTTGCGGATGTTAAAGGCGCCTTTCGGCATGCCGTGAATGTTGGCGATTGATGCCAACAGACTTTCATCAATGGGCGAAAGATCAACAGCCATTGAGTCCTCCTTATGGATGAGCGGGCGATTTGCGCGCCCGCGAAGGTTGCAAGGTAAATGCTGCTGCGCGCCAAGTTCCGCGCGCGCAACGTAAAGGTCGAACTAGCACGTGGTGGGAATCTCGGTCAAGTGCAGCTCGGTGGGCTGGCTCAGCTGGCATTGCGGGGTCCCTTTTGCCACAAAACCCAGCTTGGGCAGAAGTTCTTCGGGCGTGCCCGTTTCGGCCACTTTGCCGGCGCGCAGCAAGATGATCTCGTCTGCAAGCTGGATGATGCGTTCTTGATGCGAGATGATCACAATGGAGCGACCGTCGTGCGCGGCGTGGATGTCGCGGAACGTTTCGGTCAGGCGATCGAAGCTCCACAGGTCAATGCCCGCTTCGGGCTCGTCGTAAATGGCAAGCTTGGGGTCGCGCGCCAAAATCGTGGCAATCTCAATGCGCTTCACTTCGCCACCCGAAAGGCTCTTGTCAACCTCGCGGGTCAGGTAGCTTGCCGAGCACAGGCCGACTTTTGCCAGGTATTCGTTGCATGCCAGCATGGGAAGTTTTTTGCCTGCAGCAATGTCGAGCAGCTTTTTCACTTTCATGCCTTTGAAACGAGCAGGTTGTTGGAAGCCGTAGCCGATGCCTGCTTGCGCGCGATCGGTGATGCTCATCTCGGTGATGTCTTGCCCGTTGAACAGGATTTGTCCCGAGGTGGGCTTCTCGATGCCCATGATCAGCTTTGCAAGGGTAGACTTGCCGCCACCGTTGGGGCCGGTGATTACGGTGAAACGGTCGTCTTCGATGGTCAAAGATAAATCATCGATGATGCGTTTGGTCTCCTTTGCTCCTTCTGAAACGGGCACCTCGAATACGAGGTTCTTCAGTTCGAGCATAATTGTTTCTCCCTTTCTCATTTAATGTTTGACGGTGACAAGTTTAGCGCATTTGGCCGCCCGCCGCGCGTTTGTTACTAAAGTGTTCTTGCGTTTGCGGTTTCGCGGACGGCGCGGGGCGGTGTTTGCGTGCATCTTGTGACGGCGTGGGGCGCCCGTTCCCTTGCCGCTGCGCCGTTAGAACAGCTCTATCGTGTTGAATTCCGTTTTCGCGTTCTCAATGATAGCGCGATTGCCAATGGTGCACACGCTTTCCTTGTTTGCCGCAGCTTCCAGCGTGTCGGCGAAGGCGCGCACCGTTTCCGACGCGCTTTCCAGCACTTCGCTGCGGCACTGCAGGCGGAAGTCGGCTGCGCGCCCCTGCAGGAACGCGTTGTTCTGGGCGACAATCATCGGACGCGGTTTCTGGGGGTTATCCAGCGCCGCCACGCTGCTTACCACGTAGCCGTCGAACTCGCGTGCAGAAGGCGTGAAGGTGCGCAGCCAATCGGCCGTGGCACGGTAGCGTTCGAGCGTTTCATCGATGCGCGGATCGCGATACGAGTAGAACATGATGTCGTTTTTTGCGGGAACGCGCAGGCCACCGCCGTAAGCGCCGCCCTTTACGCGTACTTCGTTCCAGATGAAATCAAGTGAGCATGCATTTGCGACAATAAGCTGCGATCCGTGGTAAGGCAGCGCGCCGTCCAGCAAGCGACGGTCGTGTCCGCAGGCAGTGTAGGTAACATCTGCGGGAACAACGAACGCTTCTTTCTTGATGGTGGGGCGCGGTACAACCAAAGCGCGCTCCGGTTTATCGCCTGCGCTGGTGCTGGCAGAGGCGCCCAGGCAGCCCGTGTCGCTCAACGCGTGCAGGAACGTTTCGTATGCTGCTTGCGTGCCTGTGAAGCTTGCCAGCACGTTGCGGGGGTCAAAGATGATGGTCGCCATTGCTTGGAGCTTTGCGGAAAGTTCGTTTGCGCGTTCATCGAAATGCGCCAGCAAATCCTTCAGAAACACGTACAGGTCAATGCCGCTCACTTGCTGAGCCACCAGGGCGCCTTCGCGCAGGTACGAGCATACGCGTTCCATAGCAACGCTGTGACCTGCGCCGATAAACATCTGCTCAAGCTGGATGCGTAGCTGCGTCAAAATGTCCTTAATGCGCGCCGTGTCGGTAAAATCGGTATGGGCCGCAATCTCGCCAATGATATCCAGCGCTTCGGCCGTTTTCATCTCAAGGCACGATGCCCCCACGCCTAAAGACAACGTGAAGGCGTGCGGGTCATCATCGCTGCTCACGACTTTCGGGGCGAAGGTTAACGCGCCCAGCTTGCTTTGAACCAGCGTGTCCAACTGCGCCGCGCTCCAACGCTGCGTGGCAAGCTTGCCCATGATAAACGCAAGAACTGCGGTGTAGGGCAGCTGGCCGAACGGGATGGCGTCCATGTTGTAGTAAAGCTGCAGGTACGTAATGCCATGCGTTTCCAAATGATGGCGCAGGCAGGGTACGGGCGCGTTTTCATCCAGGCCGTAAGCGCCCCACGGCTTTGCGTCGGTGATGTCTTTCGGCGAAAGCTGGGGAAGGGCGGCCACGGCGGCGGGATCGTCGGGCTGCTCTTGAGCGGCGCGCAGCGTTTTCACGGTGGCGTCTAC
>CAKUFS010000075.1 GCA_934648845.1 uncultured Eggerthellaceae bacterium
TTCCTTTTTTTGTCAATCTGTATACATAGCATGCGAACAGGGCACATGCAACAGGAAACAGGCAAAGGCATACTATCTGTTGATAAGGGGAACGACAAAAGCGAGCAAATTCACTGAACGAACAAATCCCTTGTTCGAAAACGCTTGCAAGGAAGTTGGCGCAGGCTCGCCGAAGGGGCGAAGTAAACGCGCCGAAAGTGGCGAGATGGCAGCGAACAGCTTGCAAAACGTCGTGAAATCCTCCGAAATTCGCACTATTTTTCAAAATCGCAAAAATTGTCTTTGAATCTGGCGATTGGTTTGCTAAAATTGCGGATACGCATGGTCATGGAGAGCTGTCCGAGAGGCCGAAGGAGCACGCCTGCTAAGCGTGTATACCCCATAAGGGTATCTGGGGTTCAAATCCCCAGCTCTCCGCCACGCGTCTTTTTTTTATTTTAGGCGGCTTTTTCAAACGGCTTTCAAAGCAAAGAAATCAGGTGCGCTATGTTCCTCATTCGCCTGACACGCATTGTTCCCTTTGTGATTTTCCTTGCTATTCTTGCCGTTGTTATCTACTTTATCGCGCGATTCCGCTTTCCTTCTGCGCGCGCAAAGCAAATCGTTATCGACTTTTTTACCGTTATCTGCGTTGTGCTTTGCATTGGGCTGGCCATTATCACGCTGCTTACCGTGCTCGACAAAAACACGTTTGCCGTTGAGATTTTCGGAAGCTTTTTGGCCGCAGCGGTGCTGGGGCTCATTGTTGTTCGCATTTGCAACTGGAGTTTCCTGAAGAAGTATCCGCAGTACAAACATCGCCCTGACGAGGCATTTGTCTACACAACGTGGCGCAAAATCAAGGATTTCGTGCGCAACCTTAAAAACAACCAGCCGCCCATTCGTTAGGCGGCTACCACGCTTTCGGGGGCTTGTCCGTGAGCAAGCCTCGAAAGCTACTTGCTCACCGCGGCGCGAATATTCGCGAAGAACGTGGATGTTGCCCACCAACCCTGCGCCTGCGCGGCAGCAGTGACCCTCAAGGCGGCAGTAGAATTGGCGCAGATGGCAAATGTGCACGATCCGCTTCCCGTGAGCATGGCGCTTATAACGCCAGGTTGGGACTGCGCCCATGCGCGGATGCCTGCCAACGTGCCGTCCAGCTGACCAGCCACGTTTTCCAACCCGTTGAACAGCGGCACCTCTTCTGCTGTTTGCGCAAATGAAAGCGCATCTTTGAGGGCTTTGCCTGGAAGCGTTGCGTTTTCATCGAACGCGCGATACACCGCAGCCGTTGAAAGACCGCCTTCCGGCTTGATCAGAACAACGGGGTCTTTTCGCGCGGTTAGACTGCGCACGTAGTTCTCACCCACGCCGTTATACAGGGCGCAACCGCCGCGCAGGAAAAACGCAACATCGGCGCCGAGCGTTTTCGCCACAGCCTCGATGCGTGGATCGCTCGGATCAATCCCCCACAGTTTCGCTGCGCCCACAAGCGCCGCAGCAGCATCGGATGATCCGCCGCCCAGCCCCGCTTGATGCGGAAGATGCTTTTCCAGGTGAATATCCATGACTTCGTTCTCGTTCCTGCCAATGGCCTGGGAAAATGCACGCACTGCTTTATAGACGATGTTCTTGCTGGCAGGGATTTCGGGCGGCACAATCGCGCCTGAGCCCGAGCAAGTCAAGTGAATTTTCAAATTCGAATCGCGCTGAGATCCGTTTTCCTCCGTGTTGGCGAAGGCAACGCCCGTCTCATACGCAAACGCCTGCGCAGATAAGCAGCGCATGTAAAGCACGTCGTGGGCAAGCAGCGTGTGCATGACGTTTTCCACAGAGTGATAGCCATTCTCCAGCTTTTCACCCACGCCCAGATAGAGGTTCACTTTTGCCGGCGCCACCAGCTTCGTATACCCCGCGCCACCCGTGCGCAGCTGCACGCCCTCGGCACGCGCGTTCGCGTACGCTTCGCCAATAAGATCTACTTGATTGTTTTCGGAAGTCATTTACGCACCCCGCGTTTCATTCCTGCTATTCTTGCTGCGCCGCTTGTTTCCGTTTGGCAGCTTTGCGCTTGCTTGCGAAATAATCCGTAAGCAGATGCGCACATTCATCCCCCAAAACTCCTGCTTGAACAGGATAATTGTGATTCAAGCGCTCATCGGCGTTCATGGCATAAAGCGTGCCAAGCGCGCCTGCTTTCTGATCCGAAGCGCCATAAACGCACCGATCGATGCGCGCCTGATGCATAAGCCCGGCGCACATGATGCACGGCTCCAGCGTCACATACAC
>CAKUFS010000076.1 GCA_934648845.1 uncultured Eggerthellaceae bacterium
TCGGTGCTGACTACTACACCGTTGACGCAGGCGCTTGCGCTGCTAAGGCTGCCGAGGTTATGCTGGGTTAATTCCCGATTAAACCTTTCGCGACTTAATTGGCACGAAACGCCCACCGACTTGTTCGGCGGGCGTTTTTTTGTTGCACAATAGGGGCAATGGAATCTCGAACGCGAGCGACTACAACGGGCGAGTGAATCTAAAAGGTACTTGCGCAGAAGTCGAGCTTGCTGTTAGTGAGAGTGGCCAGCGATGCAAGGAGATGCTATGGTTCAAAATCGTTTTCGAGAGGCATTCGAGTCAGGCTCATTCGTGGTAAGTGTCGAAGCCGTTCCCGGCAGGGGAGCAGTGGAGCCAGCCCAGATAAAGACGCTTGAAGAGGCGGTTGAGATTTGGAACACGGGGTTGGTTGACGCCATCTCTATTACCGATTCTCCCAGCGGCACGCCTGCTCTTCTTGCGGATTCGTTCGCAACCGATTTGCTTTCCCAAGGCATTGTTCCTTTGGTCCATATGACCTGCAAAGACCGCAACCGCAATCAGATTGAGTCGCAACTCTACGGCATGCAACGCGCGGGAATCGAAAACCTGCTGTGCATGACGGGCGATGCTCCCACGGGCGGCTGGATGGGCCAGGCGCGTCCCGTGTTCGACCTTGATCCCGTTACCATGACGCAGCTTGTCTGCGACATGAATGAAGGCATGGCGTATCCGCGCGGAAAAAAGCTTGTGCGCACGCGGCCGGCTAATTTCTTCCCAGGCGCTGTGGTTTCCCCCTTCAAATGGACCGAAGGGGAAGTATTCACGCAGTTCTATAAGCTGAAGAAGAAAGTTGCTGCGGGTGCGCGCTTCATTGTGAGCCAAGTGGGTTACGATGCGCGCAAGATGCAGGAAATGCTCATGCTCGTGCGCGATGCCGGCATTGATGTTCCCCTGGTTGCAAACATCTTCGTGCTGAATGCGGGTACGGCGGCGTTCATGCATCGTGGTGGCGTTCCCGGCTGCGATGTGTCCGATGAGCTGATGGAAGTTGCGCGTGCGGAAAAAGAGCTGCCCGATGGCGGCCTTCAGGCGCGCCTTGATCGTGCGGCGAAGCTTATTGCTGCAGCGCGCGGCATGGGTTATGCGGGCGTCCATATCGGCGGAGCCAATGTTAACGCCGAAACGGTGAAATACCTGCTTGAAAAGGCGCAGGAATACGCAGGTGACTGGCAAGCACCAGCGCGTGACGTGATGTTTGCGCCCAAGACGAGCTTCTGGGTGTACAAGCAAGATCCCGAGACGCTTTTGAACTCCAACGAGCGCAACACCCTGGAAGGCGATCTTTTCGGCGACAAGGAGATTCGCGGAAACTATCGCATGTCGCGTGTCTTCCATAAGCTGGTGTTTGTGCCGGGAAGCCCCATCAACGCGGCGTTCAAGTCGGTTATTGGCGGCAAAGATCGCAAGCGCGGGCAGCTGCGCCCCCACGGTATTGAGCATTTGAGCAAGGTTGCACTGTACCACTGCATTGATTGCGGCGACTGCGGCTTATACGCGTGCGGCTACACGTGCCCCATGTCGCAGTGTCCCAAGTGCCAGCGTAATGGACCGTGCGGCGGCTCGCGCGATGGCTGGTGTGAGGTATTCCCTGGTGAGCGCTATTGCATTTGGTATAAGGCGTACCATCGCACGAAGCATTACGGGAAGGCCGAGAGCCTGGCGGACTACATTGTGCCGCCGAATCAGTGGGCCAATTGGCAGACCAGCCCGTGGGGCAACATGGTGGAAGGGCGCGACGGTTACGCGCGCCGTGGGTGGATGCCCGGCGTTTCCCCCGATCGCGAGTTTTTGGAAGGCCCCCAGGCCGCGCCTGATGCCCCGAGGCGTTACCCCGCCGACGTAAGCGAGCCCGAGGAGTAACATCAAGGTTCACGTTACAAGCCAACGTACCGTGCGTACGCTGGCTTTTTTTAATGGTACTCTCTTGGTTCCATGCCTCGCGCTCCCCTTGTCTCAGCGCGTCGTGCGTACGCTGGCTTTTTCCTCCCCGACAAGCCCTTCTTTGCATTTGCTTTCCTTTTAGGGGTGGAATGTCAAAATAATGCAACGGAGGCAAAAATA
>CAKUFS010000077.1 GCA_934648845.1 uncultured Eggerthellaceae bacterium
ACAAAGATGATAATGAACCACAAGTTTCCAAGGATAAGCATTATTCTTTCACCTCCACGTCCAGCTTGACGGGACAAGCAGCGGCTTCGTCTTGCGCAGCGATTGCCTCGGGACCGGCCTTAACGGTCTTGATGAAGCTTTTCACCCACACAACGTAGATAATGGTATACACCAAGCCGAAAAGCGCCAACGTAATGATGACCTGGGGCGCGCTTACTGCTTGGGAAATGCCATCTGCCGTGAGCAGTTCACCGTAAACGATCCACGGCTGACGTCCAAACTCGGCCGTGCACCAGCCAAACTGAATAGCAAGCAGCGCAGCAGCCCAACCGATCATCATCAGATAGAGCGGCCATTTGCGCTTTTCAACGCTCAATTTGCCGAAAGCAACCAGCAGCGAAAGGATGAGCGCAAGTGCGGCAACACCAAAAAGAAGCAGCATCATGTGGTAGCACTGATAAATCAGGTTCACGTCGGTCGGGCGCTCGTTTTCGGGGAAATCGTTGATGCCCGGGAACTCCGCATTGAAGTCGCCCGTTGCCAAGAAGCTCGTAAGGCCGGGGATTTCTACGGTGATGAGCTGCTCATTTTCCTCGTCAACCCAACCGATGAGAGACATACCCATAGGGCCGGTCTCGTACTGTCCTTCCATGGCGGCCAATTTCGCAGGTTGCTGCTGCGCCACCTCAACGGCTTGCTGATGCGCAACAGGAACCATAAGGATCGTGCACGCCAGCGAAACAACAGCACCAAGCTTGACAAGCTTCATGCCCGCATTGCCCGGGCGCTTCTTGAGCAGGAAATACGCGCCCACCGCAATGGTCATAAGCGCGCCGCAGAGCATCACGGCAACCAGTACGTGCGCATAGCGCTGCAGCGTGGAATAATTGAGCGCGGCGGCGAAAAAGTCCGTGAGCACGGCATTGCCATCAGGACCAATCGCGTAACCTGCCGGAGTCTGCATCCACGAGTTCGCGATAATAATCCATAGAGCAGAAAGACAAGAGCCAATCCAAACAAGCCATGCGCTTACCAGGTAAAGCTTCTTGCTCACTTTTTCGCGTCCAAAGAGCAAAACGCCCAAAAAGACCGATTCCAAGAAGAACGCGAACAGAGCTTCGGCCGCAAGGGGCGCACCGAAAATGTCGCCAACAAAGCGCGAGTAATCCGCCCAGTTAGTGCCAAAACTAAACTCCATCGTAATGCCCGTAGCAACACCTACGGCAAACGTGCCCGTGAAAAGCTTGAGCCAGAAGCGCGCCAGATGATCATCTTCGGGTTTGCCACTGCGGTATGCTTTGGTCATAAGTATGGCAAGAATCAGACCAAATCCAATGCTGAGCGGCACGAACATGTAGTGATAGATAGCCGTTCCGGCAAATTGCAGTCGGTCAAGAAACACCACATCCTGCATAAATTCCATGCAAGTCCCCTCCTTAAGTACCCCTGTTTATAGACGTCTAAAATCCCAGTGTTCCAGTTGTCTTTCACTATAAGGCATAGCAGTATACAAATGCACGTGATTTTTGATATTTTTTGAGAATTATTACTAATAAGAATAAGTTATTAGTGTTTGCATGTTTCAAGGACACAAGAGCACTAGACGCGTGAAAAAGCGACGGCAAGGCCATGAGCCGACGTGCGACGCTTTTGGGTAAAATGCGCGAGGCGCAAGCCCGAAGAAGCATTATCCAAGCGGAGCCCGTTCGGCGAATCCCTTGCTGGTCGCCGCGAGCAGACAGCAGAATTCATGTTGTTGAGTTTTGGGGTCGAAATTCGAAGATGTGATAGGTTGGAAGTAGGTTGTTCTTCGACATTTATCGGAAAGTTGAATACGCCTCAGTTGGAAATAGATTTGAACTGGTAATTCGCTAATGCTTATTT
>CAKUFS010000078.1 GCA_934648845.1 uncultured Eggerthellaceae bacterium
TTAATTGAAGCATAATTCGGTGTGGAATCAAAATCGAATTCAGACCTACTTCCAACCTACCACAACTTCGAATTTGACCCCGCTTTTTCAACAACCTGCCTGGAAATGAAGCGGAATCGAGCGTTTTTGTGAATCCTGACTGCGAGAATCGAGCTTTATCCTAATCTACGCGCTTATCGCCCCAGAAAAACAGCGAGACGGTTCCCGGGCCGGTGTGGCTGCCGATAGTCGTGCCAATGGGGAAAATCTCCACGGGGCCATCCATCTGGGGAAACGCTTCTTCAACCATGCTTGCAACCGCTTGAGCATCCTCAAGGCATGCAGAATTGCAAATGAACACCTTGCCGCGATACTCTTTTCCGTCTGCCGCGTGCTCTTTCATGATGTCCACCACGCGCGCGATTGCCTTCTTCTTTGTTCTGACTTTTTCGCGCGGAGTCAGCTTGCCCTCGTTGCTCATGTTTAAAACGGGGCAAATCTTCAACGCACCGCCAATGGCGCCTGCCGCTTTCGAAATGCGTCCGCCCAAAACGTAATAATGCAGATCGGTGGAGAAGAACCAGTGATGTACGTTCAGCCTGTTTTCCAGGGAAAACGCAGCGAGCTCATCCATCTCCATGCCCGAATCTTTCAGGTCGGCAAGTTTATCCATGAACAGGCCGTATCCCGACGATGCGCACAGCGAATCAACAACGGTCACGTTGCGCTCGGGGAATTCTTCCTTGATTGTTTTCGCGGCAATTTCAGCAGAACCATAAGCACCCGAAAGGCCCGACGAAAACGAAATATGCAGGATATCCTTTCCTTCAGACGCAATCGGTTTGAAGTGCTCGTAGAATTCTCCCACGTTGACCTGGGATGTTTTCGTTGAGCTCCCTTTTGCCATGGCGGCATAAAAATCATCGTAGGGAATTGTCTCTCCAAAGTCATCCAGGTATTCCTTTCCGTCAATTTCATAATGGAACGGTACCCACTTTATTCCGCGTGCTTCGATTTTTTCTCTGGTGAGATCAACCGTCGAGCAGCAAGACAAAACATACGCGCTCAAAAGACCCTCCTTGCAGTTCGGCGCATTCGCCCCCTAAAACCTTTCGGTATCAGTGTAACGTTGCACCTTGTAATGCGGCGTGTATTTTGCGAAGTTGGGCAAAGAAAAGCCCATCTGCGTTGCATCGCAAGAACTTGCATTTGCGCCAAAGGGGTGCATCAGATTGCCGTTTATGAGCCGCAAGTCCTTTCTTTGTGATGCAGTGGCAGGTAAAGTGAAGGTTGGGAAATCGTGCGGGGAGGGGACTAATCGCGGGCAATGCGTACCGTGGGCGCGAAAGGGACGCCAGCAACGCGCACACTGGGCGCTACGCATCGGCGGCGCGAAGGGGAAGACGAGCCTGTTGCTTGAGTCCTTGTCGTTGAAAGGGGTGGAAACATGAAGCGTTTGAGGTGTAGGGAACAAATCGGTGCTGTTGCTACGAGCCTTGCGCTGGTCTTATCGCTTTGCGCATGTAGCGGGGAAGGGGCTGGCGCAGGAAGCGCGGGAAGCGCGGGAAGCATGGGCGGCACAAGTGCTGGCGGCTTGCCCGCTGGTGTCCCAATGGGCTCTGCTGGTCCTGTTGCGTTCACCTACAGGACAAACGTTGAGCACCAGGATGTCCCTCTTGACCAGCGTTCGCGCGATTCGTTTGACCAAGAGGCGTACCTCAACGACTTCTACGCGTTCAAGGCCGCTGTTGATGACAGTGCGACAGAGCTTGCGGAGCTCACACGTCTTTACGATAAGCTGGCAGGGCATGTTATGAACTTGAACAGCGATTATGCGCTTGCTCGTTTCGATTATCG
>CAKUFS010000079.1 GCA_934648845.1 uncultured Eggerthellaceae bacterium
TCGCCCGCCTTCACCGCAAACGAGATCTTAGGTCCGCATTCCCAACACGCATCTGGCTGCGCATGAAAACGCCTGTTCAGAGGATCGGCGTACTCTTCAGCGCATTCGGGACACATCGGAAACGCCGCCATAGAAGTGTTGCAGCGATCGTACGGCAACCGATCGATGATGGTAAAGCGCGGCCCGCAATTCGTGCAATTGATAAATGGATAGCGATACCTGCGATTATTTGGGTCAAAAAGCTCCAGCTCGCATGCAGCGCACGTTGCAAGATCGGCGGAAACAAGCGTGGTCTTCTCGTCCGCGTCTTGCTGCGACGCCACAATCTTGAAATCGTCGCACGGCTCAAGCACGCCATCGGCCAGCTGGATTTCCGCTATATGGGCAGCCGCCGGCGCCGTATCGTGAACACGCATAACGAAAGCGTCCAGGTCGGCCGGTTCGCCTTCCGCATGCACTTTCACGCCAAACGTCCCGTTCAAAACCCAGCCCGTAATGCCCAGCTCATGGGCGCATCTATACACAAAGGGGCGGAAGCCCACCCCTTGCACGATTCCTTTTATGGTCAGATCCAGCGCTTCGCGCATGGCATCCCTCTTTCTTCGTTGTCGTTTGCGGCACGCGTATAGCACGCATCTCCCATTGTGCGTTAGTAAGCGGCCTTCTCCGCGGCGTGCTTCACCACTTTCTCTAGCGCGCGCAACGTTACGCCCGTGTTGTCGGGCAAGTTGATGTACAAGCAGCGACGTCCACGCTCGGAAAGCGTAATGAAATCGCCTGCTGCCTGGGCTTTTGCAAGCGTTCCCATGGATTTCGCCCTGCTGTCCAACTTGATATCGTCCATCTCGTCGGCCGAAAGAATCAGGAACACGCCGTTGTTCTTGCCACCTTTGTGCAACTGGCCCGTGGAATGCAGGTAGCGCGGTCCCACTTCCAGGCACGACGGCACGCCAATCTTGTCGGCCACATCGTTGCGAATGTCTTCAAGCGCTTCGCGGCGGCCTTCACCCGTATACGGCAAAAACGCCAGCAAGCCGAAGAAGTCGCCCGGCTGGATGCTTGCGATAAGCTCCTGAACTGCACGTTCAAGCATTTGACGCGTGCGCGTATGCATATGTCCCATCAGGCATTCGGAAACGCTCACCTGAAAACGGCCCATCTTGATGCCGTTGATGGAGCTTTGCGTGAATGTCGGCTTCGGATGACCCTGCGCCAAAATGTCCAGCACCTGCTTTTTCGCCGAGGCAACATCGGGCTGGTCAAACGGGCATACTTTCATCAGGTATCCGCACATCGCTGTGGCGTACTCCCACATAATGAAGTGATGCACCAGGTCATAAGCACTTTCCACGGAATACGAAAGCTGCGGAATAGCGGGGTCGATGTAGTCAAGACCCTTTGCGAAACTCACGGTTTCATCCTGCGAGTCGTTGCGCGTTACGTATTTGATAACGCCACGATCGCCGGGGTCCTTCGTCAAAAGCAGCGGGTCAACCTCAATGTTCGGCAAAATACCCTTGCCGTCTTTGCCCAGGCTCTCGGCCACCAGCTGCTCAATCCACAAACCCAAAACGCGGCCGCGCTTGGGTGTGAGGAACGAGAACTTGTCGCGATCGTTGCAATAGTTGTCGTACAGGAACGTTGCCAGCTGAATTGCGGGAT
>CAKUFS010000080.1 GCA_934648845.1 uncultured Eggerthellaceae bacterium
CCGCTTTCGCATGCCGAGCGCGATGTGTTGCGCGAATACGTGACGCGTCGCGGTGCGGGCGAGCCGCTTCAGTACATCGTGGGCGAAGTGGGATTCAGGCATATTGACGTGAAGGTGCGCAAAGGCATTTTGATTCCGCGCCCGGAAACAGAAGTGCTGGTCAGTGAAGCACTTGCTGCCCTGCCGACAGATGAGCCGTTTTTGGCAGCCGACATTTGCACGGGAAGCGGTTGCATTGCGTGCTCGCTTGCGTATGAACGCCCCGAATGCCGTGTTGTTGCGACCGATATTTCTGCCGATGCGTTGGAGCTTGCGCGTGAAAACGTGGAAAACCTTGGGCTTGACCTGCGTGTTTCGCTTTTCCAGGGTGACTTGGGCCAAGCGGTGCCTGCTGAGCTTATGGGTACGTTCGACCTGGTTATCTCGAATCCCCCTTACATTCCTACCGCCGTTTTAGACACGCTCGATAGGGAAGTGACCGCTTTTGAGCCCGCATTAGCGCTTGATGGCGGCGCGGATGGCTTGGAGCTGTTCCGTCCGCTTACTCAGTGGGCGGCACGTGCGCTGAAGCCAGGTGGCGTGTATGCCGTTGAGCTGCATGAAACGTGTCTTGAGCAGGCAAAAGAGCTTGCTTTGCAGAATGGTTTCGTGCAAGGTGAAATCGTGCGCGATTTGGCGGGGCGGCCGCGTATCTTATTGGCGCGCAGCGCTGGTTACGAGACTGACCAAGTGGCCGAATCGATAGTAAAATGAGCAGATGAATTACTTTTCGCTTCAAACGTTTTTTGTGGGCGCATCAGGTGTTTCGGGCCGATACCTGTTAGCGAATGCGTGCTTCTTATAAGGCCGCGTTACGTAAGCCCGCGGGGGCGGGCGCAAGAAAGGAACTATTTATGACAACGGATGCATACACGTTGAAAGAGAAAATCACGTTTGCGGCGCAACTTATCCGCACGCGGCTTGATGGACGCACGCCTGAAGTGGGTATTGTTTTAGGTTCGGGTTTGGGTCCGCTGGCGGAGCAAATCGAGCAGCCGGTTTTCATTCCCTTTGCGGATGTTCCCTTCATGAAGACTTCTACCTGCACGGGTCATGTGGGTCGCTTCGTGTGCGGTGAGCTGGGTGGAAAATGCGTGTTTGCCATGCAGGGGCGCTTGCACGGCTACGAGGGCAACACGGCGCAGCAAGTGGCATTTCCCATTTGGGTCATGCACGAGCTGGGCATTCAGACGCTTATCACCACGAATGCTGCGGGCGCCATTAACGCGTCCTACCACGTGGGCGATTTCTGCATTATGACAGATCACATCAATTTCACGGGGCGCAATCCTATTGTGGGCATTGATCCTGACCAGATAGCGTTTCGCTTCTTCAGCATGCTCGATGCGTATGATCCTGAGCTGCGTGCTTTGACGCAAAGCATTGCCGACAGGGAAGGCATTTCCGTCCATCAAGGCGTTTACCTGGGTCTTTTGGGGCCAAGCTTTGAGACGCCGGCCGAGATTCGCGCGTTTCGCGCCTGGGGTGCCGACACGGTTGCCATGAG